>CAUEYX010000035.1 GCA_959022495.1 uncultured Lachnospiraceae bacterium | reverse complement strand
AGATCTAAAAGGAAGGACACACGGCTAAAAACAATTGACCAGCGGAAGATTCGGCATACACCTCAGGCATCCGCTGGTCAATTAACGCCGTGCGTCCTTCCTTTAAGACTTTCCAGCAAATCATTCCAAGTCGCTTGCTCCGCCCCGCCCCTCTCCACGAAAGTTCCTCGAAATAGATGCTGTTTTCTGCGCGCATCCAGCCAGAAAGTATCTCCCCGCAGACAAATGCAGGATTTCGAAAGAAGACGAAGGTGGAGCGTTATTGGAGACAACCGGAACTGTACCGACAGCTGGGCAGATGCACATATGCAGTTTCATCATCTTCTGGTCCCAGTACTGAGTACCGCTCCTTTTCTCCAATTACGCTCCCTTTTCATATCTTTTCGAAATCCTGCATATGCCGGGAGGCTCCTGCCGTCTTGAGCAAATCAAGAAAACAGCGGAGCGCCTTTTCGAACGCCTTTCTGCGCGGGTGTGTAGGTGGCTGAGGTGACTTCGGAATGGAACATAGAAAAATAGAAATCCGGCAACATGCGTTGAAATTGGCAGAGAGATTGTTTGAGGCAGAGCCGAGTTGCTCTCTGCCAATTTCTGCTTTTAGCATGTTGCCGGATTTCGTTATTTTTCTTGTTCCGTGGAGCGGAGCCGAAGCCACCCACATACCCGCGCAGAATACGTCCTCAACAGTCCGCTCCGAAGTTTTCGTCCGATTTGCCATCAACCATTATGAGTCTCCGCGGCAAATCCAAATTTTTCTTTCTTTTATCAATCGCCGATCTCTGCCGCGACCTCCAGCCCCAGTTCCTCCAGCTGTTTCTGATCCGCCGGAGTCGGTGCCTCGGTCATAAGGCAGGACGCGTCCTTTATCTTCGGGAACGCGATCACATCGCGGATGCTGTCCTGTTTTGCCATGAGCATGACAAGGCGGTCCAGCCCATAGGCCAGCCCCGCGTGCGGCGGCACTCCGTACTTGAATGCCTCAAGCAGGAACCCGAACTGGCTGCGCGCCTGTTCTTTCGTAAACCCAAGCGCCTCGAACATCTTCTCCTGAATCTCATTCTGGTGGATTCTGACACTTCCCCCGCCAATCTCATTTCCATTGAGCACAATATCGTACGCCTTCGCTCGGATTCTGCCGAGCTCCCCGCTTTCAAGAAGATGCAGATCCTCCTCCATGGGCATTGTGAACGGATGATGCATGGCAAGATAACGCCCCTGCTCATCGCTCCACTCAAACTGTGGGAACTCCGTGATCCACACAAAACGGAACTCGTCTTTATCTAAAAGATCCAGCTCTTTCGCCAGCTCTACACGAAGCGCTCCGAGAGAATCCCACACCACTTTATTCTTGTCCGCCGCGAAGAGAAGCAGATCCCCCGGCTCTCCGCCCATGGCGCTAATCAGCGCGGACATCTCTTCCTCGCTCATAAACTTGGCGAAAGACGACTTCACGCTTCCGTCCTCCTGAAGCGCGATGTACGCCAGACCTTTTGCGCCGTAATCTTTTACAAATGCTGTCAGCTTGTCGATCTTCTTCCTGGGCATCGCGCCCTGTCCCTTGGCATTGATGCCGCGCACGCTTCCGCCATTCTCAATGGCTCCTGTGAACACGCCGAAGCCGCATCCTTTTACCACTTCCGTCACATCATTGAGTTCCATTCCAAAGCGCAGATCCGGCTTGTCAGAACCAAAGCGGTCCATGGCCTCCTGCCAGGTCATGCGCTGGATCGGAAGCTGTACGTCTACATCCAGCACTTCTTTAAAGAGCTTTGCGAGGTATCTCTCATTGACGTCGATCACGTCATCCACATCCACGAATGACAGCTCCATATCGATCTGGGTAAACTCCGGCTGACGGTCCGCGCGCAGATCCTCATCCCGGAAACATCTGGCGATCTGGATATAGCGGTCAAATCCGGAGCACATCAGCAGCTGCTTATACAGCTGAGGTGACTGGGGAAGTCCATAGAAACATCCCGGATGCACACGGCTGGGCACCAGGTAGTCCCTGGCTCCCTCCGGGGTCGTTTTGCCCAGCATGGGGGTCTCCACCTCAAGAAATCCTTCTTCCGAGAAGAACTGACGGGTCAGGGTCATGACCTGGCTCTTCATCATTAGATTGCGCTGAAGATCCGGTCTTCTCAGGTCCAGATAACGGTATTTTAAACGTACTTCTTCTTTTGTCTTCGAGTTCTCCTCAATCGGGAACGGCGGAGTCATGGACTCAGAGAGGATGCGCAGTTCACCCGGAACGATCTCAATCTCTCCTGTCGCGATCTTATCGTTGACCGCGCCGGAACGCTTTGCCACCTCTCCCACTATGGCGACCGCATATTCGGAGCGCAGGGACGCCGCTTTCTCAAGAAGCGCGGGGTCTGTTTTCCCCTCCTCACACACAACCTGGATAATTCCGGAACGGTCGCGCACGTCCGTAAATACCAGCCCGCCTTTATTCCTGTTCTTCTGCACCCATCCCATGATGGTCACTTTTTCTCCTACATTTGCCGCGGAGAGCTCACCGCAGCGGTGGGTCCTCTTTAAGCCCTGCATTGATTCAGCCATTGTACACCTCCGTAATCTCTGTATATCCCTGTTCTGCAAGCTGTTCCTTCTGGAACTTCTTGTTCTTCTTCATATTCAGAATCATAACCTGGTTTCCCGCGGCGCGCTCTTCCCTTGCCCGGGCCAGCACCTCTAGAAGCTTGTCCTGGGAAAGCTTCTTCTCTAAGAGAAACGCCTTCTTCGGCCTGCTTGTGGGCACCTGGTACCCCCGCTCAAGAAGAAGCATCACGATGCGCTCGAATCCGATGGAGAATCCCACCGCCGGCGTATCCTGGCCGGTGAATTTCCCGATCATCTCATCATAGCGCCCGCCGCCTCCTACCGAGCCGCCGAACTCGTCCATGGAAATCTCAAAAATAGTTCCTGTATAGTAGGACATGCCGCGCACAAGCGTGGGGTCAAAGCTCATCTGAAACTGTGCTTCCTTCTGGCTCTCCACGCTGGTGATGATCATTTCCAGTGAATCTGCTGCCTCAGGCGCGAGATATCCTTCCAGTTTCTCTTTACACTTGCGGACGCCCTCCACATCGTTCGTAATCTCTTCAAAAAGCGCCAGATACTTCTCCACCGATTCTTCCGCATATCCATTCCCCTTCAGCTCCGCCGCCACGCCGTCCATGCCGATCTTGTCCATCTTGTCCAGCGTGATGAATACACTGTCATAATCCTTCTCATCAAACCCACTGTAAGCCGCCATTGCCTTTAGGAAACGGCGGTCATTGATGCGGATCGTAAAGTTCTGAAAATCCAGTTTCCCCAAAAGGGCCGTGGTGGCGAGGATCAGCTCGATCTCCGCTAAGTTGGACGGCTCCCCCAGGATATCGATGTCGCACTGCATGAACTGACGGTAACGCCCTCTCTGAGGCCGGTCCGCCCTCCACACATTGCCCATCTGCAGCGCCTTAAAAGGCGACGGCAGCTCATTGGCATGATTGGAATAATATCTGGAAAGGGGAACTGTCAAGTCGTAGCGCAGCCCGCCGTCCACAACGTCTGCCTCCTCCTTTGCCTCCTCAAGTTTCAGTTTTTCCCCACGCTTTAAGATCTTAAAGATCAGTTTCTCATTATCTCCGCCCTGCTTGCTGCACAGGTTCTCGATATGCTCCACACAGGGAGTCTCCATGGATGAGAAACCGAAGCTTCTGTATGTGTCCTTGATCAGACCGATGACATAATCCCTGATCTCCATCTCCGCGGGCATGATATCCTTCATGCCGGTAACCGGTTTTTTCTTCAACGCCATAACCAATCATCCTTTCGTTCTATCATTTCATCGATCCGTTCGATGTACTCTGTAATATTTTTGACATTTTCCACGTGGACAAGGTCAATCTCCTTGCCCTTCTCCGTCCTGATGGGCTCGCTCAGCAGGATCTTCGTTGAAGCGCCCGCGCCCGCCGCCAGGATGGTCTGTCTTTCTTCCATAATCAGTATATTGTATATTCCCGCTTTGTCAAGTTTCGCGTACCCTACATTCTCAAAATTCCCGGCAATATTTTTCTGGCGGTACAGATAATAGGGCTTCAGCCCCATCCTTTCCGCGCGTTTTGCCGCTGCTTCCACCATCTGGGAGATCTCAGAGTGCAGGTCCGCGCTCCTGCCTTCCTGTCCGAACTTCGCCGCGCGCTTGATGGCCAGAGAATGGACGGTCAGGCTGTCCGGCCGCATAGCCTCGATCCTGGAAAGCGTATCCTCCATATCTGCCGCTGTCTCCCCCGGGAGACCGGCGATCAGGTCCATATTAATATTGTCAAATCCAAGACGGCGCGCCATATCATACGCCTCCACAACATCCTCCACCTTGTGCCTGCGCCCCACCAGGTCCAGGGTCCTCTGCTGCATGGTCTGAGGATTGATGGAAATCCTTGTCACCGGAAATTCTTTCAGCACGGAGAGCTTTTCCTCTGTGATGCTGTCCGGGCGTCCCGCCTCCACGGTGAATTCCACAGTGCCGCTTAAATCAAAGTTCTCTGTTATCTCCGTGAGCAGGCGCCGCAGCTGCCCCGGCTCCAATGTGGTGGGCGTTCCGCCGCCGATGTACACAGTATCCGGATATCGTCCCTCTGCCATCCTGCCGATGGCCCGGATCTCTTTGACCAGGGCGTCCAGATAACGGTCCACCCGGTCCTTCCACACGCCGATGGGCGAGGAGCTGAAGGAACAGTAGGAGCACACACTGGGACAGAAAGGAATCCCCACGTACAAACTGAATCCGCCCCGGCAGTTCAGTTTCCTCAGAAGGGTCTTCTCCCGGCAGGCGATCTCATACCCCAGCTCCGCCTTTGCCTCTGAGACAAAATATTCTTCTCTCAGGAAGCGCGTTATTTTCTCCCGGCTCTTCCCCGCCTCCAGCATCTCCATGGCCAGTTTGGTGGGCCGTACTCCGGTAAGGGTCCCCCAGGCCAGCTCCCTGCCGGACACTTGGCAGAGAAACCGGTAAAGCCTGCGGGTCACTGCCCGCTTCTCCGCCTGAGCCAGCTCCTCCTCTGTCAGGACTCCTCCCGGGGCTGACCGCGCCGCGGAAGCACTCTCAGCCGCAATCTCCTCCGGCGCAAGGGAAAAGCAAGACCCTCCCGGCAGCCGAAGCGTCACGAGAGATTCTTGCTTTTCATCTACCTTCTGCCTGATCTCCTCACTGGGAAAAAATGCTTTCGTGATATGATAGACATTATAAGTGAATTTATTCTTTTTACATGCAGTCTCAATCATGTTCCTGTTCCTTATACAAACGGATTATATTTCTTCTCATAGCCAATGGTCGTCTCTTCCATGTGTCCCGGATAGACTTTCGTCTCGTCCGGCAGGACAAACAGTCTGTCCCGGATGGAATTGACAAGCTGCCCCATGCTTCCTGTCGGCAGATCCGTCCGCCCGACCGACCCGTGAAAAAGGGTGTCCCCGCTGAACAGCACATTCTCATCCGGAATATAGTAACAGCACCCTCCGGACGTATGTCCCGGGGTGTAGATGACCTGGAGCGTGATGCCCGCGGCTTTTATATTCTGGCGGTTCGTTACATATTCCGCGCCGGAGAACGTATATCCCTGCCCATACATGGACAATGACGCGTTCAGCTGCGCGCTTTCTAAAAGATCCTTCTCCGCCTCATAGGCGTATACGGGCACAGGAAATTCTCTCAGCAGTACGTCCAGTCCCATGATATGATCAAAATGCCCGTGAGTCAGCAGCACCGCTTTCACTGCAAGCCCCGCATTTCTTATATAGCTGACAAACTCCGGCGGGCAGGACGCGGGATCTACGATCAAGCATTCGCTGCTCTTTTCGTTGATCACAATATAGCAGTTCGTCCCCACCGGGCCTAATACAAATTTTCCTATTTTCATATGGTTGATTCTCCTGTCTCTCATCCGGCCGTTCGATCTATATACGGATCAGCCGGCAGTGCGTTCGATATCTAGTATGCCGTCTATCTGGCGCAGTTTTTCAATCACACTGTTGAGCTCCTCGCGTCCGTGCACGATGAATCCCGTGTCAATAGTAGCCGTCCCTTTCTTGCTCGTGCGGATATTCATGGACTTCACATCGATCTTCGCTTCCGTGAACACTCTGGAAATATCCATCAGCAGCCCCTGTCTGTCACTGGAGTACATTTTAAGCTCCGCCAGGTACTGGCCGCCGCCCTCCGTATCTTCAGGGTCCTCCCACTCTGCGTCGATCAGGCGCTCCCGCTCGGCGTCTGAGAGGTGGAGCATATTTACGCAGTCCGTGCGATGGATAGACATCCCCCGCCCGCGTGTGACGAATCCGACAATCTCGTCCCCCGGCACCGGGTTGCAGCACTTGGAGAAACGCACTGCCATATCATTGATGCCTTTGACCACGATGCCGCTCTTTGACTTGGCGATATGCACCTTTTTACTGTTCGCCTCGGAAATCTTCTCCAGGATGGTCTCATCCGTAATCTCCTTTTTATGCTCTTTTTCGTACTCTTCATAGAGGCGGTTCACCACCTGGCCTTCTTTTAAGCCTCCGTGGCCGATCGCTGCCAGCACGGCGTCCCAGTCACGGAATCCGTACTTTCTCTGCACGATCTGCATATATTTCGGTCTTAAAATATCCGGCAGGTTCAGAGATTTGCTCCGGCAGTAGGCCATGATCAGCTCTTTGCCCCGGATAATGTTATCTTCTTTAAATTCTTTCTTAAACCACTGGTTAATTTTATTCTTCGCCTGAGTGCTCTTCACAATATTGAGCCAGTCCCGGCTGGGTCCCCTGGAATTCTGGGAGGTCAGGATCTCAATCCTGTCCCCGTTCTGGATCTTATAGTCAATATTGACCAGTCTGCCGTTCACTCTTGCTCCCACCATCTTATTTCCCACCGCGCTGTGGATCGCGTACGCGAAGTCCACCGGGGTGGAGCCGTTGGGCAGGTTTTTCACATCTCCATTTGGCGTAAAGCAGTACACATCCTCCGCGAACAGGTCCAGGTCGCCTTTGAGCAGGCTTAAGAATTCCCGGTTGTCGGACATATCCCGCTGCCACTCCAGGATCTGGCGCAGCCAGTTCAGCTTCGCCTCCTGGGATTCCATGCTCTTCGCCGCGTCCGCCCCCTCTTTATACTTCCAGTGGGCAGCGATACCATACTCCGCTGTCTTGTGCATCTCTTCCGTGCGGATCTGGATCTCAAAAGGCTGACCCGACGGTCCCATCAGCGTCGTGTGGAGGGACTGGTACATATTGGGCTTTGGCATAGCTATATAATCTTTAAAACGCCCCGGGATCGGTGTGTACATCTCGTGGATCACTCCCAGCGCCGCATAGCAGTCTTTCACGGAATCCACAATAATCCGCACCGCGAACAAGTCGTACACCTGGTCCAGGGTCTTGTTCTGGTTTACCATTTTTTTATAAATGCTGAAGAAATGCTTCACGCGCCCGTAGACTTTTGCCTTGATGTGGGCATTCTTCATATGTCTGGACACTTCGTCCACGATCTGCTGGACAAAATCCTCCCGTTCTGTCTTGCGGGCATTGAGGTCTTTCACCAGCTGATAATAGACATCCGGCTTCCAATATTTCAAAGACAGATCATCCAGCTCCGTCTTGATCCGGGATATCCCAAGCCTCTGGGCGATGGGCGCGTAGATATCCATGGTCTCCCTGGCCTTCTCCTGCTGCTTCGCGGGAGTCATAAACTCCAGCGTGCGCATGTTGTGGAGACGGTCTGCCAGTTTAATAATAATGACGCGGATATCTTTCGCCATGGCGAGAAACATTTTTCTTAAATTCTCCGCCTGGACTTCCAGTTTGTCCTGGGAATAGCTGAGCTGCCCCAGCTTTGTAACGCCATCCACGAGAAGGGCGACCTCTTCACCGAACTCCCGCGTAACATCATCCAGCGTCATCTCCGTATCTTCCACGGCGTCATGGAGCATTCCCGCCACAATCGTTTCCTTATCCATCTCCAGATCAGCGAGAATAATCCCCACCCAGAGCGGATGGATGATATACGGCTCCCCGGATTTCCTCACCTGATCCTGGTGCGCTTCCCTTCCGATCCGGTATGCCTTCTCAAGCATGGAGATATCTGTAGACGGGTGATATTTCCTTACGCGGGCGATCAGCGCCTCATAAAGCTGTTCCGGGTCCTGATAGTCCTCCGGAGCTTTCACCGCATGACCGTCCACAATTTCTAGGTTCTTATTCAACTGTACATATTCCAGTGTCCCTGCCATATCAGTTCCCCCTCCCGGCGTCCAGCAATAAGACTACAATAGTATTAGTATAGCATCAATTCTGTTTTTTTCAAATATTTTTCTGCGCATGTTCTCCAATTTACGCTGATTTTCGACAGTTTCAGGAATCTTTCTCTATTGGTAGTTCACGATTGTGAGCTGAAGGCTCTTCCGTCCCATATACTCATTCACGGATGGATAATATGTAAAGGCCATCACTTTTTTCTGTTCCATCTCTTTCAGGCACGCCTGCACATCCCCAAAATACACCGCTTCCATCTGATTTCCTGCCGTGTCCTCCAGGCGGCATTTCAGAACATTCCGGTTCCTGCCTATGACGCGGGGGCTGATCACCCTTAAGTCTTTCCCCGCGAACAGGGGCTTTGGATTGCCTTTGCCGAAAGGTTCCAAAAGTTCCAGCTCCCGCACCAGTTCTTCCGTGATATAGGGGAAGGGCAGCTGCATATCAATGGATACTTTCTCCTGGAGATCTGTCTCCGTCAAGTCACACAGCGCATTGATGGTCTCCCGGAAGCGCTGTACATTCTCTTCCTCAAGGGACAGTCCCGCCGCCAGCTTATGCCCGCCGAACTTCGTGAACAGCGCCCTGCACCTGCACATCTGCGCGAACATGTCGTATCCTTCGATAGAGCGGCCCGAACCTTTGACCCCGTCTTCCGCTTTGGTCAGCACAAAAACCGGACGGTAATACCGCTCCCGGATTCTCCCCGCGATGATGCCGGCGATACTCTCATGGCAGTCCGGCAGGTACACAACCAGCACCCGGTCGTCCTTCAGCGGTGTAGTCTCAATCAGATTCACTGCCTCCGCCACGCCCCGCTCAGTCATCTCTTTACGGCTGTCATTGAGCGCCTTCAGGTCTTCCGCCAGCATGACCGCGTCCCGCCTGTTCCGGGCATTTAAGAGTTCCAGAGCCCGCTTGGCTGTATCCAGCCTGCCGCTGGCATTAATACAGGGTCCGATGACAAAGCCGATATGGTAAGCATTCAGCCGTTCCACATCAACGCCCGTGCACTCGATCAGCGCTTTCAGCCCCGGATTCTGCGTGCGCTTGAGCATCTCAAGCCCCTGTTTTACAAAGATCCGGTTCTCCCCGTTTAAGTCCATCACATCCCCGACCGTGGCGATGGCCACATTTTCCATCAGATAGTCCACATCCTCCGGGTCCCTCTGCATCACATTGCAGAGCGCCTCCACCAGTTTGTAAGCCACCCCCGCCCCGCAGAGCCCCTTAAAAGGATAGCGGCAGTCCGCACGGTGAGGGTCCACCACAGCGTCTGCCGGAGGGAGGATGTATTCTTTCTCCTCTCCCATTTCAATATAGGGAACTTCATGGTGATCCGTTACGATGACGGTCAGTCCATTTTCTTTTGCGTACTGGATCTCATCCGCCGCCGCGATCCCATTGTCGCAGGTGATGACCGTGTCGATCCCGTCGTCTATGGCTCTGTCGATCAGCAGTTTATTGAGACCATACCCGTCCTTGATCCGGTCCGGAATATCCGTATCCACGTCTGCTCCAAGCCCGGAAAGCCCTTCCTGGAGGATATAGGACGCGTTCACTCCATCGATATCGTAATCCCCGATCACACGGAGCCTTTTCTCCTCCCGTATCTTCTCTGCCAGGATCTCTACAGCCCGGTCCATATCCTGCATCAGCATGCCGTCGTACAGGTCCGCGATGGTCCCGTTGAGATAGAAATCAATTTCCTCATCCCCGATAATATCCCGGTTCCGGATCAGGCGCGCCAAAATCGGGGAGATGTGGTATTTCTCCCCGATGGCGTTAAAATCTGCTTTTTTCATGGTAATAAACCAGCGTTCCATATATTTCAGGCCTCCTGGGTGCAAAAATATTTTTTGTCATCTTTCTGTATGGCAGCACAGATGATTCAATAATACCCTGACAGTTCAACACAGCGTCTTTTTCTGTGTCTTACTGTCAGGGTACCGTTTATTCCTTTTATTTTATTGAATCAAACTGGACACTCGTCATTCTGCGCGTCAGTCTTTCTGTGCCCTGTTCTTTGAATATCTCCTGACGGAATGCGCCTGACTTTTTGCCGGTTCTTTCGTCTTCATTTTTCCTGCAGAACCTGCGCTGTCATCACGCTTCATTGATTTTTCTTTTTCGCTGGCGCTCTTTTCACCGCCGCTCTTTCCGCCTTCATCCAAAACCGGCTCCGCCGTCTCAGCCGCAGCATTCACCGCTGCCAGTTTCGCGCCTTTTGTCTTCATGGTAAACCAAAGCGCTCCTGTGATGCATACGGATGAGTACGCTCCACACACAACACCAACCATCAGAGGCAGCGCGAACTCTTTGATTGAGCTTACGCCCATTACATAGAGCACCGCGATCATAATAAATGTTGTCAGTGATGTGTAGATACTCCTTGTCAAAGTCTGTGTAATGCAGCGGTTCACCATTTCTTTCAGCACAGCCGGGTTCTCCGCAGCTTTTCCCTCTGCCTTGAGCTCCTCGCGGATACGGTCAAAAATAACGATCGTCGCATTGATCGAGTAACCGACTATGGTCAGCATACACGCGATAAACGTATTGCCCACGGATACCCTCGCGATCACATAGAAAGCGAATACTACAAGCACGTCATGCACAAGGGCAAGCACGGCGCTTGTCGCAAAACGGATATCCTTAAACCGGAACCAGATGTAAAGCAGCATGCAGATCGTAGCTATGATAACGGCAACAACCGCGTCTGTCCGCATCTCCGAGCTTACTGTGGAGCTGATATTCTCCGTGGTAATCTCCTCTGTCACGCCAAACTCATCCTGCATATAGGTCTCAAATGCTTCACGCTCATCAAGATCCAGGGTCTGAGTCTTAAATACAACCTGGTTTGTGCCCTTGACTGTCTGTACCTGGATGTTCAGGTCTCCCGTGATGTCCTCCAGGTCCGGGATCATCTGACTGTCAATCTCGTCCAGTGTGTATTCTTTGTCAAATGTCACTGTCGTCGCTGTACCGCCTGCGAAATCAAGGCTGTAATTCATAGCGCCGATGCCGCGGGCGTGATTGATGCCCATTCCCACGAAACCGCTGACACACAGCAGAAGGGAAATAATAAAGAATACTTTTCTCTTTCCGATAAAATCGATCGGTTTTCTCGGCGCTTTGACCCTGCCGTACACTTTCGGGTTTCTGATACCCAGCGCGTAAAACGCGAAGATCAAGAGCCTTGTCACTACCAGCGCTGTGAACATGGATACCACGATACCAAGAGCCAGCGTCTGCGCAAAGCCTTTGACCGGGCCGCTTCCGCGGAACCAGAGCACAGCTGCTGCGATCAGCGTCGTAATGTTGCCGTCCAGGATCGCGGACATGGCCTTATGGAATCCGGCTTTCAGCGCCGCATGCACGGATGCCCCCGCAGAAAGCTCTTCTTTCACGCGCGCAAAGATAATGACATTCGCGTCCACCGCCATTCCGATGCCGAGGATGATACCTGCGATACCGGGCAGAGTCAGGGTGATATCAAATGCATTTAAGAGCACCAGGACCAGGCCGGTATAGAAGACCAGCGCTATGCTGGCTGTCAATCCCGGGAGCAGGTATACAAAGATCATAAAGAGACACACAAGCGCAAGCCCGATCGCTCCCGCCAGAAGGCTGGTGCTGATCGCTTCCTCACCCAGCTGCGCGCCTACCACTTTTGAGCTGATCTCTTCCAGTTCCAGGTTCAGGCCTCCGATGCGGATCGTGGAAGCGATGTTGTCCGCCTCCTCATATGTCATCCCATCTCCAGAGATCTCTGCCTGTCCGTTTTCTATAATGGCATTTACCTTCGGTACACTGATCAGCGCTCCGTCATAATAGATTGCGATCGTATCATTTCCGTTGTTGTATGCCTCCTCAGTAGCCGCCGCAAATGCCGCGGTTCCCTCGTCCGTTAACGTAAGGCTCACGCCGTACTCTGTGGCTCCGGTTGTCTGGTTCGAAGAGGAGCCGGCTGTGGCTGTCTTCACCTCAGATCCGGTCAGGACGATAGAATCTGTCCCCTGGAGTTCTTCGATGGTCTTATTCAGCACATACCCGTTCGTTCCGGCTGTGTAATTCTCATTTCCGTCGCTGTCATAGTGTTTGATAAAATACAGTGATCCCGGCTGTCCGAGTTCTTCGAGGATCGCGTTGGCGTCCTCCACTCCGGGGATCTCGATGCTCACCCGGTTGTCCCCCTCCTGGTATGCCTGCGCCTCCGTGCTGTACTGTTCTACACGGCGCTGCATCTTATACACCGTATCATCCATGTCTTCCTGGGAAGGAGTCTCTCCTTTCACCTGGTAAGTAATGCTGACGCCCCCCTCCAGGTCAAGGCCCAGATTGATGTTCTTTGCAGCGCCCATCCCCTTTTCATCCAGGCCGTGGATCGTCGTCACTCCGATCAGCACCATAACAGCTGCCACAAGGATCAGGCTCAATATACCTCTGCTCTTTTTCATGACTGTACATTCCTTTCTTTTTTTCTTCCGGTCTGTGCTTTATGCCTTCTCTTTTTCTTCCTGCATATCTGCCAGAGCCGCTTTTATCATAATCGCGCATTCAACGCGTTTGCGCTCCATCTCACAGCTCACCTCATACGTATCATTGATTGTGTGATGGAATTTATATGAATTCGCCATACAGCCCCCGCTGCAGTAGAACCTGGCGAAACATTTCCTGCAGCTTTCCTTCGAATACACACTGCATCCCCGGAACGCGTCCGCGATATCCGGGCGCGTGATTCCCTCATCCACATTTCCCATAAGGAACTCTTCCTGCCCCACAAACTGATGGCAGGGGTACAGATCGCCCCAGGGCGTCACCGCAAGGTACTCTGTGCCTGAGCCGCAGCCGGACAGACGCTTGGACACGCAGGGACCGCCCTCCAGATCGATCATAAAGTGAAAGAAATTGAAACCTCTGCCATTCTTCTCACGATCCACCATGATCCTGGCCAGCTTATCATACTCCGCGAAAATCTGCGGAAGATCTTCTTTCTGGATCGCATATGGGTCCGTATCCTCTCCCACTACAGGCTCAATGGAAATCTGTTCAAATCCCAGTTCCGCGAAATGCAGAACATCGTTGGAAAAATCCAGATTGTTCCTTGTAAACGTACCGCGTATGTAGTATTTCTGCTGGTCCCGGCTCTCCGCGAGCTTCTGGAACTTCGGCACAATCAGGTCATAGCTTCCTTTTCCGTTCCGAAACGGCCGCATCCTGTCATTGACTTCCTTCCTTCCATCCAGGCTGAGCACCACATTGTCCATCTCACGGTTGACAAAATCCTGCACCTCATCATTTAAGAGCACGCCGTTCGTCGTGAGGGTGAAACGGAAATGCTTGCCGTGAATCTTCTCCTGCTCTCTTCCGTAAGCCACCAGGTCTTTAACGACCTGCCAGTTCATCAGCGGCTCTCCGCCGAAGAAGTCCACTTCCAGGTTTCTCCTGCTGCCAGAATTGGCGATCAAAAAATCCAGTGCTTTCTTCCCCACTTCGAGGGACATAAGCGCCCGGCGCCCATGGTATTCTCCCTCCTCGGCGAAACAGTATTTACAGGCCAGGTTGCAGTCGTGCGCAATGTGGAGGCACAGCGCCTTGACCACAGTCTTTCTCTGCTTCACTTCATCGATATAGTCTTCATAAACATCCCGGGCAAAGAGCTTTCCCTGCTTCGCAAGCTCTGCTGCTGCCTCCAGGATATCACGGATATCTTCCTCTGTATAAACGCCCCCCAGCTTTTCCTTCAGATAAGAGGCCGTCTCTTCACGCTTCAGCGTCTCGGGAGTGTGGAACTCATTCTGCTCCTCCAGCGCGCCGATGACGTCGTATGCGGCTTTGTCCACCACATGTACAGCGCCGCTGTTCACATCCAGGACGATATTATATCCGTTATTCTGATACAGATGTATCACAATGGTACCTCTCTTTCTATATGCTCCCCTCCGGCATTTCCCGTCTTATCCTGCTGCGCGGATTTCCCGCGCGTTTAACATGCATAAGGCAGCGGTCACGAAAACCGCTGCCTTTCCCCCTTGTTCTCTTGTAGCCGGAACCCTTTACTTCCTGTTCTCGCAGGTCTGGTTTCCAACAGTACAGGATGTCTTACATGCTGACTGGCAGGATGTCTGGCACTCACCACATCCGCCTTTTTTTACTGTATTGTTTAATGTCTGTGTATTTAATGTCTTAATGTGCTTCATGTCCTGTCCTCCTAATATTCTACAACATATTGCTCGGAATATTATACCACAGGTCACCGGGATTTGGAAGCCCTTTTTTCATGACACCATCCCGCCCAGCATCCCCCCGCCCGCGCAGAGCAGGAAGGTGGTCAGCAGGCTCGCGATCTCCCCCTGAAGGGAATGATACACTCCCAGGGAAATCAGAAGAAGGAGTACAAAATACACAATTCCGGTAAGCAGCCCCCAGAGGAATTTCCTAACCCCTGTCAGCTTTCCGATCACAAATCCTCCAGCGAATGTGGATATCACATAGGTGAGTATGATCCCCGCATTTATATTTTCCTCGCTGAGCCCCGCTTTATACAAAAGGAGCGTAAGTATCAGGAGCATAATCCCCGTCACGATATACGCGCACAGAAGCGACTTCAGCATCCTGACCGCCGTCTGTTCCACGCCCTGTCTGCCAGCTGTTTTTTTCTCCATAATCTCCCCTCCCGGCCATAACCATAACTCATTATCTGTCCTGTCTGTAAAGCTTATGTTTGTCCGGAAAGATTTATTCCAAAAACTCTATCCCATCTGCCGCCCGAGGAAATCCGCGGCGCTGTACGCCACTCTCTGCTCCACTTCTCCAAACCGACGCTTCTCGTCTCGGTTGAGCAGTACTACGGCGCCAATGACATCCCCCTCGCAGATAATCGGACAGATCACTTCGTCATAATAATCCTTCATGTCCGCAGTTACTTTAATATAGGAGATCTCGTCGTTTCTGGCCAGGATCTGCGCGCGTTCCTTGAGAGCGGTCCCCATCTCCTGACCGACGAACTGGTCCTGGAGTTCTTTTCTCCCGTTTCCGGCCGACGCCACGACCTGGTCTGTATCCGTGATACACACAGTGCAGCCCATTGTCTGGGACAGGCTCTCAGCGTATATTTTTGCCAGATTGCCCAGCTCACCGATGGGAGAATACTTTTTGAGAATAATCTCCCCTTCCCTGTCGGTAAAGATCTCCAGCGGGTCTCCCTCCCGAATGCGGAGCGTCCTCCTGATTTCCTTTGGAACGACCACGCGCCCCAGATCGTCGATCCTTCTTACTATCCCCGTCGCTTTCATATAAAAATTCCTCCATTTTACAAGATTCTCTCACATTGCTTGTTCCTGTCATTAAATGTAGTATCTGTAAAACGGAGGAAAGTATACGGTTTATTTTTTATCACTCTACATCCTGAAGAGCCGCGTAGTTCTCTTCACCGGTACGGATCTTCACAACTTTTGTTACATTATAAACAAAAATTTTCCCATCCCCGATATGTCCGGTATAAAGTGCTTTTTTCGCCGCTTCAATTACGGAATCTACAGGAATCTTGCTCACAACCACTTCAACCTTGACTTTCGGAAGCAGGTTCGCATCCATCTCAACACCCCGGTATTTCTCTCCGGCGCCTTTCTGGATGCCGCACCCCATAACCTGAGTCATGGTTATCCCTGTCACGCCGAGTTCATTTAAAGCGGTCTTCAGTGTATCAAATTTTGACAGCCGGCATATGATGCTCACTTTGTGCATTCCGGTATCAAATACACCATTCCCGGAAACCTCCCGGCCGACCACTTTTACCGCGGCGTCAATCTGTCTCTGAGTCGCTTTATTGTAATCCTCTTCGCCCAAATCTGTATTTTCATTTACATCCATGTCCATTCCTGTCATATCGTTGATCGCGAAGCCTGAATACGCGGAAGCAAGACCGTGCTCATGAATGTCAAGACCATCGATCTCAATATCCGCGGGCACCCGAAGCCCGACTGTTTTGTCAATAACTTTAAAAACGATGAACATCACAATCAGAACATACGCTCCTACCGTAACTACTCCAAGCGCCTGTACGCCCAGCTGTTTAAATCCTCCTCCATAGAACAGGCCTTTTCCAACACCGTCGCCGCCATTGCTGAAGAGCCCCACAGCCAGGGTTCCCCATATACCATTGACCATATGTACGGATATCGCTCCCACGGGATCATCGATCTTCGCCACATTGTCAAAGAATTCAACGGAAAGAACCACAAGTACTCCCGCGACGAGGCCGATGAAGAACGCCCCTGTCGGAGTCACGCAGTCACAGGGAGCCGTGACCGCCACCAGCCCGGCCAGGACTGCGTTGAATGTCATGGAGACATCAGGCTTGCCATAGCGGAGCCATGTAAAAATCAAAGCCACAACAGCCGCCACCGCTGCCGCCAGATTTGTGTTAAACATAACAAGGGAAGCCAGCTCCATATCTGCGTCTGCCGACATGGCAGTGGTAGAACCGCCGTTGAATCCGAACCAGCAGAACCAGAGAATAAAAACGCCTAAAGCCATGGCCGTTATATTATGCCCGGGAATCGCTCTTGCCTTTCCATTTTTATCATACTTTCCGATACGCGGTCCGAGCAGCGCGGCTCCGAGACAGGCGATCAATCCTCCCACCATATGCACGCACGTAGAACCCGCAAAATCATGGAAGTTCAGAGAAGCCAGCCAGCCGCCTCCCCAGATCCAGTGTCCGGAGATCGGATATACGATAAGGCTGATCGCCGCGCTGTAGATGCAGTAGGCCTTAAAATTTGTACGTTCTGCCATAGATCCTGAAACGATTGTAGCCGCTGTCGCGCAGAACACAGTCTGGAAAATGGCATAACACCACGTGGGAAGTGTTCCGAAATCATAGGACCCGCGGATCAGAGGGTCCAGCCCCCCGATGAGCGGCCCGCTCCCCGCGAACATAATGCCAAATCCCACCAGCCAGTAACAGGGCGTTCCAATACAGAAATCCATCAGATTTTTCATCAGGATATTGCCCGTATTCTTTGCTCTTGTCAGCCCCGCCTCACAAAGCGCGAATCCTGCCTGCATAAAAAACACCAGAATTGCTCCAATAAGGACCCATATAACGTCCACCGATGAATACATAACATCTCCTCCTTTACATTTACCGATACAAAAAATGTGCATCCCGGAAACCGATGTTCCCATTGACGCACATCTTCGTACTGGTTCAGATATTTATATATAAAAAACTAGGACACTTTGGCATGAATCTCCAAAGCGCCCTTGCTTTATGAATGTTACTTTACCCCTCTGAAAAACAAATGTCAAGGGGAAATTTTATTTTTACCTGTTGTCATCATGACCTATCAACCTATACCGGGAGGCTCCCCAGGGCTTTCCCCGTTCTCCCGGCTGACAGCTGCCCTTGTGCCTGATGGCGTTACTGTGCCATCTCCTTATACTGCTGGGCAATATTCAGCGTGTGATCGCCCATACGCTCAAAATCTGTAAGAACTTCTGAGAACACAATGCCGCTCTGAGGCTTGCACTTGCCCTTTTTAAGGCGCTGGAGCTGTTTTTTGAAATACTTATCACGCATATCGTCATTTTTCTGTTCCATAATGACCGCACTGCTCAATACGCTGTCCACATTCTCCGGCGTGACATCTTTCACATTAGCAAGCGCAGTCAGGCACTGCTGCTTCATCTCTTCCAGCTCTTCCAGTACATTGTCAGAGAACTTCTGGTCCCATTTCTTCATATCGTCCGCGTAACCAGCAAGATTTATCGCATGGTCGCCAATCCGCTCAAGATTGCTGATAATGACATAATAACCGTTAATCTGTATGGAGTCTGACATGGACTTTTCGCTGCTCATCAGAGATACTATGTACTCGGATATCCCTTTATTCAGATAGTCTATGTACTCTTCTCTCTCCGCGATCTTCTGCCGTCTCTTATCGTCATAGCTGATCAGAAGTCCAAATGCGTCGTCAATATTCTTAGACACCATCTCCAGCATACGCCCCACTTCATCGCGCACCTGGGATACTGCCACCGCGCTGTGCCCGATCGCATAGGAAGATTCAAAGGGCCGGATATATTTCAGCCGCAGCTCCTCGTCGTCCTCCTTTTTGCTGTCAGGAAGGATATGGGTCGCCGCCTTTGCCATATATGATCCAAATGGCAGCAGCAACAGTGTCGTCACGATATTGAAGATGGTATGCGCGTTCGCGATCTGCGCCACCGAGTCTCCCGGAGTGATCGACTCGATCAGCTGCACATAAGGTGTAACCATACAGATAACTGTAAACAGTACGGTGCCGATGATATTGAACATCAGGTGGATCACCGTGGTCCTTCTGGCATTCACTTTTGTCCCGATAGCGGCAAGCACTGCAGTGATGCAGGTTCCGATATTCTGTCCGAACAGTACGTATACCGCGCTGGAAAGCGGGATCATTCCCGTGGCTGCCAGAGCCTGGAGGATACCCACCGACGCGGAAGAGGACTGGATAACCGCTGTAAACAGTGCTCCTACAAGAATGCCGATCAGCGGATTGCTGAACTGCGTCATCAGGTTAATAAATGCTTCCGAATCCTGAAGCGGCTCCATGGCCGCGCCCATCATGTCCATTCCCATAAACAGGACACCAAGCCCCGCGAAAATACTGCTGATATGGTGCACGCGCTCGCTCTTTACAAACATCATAGCAGCCACGCCGACGATGGCGAAGATCGGAGCGATCGCCCCAATGTCCAGAGCAATCAGCTGTCCGGTGATGGTTGTGCCAATATTAGCGCCCATGATCACCCAGACTGCCTGCTTCAGAGTCATAAGCCCTGAATTCACGAATCCGACCACCATTACCGTTGTCGCGGAAGACGATTGGATAACCGCCGTGATGCCGGCCCCCACAAGTACGCCTTTGATACGGTTTGATGTCAGTTTCTCAAGAATCGCTTTCATCTTGTTTCCGGCGGCAGCTTCCAGCCCCGTGCTCATCATCTGCATTCCATACAGGAAGAGAGCAAGCCCGCCAAACAACGAGAGTATGTCTGTAATCCCCATTCCTCTTTTTTCTCCTTTGCATGATTCTCTTATTTTTCAGTATGCAATTTTCCATATATTATTTTCTGTGCGTTAACGCACTGTTTTTAAACTAACACGCAGTATAGCGCGTGTCAATTATTATTTACGTTTTCTTTACTATACCTTAACACCTTTTTAACGCCACCGTGCAGCCTTCCAAAAAAACAATTGCCGCAGATGCGCGCGACCGCTTTACATAGAAACTTTATTCTGCTAAAATCGTAAAGTATGAGGAGTGAAACGAGTTATGAGTTTAAAAATACCGATTGAAACCTCCGCGCGCCATATCCACATCACGCAGGAGGATTTTGAGACTTTGTTCGGACCGGGAGCAAAGCTTACATTTTCAAAAGAGTTAAGCCAGCCCGGCCAATATGCGTGCAGGGAGCGTCTGACCGTGGCAGGGCCCAAGGGAAGATTTGAAAAGGTTGTGATCCTTGGTCCATGCAGGAAAAAGACCCAGGTGGAGATCTCCGTGACAGATGCCAGGAGGCTCGGCATACAAAGCGTGATCCGCCAGTCCGGCGATCTTGCAGGGACGCCGGGATGTACACTCATCGGACCAAGCGGAAAGATTGAACTTCCCCGAGGGGTCATTGTGGCAAAACGGCACATCCATATGAACCCGGTGGACGCTATCCGCGCCCATGTCAAAGACAATGATATTGTGTTCGTTATCACCACCAGTTATGAGCGCTCCCTTATCTTCTCTGACGTGGTTGTCCGCGTCAGTCCCTCTTACTCTTTGGCCATGCACGTGGATACAGATGAGGCCAATGCATTCGCCAATGAGGATAATCCCACGGGAGTGATCCTGAAACTCTTCAACGGGCATACTTACAGCCTCCAGAGCTGGGCAGAAGAACTTCAGGCCGGAATCGACCGGTAATTTGTGAACGGGGTCAGGCCCCTTTCAGGAGAAAATTCTGACAATTTCTCCCAAAGGGGCCTGACCCCGTTCACAATTATTCCACACTTTTCAGCGATTCGACCATATTAATCTTCTTCAGTTTAAAATACATTGCTCCGTTTACGATACACGAGAACAGTACCGTTAATAGGAACGAAAACAGAAAGCTGCTGAGATCAATATTCCTTCCGAACATAACAGAGTCGATCTCTACAGTCACAATTATGAAGCGGTGGAGAATCCATCCCATTAAAACGCCAAATACAGCCCCCAGCATTGTAAGCACAATATTTTCTCTGTACACATACATGGTGACTTCATTGTTATAGAATCCCAGCACTTTCAGCGTGGCCAGCTCCCGTTTGCGCTCAGTGATGGCGATATTATTCAAGTTGTACAGAACCACGAAGGCCAGCATGCCCGCGGACATGATAAGTACCACAATGACCAGATCAAGGGCCCCCAGCATGTGATCAACCTGTTCTCTCAGGTCTGTGGTGTAGCTGACGCTGAGCGCGCCTTCCAGCCTCAATGCCTCTTCACCGACCCGCTCGGCCTCCTCTGTATTCCGGTCAGCCGTCTTGTAAAATATAGAATTGTAGTCCGGCTCTTCCCCGTATATCTCCTCATAGAGAGAAGGTGTTACATAGAGGTAATGTCCCATATAATTCTCGCAGACAGCGCTGATCCTCACAGTAATATCGCCCTGATCGTCGTCGCGTATGGTAATCGTATCGCCGGGTCCCGCGTCCAGTTCTTTCGCCATTTTCTCCGTGAGAACCGCACCGCTGTCATCCAGGGAATAGGTTTCATTCGTCACCC
Source organism: uncultured Lachnospiraceae bacterium (assembly GCA_959022495.1). Classification (GTDB taxonomy): domain Bacteria; phylum Bacillota; class Clostridia; order Lachnospirales; family Lachnospiraceae; genus Mediterraneibacter. Next base: position 9,840 of record CAUEYX010000035.1, on the reverse strand, counting down.
GGTCCTGAAGAACCGTATATTCCTGAAAACTCTCCACATCTTTCGGCACGTCGAGATAGACATCGTGCCATTCTTCGCCATTTCCTACGGTGATCTGCTTTAGCAGCCCTTCCGCTGCCATGTCCACGTCCTCATCCGACCGCACCGCGGACAGTACTTCCTCTTTCTCTTCTTCCGTGGCATCCCCGTTGAGGATCACATTTCCATCATAGAGCTGGATCTCTCCATACTGGATATCCACAATCGCGAAAATGGAATCCTTCAGCCCGAACCCTACCAGCATAAGCGCCATACATCCGCCGATGCCGAAGATGGTCATAAAGAGCCGTTTCTTATAACGCACAAGATTCCTGACGCTTGCCTTCCAGGAAAAATTCAGCCTTTTCCATATGAAGGGAACCCGCTCAAACAGCACCCTCTGCCCCTGCTTAGGTGTGGGCGGGCGCATCAGCTCCGCCGCCTGTTCTTTCAACGCACTGAAGCAGGAAAGGAACGTCGCAATCAAAGTTGAAGCGAGAGCTGCTGCTGCTGCGCCCAGGCCATACTGTATATTATAGGGAATGGAAAGTTCATGCATATGCTGGAACATAATCCCGTACGCATTGATAATAATATAAGGGAATACTTTTTCACCGAAAAGAATTCCCGCCACGCTGCCGGTCACAGTCGCCAGAAGCGCATATCCCAGGTACTTGCCCGCTATGGCGTGCCTCTCATATCCGAGAGCCTTGAATGTGCCGATCAGCGTCCTCTGCTCTTCCACCATACGTGTCATCGTAGTCAGGCTGATCAGCGCTGCCACCAGGAAAAAAATTACTGGAAAAACTTCACCGATGGCACGCATTCTGTCTGCATTCTCGCCGTAACTGGTATAATCCGGCAGATTACTTCTGTCGTATACATACCATTCCGGCATCTTCAGATCCTTTATCTCCTCCCTGGCATCTGCCAGCTCATCTTTGGCATCCGCGATCTGCCGCTCGGCATCCGCGGTCTCTGCCTGAGCCCGGGCCTCCCCTTCATAGTACTCTTCCCATCCGTCTGCGAGTTCCTGCTCTCCGGAAATAATTTCTGCCTCTGCCTCCTGTATCTGTGCCTGCCCGGACTCAAGCTGCTCCCACCCGCTGTTAATCTGCGCCTGGGCAGATGAAAGCTCGGACTTCGCGGCATCAATCTGTGCCCGCGCCTGGGCAATGGCCGTCTCTCCACTCTGTATCTGTCCATACAGGGCCTGGAGTGCGGCCATTGTCATGTCATCCGTCTGACCGCTGGCGGCAAGCGCATTATACTGCTCCTTGGCAGAATTAAGCTGGTCAATCTGGGCATTCAAAGCGTCAATATTCGCGTTTAATTCCTCTGCCCCCTGATCTACCTGGACCTGGCTGGCAGTCAGCTGCTGCCGGTTCGTCTCAATCTGCAGCTTCGAAGATTCCAGCTGGCTTTTTCCTCTGTCAAGTTCTGCCTGAGCTTCTTCAAGTTCTGCCCTCCCATCTTTAAGCTCTGCCTCCGCCTGCGCCTTTCCTTCCTCCAGTTCCGCCTCGGCGTCCGCAATCTCCTGTTCTGCGTCTGAAAGTTCTGTTTCTGCCTCGTCAAGGACCTGCTCATACCGCGCGGCCTGCCGTGCTTCCTTAATGGCCTCCACATTACCCATAACTTCCGCCACCTGTTCGTCATACGCATCAGTAAAGGCAGTCAGGTCCGCCGCTCCTTCCACCCTGGCGCAGATCTCCGTGTATACATCCAGGGCAAAACTTTCTTCCGTCACATAGACAAAAGCGCTCACGCTTCCATTGCCAATCGTAGTGCTCCCTCTCTGAAAAGAGATGTAATTGGGACTGCTCACAGCGCCGGTGATGGTAAATGTATCGGTCACAAGAGTATCCGCAATTTCACTCTCCCCGCCGGAAAATGTAACTGTATCCCCGATCTCAAGGCTGCTCTCTGCCAAATAGTCCACATCCAGTGCACATTCTCCCTCTGCCTCCGGCAGACGCCCTTCTTCCAGCTGGACCTGGTTCATCGTTGGCAGCATGGACATCACATGGACCACAATCTGGTTCGCGCCGTCTGTGCACAGCACATCCGCAGAATATCCGCCCTCTGCATACTCGATCCCATCCACGGCTTCAATGGCGCTGATATCCTCATCGGTCAGTCCCATGGTGCTGATAACCTGGATATCCATCATATTCTTATGATCAAAATACGCGTCTCCTGAATAACGCATATCCGGCTCTGAAGCGCGTATCCCTGAAAAGAAGGCGCATCCTATGGCCACAATAAAGAAGATAGACAGAAACCGCCCGAGACTGCGTCTGATCTCCATATAAAAATCTTTTCTCAACGCTTTTTTCTTCATCTGTCTCCCCTACCATTCTATCTCGTCAATTGATACAGGATGCGCATTCATCTCCATCTGGGAAACCTGTCCGTTCTTGATATGGATCAGCCGGTCAGCCATGGGGGAGATGGCCTGATTGTGAGTAATCACAATGACTGTCATGCCCCGCTCCCTGCACATATTCTGGAGAAGCTTGAGAATCGCTTTTCCTGTATTATAGTCCAGAGCGCCCGTAGGCTCATCACAGAGCAGAAGCTTGGGATTCTTTGCCAGGGCCCTGGCGATAGACACTCTCTGCTGCTCCCCTCCGGAGAGCTGTGCCGGAAAATTATCCAGTCTGTCGCCAAGCCCTACTTCCTGCAGCACCTCCCGCGCGTCCAGGGGATCATGGCAGATCTGAAGGGCGAGCTCCACATTTTCAAGGGCAGTCAGATTGGGTACCAGATTATAAAACTGGAAGACAAATCCAATATCTTCCCGCCTGTATCCTGTCAGCATCTTTGCATTGTATGCTGTAATATCCTGCCCGTCCACAAAGAGACTGCCGCTGTCAGCGGTGTCCATACCTCCTAGGATATTGAGCACCGTCGTTTTCCCGGCGCCGCTGGGACCTACGATCACAACGAATTCCCCTTTCTCAATGGAAAAGCTGATGTGGTCCACTGCCCGGATCTCCACTTCCCCCATTTTGTAGATCTTCGTAATATCCCGCAATTTTACAAATTCTTCCATACTATCTTCTCCCACCGTATATGTAAAAAAAGGGAGGCGGATATCAGCATCCGCCCCAGCCTGATTTCCTGTATTAATTATAGCACGGGAATGGTTTGAATTGAAAATTTTCAGATTAATTTCATACTTTTTTCTAACGTTTTAGATATATCCAGCCGGTATTCAGAACAGAAGACCATTTTCCTGTCTCTGTCACTTTAAAGCCCTGTTCAGACGCGCGGAGTAACGGAATAACACCAGCCCGATCAAAAACATCACTGAGAGCGCGCTTACGCCCATATTAATACTCCCTGTCACCTGACTTAAGAAGGATACAAGAGCGGTCCCCAGCACAGATGCTCCTTTACCGCAGATATCATAGATCCCGAAATATTCTCCCGCCTTCTCAGCCGGAATGATCTTCGCGTAATACGACCGAGAGAGAGCCTGGATCGTCCCCTGGAACATTCCCACAAGAACAGCCAGAATCCAGAAGTCCAGCTGGGTATCCAGCCAGTATGCGTAAACCGCGATGCAGAAATAGGCGGCAATACAGACCGTGATGATTTTCTCCGGACTTATGTTCTTTATCATTCTGCTGAAAATAAGCACTGACGGGAATGCCACGATCTGTGTGACAAGAAGCGCGAGCAGAAGCCCTGTGCTGTCCAGCCCCAGCGCCTGCCCGTAAGCCGTCGCCATATCAATTACTGTATAGACACCGTCAATGTAAAAAAAGAATGCCAGCAGGAAAACAAAAATCTGCTTCTTCTTTGCCAGCTCCGCAAACGTCCTGCCCAGACGCCTGAAGCTGTTCCTCACCACATGCTCCCCCTCCTCGGAGAAATACTTCTGCTGATAGGACCTAAGAAGCGGAACCGCCGAAAAGAGCCACCAGAGCGCAGTGATAAGAAATGCGAGGATCATAGAGGTCTGCATCCCGATACCAAGGCTGCCCGCGCCCAGCACAATGCCAAGGCACGCTATGAACGGAATACAGCTTCCGATATAGCCCCACGCATAACCGTGGGAGGAGACGGAGTCCATCCTGTCCGGCTCTGTCACGTCCGTAAGCATGGCGTCATAGAAGATCAGGCTTGCGGAATATCCGGTCTTCGCCAGAACGAACACTCCCAGGAACCAGATCCAGGATGACAGAAAGCCCAGCAGGATACAGCCGAATACTCCGACGCCCATGGCAATGCAGAATATTCTTTTTTTCAAGTTCTTTGTATCCGCGACCGCCCCCAGCGTCGGCCCCAGAATCGCAACAAGAAGGGTACAGACAGAGGTGGCATATCCCCAGAAGGCAAGATAATCCACGTCTGATATCCCTGCATTTTCGGCAAGAAAATTAAAATAGATCGGGAAAATCGTGGATACCATCATGGTAAAAGCAGAGTTGCCCACGTCATAAAGCACCCATTTCTTTTCCAGTGAAGTCAGTTTAAATTTCATCTCTCATTCTCTCTTTCCTTTTCTTACAGCTTAAGGCTCTCCCAGCTGTCCCCTGCCCCAAACGTGCGGCGGAACCGCTCCGGCAGTTCCACGCCCTCGAAAAGGACTTTCTGATACTGAATGATCAGCCCTGCGGCAAGAGGAACCGCCCCGGCATACAGTCCTTTCAGAAGCTGGCAGAATCGGCGGCAGCTCGGATTGGGCTCAAGGCTCATGACCATGCCGTGCATGGAATCATACTGTCCTGACAGCTTCATCCCGCTAAAGAGCAGGCGCCTTTTGGCAGCGCCTGGCGCCAGCAGCATTTTGTGGTAAAAGATCATTCCCTTTAAGGCTTTCTCCACAATCTCCGGCGTCAGTTCTTCATAGAACGGTGCAATCACTGCCCCGTTTTTCCCGGAAGGAATGATATGCTTTGTCCCCAGGTAGCGGACCGGATTGATATAATCTTCCTTGAGAAGAAGCCGGTCAAACTCCATCTCGATCTCCGAATGGGTGATGCCGCTTGTCTGGATCATTTTCTCAATATACGGGTGACACTCGCTGTCCAGGGCAAAATGGCAGATTACTCCATAAATATATGCCCGCGCAGCTGCAGGTTCGTCCGCGTTCTTTATCATTGCCGCCGCGCGGGTGAAAAATTCATCCGCCATCTGATCATGGAGCGCATACCCCTGGGCGCTGACAGGATTTTTCTTCAGCGGATGATAATAAAAAAGGATATCCGGCCCGTGTACACCGATATCAAAAAGTTCCCTGTTATTCTCGATGGCGCTCTGAAGCGGACGCGGCAGCGCGCCGATCACTTCCGCGCCGAATTTGTAATGTGCGTATGTTGTAGGCATGTATACTCCTCTTTTCTATGCCTTTATCAATCAAAAGGCAGTATTTCTCTCAGGTATTTATTATCACATATCCGCTGAGAAAAATCCAGATATACCGATACTGTGAATGTTAAATTTTTATAAGCATCTGGAAAAATATCGAATCTATGCATCGCGCAGAATAGATTCTGCCGTCTTTTATAAACAAATATTAAATTGAAACCCCTTGACATCCTTCTGTCTATGACTTATATTGTGTTTGATATAGAGAATTATTCGAGGCTGTTTATGCCCATTTTCTATATTTGAAATTCATCTTGGGCTTGTACTGGTTTCGACAGGGATCTTGAAGATGGAGAAGCTATCCGCAGGCTGATGCGTCAAATCGCGAACTTAAAATTAAACGCTAACGATAATTTCGAATTAGCTGCAGCCTAAATGCTGCATGCCGCCTCTGAGGCACTCACACCTTAGAGATCCGGTATCAAACATGTGAGAAACGATGGCGGCAAAGCTTTGAGCCGTCAGGCGTACTATGAAGCTACTGAACCCGCAGGGATGTCAGTTTCCATGCGGCGGAGGGAATGAAAAAGAACTGACTATGATAGTAGAAGTACATGGGATAGGTTTTTGGACGCGGGTTCGATTCCCGCCAGGTCCACTATTAAGGGGAACAGCGGGAATCCGCTGTTCCCCATTTTTTAAGGGTATTCCATGCGGTATGATTATTTGCCGGATTCCGTGGATTCACGGAGTGGAATGCTTATCGTCACTTTCAGTCCGTGAGATTCTGCTCTTGAAAAATCCACCTCTCCGCCATGGGCTTTGATGATCTGACGGACAATCAGAATCCCCAGTCCGTGGCGGGGTTCTTTTGTCCCGCTGTCATCCATCATATAGTGAGGCGTATTCTTAAGCCTGTCCATCTCTTCTTCCGTGATACCCGTCCCACTGTCCTCGACTACAATAAAGCATTGCGCCCCTCCTCTGTACACCTCCACTGAGATCTGACAGCCTCCCGGGTTATGTGCCCGGACATTGTTTAACAGATTACCGACCGCGCGTTTCAGAAGTTCCTTGTCTCCCTCCGTCACACAGGAAGTCAGACCTTCCGCGGTCTTCCACTCCAGCGGATACTCTCCTTTTAAATCTGAATTGATAAAATCCACCGCGCACTGACGCGCCACTGCCACCAGGTTCAGCTGCTCCATTCTCAGCGGCTGCATATGATATTCCAGCTTTGACGCCAGATTCAGGTCATTGACCAGATTTTTGATCTTTATGCTCTGCCGGCGGATCAGGGCAGCTTTGCGGCGTCCATCCTCAGGCAGCCCCGCATCCTCTTCCATCTGCCCGGCATAACCCATAACCATGGAAAGAGGCGTACGGATATCGTGAGATACACCCGAGATCCAGTTGGAACGCGCTGTTTCCTTCTTCTGAAGATCCCTCCGCTGACTCTCTAAGATCTCCGCTGTCCGGTTGATATTTTTTGCCAGGTCAGACAGAAGCCCTTTTTCTTTTACATAGACAGAATCCTCTGTGGGAAGCGCCTGAATCCCATCCGCGATGGGCTTTACAGACTTTAAAAGCCTGTAATTCGCTGTCATGTAGATGACAAAAATAATCACCACATTCGCCCCGATGACTGCCAGGGCAATACACGGCGAATTTTTGATAAAATCATAATCCCACGAAGGACTCATATGTTTCCAGTACCGGTCTTTGGGAAAGCCCACGACCACCAGCCCCTTATCTGAGCCCGCCGTATATGTGGGATAGCCCATCAGATAGCCCCTGGTCAGATTTGAAATCTCCGCGATCGTATACTGCATGGGGATCTCTGAGGGCAGGTCCCCGGTATGCCACAGCACCTCCATCGTATCATTATCAATATATACTGCCCAAGCATTCTGTGATTTCAGGTTTTGGGTCATTTCATCAGAAAGAATATACCCGTCATCTGTCTTCGCCAGAGCAGATTCTGTCTCTTGTGCCGTCGTCCACGGCCCCATCCCCGGAGTTGTGTTTCCTGCGATGATCAGAAGAAATACAAAATTCACCAGCAGGAGCAGAAATGTGCTCAGCGCCAGAATCCCCACGAACCGCCGGGTCAGCTTTCCGATACTTCTCATATCTGCCTGCCCTCCATGACCAGTTTATAACCGAGTCCTTTGACCGTGATCAGAGAGACCGGTTTTGACGGATTTACCTCAATCTTTTCCCGAATGCGCCGGATATGTGCCATCAGGCTGTTCTCATAGCCGAAAGGATTCTCTCCCCACGCGGCTTCGCAGAGCTGGTCAATGGTCACGATCCGTCCGGCATTGCGGCACAGCGTCCGGAGGATTTCATATTCCTTCGCAGTGAGCGGCAGCAACTCACCATTTTTCACCACTTCTGCCCGTGCGAAGTCGATCTGGCTTCCCGCAAGCCTTATCAGAGGATCTTCTTCTTTATAACAGCGTTTTAAAATAATGCCGATGCGCAGAAGCAGTTCTTTGGGCAGAAACGGCTTAACCATATAGTCGTCCGCGCCAAGCCCCAATCCCTGTATCCTGTCCTCATCCTCTCCCCGCGCTGTCAGAAAGAGCGCCGGGATCTCTGTGAATCTGCGCATCTGTTCAAACAAAGAAAACCCGTCCCCGTCCGGCAGCATCACATCCAGGACTGCCAGGTCCGGCTCCCAGTCCCTCACAGTCCGAAGCCCTTCTAAGACCGTGCCGGCCGCCCTGATCTGCGAGTATCCATCCTCCCGCAGGAATTCCGTTATCATTTGAATGATCTCTTTCTCGTCATCCACAAGCAAGATTTTTTTCTGTTTCAGATAATCCGCTGCCATCCCTGAACCCTCCTGTGATTCCCATGTCTGTAATTTCTTTTGTCTATGATTGTTTCTGTCTCTAATTACTTCTGTCTGTTATCGCTTCTGCCTGTGATTATAGCATAGATCTGCCTTCTCTGCCCCGCCTGCTGATGAAATGTAAGGTAACTGTAAGGTTATAAGAATGATCCCGCAAGGTTGGGCATCTATACTGAAACCATCACAGGAAATTGTTCCCGCTGAAACGGGCATCTGAACTGTGACTATCGCAGAACGCCTCTGGGGCGCGCCATGAAAGGAGTATTGACCATATGAATATCATTGAGACGAAAAATCTGACCAAATCATACGGAGACTTTACGGCAGTCTCTCATGTGAATCTGCATATCCGCAAAGGAACTGTGTATGGATTCCTGGGACCGAACGGCGCGGGGAAATCCACCACCATGAAAATGTTTCTCGGGCTTACCCGCCCGACTTCCGGGCATTTCCACATCGCCGGAAAAACTTACCCCGCTGACAGGTCAGACATCTTAAGGCAGACCGGTTCCTTCATCGAGGCGCCCGCCTTCTACGGCAATCTGACCGGAGAGGAAAATCTGGATATCATCCGCCGTATCCTCGGTCTTCCCAAGAGCAGTGTCCGCGACGCCCTGGATCTGGTGGGGCTGACCCAGTTTCGAAACCGTCTGGCCAAGAAATATTCTCTGGGCATGAAGCAGCGTCTGGGACTGGCGGGAGCGCTCATCGGCCGGCCGCCTATCCTGATCCTGGATGAACCTACAAATGGCCTTGACCCGGTGGGAATCCACGAGATCCGCACCCTGATCAAATCCCTTCCTCAGCAGTTTGACTGCACGGTGCTTGTCTCTTCCCACCTCCTGGCAGAAGTGGAGCTGATGGCGGACGATATCGGGATTCTCAATCACGGACGCCTTTTGTTTGAGGGAACGATAGAGGATCTGAAAGCCCATGCCCATGACAACGGGTTCCCCACAGATAATCTGGAGGAAACCTTCCTCGCCATGATCGATGATGACAACCGGAAAAGAGGTGGCAGACCATGATCCTGAATCTGGAAATCAAGAAGTTGAAACGAAGCGGTTATTTCCCTGCGTTTCTGGGCGGAGCTCTTCTTGCGTCAGCCTTTCCGCTGATGAACATGCTGGTCCGGCCGGAGACGTTTACCGCTCTTCCCGGAGATCCGTTCCGTATCCTGACGGACGCCAGCTGGCAGATGATGGCAATGCTCAATATCCTGACAGCGATCTGCGGCATCTGCATGATGTACAACATCGAATACGCGGATAACGGCTCGCAGAAAATGGATGTCCTTCCTGTCCGCGCAGAAAGCCTGTTCCTGGGGAAATTCATGATCACCACCCTGGTCATGGCAATGATGAACGCAATCGAGGTCATCACCCTCGCAGGGTGCGCGCTCCACTGGTTCCCTGCCTATGATCTTGATCCCGCAGGGCTTCTTCAGTGCACACTGTTCCAATGGGTGGTTACTCTGCCCACAGTCATGCTGATGCTGGTCATCGCCTCTGCATGCAGGAATATGTGGGTATCCTTGGGGATCGGTGTCATACTGGTATTTACGCTGTCCATCTTCCCGCAGGACCATACTGTCTTGAGCCTCTTCCCGTTCAGCTCTCCTTACCAGACGCTTGCCATGGCAT
>CAUEYX010000034.1 GCA_959022495.1 uncultured Lachnospiraceae bacterium | reverse complement strand
TAGAAAAATAGAAATCCGGTGACATGCGTTGAAATTGGCAGAGAGATTGTTTGAGGCAGAGCCGAGTTGCTCTCTGCCAATTTCTGCTTTTAGCATGTTACCGGATTTCGTTATTTTTCTTGTTCCATGGAGCGGAACCGAAGCCACCCACACCCCCGCGCAGAATACGTCTTCGCCACCCCGCTCCGCCGGTTTTCGTCCGATCTGCCGCTGACTCCGCGAGTCTCTCCCGGCAAATCCAGATTGATCATTTTATTTTGAGGCTCTGCGCCGCCGCGCGACACAAACTCCTCCTGCCAGCACCATCAGCACTGCCCAGAGCATCAGGTTTGTCTGATCCCCAGTCTTCGGCGCGTCGCTTCCCTTGTCGCTGCCGCCGGCATTTCCGCTGCCTGCGTCACTGTTTCCGGCACTACTGCTTCCTGCATTGCTGTCAGAACCGCTGCTGCCATTATTGGAACCATCGGAAGAGGATTCATCCGAGCTGTCAGTTCCGGTGCCCGCGCTGCCGCTTTCCGGATTCTCTTCTTCATTTCCGGTGTCTGTGTCGTCGGTTCCCGGATTCTGGTTGTCCCCTCCGGTCTCACCAGATCCATCCTCTTTTACTGCCAGGGCGTCTCTTGCCGCCGCGAGAGTCATCACCGCCTCATCCACCGTATTCTGGTCCATAAAGGTCAGCGTTTCGTCTGCCAGAACCGCGTTTGCCGCTGCCAGCGCAATGTGGAACGTCTGGACACTGTCGTCTGTATACTGGCTCAGATCCAGATCCGCGATGCTGTTTAACAGCGCTTCCAGAGCGGCTTTATCTGCCTTCAGCCGCAGGCCGAGCATAGCGTCTGTCAGCGCTTCCCACGCATCGTCAATGTCTCCCTGCATCGCGTCTCCGTCTTCCAGTACGGTCTTGGCAGTCTCTTTCGCTTTCAGGAACGCATCCTGGCCGTCTGTCACATACTGCTCCAAATCGATCATATCCGCCAGCTCTAACGCCATCTCCAGGTCGGTCTTATCGCCGGCTTTCATATTCTGGGCCTGGATTGCTTTCATCAGCTTCAAAGACGCGTTCTTGACTTCTTCCGGGGTCGCTTTTTCATTGGCCATTACGGCGTCCCCTTCTGTGATCGCTTCAGTAAAAAGCTGCTTGACGGATTCAACCAGATCGTTTGTAACCCCGTCTGACACAAGCTCTTTGGCTTTATTGAGGAAGTATTCCAGCGTTGTCTTGCTGGCCCTTAATCCGTCCGCCGCTGCCTGTAAAGCTTCTTTTGCGGTATTGATCTGCTCTGTGTCTGCCTCACTGTCATTTAATACCTTTTCCGCGGACTGAAGCGCCGCTGTAAAGATATTCCATGTAGCCTGCGTATAACCTGTACTGCTTAGATCCTTATACTGATTATAAAGCGCTTCCAGGTCACTCTTGTCTGTCGTGGTGAGTGTAAGAGCGTTCATTGCGGCATCCAGGTTCACAGTCGCTGCCAGGACATCCAGGCGCATGCTCTCATTTGTGGTATCCATCAGAGCCTGCGCGGATGTGAGAGCTTCCGTAAACGCGCTCCAGCTCTCAGCGGTGTAGTCATCCTGTGAAGCTGTCTCCATCTTTTCAGAAGCCAGTGCGGTGGCAGCCGGAAGTGACGGAGCCGCAAGGATCACATCATACTGCGGGAGCCATGTGGATGTCATATAATTTCTCGCGCGGAAATGCACGCGGTCCGCGTACACATCTACCTGATAGCCGGTTCCATTGTCAGTGACGCCGTATTCCGTTTCGTTGTAGGACGGAATATCAATCAGTGTGCCGTATGCCCGGTCCATTGTTGTGGCAACACCGAATCCATTGTGGATATGGCCGCTTAAGACGATCGCCTGCGGATAATTTGACAGGATCTCTTTCATCTGGGCATCCTGATCGCCAAATCCGCCGTAAGCGTTGGCGCGCTGATGCGTGTCGTTGAGCGCCTGATGTACGAGGACGAATACCGGTTTCTCCGGATCAGCCGCCCCTGCGGTGCCGTCCTCAGATTCGCCGAGCTTTTCTTCAAGCCATGTCAGCTGTTCATCAGACATATAAATGCTGTCTTTCAGGCCTTCCTCTGTGTTGAGGGCGATAAAGTGATAACCGTTTACCCATTTATCAAAGTAGATCTTGTCACTGTCCGGATCATCGCGGTAAATCGCGTTGTCTTCCATGTAGGCTTCGTATGCCACATCGTAGTTGCTTGAGAAACCGTTGGATGAGGAACTGTCGTTCTTACGTACATCGTGGTTTCCGAGGATCATGATCTTGTTCGGGATCTCCCCGAGATACTGTTCAACCAGGTCAAAATACTGTGTCCTGGAATTATTGTCATAACCAAAGGATACATTGTCACCCAGAGTGACAAATGCGTCGCTGTCTGAATGATTTGCCGCAATGTCCTGGAGTCCAGCGATAAAGTTAGCCGCGCGGGAAGAATCACTGTCCCTTAAGTGCACATCGCTGAGAAGATCAAAGGACAGAAGCGGTTCGCGGGCTTCAGCCTGGAGGGTGTCATACGCGTCGGTGAGCTGCTGGCAGAGTACAGCGGAGGTGGCTGTGTCCGCGCTTCCTGCCTGGGCTTTGATGTTCTCCAGTACTGCGCTGAACGCGTCAAGGCTGTCCTGGCTGTATTCTTCTGTGCTGGCAAGGCGTACCAGCTCTTCCATCTCCGTAAGCTTCAGTGAGAGGGATTCCGCCTGGTACAGGGTGGTGCACTGTTCCTCATTGAGAGCTTTTCTGACAATGCGGACTTCGTCCAGAAGGCATCCGTCAGCTCCGTAAGTGAAATATCCGTCAGCGCCCAGGACAAATTCTCCGGCGTCCACAGTCTTTCCCGCGTGGGAGGACATACTTACAGAACCCACATTATACCCGTCTACATAGACGTTCATATACCCGTCTCTGTCGAAGGAAGCCACAACATAATGCCATACATCGTCATTGGCGGAGATGTTTTTCACCTCGCATCTCGATCCCTGGATACCGGAGATATTCATACGGATGTCATTTAAGCTGTTTGTTCCCGAAGAATGATAATTGCCTACAGCCAGTCCGATATTTGAGCCTGAGGCATAGTTCTTATTGCCGATGATCGCGGAGTCGCTGGCCCCGTGGCCCTCGCTCTTATGCCAGAAGGCGAGTGTAAAATCATCGGTTCCCAGTGTGACCCCTTCCTGGGTTCCGAACGTGATGTACTGTTCTGCTTTATTACCTTTGCGGTGGTCCGCGTCATTGGAGATCTTCACCGCTTTGCCCTTCACTCCGTCAACGAACTGGACATCCCCGACGATAGTTCCGTTTGTCTTGTAAGAAGAACTGTCGTCCGCTGTCTCATCGTCAAAGGTGACATACAGGGAAGACAGGGCATCCAGATCTACCGGAGGCTCAACCGGCTTGTCCTGCTCGTACAGATCCGCCACCTGTCCCGCGCTCAGCGCGGAACGGTACATGCGCAGTTCATCGACGGTGGCGCCCGGCGTGCCGTAAGTGTGCACGCCGTCGGCTCCGAGTACAAAGTTCTGCCCGTCTACGTCAATGCTTAAGTCTTTGTATGTGCTGATGCTCTTGCTGCTGAAAAGCGCGCCGTCCACATACACACTCATATTTCCGTCACGGTCAAATGTAGCCGCGAGGTGATGCCAGGTGTCGTCGCAGATGTGCACCCGGTTGATCTCTACACGTGTTCCCTGCTTTGCCACAAAGTTGACACGCACGTCAGCCGGAGTCTCCGCCGAGAAATTGCCGATCGTCAGGCCGCGGTTATTGCCCACGTTATAATCTTTGTTCCCGAACAGGGATACATCGTTTCCGCCGTGATCATCGTTGGTGGTATCGCCTTCTGATACCCCTTCCGAATCTGTCTTATACCAGAGGGACACAGAGAAATCATCGGTCCCCAATTTTAAACCATCGCCGTAATCCACATAGTTCGCGGCGGGATTTGTCTTGCGGTGCGCGGAGTCATTGACGATGCGGATCGCCTTTCCTCCATTTACTCCTTCGACAAATTCTACGGTGCCGTAACGGCTGTCTGTTGTAATGGTTCCATTGTTGCCCTGACCGGACTCGTCTGCCGCTGTTTCATCGTCAAAAGATGAGTAGAGCACAAGGGACGAATCCTGCGTCTCCTCCGCGCTGACCTTAAGCGGACTTACAGGCGTAAAGGCCAGCATGGCGGCAAGCGCGCAGGCTGTAAAACGTTTTACATGCATAATACTTCTCCTTCCTTAGTTTATAAAACTGCAAGGTTATTCTAGCAAAACTGATAAAAAAGAGAATGGATTATTTTCCGGCAGGAATACTTTTTTTAGATGGCATAACCTGGATTTGTAAAAAAATATTTTTATCTGAAAAATTGACAAGGATTGGAAAATATTCAATTTCCAAAAAACAAGAAAAATACTATGCTGTATAAGCAGAAAAGTATTTTCTAACAAAAATGAAGCAGAAGGAGGAGATTTTATGAGAGGTAAAAGAGGAGGTTCAAAGCGCCTCCTGTCCCTGCTGCTGGCGGGAGCGCTCATTGCTTCCGGGGTGCCGGGCGGCATGCAGGTCCGGGCTGAGGAAAACAGCACTGTGACAATCACCACGGAAAAGGATGTGTATGTCCAGGGCGGCAGTGATATGAACAAGGTAATGGGCGGTTCGAACATTGTCGTAAAGACACCGGAATCCGCATCCTTGAATTCCACATATCACCGCAGGGGCCTGATTGAGTTTGATCTGACAGGAGCGCCGGAGAATTGCAATACAGCCGTTCTGAAACTTCAGGTGGCATCACTGGGCAAACAGTATAACAGCACAGACTGCATGGCTGTGTACACAACGGAGACCGGGTGGGACGCCTCGACGATGACCTGGAATACCATGCCGGAGAGAACGTCAGAAGAACCGGCGGCATCCGCGTATAAGGCGGATATCGATGGGAACCAGGGCGTGGGCGACTTTATGAACATTGATATCAGTGAGGCTGTGAAAGAAGCCCTGGAAAACGGCGAGACTTCTATCAGCCTGGAGCTGGAATTCCCGATCCCACAGGGCGGGGACCATGCGCTTTACTTCAGCCGGCACAGCGCGGCAGGCAAGACAGGCCCGCAGCTGGAATTGTCCTATGATCAGGTGAAGGATCAGTATGATGAGATCTTCGCGGGGCTGCGCCAGAAATGGCACGACTATATTGTGGGCGGCGAGCTGGACCTGACGGATGAGACCATCAGCAGTTATGTGGCTTCTGTGCATGAGACAGCCGCCAAATATCTGGCTGATATGAACAAAAGCGATGAAACGGACAGGACGACACTCTGGGATTCTCTGCCGATCACAGTCTATGCTTCCAGTAATACAGGCAGCGCCGCGAAAGTCAGCTCCGGGAATGTATCAAGCAACTTCCAGAGATTAAAAGCGCTGGCGCTTGCGTATGAGACAGCCGGCGGAGATCTGTATCAGGATCAGGAACTGCTCTCAGAGATTATATCCGGCCTGGATTTTATGGTAGATACATACTACAACGGAACAACCAGCACCAACTGGGGGAATTGGTATCACTGGGAGATCGGTACTCCCCAGGCGCTGGCTTCCACGCTGATCATCCTGCAGGATGAATTGACAGATGAGCAGATGGAGAAGTATTTAACAGGGATTGAGCGCTATGACAGCGGCTGCGGGTCAGCGGGCATCCCGGGATCTCCGACTATGACGGGGGCTAATCTTCTGGACAAGGCCCTTGTGGTGGCTCAGGCGGGAGTCCTTACGGACAACGCGCAGAAATTGGAGCATGTAAGGGACGCACAGAAAGACGTTTACACCTATGTGACAAAGGACGACGGATTCTATGAGGACGGGTCCTTTATCCAGCATCATTCGCTGGCTTATACAGCGGGATACGGCTCCACGCTGTACGGCGGGATCGGTGTATTTTTCTATATGCTGGATGGGACACCTTGGGCGATCCAGTACGAAGACGGCAGTGAGCAGATGGTGTATGACACCATCTTTAACTCCATTGAACCGCTGATCTATGACACGCAGATCGCGGACAGCACAGCAGGACGCGGCATCGTGCGCCCGACGGCAGACACACGCAGCCGCGCGGCTGGCATCATCGCATCCATCCTTCCCATCGGGGCATCCATGAAGGGTGAGATGAAAGAGCGGTTTGACAGCTTTGTAAAAGACTTTATCCAGACCGATGAAGCGTATTATTTTAATTCACTGGGAAATATTACGAACATTCAGCTGTCAAAAGCGATTATGAATGATGAATCCGTTGAACCGCGGGGAGACTATTCTATTCATAAGACGTATGCGGGCATGGACCGTGTTTCCCATGTGCGGCCCAATTATATGTTTAATATTTCCATGAGTTCCACCCGTCAGAGTAAGTATGAGAATTACAGCGACGAAGGGTATAAGACATGGAACATCGCGGACGGCATGACCTATCTGTATACAGATGATCTCGGTCAGTATACGAATGATTACTGGGCGGTCATTGATCCGTTCCGTCTTCCGGGGACAACGATGGAGCGCGCGCTCAGCCGTAAGAACTTCACATCCCAGGCAGAGTCGGGCAAGACGCCTTACAGCTGGGCAGGCGGGGTGACACTCGGTATATACGGTACGGCGGGTGTACAGATGAAGTCTCTTGGAAATGAGACCAGCGGAAACGGAAGCGGGCTGACCGGCGCGGACTCCAAGAAGTCCTGGTTCATGTTCGACGATGAGATTGTGGCCATCGGCAGCAGCATTACATCCACAACAGGAAACTGTGTGGAGACCATCGTTGATAACCGCCAGATCGCGGAAGATCTGTCCAATACAGTCACCATTGACGGGCAGACACCGGATATCACAGACAATAGTGATAATAATGATAAGCATGGAACAGTCATTGAGAACGCGGAGTGGGCGAATATCGAAGGGAATACGAAAAACTCTTCCATTGGTTATTACTTTCCAGAAGAGGGGACAACCATCCACGCATTGAAAGAATTCCGTGAGTCCAACTATAATACGCAGAGCTCTGTGAACAAAGAAGCAGACGGCGGATACGCCACACTGTGGTTTGACCATGGAAGCAACCCGTCAGGGGACAGCTATGAGTATGTGATCCTGCCGGGAATGACAGCGGACGAGACAGCGGCCTACGCGGAGAACCCGCAGATTGAAGTGCTGGAAAATAACGATAATGTCCATGCGGCGCGCCACAATGGCCTCGGCATGACAGGCGTGAACTTCTGGAATGATGGAGAGACAACCGCGGCAGGCGTTACATCGGACAGCAAAGCATCCGTGATGATGCAGCAGACAGAAGATACACTGGAGATCGCTGTTTCAGATCCGACCCAGGAGAATAACGGCACCATCGAACTGACGGTGGATATCCCCTGCGCGTCTGTGATTTCACAGGATGATACAGTTACGGTAACACAACTCGCGCCCCAGGTGAAGATCAGCGTGAATGTGGCAGGTTCTATGGGACAGAGCCATACGGTGAAGCTTCAGCTTGAGGAGCAGGGAGACACCGTAGATAAGAGCGGTCTGGAAGACCTTTATAACCAGTATAAAGATCTGAGTGAGACCGGATATATCCAGGATACATGGAAGTCCTTTACAGAAGCTCTTCAGTCTGCGGAAAAAGTATTAAATGACAGCGAGGCAGATCAGGAGCAGGTCAATGCCGCAAAAGAAGCGCTGCAGGCGGCAGCGGATGGCTTAAGGGCCAGCAAGACAACGCTGGAGTACTTCCTCAATGAGGCCAAAAAGCTTGTGGCAGACGGCGTGATAGAGGACCTGGTTGAATCCATCCAGCAGCTGTTTGATGAAGCGATCACAGAAGGGGACACGGTAATGGCCAATGAAAAAGCGACCCCGGAAGAAGTCAAAAACGCATCGTTTAAGCTGATAATTGCGATTCAGGCTCAGGACATGAGAGCCGGCGATAAGACCGACCTGGAGATGGCGTTAGAGCTGGCGGATATGATCGATTTGGAGCAGTATGTGACAGACGGCCAGGATGCGTTCCTGAAAGCGAAAGAGACTGCCAAGACCGTACTGGAAGACGGAGACGCGATGCAGGGAGACATTGACGATGCGTGGGAAGCGCTGACAGACGCTATGCTCGGCCTGCGGCTGAAGGCAGATAAAGCCGCTCTGGAAGCGCTGTTAAACAGCATCGCGGATCTGGATCTGAGCCAGTATACAGACGACAGTGTCCAGACGTTCCACATTGCGCTGGCAGCGGCAAACGCGGTTCTGGCAGACGAAACGCTGACCTTTATGGACCAGAATACGGTGGATGAGGCGGTGATGACTCTCGCGGCGGCAAGAGACGCCCTGGCAGTAAAAGAGGATGGATCTGGTGAGACCGGAGGGGACAGCCAGAATCCGGGAACCGACGACACAGACACTGGAAAGGAAGAGCAGAACCCGGGAAGCGGCAGCGCGGGCACCGGAACAGAGAGCTCGGATGGTTCTTCTTTCGATAATTCCGACAATGGAAACACCGGTTCCGACAATAACACAGGGAACAGCGACGCTGGAAACACCAATTCGGAAAGCAGTAATGCCGGCAGCAGCGAGAATGGAAGCGACGCGCCGAAGACCGGGGATCAGACAAACCTGATGCTCTGGGCAGTCCTGATGGCGCTGGCAGGAGGAGTATGTGTTGCACGGCGGCGCAGAGCCTCAAAATAAAATGATCAATCTGGATTTGCCGGGGGAGACTCGTATGGTCAGCGGCAGATCGGGCGAAAACTTCGGAGCGGAATTTTGAAGCCGTATTCTGCGCGGGGGCATGGGTAGCTTCGGCTCCGCTCCATGGAACAAGAAAAATAACGAAATCCGGTAACATGCTAAAAGCAGAAATTGGCAGAGAGCAACTCGGCTCTGCCTCAAACAATCTCTCTGCCAATTTCAACGCATGTCACCGGATTTCTATTTTTCTAAGTTCCATTCCGAAGTCACCTCAGCCACCCACACCCCGCGCAGAAAGGCGTTCGAAAAGGCGCTCCGCTGTTTTCTCAGCTTGCGCAGGCCGGGAAGAGTCTTCCCGGCAGATGCAGGATTTCGAAAGAGGGTGAGGAGGGAGCGTAACCGGAGAAAAAGAGCTGTACCGGAACCGGAGCCAAATCCACGCCCCGCTCCACGAATACGTCCTCAAATAATCCCGCTGTTTTCGGACTCATTCTTTCAAAATCGTCTCCCCCCAAAATCCAGATTATCTGGTATAATACAGATGTTGTCATACCCAGTCCGGCAACGGAAAGGGGGTGCAAATATGCTAAGCGCAGTCATTTCTTTTATAGTTGCTGTTGCGGGTGGTGCGACCTGCCATTACATCATCAAATGGTTAGACAGCAATGACGATGACAACTAGCCAAAAAAGAAAACCCCGGAGTTGCAGCTCCGGGGTTTTCGATTTGTGCAAATAAAGCACAATCATTTCTTTTGCCTAGGCATAATATAGCATATGCAGTAATCAGAGTCAAGATACTATGGGAGAAAGAGTTTTAATTATTTCTAGAATAAATAAGGTTTTGACGGCGTCTCCGGCCAGCTCCCCATTGCCACTAGAAGCTGCAGCCCTGCCTCCCTTGCGGTGAGAACGGAATTTTTGACAGCGGACGCGTCCCCTGTGACTGCCACAATGACTTCGTTGGAGTGGCTTGTGCCTCTGTCAGGGGTCATATATTTGATCACTTCCACCGGGGAAGACTTCACTGCAAGGTCCGCCATAACAAGGCCGATGGCAGCCGGGGAGCCGCAGAAGAAACCAAACGGCCTGCCCACGGGAGCGCCGAAAGCCATATTGAGCGCCGCGTCCGCGCTGGCAGAGTAGGTGAATTCCAGATGGCCGGCCCTGCTGATGTACAGCTCCCCCGCGTACTTTTCGATGTATTCAAGGGAGATCTCCACAGCTCTTCTTACGTCAGAGACATTGTCCCCGCCGATGATGATGAAGCATCCGTGGCCGCCCCAGCCTTTTGTATCCCTGGGGAGCTCGATGGATACGACTTCCGTATTCGTGGACTTCACTGCTTCATCCACAGCGTTGATCTGCCCGGCGGCCCCTGTGCGGGAACTGATAAGTCCCAGGCTTTTATATGGTTTCGTCAGATCCATCCGCTCAAGCAGGGAAGCGTCGATGCCGGGGATCACAAGTCCGATGGTATCCAGCACCGTTGTGCCCACAAACTCCGTTAGGGAACAGTCCGTGGAAATCTTTGTCAGGTCATTTACATCTATCATGGAAATTCTCCTTTTCTTACTTGCGCTGTACTTCTGCCTGACGGGCTGCGGCTGTAAAGCGCGCCGGTCACTGGCAGCATGTCTTATAAAAATCCTCCGTCCATGCGGATAATCTGCCCTGTGAGATACTCAGGAGCTTGGGCCAGCAGGAGTGCCAGTTTTGCCGTTTCTTCCGGGGTGCCGAACCGTCCGGCAGGGATTTCCTCCCGCAGAGTGTTCCGTTCTGTCTCATTCAGACGGGCATTCATCTCCGTATCAATTACGCCGCACGCGATGGCGTTTACCTGGATATTGCTTGGAGCAAGCTCCTTTGCCAGCGCCTGGGTCAGACCGTTCAGTCCGGCCTTGGAAGCGGAGTACGCGGCCTCGCAGGAGGCCCCGGCCACGCCCCACATGGAAGAGATATTGATGATTTTCCCCTTCTTTCTGGAAATCATAGAAGGGATTGCTTCCCGGGAGCAGTAGAAGGCGGATGACAGATTGGTGTCCACCACACGACGCCACTGCTCATCTGACATATCGCTCAGAAGCCCGAAATGCGAGACGCCGGCATTATTTATAAGAACGTCAAGACCGCCTTGGCAGTATGGGCGGTTTTCGCTGTTTCCCCCGCAGACGGAGCCCACCGTGCGGAAGATGGACCGCACCGCGCCCGGGTCCCCCACGTCGCCGGGAACCTGCGTGCAGGTGCCACCCGCATCCAGGATCTCTTTTTCCAGAGCGGAAAGCTGGTCTGTGGAATGTCTGCAGTTTATGAATACGTGATACCCGGCCTTTGCGAAAGCAAGCGCGCACGCGCGTCCGATCCCCCTCGAAGATCCGGTCACGAGAACATGTTTTTCAGCCATAAAATTCCTCCAAATCTGTGTCCAGTATAACACGGATACAGGTTCCGCGCCAGATAAAAGAAGAGGTAAAAAGAACAGGTGCAGATGAAAGAACAGGCACAGCGGAAAGAGGAGCTCTTTCTCACTGTGCCAGCCTGCGTCAGATTAATTTTTCCATGATATCTTTGATTTCTTTTTCTTCCATTTCCTTCAAGTATCCCGCGACCGTGTCTTTAAGCCCCGGTACTTCTGTCAGGTCTTTTCCGCTCCAGAAATCCTTGTTGGAAAGCACTTCCCCGGCTGCTCTGTCAGCGTCCTTTCCGGCCCATGCCTCCGCGAAAAATTGAATCACCGCTTCATCGTCCCTGAGCGGGTACTGAGTGCCGTCTTTTCTGGTTCCGATATACGCGCCATCCTTCCGTTCTCCTTGATAAAACTTGATAAACGCGGCAAGGGAGAAGGTCAGGCATTTCGGCAGTTCTCCTTTTTTCTCTACGTAATCCAATAGAGAGGGAAGGCATCTTGCGTTGAACTTAGAGCAGGAGTTCAGGGCAATATCCAGCAGTTTGTGCTTGATATACGGATTGGAGAAGCGGTCGTTGACCGACGCGGCGAAGGACTCCAGTTCCTCTTTTGGAAGGTCCAGGGTGGGGATCACCTCCTTGTAGATTACGTCATTCATAAAGGTACGGACTGTGTCGTCTTTCATAAAATCTCCCACAATGTCAAATCCCGCCAGGTACGCGGCCAGGACGGTGGAGGTGTGGGCTCCGTTTAAGAGGCGGACCTTACGTTTTTTGTAAGGCTTCACGTCATCCGTCCAGATGACCTTGGCATCTGTCTTATGTACGGGAAGCTTGTCAGACCACTTTTTGTCCCCCTCGATGACCCAGAGGTTGAAGAGTTCGCTGGTGTCGATTATGTTGTCTTTATAGCCCAGCTTTTCCTCAAAGTAAGACACTTCTTCCCGGGGATAGCCGGTGACGATCCGGTCTACCAGCGTGCTGGTGAATTCATTGGCTGTGTTTACCCAGCTGATGAAATCCGGTCCCAGATCCCACTCCTGCGCGTATTTCAGGACGATCCGCTTTAGTTCCGCGCCGTTGTTGTCGATCAGTTCAACGGGCAGGAAGAGCAGGCCTTTGTCCGGGCTGCCGCCGAATGCCTTGTATCTCTCATAGAGAAATGCCGTTGCCTTAGCAGGGAATGACACGGGCGGCCGGTCAGTCAGCCGGTCCCCCTCATGGTAAGCGATCCCGGCTTCTGTTGTGTTGGATACGATGACTTCCAGGTCCGCGCTGCGGGCAATTTCCATCAGGGCGTCGTAATCCTCGTACGGGTTGACGCAGCGGGACACGGATGTGATGACTTCGATTTTTTCTACAGGCATTCCATTTTCCGCGCCGCGCATGGCCAGCGTGTAGATGCCGTCCTGGGCGTTAATCATATCTTTCAGGCCCTGTGAGATGGGCTGGCAGAGCACAATGCTTCCTTCGTAGATGCCGCCGCGGTTTGCCTTGTCGATCATCCAGTCCACGAACGCGCGCAGGAAATTCCCCTCGCCGAACTGAAGGACCTTCTCGGGGAACCTGCCGTACTTTTTCTCAATTACCTCGTTGATCATTTTCATTGGTAAATACCTCCTTTATGATTTTGAAATTACAGGGTTACGCCCTGCTTGAATATTGCCATGTCATGGAACCCTGCGGCTTCGGATTTTACCTGTCTGCCGGAAGTTACGCTGAGGATATATTCAAAGAACTCGTCCCTTAACTCCTCCAGAGTGCCGCCCTCTGTCAGTGTGCCGCAGTTGAAGTCGATCCAGTTCTGCTTCTTCTCATAGAGCCTGTTATTGGTCGAGATCTTGACCGTGGGCACAGGTGAGGCGAAGGGGGTTCCCCTGCCGGTGGTGAAGAGCACGATGTGGGCGCCGGCCGCGGCCAGCGCGGTGGAAGCCACGAGGTCATTGCCGGGGGCGCTTAAGAGATTGAGCCCCTTTTCTTTCACCCGCTCACCGTAGGCGAGGACTCCGCGCACCGGGGCGGTCCCGGATTTCTGCGTGCAGCCCATGGATTTGTCTTCCAGGGTGGAAATCCCGCCTTTTTTATTGCCGGGAGACGGGTTTTCATAGATGGTCTGCCCGTGGCTTTTAAAGTAGGTTTTAAAGTCATTGATCAGGTCCACTGTCTGGTGGAAGAGCTCCTCATTTTCACATCGGTTCATAAGCTGTGTCTCCGCCCCGAACATTTCTGGGACTTCGGTGAGGATGGTGGTCCCGCCTTTGGAGATCAGCAGGTCAGAGAACGCGCCCACCGTGGGATTTGCCGTGATGCCGGAGAGACCGTCGCTGCCGCCGCATTTCATGCCGATGATCAGCTCGGAGCAGGAGATGGGTTCCCGCCGGAACTGCTCGGCATATGCCGCCAGCTCTTCCAGAAGGCTCAGGCCGTCGCTGATCTCGTCGTCCGACTCCTGGCAGACGAGGAATTTCACCCGGTCTGGGTCGTAATCTTTGAGATATTCTTTCAAGATATCGATACTGCTGTTCTCACAGCCAAGCCCTAAGACGAGCACGCCGCCCGCGTTGGGGTGGCTGATCAGATCGGCAAGAATCCGGCGGGTGTGCTCCTGGTCGTCCCCCATCTGGGAACAGCCGTAGGGATGGGGGAACGCGGCCACGGCTTCGACTGTGCCGCTGACAAGATGCTGGGCTCTGCGCTCAATGGCAGTGGCAATGTTGTTGACGCATCCCACGGTGGGAATGATCCACAGTTCGTTGCGGACCGCGGCCTGCCCGTCCGCCCGGCGGAAGCCCTGGAAGAAACGCTCCTGCGTGGGAGAAAGATCTGCCGCTTGACGGTCGTAGGTGTAGGTGAGAAGATCCCCAAGCCCGGTTTTGATGTTGTGGATGTGGACCCACTGACCCGGCAGAATGTCCTTTTTTGCAATTCCGATGGGACAGCCATATTTTATGACCTGAGCGCCGGACGGAATTTCTTTAAGGGCAAACTTGTGTCCCTGGGGAATATCTTCAGCAAGGATAAGTGAGAATTCGTTCCGTTCAATGCAGGTCCCCGCAGTCAGGGGAGACAGGGCGACTGCCACATTGTCTTTTGCATGGATTTGTAAATATGTTTTCATCATCGTCTCCATTCCGCCGCCGGATCAGCGGCATTATTGTCTTGTGTAAGTGCTTACATAAAAGGTACTTCATTTTGCGGGAAGAGTCAAGAGGAAACAAAAGAAAAAATAAAAAATAGGGCGGACATTCAGAAGAGAGCAGTTGATTCTTTGGCACTGTTTCTTTATAATGATCATAGATGTAAGCAGTTACCAATTAAAGGAGGGCGGCCATGAATATTTACGATATAGCAGAGCTTTCCGGCGTATCCATTGCCACGGTGTCCAGGGTGGTAAATGGGAGCCCCAGAGTCAGCGAACAGACCAGGCAGAAAGTACTGTCCATTATGGAGAAATATCATTATACCCCCAATGTATTTGCCCGTGGACTTGGACTTGATTCCATGCAGATCATCGGGATTATATGCCCGGATGTTTCTGACGCGTACATGGCGAGAGCCGTGGCATTTCTCGAGCGCAGGCTCCGAGAATACGGTTATGACTGTATCCTATACTGCAGCGGCCACGACCAGAAGCGCAAGGAGGAGGCGGTGGAGCTCATCATGAAGAAGCGGGTGGACGCTCTCGTGCTGGTAGGCTCCACATATACCGGCTATGGAGAAGATGATGATTCCTCCACAGAATACATCCAGAGAGCGGCAGAGAAGATCCCGGTCTTTTTGATTAACGGGAAGATCAGCGGGAGCAATATTTATTCCGTATATAACCGGGACGAGGAGGCCTCCTATGACGCGGTGTCCAGGCTCATTCAGTCCGGGAGGAAACGAGTGCTTTTCCTCACAGACTCCATGTCGTACAGCATGGCGAAGAAGATGGAAGGCTATGAAAGGGCGCTGAGGGAAAACGGGCTGCCCGTGCTGGGAGAACTGAAGCTCAATCTGGAAAACCGGATACATGTTGTCCGGGATATCCTTCTCTCAAGGAGAACGCTTGCGTATGACAGCGTCTTCGCCACGGACGACGCCCTTGCCGTGGGGGCTGTAAAATATGCCAACGCGAAAGGGCTGTCCATCCCCGGGGAACTGAGCGTGATCGGCTATAATAATTCGGAATATTCCGTGTGCTGCGAGCCGGAGCTGACGACCATAGACAACACGGCGGAGAAACTGTGCAATATTACCATTGACAATATTATGAAGCTGTTAAAAGGGGAGGACGTCCCGGCGGAAGTGCCGGTAGAATGTATGCTTGTACGGCGGTGCACTACAGATTTTTAGAGTAGGGTGATTTATGAAGCGGATGAGAAAAGAAATGAAGGATGTCTGGCTGGAGCCTCAATAAAATCAGAATTCAGGAAAAAGTGGCTTTAAAAGGATTTTTACAGGAAATGGGATAAAAAATATATTGACTTTTACCATGTAAGCTCTTACACTTTAAGCGTAAGAGCTTACACTGCGGAAGTGATGCCGCAGATTCTGCGGTGCAGAGCGCGGAGAAAGGAGAAGATCAATTATGAAACAATTTATGGACAAAGAGTTCCTGCTGGGGACAGAGACCGCGGGAGAGCTGTTCCACGGATACGCGGAAAAAGCGCCGGTTCTGGATTACCACTGCCATATCGATCCAAAGGAGATCGCCCAGGACCGGAAATTTGACAATATTACCCAGGTCTGGCTTGGGGGAGACCACTATAAATGGCGTCTTATGCGCTCCAACGGTGTGGAGGAGAAATATATCACCGGGGATGCCTCAGACCGAGAGAAATTCCAGAAATGGGCAGAAACGCTGGAGCGGGGGATCGGGAATCCGCTGTACCACTGGAGCCACTTAGAGCTTCAGAGATATTTCGGATATCACGGAGTGCTGAACGGGGAGACCGCGGAAGAGGTGTGGAACTTGTGTAACGCAAAGCTTGCGGAAGACTGTATGAGCGTACGGAACTTAATCCGTCAGTCCGGCGTGACCCTTGTGTGCACCACCGATGATCCGGCGGATTCCCTGGAGTGGCATAAGATCATTAAAGAGGATGAAAGCTTTGAGGTGCAGGTGCTCCCGGCATGGCGCCCGGATAAGGCGATGAACGTGGAGAAGCCGGATTTCGCGGACTATCTGAAGAAACTGGGGGAAGCGGCCGGGATGGAAATCTGTACATTCGCGGAGATCAAAGAGGCGCTGAAAAAGAGGATGGCATTCTTTGATGAGATGGGATGCCGCGCGTCTGACCATGCCCTGGAGTATGTCATGTACGTGCCGGCTTCGGATGAGGAAGTAGAAGCAGTCGTGGCCAAGAGCCTGGCAGGGGAGAAGCTCTCCAAAGAAGAAGAACTGAAATATAAAACCGCGTTCATGCTCTTCGCGGGCAGAGAGTACAGCAGGCTGGGCTGGGCAATGCAGCTTCATTACGGGTGCAAGAGAGATAATAATGGATCGATGTACCGTAAGCTGGGACCGGATACCGGATTTGACTGTATCAACAACTATGCGCCCTCCGGTCAGATGGCAGACTTCTTGAACGCGCTCAACGAGACGGACGAACTTCCGAAGACGATTATTTACAGCCTGAACCCCAATGATGATGAAGCCATCGGGACCATCCTCGGATGCTTCCAGAATTCATCGGCTGCCGCGAAGATCCAGCAGGGGTCCGCGTGGTGGTTCAATGACCATAAGACAGGCATGATCAAGCAGCTGACTTCCCTGGCGAATCTGGGATGCCTCGGGAACTTTGTGGGAATGCTGACGGATTCAAGAAGCTTTTTATCCTACACAAGGCATGAGTATTTCCGCAGAATCCTCTGCGGCCTGATCGGAGGATGGGTAGAGAACGGTGAGTACCCCAAGGATATGGAAGTGCTGGGCAGGATTGTGAAAGATATTTCCTATAATAACGCGGTCAGATATTTCGGTTTTGATTTGGAGACCGTGTAAATCCCTGCATATCCGAGAACCGAAAATGTGAGAACTTCCCGGCGGCAGCAGTGAGGGATGTCGGGTATTTCAGGCCGAATGAGGAATAAAAAGTCGTTTTTTTTCAGATGAGTGTTCGGGTAATTCTGTTCCGCGGCAAAGATTTATCTGCTATAATGCGGATAATAGAAGGAGGAGAGAGCGGATGAATATTAAAGAGTCAGAGCTG
Source organism: uncultured Lachnospiraceae bacterium (assembly GCA_959022495.1). Taxonomy (GTDB): domain Bacteria; phylum Bacillota; class Clostridia; order Lachnospirales; family Lachnospiraceae; genus Mediterraneibacter. The sequence continues at coordinate 14,405 of CAUEYX010000034.1, read as the reverse complement.
AGAAAAAAATTAGACCTGGTCGTGGACAAGCTGTTAAATCTGGGTGGACCCGACAATGCCAAGGAGCTGGAAGAGTCCGGCGGGGAGGCTATCGGCTTTTTCGCGAGAGATTTCGGCATCAAGGAGTGGGACTGGCCCCAGGGAGTCGGACTGTACGGGCTTCTAAAGATTATGCAGTATGATAAAAATGAGAAATACAAAGAGTTCCTGCATGACTGGTATGTGGAGAACATGGAGCTGGGGCTTCCGTCAAGGAATATCAACACGACAACGCCGCTCCTTACGCTGGCAGAGCTGAATGAGTATTACCACGATGAGAAGTTCGAGAAGCTGTGCCTGGACTGGGCGGACTGGCTGATGAACTGCATCCCGCGGACAAAGGAAGGCGGATTCCAGCATGTGACCAGCGCTAACGGCGACCGGCAGGGAGTGCGCCTCAATGAGAGCGAGATGTGGATTGACACCCTGTTTATGACCGTGTTGTTCCTGAATAAGATGGGGCAGAAATACCAGAACGAAGAGTGGATCAATGAGGGTATTCACCAGGTACTCATGCACATCAAATATCTCTATGAGAAAAAGACTGGATTATTTTATCATGGCTGGTCATTTAACCGAAATGACAACTTTGGCGGTATCTTCTGGTGCCGCGGCAACAGTTGGTTTACACTAGGTATCCTGGACTATGTGGAGATGTTCAAAGGCACGCTGAACCCGGGGGTCAGGACCATCATCATTGATACATACAAGGCGCAGGTCAAAGCGCTTAAGAAACTTCAGGCTCCAAGCGGACTGTGGCACACCGTGCTGACAGATCCAGACAGCTACGAAGAAGTGTCCGGCTCCGCTGCCATCGCCTGCGGTATCATGAAGGGCATCCGCATGGGTATTCTGGATGATTCTTATCTGCCGTGCGCGGAGAAAGCAGTGAAAGGGATCTTAAAGAATATTGATAAGGACGGCACTGTGCTGAATGTATCCGGAGGTACAGGCATGGGCATGGACGCGGATCATTACAAGAACATCCTGATCGCGCCCATGGCATATGGCCAGTCTCTGACGATCCTCGCGCTGGCGGAAGCGCTGCTGCATCTTTAATTTTAATACGGAAATACGGAATTTTGCGAAAATTTAATCTGGAAAGAGAAGGGACTGTTTGTTATATTAAAAGACAGAAACAGTCAAGAGGAGAGCAGAAAAATGACAGTAGAGACCGTATTGGAAAAAGTAAAAGAGCTCTGTGAAAATTATGGAGCTTCAGAGATTGTTTTATATGGCTCCCGTGCAAAGGGAACAGCTCTGGAGCGAAGCGATATAGATGTTGCGGTATCCGGAGTAAAGGATTTTTCCTCTTTGGAAGAGGCAGTAGAGATGATTCCAACGTTATACACAGTTGATCTTCTTGATTTGGATTCGTGCAGAAATGAATTATTGATGGAGGATATCAGAAAGTATGGACGAAAAGTTTGAGAAAAGATGGAGATCGTTTGAAAATTCTCTCGCTTCCCTGTCGGAAGCCCGCAGCAGAGATATGTCAGATTCATTTGTTCTCAGCGGAACAAGTGCTAAATTCAGCATTACGTTTGATCTTGCCTGGAAAGTGATGAAGGATGTGCTGATCCAGCATTATGCTATAACAGATTTTGTGTCAGGATCACCCAGAGAAGTCCTGCGGTCAGCGTACAGGGCAGGAATGATAGCGGATGATATCTGGATGGAGATGCTTAAAATTCGCAATCAGTTAGCGCATGATTATGATGAGGTCATTGTGAAAAAATACTGTCAGAAGATTATCAGTCAATATCTGGAACGCCTGTACGAGTTTGAAAAATATATGAAAAAACTTCTGCCGGATATGTGACATTTTCTTCAAATTAAAAGATGCTGCCGCGCCAGTGATGAAAAATCATGGGTGTGGCAACATCTTTTGTAATGTGCACGATTATCGGTTTTTTACGGTTCTAAAATCAGGTTTTTTTATTGAAAAGTCGGTTTTTTTCAAGTAGAATAGACAAAAATAATAAAATCAGATAAAAAACAGGAGGAAAAAACATGGGAGGATTATTTGCGGCGGACGGGAAATTGGCGCAGATACTTGGAAATATTGCGGACATGGTGATCCTGAATGTGCTTTGGATTGTGTGCAGTATTCCGGTGGTAACCGCTGGAGCCGCCGCCACGGCGTTTTATACAGTGATGCTCAAAATGATTAAGAATGAAGAGGCGTATGTGACCAGGAGCTTTTTTAAAGCTTTCCGTGAGAATTTCAAGCAGTCGACCATCGTGTTCCTGATTCTCGCGGCAGTGGCGGCAGTACTTGGATGCGATTTCTATTTCTGCGTCAGGCAGGGACTGGACGCGGCGCGGCCGTTCTTTATCTTATTCTGTGTAATCGCGATATTTGTGTACATGGGAAGCTGTTACATGTTTCCCATTATGGCGGTATTTGAGAACAGTACAAAGAAGGTATTTAAAAACTCCTTTCTCATGGCCATCGCGCATCTGCCGTTTACGGTCCTGATCGCGGTGATAAACCTGCTTCCCTGGGTGTTTTTATTTTTTGGACAGTTTATTGCCGCTGCGTTTTTTGACCTGATTATCGGGTTTGCCCTGGCAGGATTTATCAATGCCCATCTATTCAAACGTATTTTCAAAAGATACATACCGGAGTGAGGAATATGGAGAAACAATACGAGTCAGACTTGACCAAACGTGAGAAATGGCAGCAACAATGGGAAACGATCCGGAAACTAAAGGGAAAAGAGCGGCTGGACTACCTCTGGCTGTATTATAAATGGGTGCTGGCGGCAGTCCTCTTCATTGTGATGGCTGTATATGCAGTCGGCGTGATGATTACGAATTCACTGGATGATACCCTTCTTTCCATTGTGGTGGTGGACGCGTCGGCAGTGAGCGAGGAGGCGTCAGCTGAGATGGAAGAGGACATTCTGGATATCATCGGCACCGGCGGGAAGCATGACCATGTGGAGGTGGTACTCTCAGCCACTTCCGCCCAGACGCAGGACAGTGTGGCAAAGCTTCGGGTCTCTCTCTCAACTGCGGGGGAGGCGGACCTGGTAGTCTGCGGGCAGGAAGTATATGAAGAGTACGGGGCTCAGGGAGCTTTTGCGGATATGAAGGACGTCCTGGGCAGTGAATATGATGACTATGAAGAATATATGACGGACGGACAGATCGACCTGACAAAATGTCCGGGCAGCTTTCTGGACAAATATGTGGAGTATTCACCGGCGTATCTGTGCGTGCTGACGCATTCGGAGCGTATGGAAGAAGCCGCGGAGGTGATTCAGGCGGTCGTCAGTGAGTAGGAGAATAAAAATGCACCTATCAAAAAAGCTCGCGTCAGAGTATAAGAATATGAGCCTGACCAGAAAGATCCTCCTCGTGTATTTGATATTCGCGGGGTTCTTTTTGGTGGTATCCGTTTCGGCTTTTCAGATCAGCCTGGAAGCATTTGAAAAGAAATTGTACGCCAATTCTCTCCAGGAGCTGGATTATTATGTGCGGGATGTTAAGGCGAGCCTGGAGGACGTGGAAGGAAGAAGCCGGGAGATGGCCATAGACTCGGAGATTCAGGATATCCTTGTTGAATTGAAAGAGACCGACCCCGATACGCTGCAGTACAGCCAGATCATGACGAATTTAAGATGGCAGCTGGTCAATGAAAATACCGCGCAGTCGGAAATCAACGGCGTGCGTTATATTGACATTTACGGCAATTCGGTGGAGTCAGCGGGATGCCCGTGGAATATTGCTGAGGACGAGATGGAGACTTTCATGGAGATGATCGGGCAGTCCAGGGGAGAGACGGTCATGTACGGCCCCACCAGGGACTGCGGATATCTGCTCTGCGGGCGTAAGGTGCTCAAGTGGAGCGACGCCAGCCTGGAAGATCTTGGAACCCTGATTTTTTTCTGCGACGTGGGCAAGATTATTTCGAATAATAAAGAACAGATGGAAGCGGATCACTCCTCGCTTTTTGTGTACACGGACAAATTTATGATCTATCAGGACATCTATGAAGACCTGCCCCCGCTTCCCCGGGGAGGGGACGGGCAGGGGTACCGGATCTTGAAAAATCACGGGCAGCGGTATTTCATGTGTTACCTGACTTCCTCCGATATGGGGTGGACCTATGTTAATTTCTTCCCGTATTCAGATATATACGGACAGGTTACGACCGTGAGGAATATGGCGCTTCTTGGATTTGGCATGGCGTTCGTTATCCTGCTTCTGATTATCAAAAAGATCGCGGACATTATTACAAAGCCTCTGGAAACATTGACCCAGTCCATGCAGGTCGTGGAGACCGGGGACTTCCAGAGCGCCAAGCTGATCCCCATGGACGCGGAGCGGAAGGATGAGGTCGGCCAGCTCACCCGCGAATTCAAAGTGATGCTGGACAAGATCGATGTGCTTGTGTATGAGAACTATGAGAAACAGCTTCTTTTGAAAGATACAAAGTATAAGATGCTGCAGGCGCAGATCAATCCCCATTTCCTTTATAATACGCTCAATGCTATTCACTGGATGATCCGCGCGAAGAAAAATGACGTCGCGGGGCGCATGATTGTGGAGCTGGGGGTCCTGCTCCGGGCAAGTTTTGATGAGAATCCTTATACCACCGTTGAGAAAGAGATCGGCATGCTCAAGAGTTACATTGAGATCCAGCAGCTGCGCTACGAGGACCGTGCAGAATTCAGTGTAAAGACCGTTGGGAAGCCGGGGGACTATGTGATGCCGCGCATGACCCTTCAGCCGCTGGTAGAAAACGCGATCTTCTACGGCGCGGATGTGATGACGGAAATATGCTATATTGACATTACCATCACGGAAGAAGCGGAAAGCATCTTATTTGAAGTAAAGGATAACGGCCCGGGAATCGAGAAGGACGAACTGGAAAAGGTGCGGAATTTCACAGTAAAACCAAAGGGCCATGGAATTGGCATAAAGAATATCTATGAAAGACTGCGCATCACATATGATGAATTTGATTTTCTGATTGACAGCGGGAAAGGGCAGGGAACCGCAATACGGATCCGTGTACCTAAACAAAGGGCAGAGGAATGAGAGTATGTATAAGCTTTTGATAGTAGACGATGAGAAGATAGAGCGTGAGGGAATGGCAGAACTGATCCCATGGGAATCTTACGGGATTGAGGTCGTCGGTACAGCATGGAACGGACAGGATGGATATGAGAAAGCACAGAAATTCCATCCGGATATTGTAATGACAGATATCAAGATGCCGGTTATGGACGGGCTTGAGCTGATCCGCAGGCTCAAAGAGGAGCTTCCGGACACGCAGGTGATTGTGCTGTCCGGATACGGAGAATATGAATATACGAGCCAGGCCATGGAACTGGGGGTGAAATATTATATTCTCAAACCATGCGGCGAGGAGCGGATGCTCCCTGTTGTTGAGAAAGTGAAAGAAGAAATTCAAAAAAAGCAGCATGAAAAGAAACGGTACGATACCACAGTGAAGAAACTTCTGCCTCTGGCCAAGGAGCAGGTATTCCGCAATATTCTGCTGAACAGGGAGACATCCCGGAGGGAATATGATCTCTTTCTCGGTGATATGGGCGGACATCGGAATGGCGTCTGCCTCCTGGGATTCCGCAATCCATCGGCGCGATTTGATGCCCTGGAGCAGTTCGTGATTGAGAATGTACTGGCCGAACTCTACGGGGAGGAGAATATCTTCATGGAGACGGCCATCAATAAGGACGTTCTGTTCCTGGTCGGGGACGGGGATATCCGGAAAATAGAAAAGAGTGTGGAGCGGATCAGAGATGAATTCTCACGCGTGAATTCCCAGGTGATTCAGGTGGCGGTCAGTGACAGCGGGGACATTGAGCACGTCAGCACATTATATACACAGCTCAGGGAGCTTTTTCAGATCGGCAGCCCGCAGGACAATACGGTGGTCCTCCATTCGGGGAGACTCTCCGGATATGAAGGGCATTCTTCCGAATTTTTCCGGTTCGAGTGTCTGAAAGAAGCGCGGGATTACGCCGCGGTCCTTTTTGAAGTTTACCTGGGATTTATGAAGATGAACCTGCGTGGAATCGAAGCGGAACAGAAAAAAAGAATCTGCAGCCTGGTATATCAGGTGGCCTGTGAGGAGAAGGAAGATGATGTGGAAAGAGAGTTCAGCTGGGAAGGAGTGGAGGCGGAAGACAGCGTTCTGATCAACACCCTGACCGGCCTGCTCGCGGAACTCAGGGAGATTGATATGTCTTCTGGGAAGGAGAAAATACGCATGAAACAGATCCTTCAGGCAGTGTATGAGAATCTCAGGAATACAGACCTTTCCATCCGGTATCTCGCAAGAGAAGTATTATTTATGAATGAAGAACATTTCGGGAGAGTGTTCGTGCGGAGCTGGGATCAGAAGTTTTCCACCTGGCTGCGCGGCGTTCGCATCGGGCTGGCAAAGGAGATCCTCTCTTACGCTCCCGAGACCAGGGTTTCCACCCTGGCGGAACTTGTGGGGTACTCGCCGGACGGACAGTATTTCAGCAAGGCGTTCCGCAGGGAGACAGAGATGACGCCCACGGAGTATTGTGAGTGGCTGAGGAAGGAAAACGGTGTAAAATAGCCGTTTGAGCACATTTTGAAAGTAATTGGAAAAAGTCGGTTTTTTTCAAAAAGTCGGTTTTTTACAGGGAAATACTCTTTTAATTCCATTCCTATTTCACGGGACGGACAGTAAAATAGAGTCATCAAGGTCAACAAAAGTTGACAGAAATTAAGAGGAGGATATGAGATGAAAAAGAGAATGAAAAAGCTCGCTTCTCTGCTTCTTGCAGGCGCTATGGTATTCAGCCTGGCAGCGTGCGGCGGCAGCGATGACGACGCGGACGGCGGATCAGCGTCTTCCGACGGAAAGACAACGATCAAGATCACATGGTGGGGCGGCGATTCCAGACACACCTACACACAGGAGCTTCTGGACGCTTACACAGCGGAGAACCCGGACGTAACATTCGAGGCAACTCCGGCAGGATGGGAAGGATACTTTGACAAACTTTCCACACAGGCTGCTTCAGGAAGCATGCCGGACATCGTTCAGATGGATTACCTGTACATCGCTACATACGCGAAGAACGGTTCTCTGGCCGACCTGTCTGAATTCATTGACGACGGCACAATCGACACAACAAATGTTGATGACGCGACTCTGAACACAGGACTGATCGATGGAAAGATGGCTGGTATCGTAGCAGGAACCAACGCGCTTGCAGTGACATACAACCCGGATGTGCTTGCGGAGGCAGGTGTGGAAGCTCCGGCAGACGACTGGACATGGGATGATTATGTAGCGCTGAATACTGCGGTTTCTCAGAAGACAGGTCAGGAAAGCGCTCTGACAGCAACCATTGGACCATTCGGAGATATGAACTTCTTCAACTACTATGTAAGACAGCATGGCGAGACACTGTTCAACGAAGACGGAACAGCTCTCGCGTATGAAGATGACAGCATCTTAGCAGATTACTTCCAGATGTGGGCAGACATGGCAGCAGCCAATGTTACCCCGGACCCGGACGAGCAGTCTCAGATCGCTACACTTGGTATCGAGTCTCTTCCGGTTGTAACCGGCGAAGCTGGAACAACACTTGAGTGGAATACATACCCGAACAAGGTTGCTGCTTCCAACGAGAACCTGAAACTGGCGCTGATGCCGGGCGCGGACGAGAACAACGCGATGTGGCTGAAACCAGGTATGTTCTGGAGTGTATCTGAGTCTTCAAAGGTGAAAGAAGAGTGCGCGAAATTCATCGACTGGATGATCAACTCCGAAGAAGCAAACGACATCATCATGGCTGAGAGAGGTGTGCCGATCTCCTCTGAGATCCGTGACTACCTGAAGGGCAAAGAAGATGTCAGCCAGACGATGATCGATATGTTTGATTATGTTGATAAGGTAACAGAGATCGCGGGCGAGTGTCCGGCAGCAGATCCGGGCGGAATCGCTGAGATCAATAAAGCATTCAACGATGCAGGAAACAGCGTAATGTATGGTCAGGCAACAGCAGAAGAAGCAGCTGCATCTTTCAGAACACAGGCGGATGATATCCTGGAAAGAAATAACGGATAATATAGTCAGGCTTTTGATGAATGGCTGAAAAGAGATTTCATGTATGGGGACAGAAGGGGCTTGGATAGAGTCCCTTCTGTCCCCATGATAAAGAAGAGGTAAAGAAAATGAAGAATAAGATTAAAGCTTATAAGCGCCGGGACAATATAGCCGGGTATGTAATGCTTGCGCCGTGGCTGTTTGGTTTCGTGCTGATGTACTTCCTTCCGATGCTGATCTCCATATATTATTCATTTACCGATTATAACCTCCTGAATGACGCGAAGGTAATCGGTTTTGCCAATTATGTCCGTATCTTTACGAATGATGATACATTCTGGCAGGCATTGAAGGTTACATTTATTTATACGATTTTCCTTGTACCCCTCCGTCTTGCGTTCGCCCTGGTGGTGGCAATGCTTCTCAATACAAAGCACAGGGGACTGGGACTGTACAGAACGATTTACTATATTCCGTCCATCATCGGTGGAAGTATTGCTGTATCAATCGTATGGCAGCAGATTTTCGGTAATAAGGGTGTTGTTATGTCCCTTCTTTCCGTGCTTGGCATCGAGCAGGACGTATCACTGCTGGGCAACCCGAAGACAGCGCTGGCTGTTATCATCCTGATGGGTGTATGGCAGTTCGGATCATCCATGCTGATCTTCCTGGCGGCGTTAAAGCAGATCCCTGGTTCCTTATACGAATCCGCCATGGTGGATGGGGCAAAGAAACCAACGATCTTTTTCAAGATCACACTGCCGATGCTGACACCGACCATTTTCTTCAATCTGATCCTTCAGATGGTGAATGGTTTCCGTGTGTTCACAGAGAGTTATGTTATCACGGACGGCGGTCCTCTGGACAGCACGCTTTCTTACGTATTATACCTGTACCGCCGCGCGTTTACGTACTTTGATATGGGTTACAGCTGTGCCCTTGCATGGATTCTGGTAATTATCATTGCGGTATTTACGGTTGTCCTGTTCAAGACGCAGAATAACTGGGTTTACTATGAGTCGGGAGGAGAATGATCATGAAGAGTATGAGAAAGAAAAGAAAGGCGGACGCCGTCATATTCCATATCGTTGCATGCGCGGTCGGCTTTTTGATGATCTATCCGATGCTCTGGCTTCTGGCAAGTTCATTTAAGAGCAATGAGACCATGTTTACCAATACATATTCCCTGATCCCGGAAGTGTTTGACGCGGCGACAAACTATATGAACGCGTGGGAAGGCGTGGCGGGAGTTTCTTTCCTGACATTCCTGGGAAATACGGTATTTGTTACTGTAATCGCGATGATCGGCTGTGTGTTTATCTCACTTCTCGCGGCATACGCGTTTACGAGGATTAAATTCCGTGGCGGTAATTTCTGGTTCTCCTGTGTTATGGTTACATTGATGATTCCGTCACAGGTCATGGTCGTACCGCAGTATATTATCTTAAGAAGACTGAACCTGGTTGATACCAGAATTGCCCTGATACTCCCCTGGTTCTTCGGTACCGCATTCTTTATCTTTATGCTGGTACAGTTTTTCCGCGGTGTGCCGAAGGAGCTGGACGAGGCGGCAGAGATCGACGGATGCGGCAAGATCTCGATCCTGTTCCGAATTCTTGTACCGGTTGTAAAACCGGCGATCATGACAGCATCGATCTTCGCGTTTTACTGGGTATGGCAGGATTTCTTCCAGCCGCTGATCTTTATGAACACACCGAGCAAGTTCACGCTGTCACTGGCCCTGAACCTGTTCCTTGACCCGAATACTTACAATAACTACGGCGCGCTGTTCGCGATGTCACTTTTGTCATTGCTGCCGGCGCTGGTTATCTTCATCATATTCCAGAGATATCTTGTAGAAGGTATCGCGATGGATGGTATTAAGGGGTAAGACATCATGGGATTAATGCTGAATCAAAATTTAAACATAATATCACAGGTCCGCTCCGCGGCTGTGGAGCATGCGCTGGATGATCTGAGAAGAGATATACAGAATACATGTGAGCCGACGGCGGACCCGGGGATTCAGCTCCTTCTTGAGCAGGAAGCACTTGGCGATGAGTGTTTCCTGCTCATTGCAGTTAAGGAGAAGAATCAGCTGAAATTAAGCGCGGGAAGTGATCTCGGCTTCGTATACGGAATCTACGAGATCAGCAGGAATATTCTCGGGGTTACAGACTTCTGGTTCTGGAATGACCAGGAATTTAAAAAGCGGGAGGCCTATCCGGTTCCGGAAGACTTCTGTGTATCTTCCAAACCATTCCCGGTTCATCTGAGAGGCTGGTTTGTAAACGACGAGGTGCTGCTGAAGACATGGGAGGTCGATTACAGCGAAGAAAAGCCCTGGGAGATGGTGTTTGAAGCACTGCTGCGGTGCGGCGGCAATATGGTGATCCCGGGTACGGATAAGAACTCCCGCAGATACAGGAAGCTCGCGTCTGATATGGGGCTGTATATCACCCATCATCACGCGGAACCTCTGGGGGCGGAGATGTTTGCCCGCGCGTACCCCGGGCTGGAAGCGTCATATGATGCCCACGGAGAAAAGTTCCGCGGGCTCTGGGAAAAGGGCATCGAGGAACAGAAGGACTTAAATGTTGTGTGGAATCTGGGGTTCCGCGGGCAGGGAGACCGCCCTTTCTGGGAGGATGATCCGGCGTATGACACGCCGGAGGCGCGGGGGCGGCTGCTGGGGAACCTGATCCGGGTGCAGTATGATATGGTCAAGGGGAAACTCCCGGATGCCAAGTGCTGTACCAATCTGTACGGTGAGACCATGGAACTGTACCAGCAGGGATATCTGACTCTGCCGGATGATGTGATCAAGATCTGGGCGGACAATGGATTCGGAAAGATGGTCACCAGGAGGCAGTGGAACCACAACCCCAGGATACCGGCCCTTCCGCACAGAGACGACCCGGGAAAGAACGGGATTTATTATCATGTATCCTTCTATGATCTTCAGGCGGCAAACCATATTACTATGCTCCAGAATGCGCCGGAGTTCGTGGAGAGAGAACTTCAAAACACGATGGAGAACGGCTGCCGGGACTACTGGATCATCAACAGCTCCAATGTAAAGCCGCACACATATTATCTGGACTTTATCGCCCACATGTGGCGGAACGGCACCGTGGATATTGAATCGCACAGGAAGGAGTACGGGAAGACCTATTTCGGCGGAGAAAACGCAGGGATGATCGCGGACTGCCTGAAAGCATATCACGAAGCGGCTGTCCTGTACGGCCCGAATGAGGATGACCATGCGGGGGATCAGTTCTCCACCCATGTGGGAAGGATGCTCGTGTCCCGGTACATGAAAGGGACAAAGGAAGCCTCGGAGGACCTGCTGTGGCTGACGGATGCCGGGACGCTGAAAGAGCAGGTGCTTGTCTATGAGGAGATCTGCCGGAAAGGAAGCGAAAACTACCGGCACTATCTGAATGTCTGCGAGACGGCGGACGCACAGATCAAAGGGCCAAATGCGCGGCGGCTCTTCCGGGATTCCCTGATGCTCCACGGGCAGATTCATTACCACTGCTTTACCGGAGCGTATTTGATCTGCCGGAGCCTTCTGGCGGCCATGGACGGGGATTATAGGAACGCGTTCTTCTACGGGGGAATGGCCAGGGAAGAATACCTGGCCGGGGACCATGCCATGCGTGCCCGGGAACACGGGAAGTGGGGCGGATTTTACGCCAATGAATGCCTGACCGACGTGAAACAGTCAGCGTGGGTGCTGGCAGGCTATATGAGCTATGTGCGCAATCTCGGGGACGGGCCGGACTTCCATGAATGGCAGAGAGAGCTGACTTACTCGGAGGAAGACCGCAGGATTATGCTGATCCTCATGACAGAAAATCATCTTCCGGATGAAGAGATCTATGAACTGATGAAGAAGAGGGAGCTCTTTGACACGGATATGATAATTTAACGATGGGACCGGAAACAAGAAGAAAAAACAGGAGTCAGGAACCAGGAGAAAAGAAACAATGGGAATTTTAATAGGGAAAAAGGTAGTTACGTTCGGCGACAGCATCGTGGACGGACATTTATATAAAAAGGCAGGATTTATGGAGTTTGTGGCAGAGCAGGAAGGCATGTCTGTGCGTAAATACGCCAACAACGGGGCCTGCGTCATGCCGGGCAGCCCGATCGACGCAGAGGGGCTCGGGGGGATGATCCTTGAGGATCAGATCAAAATGGCAGCCGAAGATGGGCTGGACCCGGATTACGTCGTATTTGACGGGGGAACCAACGATGCATATGGGCCTGTGATGGAACGTCTGGGAAGCCCGGAGGACGACAGCCTTGATACGGACACATTTGCCGGCGCGTTCCGCAGGACCATTGACACCATTCAGCGGACATGGGAGCGCGCGAAAGTTGTGTATGTGGCGGCCCACCGCCTGGGATACCGGGACCGGGCTGTCCAGGAAGCGCTGCACAGGATTGAGATGACAGTCTGTGCCCGTATGGGGGTCACGGCGGCGGATCTGTATGCGGACTGCGCGCTGGATACAGCAGATGAAGCAATGTGCCGGAAGTATTCTTTTGACGTGCTCAAAGACGGTATTCCCGCACCCGGGGAAAATCCGACGGGGACACACCCCAACTTTGAGGCGGTCCGGGAGTTCTACCTGCCGTTTGTCTCCGATGTTCTTAAGAAGACGGAACAGTTCCGCTTCCGGGAAATCGGCTGGGACGCCCAGGACCACGGGGTGATGCTGTACTGGGAGCTGCCGGAGCAGGAACTCTCGGAGCAGGCAGATACGGTATATGAGGTCTGGGTAAACGGCGCCAAAGCAGGAGAGACCGGGCAGAGCCATTACAGCATAGAAGGCCTGGAAGCGGACACGGATTATGAAGTGTGCCTGCGCGCCGTGAAGGGCGCGCAGGAGCTCCAGAAGGCCAGGTTCTACTGCCGCACGAAGACTGTGAAAGAAAGGATCGACGTCACCCGGGCGCCTTACTACGCCAAAGGAGACGGCCGGACAGTGAATACAGAAGCCCTCCAGCGGGCCATCGATGACTGCGGGGCAGACCAGGCAGTGTATTTCCCGGAAGGGATATACATGACCGGTTCTCTGCGCCTCCACAGTGATATGGAACTGTATCTGGATCAGGGAGCCGTGCTTAAGGGCACAGCGGAGCCGGACGACTATCTGCCCAGAATCTGGAGCCGATTCGAGGGCACGGAAATGGAGTGTTTAAGTGGTCTTTTGAACCTGGGAGAAGTGGACCACACTGCCGATGCTGCCAGCCGTAATGTGGTCATCCGCGGCGGCGGGACCATTGAAGGCGGCGGCAGGCTCTTAGCGGAGAGGGTGATTGAGGCGGAGCGGGAACGCTTAAAGGATTATCTGGAAGAGCTGGGAAGCAGGATACAGGAATACGAAAATGCGGATACTATTCCCGGGAGGGTGCGCCCGCGGCTTTTCCACATCTGCAACGCGGAGAATATCTCCATCAGCGGAGTGACCTTAAAAAACGGGGCAAGCTGGAATGTGCACATGATTTATTCTCAAAATATCGTGACCTACAGCTGTCATTTCCAGTCCAGGAATATCTGGAACGGGGACGGGTGGGACCCAGATTCTTCCCGGAACTGTACGATCTTTAACTGCACCTTTGACACCGGGGATGACGCGGTGGCTGTCAAAGCAGGCAAAAATCCGGAAGGGAATGTCATCAACAGGCCCTGCGAGCACATCCGCATCTTTGACTGTAAATGTCTGTTCGGGCACGGGTTTGCCCTGGGAAGTGAGATGTCCGGCGGAATCCGTGATGTAAAAATCTGGAACTGCGACCTGGAACACTCGGCAAACGGCATTGAGATCAAAGCCACCAGGAAGCGGGGGGGATATGTAAAAGAGATCCATGCGGCCCACTGTATTGTTCCGCGGCTTCTCTTCCACTCCGTGGGATATAACGACGACGGCATCGCGGGTCCGCATCCGCCGGTATTTGAGAACTGCAGTTTCACGGACATTGATATCACCCGGAGCATGCTCAACGAGGCAGAGGACCGGATGGAACCGTGCGAGGCCATGGAACTGTGCGGATTCGAAGAAAAGGAATACCATCTCAGGAACGTGGCTTTCCGGGATATACGGATCTCGGGCGGCACGGAGCCGGCAAAGGCGGATGGCGGGGCAGACAAATTGGCTGATGCGGAAAACGCTGAAGATAGAGAGCAGCTCGGGATTCATATGCAGTACTGCCAGAATGTGACCTTCAAGAATGTGAAATCTTGCTAATGTTTGTCAACCCTTTTTTTGAATTTATTTCAAAAGAA
>CAUEYX010000033.1 GCA_959022495.1 uncultured Lachnospiraceae bacterium | reverse complement strand
TCTCTGCCAATTTCAACGCATGTCACCGGATTTCTATTTTTCTAAGTTCCATTCCCTCCGCTGTTTTCTCGGCTTGCGCAGGCCGGGAAGAGTCTTCCCGGCATATGCAGGATTTCGAAAGAGGGTGAGGAGGGAGCGTAACTGGAGAAAAGAGCTGTACTGGGTCCAGACAGTAATGGAATTGGAGACAGCCGGAACTGCCGCCTGCTCAGCGGCCGGCACAGTCCTGAGTGTCTCCAATCACACTCCCCCTTCGTCTTCTTTCGAAATCCTGCATTTGTCTGCGGGGAGGCGCTTTCCGGATGGATGCGCGCAGAAAACAGTACCTATTGGGGGTACCTTTCGTGGAGAGGGGCGGGGCGGAGCAGGCGACTTGGAATGATTTGCCGGAAAGTCTTAAAGGAAGGATGCGCGGCGTTAATTGACCAGCGGATGCCTGAGGCGTAAGCCGAATCTTCCGCTGGTCAATTGCTTTTAGCCGTGTGTCCTTCCTTTTAGATCTTTCCCAAATCATGGAACGGAACCTGCTCCGCCCCGCTCCTCTCCACGAATACGTCCTTAAATAACCCGCTGTTTTCGGACCCATTCATCTAAACTCGTCTCCCCCACAAATCCAAATTTTATCTTCTCTGGCGTCTTCGGATTGTAACTGCTCCCGCTGCCAGCGCCAGCAGTGCCCCTGCCGCTGCCGGAAGTGGATGTCCCGCGCGATCTCCGGTCTGAGGCACATCCGCTTTATCCGCGTCTGCCCGCTGTGCGGACACGCTCTGCTGTCCTCTGCCCTGGCCGGCATTCTGACCGGATGTGTCTGCCGAGTCTGATCCCTGGTCCGTGGTATCTGTGGAATCTGTTGATCCTGTACCCGGTTCTGTTGGATCTGTTGGTTCTGCACCTGGTTCTGTGCTCACCTCTATAAGCCCGGCCTTGGCCTGTCTCAGCGCTGACACTGCATCATCCACAACCTGCTGGTCATCTGTAGATAAGGTGCTATCCGCGAAGACTGCCTGAGCGGATGCCAGCGCGTTTACAAATACAGCCGCGCTCTCTTCTGTATAACCACTCAAATCTATGGATTCTGCCTGTCCCAGCAGTTCTTCCAGCACAGTCTTATCCGCCCTCAATCTCAGAGCGCTCATGGCATCGGTCAGCGCCTCCCATGCGGCATTCATTTCTCCCTGCATTGCGTCCTTATCTGCCAGAACTTCCTTTGCTGCGGTCAAAGCATCCGTGAATTCCTTCTGCCCTGCTTCCACATACTGATCCAGATTGATCATACCTGCCAGCTCAAAAGCCATCTCAAGATCGGTTTTATCTCCCGCTTTCATGTCCAGCGCCTGGATGGCTTTCATCAGTTTCAGGGAGGCATCCATCACTTCCTGCCTTGTGGCGGATTCATCTGCCATCACTGCTTCCCCCTGTGCAATCGCTTCATCCAAAAGTGCTTTTACAGACTCTACGCAGTCATCCGCGTCACCGCTGGCTTTATGCGCTTTCGCGCTGTCAAGGAAATACTCGAGCGTCTTTTTGCTGACCGGTTCTGTGGGCTCCGGCGCGTCCGGTATATATGACGCGGGGTCTTCCAATGTCACTGTGACTACCGGAACATAGAATTCCTCGACTGCCTTGAAATTCGGGTGTGTGCCTGATCCGTTATTTCCCGGCAGGCCGTTTCCCGCGAGGTTATCAAATGTATAATCATTCTTCTTATTTACATCATTGGTATCCAAGTCTGTCTGTCCGTAAACATCCGCTACTGCGACACCGTATTTACCGCAGATCTGAAGCTCCAGTTTACGGAGTTCTGCCTGCACATCATTGTCACGGCTTCCCAGCTTATGTACTGCCGTATATACCAGCTGAGCGTCCGGGTATTTCTGCTGTATCTGGTACACAAGGCTTTCGAAAGCTCCCGCGAATGTGGTGGTGTCAAAGGATGCCGGATCTTTTGAATCTGTCACTTCTCCGTACAGTACATCCGGGTTATTTACCAGGTATTCCGCGTCGTTTGTGCCTCCGTCAAAGAGGATATAATCCGGGCATTTTGCAGGCGCGTTTTTTAACTGCGAAACGATCTGTCCGCCGGAGTATCCGGCATCCATCACTGTGGCACCGTTTACCGCAAATTTCTGCATGGACATGCCCTCTGCCGCTGCCACGAAATCCGCGAAACCGGCTTTCTGATATTGATGGCCTGCCACGATGCTGTCTCCGAACGCGTACATCGTCTTTCCCTTCAATGGAAGAACAATCTCCTTCTCCGGGGCTGTCAGCCTGAAATTGTCGATGTGCTGCGGCTTAGAAGCCCACCAGCTGCACGCGTTCATCTTCGCCAGGTTCACCGCGTCTGTGGGAACGTTAAGCTGCTGTGCCAGCACGTCCCCGTCCTTTTCTCTGAGCTGCCAGCTCACTGTCTTTTCCTCAAAATCCGCATGGACACGGAAGGTGTAAGTTTTGTCTGAACTCATATTTACCGGGCTCCATGCAGGCTCTGAAGCAGACGCCGCCTTATCGTCATCCACCGCGCCGCCCGTGGTGGAAGTACGCAGTTCTGATTTCTGCGGAGCCGCGCAGACCGCGAAGAGAAGCCTGCCGTAAGAATCTCTGAATTCCAGCCCCATTTTGTCCGCATAATCTGCCTGATAGTCAAAACTGAAGTCTACACCCTTCTGTGCCGCGATTTCCGGACTGAAATAAGAAACTGCCGCCGCGGCGTTCCCCATGCCTTCTGTAATCACAAGTTTTCCGTCCGCAATCCGTGATCCCTGGCTGAACACAAAGTTTTCAGAAGATCCACTGTCAAAATTCTCGTTAAAAATCTCGTAGTCATATTCGTCCGGCATGGGCACAAGCGGTACTTTCACGTCGCCTGTATTCACCTTTCCCGCCTCAAGTTCTACAGTAATGCTTACATCCTCCCTGCCATCGGCTTTTACTGTGATCGTCGCAGTTCCGGCTTTGAGCCCTTCCGTAACGGAGTAAGTGCCGGAATCACCTGTGGTGGTATTCACCGTCACATCTCCTGCTTTAATCTCTACGGCCGCTCCCGCAAGTG
Source organism: uncultured Lachnospiraceae bacterium (assembly GCA_959022495.1). Lineage (GTDB taxonomy): Bacteria > Bacillota > Clostridia > Lachnospirales > Lachnospiraceae > Mediterraneibacter. The sequence goes on along the minus strand of CAUEYX010000033.1, from coordinate 29,725 downwards.
GATTGATCCCATCAGATACGGTTCCTCTGAGGATGACCGCGTCTTTGTCCAACGGTACTTCAAAGATACCGATGGTGGGGTTGGTTTTGTCCGCCGTAATCTGCGTCATTTTTGTATCCAGCACTGCCTCTTCCCCGGTTTTCTCAAAGGTCGGATAGTCCACCCTTGAAATATTGATGCAGTCTCCAAGATGTTCTGTATCCGCTTTATCAAGCGGGGTGAAGTTAAAATAAGTTCCTTTTGATTTCAGACCCTCGTCAATACTGATTCCGTTCGCGTCCTTTGATACGCCCGCCGCGATCAGCGGAGAATCCGTCTTCGGTCTTAAACCATTTGCCTCAAGCAGCGCTCCTGTTTCCAGCGTTCCTCTGCGGTCCATAGACGGCGCGCTGCCTTCGAAAGGATCTTCCGTAAGCAGGATCGGATTGGACTCTTTACTGGGAGCCGAAGTTCCGTAGTATGCGTTATTATAGTAAGAGAAGCTGGTTCCACCGCTGAATACAAATCCCTGTTTCTTTCCGTCATAGAAAACATTGTTAAAATAAGATACTTTTCCGCCGCCCCAGGGGTCGAAATTATTTGTGCCGTTTCCGTCCGCGCTGCGGTAGAATACGTTATTGTAGATCTGGAAATAGCCGCTCCCCATGGAATAATGGATATAACTTCTTCCACAGTCCTGGATCAGATTATATCGGATCACACCGGAATTATAGTCTACACCACATAAAAGAAGACCTTCCCCACAGTCATGGATGTAGTTGTACTGGATCAGCGCGTTAGTAGATCTCCAGTCCGGATCAATGGCATTGTCATCCGCGCCGCCGCACTTTTTGTCAACATTTGACACTTCATTGTACTGGACTGCCACATTGTCTGTAAAGTACAGCTCAATGCCGCAGGTGCCGATATTCTCCAGCACGTTTCTCTGAATCAGGGAATCCCGGCTGCTGGTCAGATAGATGCCGTTGCAGGCATATGCGGACGCGCCCTGATTGATGTAATTGTCCTGAATGATAATATTGCTGTGAGGCTTCCAGTTGCTGTCCACATAATCCGGAGCCCCTCCTGAGCCGTTCCGGTTCGCCCATCCGGGATTCTCCCCGTACTGATTGCCGGAACCATTCCACTGTTTCACAGTCACCGCGCCAAACGAGTTATTGATAAAGGCATTGTCCTCTATCACGATATCACTGAACTGCGTCGGCTGGTTCCCTGTCGGGCTTAAACACTCGATCAGGATGCCCCCTGTCCTCTTCGATCCGTCCAGACCTGCATTGTTCAAGATCCCCTCGTCTCTTAAACCGGTATCTCCGATCCAGGATACAACACCCGTCACGTCATGGACTTTCAGGTCGTGGATGTGAAAGCCTTTCAGGGATGCCACGTCCCGCCCGGCGATATGGATTCCGCGGTATTCCCCGAGCAGCTTACCCTGTTCATTATCACGCTCCGTAACATTTCCGTCCGGGATCTCCCCATCAGACACCATGGTAAATCCTTCCACTGTGTTGGAGATATCAAGACCGCTGATTTCCCAGTACTGCTGGTTACAGAGGAAAAGCGCGTCCATCATTTTTCCATTTGCCGCGATCTGAGGCAGTTCTCCCTCTCCATAGCTTCCGATGGAGATCACCGCGTCCGCGGAACCGCTTCCCTGGGGCTGCAGCGTCTGGCCTTCCCATCTGCCGCCGCACTCGAAAAGGATCTGATCTCCCGGGATAAAATGTTCTTCGTTCACCCGGTCCAGTGTCTTCCAGGCTGTCTGCGCGCTCTGGCCGTCAGCGGCATCATCGCCCTGATTGCTCACATAAAACACAGCGCTCTCTGTACGCTCCTTCTGCGCGGTCACTTCCACAGACTGCAGGTACACGGTTCCTCTGTTCCATGAATCCGCATAATACTTGATGGTCTGCAGATTGTCGGTCTTTTCTCTCGCGTTAACTCCGGCAAGAAGATATTCCCCGTCCACAGATACCCGGAATGTATCCGTCTCCATATCAATGTCCATGCGCACATCCTGCCACTCGTCCTTGAGCAGTGTCCCCGCGTCCAATATATGGTTTTTATCTGTCACATGAGACTTATACTGCGTCCAGTCACCATTTGTAAGAATCGTGTAAACGGTGCTGCCCTTGTCGTTCTGGATATAGGGAATGCTGAACTGATTCGCATATCCCTGCGACGACATTTTAATCTTGGTATCAATTGTAACGTATCGGTACTCGCTCTCCTCAATATCCAGGCTGTTATTGGAGAGACTGATTTCCCCTCCATCCTGCGCGCGTGTCATCTTGAGCGCTCTTCCGCCCTCCTCGTCCACCAGTTCACTGCTTCCGGACCCATTAGAGAGCGTCCAGCCCTCTGGAAGAGAATCCAGATTTTCCATTTCCGTAAAATCAATGGACGTAATTGTCTCTTTCTCTGGTATCAGGACACTTTTCTCCTGCGCTTTCACATCCCCCTGCGCCGGCGCCGCATACACCGGTATGCCGGTCAAAGCCATAGACGCTGTAAGAGCAGATAACAAGATCCCTTTCCTCAACCCATTCCTTACTGCCATAAGATTGTGCTCCTTTCAGTTATTTTCAGGAAAATCTTATACTTTTTCTGGAAAAAAATGAACACATAAAACCGATGAGTTGTCTGAAAAAATTGTACTCTTTTTCATTATGACAAAAATATAAAAGGAAATTATTTAAGTTGAATGTAATATAGTGATATTATATAATTCATTTAGTAATCAATGTACAGATTTCCCTAAATGACGGGGAGAAGGAGGACTATATAGACATTCAGCATCATATGGCCCGGCTTATGGGTACAATTTAGGAGCAGCTTATTATGAATAACCGTCTCTTGCAGAGGCACAGACAGCTGTGCCGCAAAATAAAAAAGTTAATTTTATTTACAAGTATAACCATACTCTCGATCATATCCACGGCGTGCGAAAAACAAGAACGTAAAAAAGAGGAGAAACATGCTGACGCACAGCCCCATATAGACACACCGGAAGACGCAGACACAAAGGAGAATGCTATTTCCGGCTGGTCATGGATTTCTCCGCAGGATACCCCGAATCGTACGGACGCGCAGGAGAATCCCGACGCGCGCGCGCCTGTAAAGCATGTCCGCATAGAAGGGACCAATGTCTTATGCGGGGTATATCGGGTGGAGGATCAGGGAGACTATGCTGGGTCTATCGGTCCCAAACTCTACCTTTATCCAGATGGGTACGGAGAGTTTCTCGTGCATTCTGCTTCAAGTAATATCGCGTCCGGCGGTTATGAAATCGATAAAGGGAAACTAAGATTGACTGATCGTTTCAGCAGCCATAATCCCAAAGATATCTATACTTTTGAAATAGCAGACGATCAATTGATTTTTCTGGCTGATGAATCCGCTGAAATATGGTATTACGGTCCCGGTACAGCGGCCGATGGAATGGTCTTTACTTACAATGAAGAATTAACGGAATGGTATATGGGGAATGAATTGGATTAACATTACCTGAAGCTGAGTTTCTATGTCTAAGTATTATGTCCGGGAGAAGCAAAAAACAGCAAAAAGATGCTGCCGCATCTAAGGTTACATTAACCTTTGATACGGCAGACATCTTTTTTATTGCTTTTTTGCGGGGCAGCTGTCGCTTTCCCCCGCTTCCGGAAAAGGATGATTTATCTTCCGGATTTTTTCTTTCTTACCACAGTCACCCCTGTAACCGCTCCCGCTGCCGCAATGACAAGCACTGCCCACAGGACGATCGGTGAGGAATCTCCGGTCTTGACCGCATTTCCTGACCCGGCTTTATCTGTTGTTGCTCCCGGTTTTGTCTGGTCAGAGCCAGCGCTTCCCTGGTTATTGTCATCCGGATTTGCTGCTCCCGGATTATTGTCGTCCGGATCGGTTGTTCCCGGGTTGTCCGGGTTATCCGGATTCTCCGGATCTTCTGATTCTCCGCTCTTCTCTTCCAGAGCGTCGTAAGCCGCCTGAAGCTGGCTCACCGCGTCGTCAACAACCTGCTGGTCATCAACGCTCAGCGCGTTGTTTCTCATAACAGCCTTCGCGCTTGTCAGTGCTGCATTATATACAGCGACAGTCTCATCTGTGTACTTGCTCAGATCAAGGTCTGCAAGCATGTTCAGAAGATCTTCCAGAGTCGCTTTGTCCGCTTTGAGCCTCAGGTTCGCGGTTGCTTCTACAAGCGCTTCCCAAGCGCTCTCAACATCTTCCTCAAAAGCGTTTCCGTCTTCGTATACTTCTTTCGAATTCTCAAGAGCCGCTTTAAACTCATCCTGGCCTGCCTCTACATATTTTGAGAGGTCAATCATATCAGCCAGGTCGATGGCATCTTTGAGCGCTGATTTGTCCGGTACCTTCCAGTCAACAGCAGCGATTGCCAGGTGCAGTTTGTACTCTGCGTTCAGAACTTCTGTCTCTGTCGCGGCATCGCCTTTCGCGATCACTGCCTCAGCCTCTTTAATCGCCGCGTCAAACAGCTGCTTCACAACATCAAGGCAGTCGTCCACATCGCCGTTTTCTACATGCGCCTTGGCTGTATCAAGGAGTTTCTGGAGCGTCTTAAAGCTTACCGGATCTTTCTCTTCCTCCTCAGCATAGGAATACTGGAACGGTCCGATATCAACTGTCTCCTGGACACTGATATCGTTGCCGAAGAAGTCCTCTGTCAGAGGATGCACCGCGTCATTCTGATCTTTGTAGTCATACTCACGGTCAACCACTTTACCTGCGCCGATGGCCTTGCTGTCATCTGAGAGTTTCACGCCCTCGAACTGTGTCAGGTCAAATCCGCCTGTCGGAGTCTGTACGCTGCGTCCTGCCTCCGGGCTCATGGCAACGCCTGCTCCCTTGCCGCCTTCCAGGTTCTCTACTTTCTCGCCTGTGAAGTCGCTTCTGCCCAGCAGAGCCTTAACCGGCTGTGCGTCCATAAAGCCTTCCAGGTCTTCAAATACCGCGTACATTTCTTCTTCGCTTTCCAGAACGATGTTATCCTCCAGCTTCACGGTAGATCCCTCTACCACGCTGTCGATAATCTTCGCCGGATAGAACAGGTTGTTCGTCATCTCACCGGACAGCTTCGGATTACTTACTGTGCCGTCGCTGCTTCCATTGATGTGGAATCCATCGAATGACGTGTCTTCTGTCAGCCCGTTCGGCGCGATCACGATATTATTATAGAAGTATGCCGTATTGGACGGACCTCCAAAGATTGTTGCCACCTTGTCTCCAAGGATAAACAGATTGTTGTAGATCGCGTCCGGAGCTCCTGAATAGTGGAAGAGACCATTCTGGCTCTCACTGATTCCAACGCTCTGCGCGTCTTCTACACTGATGTTGTAACGCACGATCGTACCGTCGTCCATCGTACCCATGAACAGAGCGAATCCTCCGTTGTTGCGGTATGTATAGTTGTACTGGAAGATGGTTCCCCAGCAGAACATATCCGCGTCAAACGCCTCTGAGTCATTGCATACCCATACGTTATTTACCGCTTCATTGTACTGTGCCACCGCGTCTTTCGTGCCGATGAACCACAGTCCGGCAAAGTTTGTAGCGCCCATGGTCGTCGGATTCTGACGGTTGCCCATTGGCTGTGCGTCTCTTCCTGTATCTTCTGTTACTTTTCTACACTCAGCTGCTGAAGTAGTCCAGCTTACTGTCTTCTTATTGTCTCCGGCATAATAGGAATATCCTGCGTCCGTCAGGTAGTTGTTGGCAATTTCCGGCTGATTTGCAGAAGAAATTACAATGCCGTCTCCCGGTACGCCCGCGATATAGTTATTGTTCGCTGTTACATCTTCCATGTATGACGGGAACTGCGTTCTTGTGTCGCCCCTCCATGCCAGGACGTCGTTACGGATTCCTTCTACATCACAGTACATTACGATATTGTTGTCCATGTGCAGATCATCCATCGGTCCATAAGCATTGATACCACCGCTCATTTTACCGCCGCGGCCTACTGCGCCGTTTGTCGGATGGAATCCTACTACATCATGAACATAGCAGTCGTCGATCACGATATGCTGTATTTTCCCCGCGCGGTAGAATGCCTGCTCTCTCTCTGCTTCACTCATAGCCGCGGCTTCTGACGGAGCAATACCCTGTACTTCCATATAATCATAGATTACAGCAATCCCATTACGTCCTGTAGCGCCCCGCTGCATATCCTGTTCATAATTTGTAACTTCGATTCCACGGACCTCCCACTGCTCTACATTGAACAGCTCGATCGTCCCTGAAGGATAGAATAAACGCCATGTATCAAATGCCGCATAAGAATGCGCGTCAAAGTCGGCAAGTGTACCGTCACCGTTGAGGATCGGGCGTTTGGAAGAATCGCCGCCATCGTTGTATTTTGTCAGGACAATCGGAGCGCCTTCCGCGCCGGAGCCTTCCGGACGGAACTGTACGCCGCTCCATGTGCTCTGCGCGTCCAGATAGATATGGTCTCCAGGACCGAATGTCACTGACTGCAGTTTCTCAAAGCTCTTCCATGCTGTATCCGGTGTATGTCCGTCATTGTTGTCATCACCGTCGTTATTGGACAGATAATAGTCTGTCGGAACATGGTCATTCGCTTTAGCTGTTACATTCACCGCGATCTGGCTACCTGCAGCTGTAACGATCGTCATCGTGTGAGCTCCATCTCCCAGACCTTCGAATGCTTCTCCATCTACGATCACACGGTATCCCAGCATCTCATCCGGGTAGTTCTGCGCGTTTTCCGGCGCTTCGCCCATGCCTGCTGTCCAGAGTGTGGTATCTGCTTCCTCATCGTCGATCAGCACTTTTGCCACGTCTGTATCACCTTCTACATACGGCGCGATGTATATAGTCTGGTCATCCGGATATGTGCTGTCCACTTCCAGGGACTGCGGATTCACTGTGTACTCGACATCCTGAAGCGGGATCTCGATGGATTCCACTGTCTCGCTCACTGTCTCTGTGCCGTTCTTAACAACGCTTACTCCGTCGATGAAATGACGGTCGCTGATCTCGCCCATGTTTGTCGCGTTATTGTTCCAGTTCTCCCTGAGCGCGAGGCGGTTCAGCGCTTTGATGTTCGCATTGTTCTCCACTTTGACGAGATCCATATCTGTCTGATTTGTCCCTACGATCGTATTCGTGGAGATCACTTTGCCGTCGATCATCTCTGTAAGTCCGTCCTCACTGTCAATGATCCACTGGAATTTGTGCCATCCTCTGCTGCGCTCTACATCCGTTGTACCAAAGCCATAGTTATTGTATGTAAATCCTTTTACACGCGCCGCGTAGTGCGTCTTTGTCATATCATCAACAAGGGCCGCGATTGTTCCGTCATAGAAAATACCAAGTGCGGCGTCATCATTGTTGTTGATTCCAAATCCAAATTTTGTCTGGTCCGCACCGCCGTTGGCGTCATAGTACCATGCGGTTACTGTCACGTCGCTTACGCTGTCCAGATTTTTGGACGGAGAACCGGTAGCTGTTCCCGTTGCTGTAGCTGCCTGGCGGCCGTACAGGGAACCTGCTGTGGAGTGTTTGTACAGATTTGCGGAGTCACCGTCCGTAAACTGCTTCTCACCCTCAAAGCTGTCTGTAAACACAACGCCTTCCGGATCATAATAGGTAATCTCGGCGGTCACTTTTACAGTCTCACCTGCTGCCGGTGTATATCCGGCTTTATAAGAAAGGGTTCCGTCCTCGCTCACTTCGATATTCTCATTATTTGTAGTATATTTTACACTCTCGATAGCAAGGTCGTCCGCATTCTCAAGATACACTCTGCCTGTCTCGCCCTTTGCGAGAATGCCGGTGTTATCTTCACCGAATACAAGTGAGATCTCATCGTCTGTATCATCACCAGTCTCAACAGTGACGGTTGTATTCAGATCAATTGTCTCCGCGTCTCCTGCATCAGATTTCAAGATATAAATATCATCGATAAAGTGCTTGTCCTGGATGAACTCTAATACTTCGTCCTTGTCAGCCCAGTTCACCGCAACTGCCGCTTTATTGATCGTCTTTACGCCGGAAACAACATACGGATCATCCGATCCATTCAGGCATACCGCCTTTCCGTCGATAAACATCTTAGAGCCTGTGGAGGAAACATCGATCTCCATCTTATGCCATCCTTCTGTTCTCTCGATGTTTGTGCGTTTCCATTCGCCGGAATCACGGAGTGTGTATGTTTTGGAAAACTCCATACGCTCTGTAATATCATCCGGTCCTTCTGTAGCAGCCGGAATTCCCACACCCAGAAGAAGAGCGGAATATGCATTGACTGCCATGCCGAACTTCACCTGGTCGAATGTATCTTCACGCGCCGCCAGCGCATCTACATCCATCTCCGCCTCTGTTGCCGGATCATAATACCAGAATACAAGGCGTCCCTCAGAGTTGATATCCGGTGACCACACACCGTCTTTTGTCTTATCCGCGGTTGTACCGGACATCAGACCTGTGTATGATTTCGCGTCTGTATATTTCAGTCCATATGCCTGTGAAGACGAAGCAATCATGCTTCCCTCTTCTTCCAGCCCATCACTCCAGAGCACCTGATCAGCTGTATAATAGCTGACCTCTGTCTGAATCTTGATCTGATCGCCGTCCTCTGCCTTCTGTCCGTCTTTGAGTTTCAGATGGCCGTCAACGATCTCATATTTATCACCGCCCTCCGCAATTACGAGTTTCCCTCTGTCGGCGATTGCCGCGCAGTTATCCACATAGACGCGGACATCATCTGTACCATTCCAGGTATTTCCGCCTGTTACAGCCAGCTCCGGGGTGCCGGATTCTGCTTTAACGGCAGGAGCCTGATCCCCGCTGCCCGCTGCATTCGCAGTGGCTGCAGGCATGATCGGAGCCATTGTAACGCAGAGTCCCAGCGCCAGCGCTCCGCTCAAAAGTTTTTTTCCTAACTTTTTGCTTTCCATATCCTTCTCCTTTCTATACTTCTCCTCTCTTGGTTCTATCTATTGTTTGACTGCGTCTTTATGATTCCCCCCTTTTTTCGCTTACTTTTATTTTTATAATACCGCTGTCCGCTCCCGCGGGAGCCTTGATAGACATCCGGTATAAAAAACAGAGAATATACTCTGTTTTTTACGGCATCTCAAGGGCGTCATAGCGCTCCTGGTCAAAAACGATCTCCGCGTTCTCGACCCGCTCCGCGATCAGGCTGCTGATTTCGCTTCTCGCAAAGAATACGCGCAGGGAATCTTCCGCCTCTTCATAGGACATATATCCCAGGTCTTCGATCGATTTCAGTGTAATATCCGCGGTCTCTCCGTGATAGGAATACCCGGAGATGGTCTCTCCTGCCTGCATATACGAAAAATAATTATAAATCAGATCTTCAACTGTGGTATCTTCTTTCGCGATATCCCTGGTATTCTGGCTGACTTCTTCTACCGTCCCATCGGTATACTGCACTGTATATTCATAGACAGTACCCAGTGTCAGGTTTTCCTTATTTTCTTCATATACCTGCTTTAACTCTTCCTCGGTCGGGTCAGTGATTTCCTCCTGGTCCTTTTCCAGTTCCGACCGTACATTCCCGCTCAGATACTGATAGTAGGTAAACGGTGTGTACTCCGTAAGGCCATAAAACGCTTCCCCTTCCTCCTGCTGCCGGGCGCGTTCCTCATTCTCCGCCTCCATGTCTTCCATCATACCGTCGTAATCTTTGTACTCCAGAATGCCGCGCTCATCCGCGAGGATGAATTCTTCCTTTGCCTCCACTACAGCGGCCAGCGCTTTTTCTTTGGCATATTCCGTGGGAGTCTGCCCGTCCACTTCCGTATCCCAGAATTCATTGTCCGGCTGCATCTCATAGTTGACCCAGTAATAGTTCGCTGTGGCGGCCTTCTGATCCCGGAGAAAGAGTGTGAACTCCTCCTCTGTCACCCCGTATCCGTCAACTGTCAGGAGATATTCACTGTTCTTTGATGCATTCTTTTCTTTCTCCGCTCCGCTGCTGTCATCCGCACTGTCCGCAGCTTTCCCACAGCCGCCTAGAAGCATCGCCATTGTCCCGGCAGCAGCGGCCGCCGTAAAGACCGCGCGTCTCTTATTCTTTCTACAAGCCAAGTGTGATTCCTCCCAAATTCTCCATATCTCATGCTCCAACGATTTTAGAATATAAAAATATAAAAAAATAGTAAATGTACTAAAATCAGATTACATTACTATTTTTAGATTTTATTCACAAATCATTAAAAATTTATTCAAATGTCCTCGCATGAAAAAGGCCCTCCAGCAGGATTTTTCCTGCCGGAGAGCCATTCCATTTCGGATTATGAACTTGTAATTTTTTTACATGCCTATCCTTTTCTGCGCTTTCTGCTTCTGAGCAGCACCGCCATCTACCAATAGCTCTTCCACTCCGGGTCAAGCACTCTGTAAAGCGCCTCCATGTAGAAATAATCTCCCCAGATCACACATTCGTCAACACCTGCCTCCGTGCAGGTGTTATAAGGGCTCTTCTTAGAATAAGTACCCATCCGCAGGAGCCCGTTGCTCTCCTTCGCGTCTTTCACACTGTACTTCTCGATCATCTGCTCGATCAGTTTCAGCGCCACGGAGGTGTAGTACTCACTGTCTTCTTTCTCCATATACCTGCTCATCTCCAGCATGCCGCAGGCAGCGATCACCGCCGATGAGGAATCCCTGGGCTGCACATCGCCGTCGCCGAACTCCAGATCCCAGAACGGACACAGGTCCTCCGGCAGATGTTTCAGGAAATACGTGGTCACCCGCTTAAAGTAACTGATGTACTCCTCCCTCTTTGTATATCGGTAGCCCACGGCCGTACCGTACACGCCCCATGCCTGTCCTCTCGCCCAGGCGGAGCCGTCCCGGTATCCCTGGCAGGTCGCGCCATGGTCAGGCTCCCCTGTCTCCGGGTTCATAAAGAAGGTATGCCAGGTGGAATCATCCTCACGGATCACATTGGCAAGGGCAGTGTGGATATGCTTCTCCGCGATATCTCTGTACTTCTCTTCCCCTGTCTCCTCATACGCCCAGTACAGCAGCGGAAGATTCAACAGGCAGTCAATAATAAACCGGTAATTGTCCGGCGCACCCATCTCGCCCCACGCCTGAAGGAACTCTCCTTTGGGCTGGAAGCGGCTGATCAGGTTGTCCGCCGCCAGAAGCGCCGCCTCCTTTGCCTTCTCCATCCCGGTCAGCTTGTACGCCGCCACACAGGATAAACTATAGAGGAAGCCCATATCATGATGGTCCACGTCGATTCTCTCCACAATCCGCTTCATGAAAGACTCCACCTGGGTCTCTCCCGCTTTCCTGAGGGCTTTCTTCTCCTCCTCTGTGCGCGCGTTCTCATAGGCCAGCCAGATCTCGCCCGTCCAGAAACCGGTCGTCCACTCTACATTGTCCCCCGGCTGATAGAAATTGTCAAAACTGTTCGGTCCCGGGAAACGGTCTGTAAACGCAGGCAGGTTCTTCACCACCTGGTCCACAGCCTTGTCCATCGCAGTCCTGATCTCGGCCATATCCGCCTCTTTATAATTTTTCAGATCTTCAATACGGATCCATTTTTCTTTCTGCATGCTGTTCATGTTCCAGTCCTTTCTGCATTATTTTTTCTCAGACATAACAGTCTGTAAATACACTATATATCAAACGCTCCATTGAAACAATCACATAATCAAACATAATTGTCCAATGGAGCGCTGATAGATACTTATTTTCTGATTTAGCCCTTGATACCGCTGCTTGCGATTCCCTGTACGAACTGTTTCTGTCCGATGAGGAAAATAATCAGCACCGGCAGCAGCGCCAGCACGGAAACCGCCATAACAAGCCCGTACTCCGTGGAATACTGTCCGATAAACATTCGGATTCCAAGCTGGATGGTCTTGTTCGTCTCTGTGTTGAAGTAGATCATCGGTCCCATGTAGTCATTCCAGATCGTTACGAATGTGAAGATGACCAGCGTGGTAATGGATGCCTTGCTCAGAGGCAACATGATTCTCGCATAGATCCCGTACTCTGAAAGTCCGTCTATTCTCGCCGCTTCCAGAAGTTCATCCGGAATGGAGATGAACGCCTGCCTCATCAGGAATACTCCGAACGCATTGAAGCTCTGCATCAGGATATATCCGAGATGTGTGTCCACAAGGTGGAATGTATTCATAAGTGAATACTGGGGCAGCATGTATACCTGCCACGGAATTGACATTGTAGCCACATATAACAGGAAGAGAAGGTTTCTTCCTTTAAATTTACATTTCGCGAAACCATAAGCCGCGAAGCTTGAGGTAATCACCTGGATCACTGTGATGATCACAGTCAGCTTGATCGAGTTCCATGTAAATGTCAAAAGCGGAATCTTTTCCCACACTTTCGAATAGTTGCTCCACTGCGGATCATCCGGTATCCATTTAATCGGGACGGTAAACACCTCACTGTCAATCTTGAGAGATGAGGATAACATCCAGATCAAAGGGGTGAGGGTGATCACGGTCAGTCCGATCAGGAGCACATAAATCAGCACTCTTGTTACAGGATTTTTCTTCTTTACCATCTCATCCACCCCCTCTAGTAATTAACAACTTTCTTCTCAGCCTTGAACTGGAATATCGTGAGAAGCGCGACAATAATAAACAGGATCATAGCGGCCGCGGATGATTTTCCGTAATCCCAGGATATGAACGCCTGATTATAGATGTACTGAGAGATCATGGTGGACGATGTACCCGGTCCTCCGTTCGTCATCAGGTATACAAGGTCAAAAACTTTAAATGAGTTGATGACAAGCATCATAACAACGAAGAACGTACTCGGGCTCAGCAGCGGCCACGTAATCTTCCGAAAGCGCGCCCAGCCTTTTGCCCCGTCGATCTCAGCCGCCTCATACAGGCTCTGGTCGATGTTCTGCAGTCCGGCAAGGTAAATAATCATAAAGTAACCCATGTTCCTCCACACATTGACGATAATCAGTCCCGGGATAACCCAGTCTGTGGAAGCAAGCCATCCCGGCGGATTTGAGATTCCGATGAATTTCAGGAACTCATTCACCGGGCCGTAATCCGGCTGCAGCATGGCATTCCATACAACAGATATGGCAACCACTGACGCCACGTAAGGGAAGAACAGCGCGCAGCGGAAGAATCCTCTCGCCTTAATCTTCTGATTCAGAAGGAGTGCGAGCCCCAGTGAAGCGAGCATAGAGAACAGCACTGTAAAGATAGAGAAATAGGCTGTCTGCCAGATCGATCCTCTGAATACACTGTCTTTAAAAATATCAATGAAGTTTTCCATTCCCGCGAACTCCATCTCCGTAAAGCCATCCCAGTGGGAGAAACTCAAAACAAGAGAGAAGATAACCGGGATAAAAATGAAAATAAAAAACCCGATAAAGTTCGGAAGGATAAAGGAATACCCTACCAGGTTCTGTCTCATGGTCAGAGACATTCCTTTCTTTTTCTTATTTGTTTTGTCTTTCATTTGCTCTCCTTTCCCATCCGGTGTCCATGGGCGGACATAAATTGAGCGGCAGTCAGTTCTGCCGCCCAATAAACCTCACTGTTATTCGCCCTGTATTTCTTTGGAACGGTCGCTCATTTCCTGAAGAACATCATCAATTGATTTTTCTTTGATCATGATGAGTGAGTGCTCTTCTGAAAGCATCTGGTTGATCTCAGCTGAGCTGCTGTCGATCGGTCTGTCAAGCACGATATTCTTTGTCGCTAAAGCCTCTGCTGCCCCCTCCGGCATACCGTCGAGTGCCGCAATTGCGTCAAGTGTTGTATCGTCCTGGTAAGCAGGCATCTGTCCTGTAGCGATCTGTGCTTTCGCGCCTTCCTCGCCGCATGCGTATTTGATGAACTCCCAAGCCTCTTCCTTGTGCTCAGAATTTGCGTTGATTCCCATCGGTGTTGTAGATCCGACTGTGTATCCTGCCTCTACTCCATCCGGATGCGGAAGTGTAGCGATTCCCCAGTTTACATCTGTCTCGCCCGCGTCTTTCTTAGCGATCATTGTTGAGGAGAACCATGTTCCCATCGGAAGGGTTGCGACTGTTCCCTGCTGGAACGGTGAAGCATAAGCGATATTACCTGTCTTCAGTGTGGAGTAGTCCATGATTGTGCCTGCGTCCTGCATTCTCAGGGCCATCTCATAGTACGGTTTCATGAAGCTGTAATCCGGTCCGAGGATTGTGTTCTCGCCGTCCTGTACTGCCCAGTTCTCTACGCATGCCTGCCATGTGTGCAGGTATCCGCCGTAGATCTTGCTGTTGCCTTCGCCGCTTGTCAGCTTTTCACACATCTCTTCCCACTCTGTCCATGTCATATCGTTTGTCGGATACTCTACATTTGCCGCATCAAAGATATCCTTATTGTAGTACAGCACATAGTAGTCTGTCTTGAACGGAAGTGCTACCTGTTTTCCATCCAGATTGAAGTCGTCATAGGATACATATTTGGAAGTGTCAATTCCATCATCCTCTATGTAGGATGTCAGGTCCTCAAGCTGTCCTTTTTCCGCGAAGGACGGGGTGCTGTCGGCATCTTTGATATAAACGATGTCACAGTCAGCGCCGCCGTTAAGCATGACAGACAGTTTGTTCATGTACTCAGAGGCAGCTACATCTACCATATTGATCTTGATGTTCGGGTTCTCAGCTTCAAATCCCTCAATGATATCCGCAATGTACGGTGTTGTCTCTGAATCCCATACCGGCAGTGTCAGTGTTACTTCTTCGTCACTTCCTGAATCTGAGCCTTTGTCCTCTTCTGTGGAACCACAGCCCGAAAGAAGCGTTGTCGCCGCCATTGTTGTCAGAAGACCAAAAGCGACTGTTCTTGCAAACTTTTTCCTCATACAAAAATACCTCCTAGAAACTTATTATACATTTGTAAGTGCCCCATCAGCACTTAGGATGGTTTGATTATATAGCCCGTCCACCTCAAATGAAATCAAGATTTCCAAGAAGTATTTGTAAATTTTTTAACTCAGTGGTTTTTCACTGTTACTTTTTCTATTCGTTTGTATTTTTTTCATCTTCCACCCGCCGCTGATAGTCTGTCGGGGACATTCCCATGTACTTTCGGAAGACTTTTGAGAAGTAATAAGCATTCTCATACCCGAGCCGGTAGGCGATCTCCATCACCATAAGCTCTTTCTCTTCCAGAAGCTGGCAGGCATACTCAATCTTTGTTCCGTTTACAAAATCCACAAAACTCTGATTGTACTCCCGCTTAAAAATCGTAGACAGATATCCCGCGGAAACACCCACGTTCTCCGCCGTCTCCTGAAGGCTTATATTTTTCTCAATATTTCTCAGGACGTAGCGCCGTGCCTTCTCCGCCAGCGGGTTCCCCGGCATGTCGCCGTTGCCGACCACATCGACCAGTGTATTTCTCAGCATGGACAGCCATGCGAGCACCTGCTTTCTCGTATTAATGCTCTCAATCACCGCGATGCTGCTGACCCGCTCATAAGTGGTGGTCTCCATGATGCCAAACTTGGAAAGAGCCGCGGAGGCCTCCCGGTTCAGCTCATTAAGAAGCCAGATTGCCTGGCTTTTCTGATGTGCCGTGTTCTGGATGCGGGTTTCTACATTGTCCATAACCGCATTGATCCCCTTTAAGTTTTTCTGCATGATCTCATGATACAGTTCGGACCCGATGCCCTTCAGCCCGAGTGGCTCATATTCTTCCTCTTCTCCCGCATACTCTCCGGGCTCCGCCAGCCCGAGATAATACTGTTCCATAAGCCTTCTGTACTCTCCCGCGCTCTGCTTGAGGCTTCCGTACCCTTCATGGACCTGCGTGTGGAACACATGACAGTCCACCTGGGTCACCGTCTTCACAGAACTGATCAGCTTCCTGCTGAACATCTCGGCCTTTTTCTGCCAGATTTCTTCGTGCGGTTTCGCTCCCCCCGCATTGATCCCATATACAAAAAGCACCAGAGCGGACGACGACCCGGTATTCAAAAGAATATAATTCTCCCCGAATATATTTTGCGCGGTCTTGCCCAGCATCTCCTGTATCCAGTCCATCACCCTGGTCTTTTCTTCCTTTTCCAAAGGCTCCCCGCTGACCGCCAGAAAGTCAAAGGGAATATAGAAATAGCAGTATGAGGCAAGTATCCCCGAATCTTTGAGAAGTTTGATATATTCCTCGTTCTGCACGCCGTTTTTAATAAAGATCGCTTCCTGCAGCGCCCTGCTGATTACCTTTTTCTTCTCTTCTTTCTCCATATAATCTGCCGCGCTGGTCACGGTTCGGTAAGTGCGGCTTCCGCGCTCTTCTTTCGCGTGCTCCAGTGCCTTCTCCAGCATGGGCGCTTCCAGCTGGCTCTTCAGAAGATAATCAACCGCGTGGTATTGGAGCGCCTGCCTTGCAAGCTCAAACTCTTCCAGGTTGGTCAGCATAATAAAGACCGTGTTCGGGAATTCCTCGCTGGCCTTTTTCATCAGCGTAATCCCATCCATGACAGGCATATTGATATCCGCCAGCACAATATCAATGGGAATCCTTCTCATCTGCTCTAGCGCGTCCTGCCCGTTGCGGGCTGTCGCAGCCAGCTCACATCCGTTTTTGTCCCAGTCCACAAGCGATTTTATTCCTGACAGAATAATTGTCTCATCGTCCACGATCATTACTTTAAACATCTGTACCTTCACCCTTTTCCTTTGAAATCTTTTCCTTTGGAATATGTATTGTAACCCTTGCGAACCTGCCGGTCTCTCCTTCAAAGCTCAGGCCGTATTCCCTGCCGTACATCATCCTGAGACGGTCATCCACATTGGTAACGCCGATCCCGCTCATGGCATTTTTATTCTTCCGGTTCTTCACAAGCCTGCGGAACTCTTTTCCATCAATGCCCGTCCCATTATCCTCAACCGATATATACAGGTCCTTCTCCGTCTCCCGTATACTCACCCTGATTTCCCCGTAGGTTCCGGTGGGGACGATCCCATGCAGGATGGAATTCTCAATGATCGGCTGCATGGTCATCTTGACAATGGTGTAATCCATATACGCTTCCGGCACATCACAGATATAATCAAAAATTTCCATGTAACGCACCTGCTGCAGTTTCACATAATCCTGTGCCAGAGACAGCTCCTCTCTCAGGGTAATCTTTTCCCCTGTGCCTTTGGCCATATTCCTCAGCAGATTCTCCAGGCTCATGACCGTGTCCGCTATGCCGTTCGCTTTCTGGATCACTGCCATCCACCGCACAGAGTCCAGCGTATTATATAGGAAATGCGGATTGATCTGTGCCTGGAGAGCATTCATCTCCAGCTTCTGTTTCTGCTCATACATCCGCTTCTGCGCTTTGATCAGACCGTTAATATGCCGCACAAGACGGTTAAATGCCCGGCCGATCTCCGCGATCTCATCCTCTCCTTTCTCGATGGAATCATCCGTGGTCAGGTATTTTGCGTTTGTCTGCCTGCTGATGTGATCGCTCAGCACCCGCAGCGGCCCGGTGATCCTGGAAGAGATCTTTCTGGAGACCGATATCCCGATACAGATCACCAGTATGACCGTCACAAGCAGAATGTACATTACAGAAGCCATATCCCCGGAATACAGGCTCTTTTCGCTCAATACACTTAACGACAGGCCAAAAGGGTCGTATGTCATGCTGTTGACTTCATATCTTCCGCCCGCGGCCCGCTCTTCGTACATCCTCCGTGCGCTGTCCGAAGAGTACCATGCCTGGGAATCTTCCCCTTCACGCTCCACAATAATGTTAGCCGACTTTTCATAAGGTTCCAGCATATCATCGATCAAATCTGTATTCAGTTCGATATAAATATAACTGCGCTCTGCCATATCAAGGGGATAGGCATAAACCAGCCGGATCTCCCCGGCATCAATGACAGACTCCGCCACGCCGGTGCGCTCCCTGCCGCCGAAATTCTTGGTGAACATGGAGCTGGCAAGGATCTGCTCCGACCCCAGCATCTCCTGTGTCGAAGTCGCCGAGATCCTCACTCCGCTCCTGTTTAACACAATCATTTCTTCTACATAATCGCTGATATTGCTGCTGCTTAAGTACGCGCTCAAAAGCTCCTGGGCGTCAAGCGCGTCTGACTTCGCCTCCACAGAGTCCAGGTCATTCTTCTGCATGATCCTCTGGACAGTAAAACTGCTCTCCGCGGTCAGGGCCAGTACGTCCAAGTTCGCCTTTGTATCCTCCAGATAGGAATAAATAACCGACAGATAGCCCATCTCAATCTCTCTGCGTTTCTCCATCAGCTGATACCCCAGCAGCGCGCTGATCACAATATTGGTTATCACGCAGAACACTACCACCGGAAGCAGAATCGACAGCAGGACCTTCGCCTGGAACCTGCTGCGGATCTGCCCGCCAAGCTGTTCTTTTCTCTTTTTCATCATACCGTGCTCCCATAACACAACTTTTCTGGCTTTCCCTTTAACGTGTTTTATGATAGCATCCGGCACGATAAATTGCAATAAACCTTGCTTCTACCAGGCGAGAATCTCTCCGATGATCGTCTCCTCCTTCTCAGCTGATCTGTCAAAAAGCACTGCCTTACCGTGTCCCAGGCAGTTCTCCCATTTCAGGATATCCGTGGGTGTCATAACCTCCTGATGGCACAGGAAAAGTACATACTCTTTCTCCCCCGCCGTAATCCGGAGCCCCTCTGCCTGGCCGGCGGCAAGGTACTCATCGTTCAGGACGGAATAGAGCTGGATCTTCTCCACAGTTACAGGAGCGGTTTTTCCCTTCTCCCCGCCATTTATCACGGTAATCGACCGGTAGAATCCTTCTGCTTCCGCTTTCCTTATATAGGTCTGGTTGGGATGTTTTTCGTTGTAGTGGCTGGACTGCTCTGTGTCAATGAGTTTCTCCCGGGCAGGGTCTGTAAACTGAATCCACGTCTCCATATTCTTTCCCGTAAAATGAACGCCGCCGCAGCCTGTACGGATCTCATGAAGTTCCGCATGGCCTGCCCCGTCAAAATGCAGGATATTTTCATATGTGTGAGAACCGTGGGCCTGCATATCATCCGCGATCACATACACATCCGGCCGAATCCAAATGATCTTTCGGTTGACAAGTACGCCTTTCTCCCAGTATCCAAGGTGGCTTCCCTCCACGAACGCTCCTGTCTTCCCGTCATAATACTGCTGTTTCAGGCAGGTGCACAGCTTCTGGTACTTCCAGGACGACTCGCAGGGGGCAAATCCTTCCCCGTCCACCCGGAATGTATTGTGCGCGGGCGATTCTTTCAGTTCAAACCGTTCCCTGCCGTCCACGTATGTATATCTGCCGGAATCCACCAGCACATCCTCACCGCGGATCACCAGGTCCACATGAAGTTTATCCGCATGCCCGTGTCCTCCGCCGGTTTCCCCGCAGTGGAAATGGAGCAGGTCCGCTGTCTCTTCCCAGCCGCTGCGGAAATAATAATTTCCGCCAAATGGCAGTTCCACGGACACAAAGTCCGGCTCTTGCGCTTTCAGGTCCGCATAGCTGCGGCAGGCCTTACATCCGAACTTCCACGCGTTCTCATAGTCCATGATTTCATATCCCCCGGATTTCAGCATGCCGTCCCCTAAAAGATACGCTCCCGCTGTGATCTGGTCCCGCAGATCCGAAGCGTCACTGTCCCCCTGGGTGAACTGGGTGTGGTCCGGCTTCTTCCACTTATAATCCGCGTACGCCATCTTCCGCACTGCCTCCCGCACTGCCTCCGGCATCTTCACGCCCGCGCGTTCTCCGTAATAGTACGCGGTCAGAAAGCAGTGATACACTTCATTGTGATACATCGGGGACTGCTCCCACTGCATCCCGTCCGCCAGTACCTGCACCCGGGCTGTATCTTCCAGCCGTTTCACGGCTGCCGCAAGCTCTCTTTCCGAGTCCGGCAGGACTAAGGAAAATAACAGCATGCCGCATGCCTCGAGGACACCCCAGTTGCTGATGTATTTATGGGGCTGGAAGTTCTCATAAAGTCTTTTCTGGTGCTTTCTCATACAAGCTTCGACTTTATCCAGGAAGCCGTCGCTCACCGCGCCGCTTTCCAGTATCAGCGGCAGGGAGGAAAGCCACACTTCCGCGCGGATTCCCGTCTCCAAGGTGCGCCATGGGCCCTCCCCCGCGTTTTCCCCAGACTCTGAGCGGTCGATCCAGTCCTCCAGCAGACGCACGTAATTCTCCGCGTATCTTTCTTCTCCAGTCATCTTATAGGACTGGGCAAGGCACGGAAGGAACCGGTGCCGGTTGAACTGCCAGACAAACTCCGGGTCTCCCCAGGGAATCCGGCTCCAGTCGATCTCTCCGTCAAAATGTACAGGTTCCCATGTCCGCTCCATATCCCACCGATAGTCGAAGAGAAAGGTATTCTCACACGCGTCATCCGCTGTGCGCAGAACATGCTCCACATCCTCCTTCCAGTTCTCCCGGCAGTAGGACGCCACCTCACCCGGTTCGTCCACGCCAAAGATTTCCACTGTTTTCTTCAGCCAATTTGATTCTTTCATGTGTTTTCCTCCTATTATAAAGAACGGATCTGCTCGATCGTCAGCCGGTCATACGCATCCGTGACCGTAATCTTAAGATCCGACAGGCGTTCCTCGATCAGGCGCTCCGCCTCTTCCGTTCTCCACAGATCTTCAATCTCTTCCTCCGCTTCTTCAAACGTACCGATCTCCTCATTCTGCCGGCTTACCGGCACGATCCACACTTCCATCCCCTCGGCATATAGAGATCCCGCCGGCTTTCCTTCTTCCGCGTTCCGCACCAGCGCCACGGCCTCTGTGTAAATCTGGTCTTCCTTTCCCATTTCCCGGGTATTGATGGTCTCATGTATATAAGAAACGGGAACCCCTGTGCTTTCTGAGAGCGCCGCGGCCGCTTCCTCCCCCTGCAGCCCTTCCGTGAGGACCTGGCTCAAAACACGTTCCGCGTCCGTTACCGTCTGCTCCCGGGGCCAGTAGTAGAAGTCTGCCTCCACAGTAAAATTACGGCTGT
Organism: uncultured Lachnospiraceae bacterium; assembly: GCA_959022495.1. Classification (GTDB taxonomy): domain Bacteria; phylum Bacillota; class Clostridia; order Lachnospirales; family Lachnospiraceae; genus Mediterraneibacter. The sequence continues at coordinate 8,731 of CAUEYX010000033.1, read as the reverse complement.
CCAGCTCCTGCCGGTGTATCTCATAATAATCCTCCAGCTCGCCTGCTTCCGGCTCCGCCTGCTGATAAAAATAGTCCTCTGTCCGCTGGTCTACCGAGCTCTGCCAGTAGGACAGGAACTGCGCAAGGGAAAGTTCCTGCGGTCCGTAGACAACGCCGCCGTTTTCTATCTTATCACGCCTGGCTTCATTTTCACGCTCCATCGCGTCAAGCTGTCCCTGCCAGCTGATCTCTTCCTCAGTCACAAGACCTTCCTCCAGGGCAGTCACCTGCATCCCTTTCTGGGCGCGCATCTTCTCATCCGCCTGCTCTTTCAAAACATCCATCGGCGTTTTCCCCTCACAGGGAGTGGTCCAAAAATCTTCCGCGTTGGGATCAGCGCCGTAATCCCGGCTGAACTGCGCTGAGACAAGGAAATGGAGTCATAAGCATACTGACTGTATTCTTCAAGCGTAACCGCGCAGCCGTTGACATAGGCCACCGTGTCCCCCTCCTGATTTTCCTGTTCCGAACACCCGCCCAGCATAAGAACAGACGCCAGAACTGCCGCAATCATCCTTCTTTTCTTCATGTCCTTTCACTCCTGTTGAAACGGGATAGTGAGGGCAGTCCCTGCCCTCACCTGATATGGTTCCGATTTACTGACGGCGGCGCCTCCGATAAACAGCCGCCACGGCAGCGGCAGACATCACTGCTGCCAGCACTGCACAAAATACTGCCGCCATTGAGACTCCGTCTCCCGTTTCCGGACCGGAGCCGGTTCCTGTACTTCCGCCTGCTCCCGCCGTTCCGTCCTGCCCAGTGCCGCCCTGTCCGGCGCCATCCGGATCGACGCCGTCCTGTCCGGTGCCAGCACCGTCATCCGGATCTTTCGGCTCTTCCGGGTCTTTCGGCTCTTCCGGATCTTTCGGTTCCTCCGGGTCTGCGGCCTTCACCCGCACTTCTGCGGTCACTGCGGTATATAACGCTTCCGCGGTCCCGGACACATAGACTGTCCCAGCTTCAGAGAACATGGACTGGGTCATCGCATCCCATGCAGCCGCGATTTCTTCCGTTGCTCCGTCACTGAATGTAACTGTCACCGTCTCAGGAAGTTCGGGCAGGCATCCCGGTTCCACCTCTGCTGACGGCATCTCCATCATCGTGATATAGCGGTTTGTGTACTCCAGCTTCGGCGCGGTCTCTTCCCCAGCCTCCTCAGAAGCGAAGGTGAGGGCGCTGTGGCTGCCGTCCAGGTTTTCAGCCGGGTTTTTCTCAATGCCCAGGGCGAATGTCACAAGCCCATTCTCAATATAAGGCAGCGCGCCCGTCACATCAAACTCAACATAACTTCCCACCTGGTCATTGCGGACCGGTACATGTTCCGCAAGAAGAGCGATCTTATAACCGGACTGTGTGATGCCGTCCCATGTGGCCGTCTCCTCGCTCCAGTTTGATCCGGAAACCCAGACACTCAGATAGCTTTCCGTTCCGTAATCTTCCCGGTTTATCAGATACAATCTCAAAGTCAGGCCTGTCAGATTCTGCCATCCGCCTTCTACGCCGGACAGATCAAATTTCACAAGGCTGTCCCTCTTGTATGCTTTATCATAAGTTGTATTTTTTACATTTAATGTGGTTTCGCCGGCAAAATTTTTGTCTGAAGGGGACGCCTGTATCTTGACATCCTCCACCGCTGTCACCTCGCCTGCCACTGCCGGGACTGCCTCCGTCTGGCGGACGGTAATGCTTACCGGAACCTTTGTGCCCGCGACCGTTCCTTCTACGGTAAAATCATCTGCTCCCGTATAATCCTCTGCTTTCACCGGCTGCCATGCTGCCAGCATCTCAAAGCGTTCCTCTCCTGCCTTCAGTGTAACTGTCCGCGAGAGAGCCGGATATTTGCCCTGGGGATTCTCGATGCTTAAATTGTCTTCCGCTGCTGCTGTGTACATGGTCACCCTGCAGAACGCGTCCACTCCGCTCTGTGTGGTTCCTGCCGCCTCGAATGTACCGTCCTTCTCCCACTGTTCCGGTGCTATGGCATCCCATACGACCGTTTCATCCTGCGCGCTGCCGTCACTGTATTTCACCTGTACCCGCACCGGGAGCAGCGGCTCATATCCGGTCAGTCCATTCGCTGTAACCGGCTCCGCGGACACTCCAATGGCATCTGTCACTGTCACGACAGCGGTTGTTCCGGCCGCATAGCCTTCAATTGTCCCCTTTACTTCAAAGGTCCCGGGCACCGCGTAACTCTCTTCGCTTATGGTATTCCATACAACAGGCGCGTCTCCCGTTTTTCCTGTAATATAAGTCACTGTGACCGTATCCGGCAGATTCGGCGCGATGCCTGCCGGAGTGGAGCACTCGGCATTCTCTGCGTCCACAATAATGGTATCCGATACGCGCACCGTGGCTACTGCCGGCATGCTGTATCCCTCTACCTTTCCGGTTACGGTAAACTGCCCCTCTTCCGCGTATTTCGAAGGAGCGATCTCTTCCCATACGACCTCCGCGTCAAAGGTCTCCCCGTCCAGTCCGGAAGCCTTCACCGTCTTCGGAAGAACCGGCGCTTTCCCGACCGCGGTATCCACGCGCACACTTTCCACGCTGGCCACAGAGTCATTGCTGAAGACAATCATCGGTTCATTCCCCGCGTTTTCGCGGCTTCCCAGTGTAAACTGACTGTTGCTTCCCGATGAGCCGGTCACCTCGATACGGAACGAAACCTCTTCAGTCCCCTGCTCTAATTTATTTTTCAAATATTCTGTAAGGTCTATGGAGATCCGCTTCCCGGTATCACTGCTGTCCACCGAGAATTTCGCAACTTCTGTACCGCCTGTGGGGGCATTGTCCCACGTCATGGACTCCTCGTCCTACGCCTGGCCGGAAACGTCAAAGATTGTCGCCTCCACGGGTGTTGTCTTCCCGTCCATCACATAGAACTGCAGTCCCGCGTTTACGAAGTCCGCGCTCACATCCGTCAGGTCAAACCGCACAAGCCCCATGCTGCGCCAGCCTACACTGTCATTTTTAACGAAGATATTATCCGCCGTCCCCGTATTGTTCCCATTGTCACGGACATATCCGTCCGCGGCGGCGATTACGGTCTGCCCGTTCCGCTGATAGACATGAACCCGGCACTCTGCCTTGACGCTGTGGTCCGCGTTCGCCCTGGCAGTAATCACCGCAGTACCTTCCGACACACCGATCACTGTGCCGTCCGCGGATACCTCTGCCACCTCGGGATCTGAGCTCTCAAATACCACGCTGGTATCCAAAGCGTCCGCCGGTCCCACTTCCGCTTCAAGAGTCTGTTTGTCCCCGGTCAGCAGATAAATGTCATTCTGACCCAGCCGGATGGTCTCCGGTTTTTTGACATCCTCATCCACAGGTCCCGGGTCCCCGCTGAACTCGTGAGCTCCGATATCCGGGTTGTTACGAATCGGATTACCGAAGAGATCCTCCGTAAATGTGAAGTTCGGGTCCGCAATCGGCGTGCCCGCGTCAATGGCCGGAGAGCCTTCCGTGAGTTTAAAGATAGATGCCCTGTCCCTGAATCCGTCCAGCCACTCTTCTCCCTGTCCCATTGTCTCATAGGTCAGGCCGGAAGAGAGCGCGTATTCCTCATCCAAAGATAAGGAGGCGCCCGGAAGGAGCGGATCAGCGATCTTATTATTGGCAAGGATTTCCTCACTCATGCCGCTTGTGGCCGCGGCGGGATAAAAGAGATTGTTTGTCACTCCGGATTCACTTAAGCTGCCGCTTCCGCTAAAGAGATCCAGAAGCTCTCCGTGTACCAGCACAATATTATTTTTAAAGAATCCCACATTTCCTTCATTGAAGAGATGGGTGGAAATCCCCTTGCCGATGTAAATCGTGTTGTTATAAATATACTGGTTCCCCACTGCGCAGTGGAATAACTCCTGGCTGGGTTTTCCGTCATTGGCGGAAATGTTGTACGCGAATGTATCAGTAGGGCTGTGGTACATGGTCAGAAGAAGGCCGCCCTTATTATTATGGCTGTAATTGTATACGAACGCGTGATTGGCGCAGCCGATGTCAAAATCGAATGCCTCCCCGTCATTATAACCATACTCGATGCCAAAAACTTCATTGTAGCGGTAAACTGTGTTACTGCACTGCCAGCTCCAGGCTCCCGCGTAGTTCGCCTCGCTGACATTGCAGGCATTCTTTACCACGTTGCTCTCTACAAGGCCTTCCTGCCCTACTTCCGCGAGGACAATGCCGTCGCCATAGATCTCTTCTATATAGTTCCCGCGGAACACAACATCTTCATGCGTCTGTGTATTGCGGAAATGGGTCCCGCTTCCGGACGTCCGCACACCCTCTTTCTGGACATTTTTCACATGGTTATTGACAATATACAATCCGTCGAATCCATATTCTGCCTGGATCTCCCCTTCGACGGGATTCCCGTCCAGCCCGAAGTCAGAGCCCATTCCGATAATGCCGCCGGTCAGCTTATTGCTGGACTGAACAGCCGTCACATCGTGCACATAGCACTCCCGCACGGTCACGTCCTTTGTCTCGCCATTGCGCCCGGTGGTCCAGATCAGGATTCCCACCTGATTATAAGCTGTATCAAAATTATTGGTGACTTCCAGATCTTCAATTACCCAATAGCTCTGGTCATAGAGCATGACTGCCGGGGTGTAAGTGGGATCGGTGCCTTTCTGGTTCCAGTCATAAGGCATGGTCCCGTTCCCGTTAATGATGGGATATAAATCTTCATCCCCGTATTTACCCAGTGTGATGGGGTCCAGTTCATCCCCCTCGCCCTTGGGCCACAGATAGCCGCTCCATGTGCACCCTGCCTTCAACAGGATCTTGTCTCCCGGCTCAAACGTGGTGCTGTTGATTTTCTCAAGGCTCTTCCAAGCCTCATCCTTACCGGTGCCTTCATTGGAATCGTCCCCGTCTTTCGCGTCCACATAATATGTGGTTCCACGCGTCTCACCTTTTAAGTAAAATGCTGCTTTTACTTCTGTGGCTTCTTCCACATTTTCCAGAGTGAGCTTTCCATCTTTGACCATCTTGCCGATATCCTGCTGTTCCCCATTGATCCATAAGCGGTACAGCTCATATCCTTTGTCCGGCGTAAACGTAAACGTAACGGACTCTCCTTTTTGTACAGAGACCGTCCCTTCCGGGGAAATCGATCCGCCCTCACCGACTGTCCCGGCGGTGATCTCAACCAGCTCCGACGGATAGTCAGCCGTGTCATATTCTGTCATCGCGCTTGTCCCTGCCGTAACCACAGAGAGCTGTACACGCGCGTTTTCTTGCATGACAGGGGCAAAGGACACCGTAAGTTTCCCGCCTTCTGCCACAGCGTCTGTCACATCCAGCTCCGCTCGCTGCGCCCCATTTACGGAAGCATATACTTTTACATCCTCCGCCGTAATCTGATCTAAGTTTACCGCGTCAAAAGAGACCTGGCTTCCGGAAATCATCTCCCCGCCGCCGAGACGGACGCCTGAATCGTCCTCCTCATAAGTGATAACCGGATTCCAGTATACCCGGTCATTATTGTATTCCTGTTTCCCGCCGTCACCATTTTCAATAAACCGAATTGTATCGCCGGCTTTTACTGAGACACGCAGCGGGTCAAAGGCAAGATGTTTGCGGTTATTCAGCGTGGAGCATGCTCCCCAGATCGTTTCCCCATTGTGCGCGACACTCATGGATGCTCCGTCCCGGTCCGTGCGTTCCAGTTCCATCGAGATCTCGTTTTCGCTGACGAGTCCATTGATGGCTCCTGCCGTGATCAGGACCGTTCCGTCCTTTGGCGCTGTCCACTCAATCACTGCAGAGCAGCCGTCATTTCCAGACATCAGCCCGTCACTGAAAATGCGCATCCAGTGATTGCTGTGTCCGCCTTCTTCCCAGCGGCTGTTTCCACTGCTCCATGTCATGTCACTGATACTGCCGGTGTCCTTATCCAGCCATCGGTAACGCCATACAGGGCCCTGCGTCTCATTATACTCATCGGTAAATGTATATACACTCTGCTGCCCTTCTCTGGCTTCCACGCGTTTCTCCGCCGCGCTGCCGCCTCCTTCCGCGGATACGGCAGTGGAACTGCCGCCCGCGATCAGGACAGCGGTCATAGCTCCCGCAAGCACCCGTTTCCATAATCTGAACGAGTTCGATTTCATCCTCTTTTTCCTCCTTCACGTTTGTCGTTCCCCGGATTTTTGATTTTCCTGTCCCATTCCCACCTAAAATCCGAATGATAAATTTCCAGTTTGATTATCAGCAAAAAAAATAGAATAGTAAATGTAATAAAATTAAATCGTAATACTTTTTTTCAATCTGAGAGCCTGAACGTTCCAGGGTATTTACTTTTCATTTTTTCTCATGTTAGAATGTAGGACAGTATACAGAAGGAGGGATACAGCTATGTTTTGTATCAAAGTGATTGACAAAAATGAATTTGCTGTTGCTGTCGGGAGAGATGAGGATGAAATCAACCTCACAGTGACACGTGAATATCAGGAAGGAGACCGCGTCCTGATCGAAGTGTCGGACGGTCCGGTCTTTGCCTGGCTTCAGCTTGATGACGCACTGGGAAGATCACTGGTATATCTGACCGGAGACTATAGTTACCCGATTCCGTTTGGTGAGAAACGCATCAATCTTTCCCCAAAAGTGTTCTCCGGGAAAACGCATCTGCTCACGATCCGCAGGGCACGGGATTTTGAGGTCAGCGCATACCGCAACATCGCGTTTAATGTCAACGACTGCCATGTCAACGATGTCTGCTACCCTCATGCTTCCGCCAACATTGAGACAAGGGGCGAGGCCGTCTTTGCCGCGAAGAACGCCATCGACGGAGTGACAGCCAATTCCTGCCATGGAGAGTGGCCTTATGCTTCCTGGGGAATCAACCGCGATCCAAAAGCCGCGATGAAACTGGACTTCGGACGGGATGTAACCATCGACCGTATCTTCATGTATCTGCGCGCCGACTTCCCACATGACAGCTGGTGGACAAAAGCTTCCATCACATTCTCCGACGGGTCCGCAATGGAACTGAATCTCAAGAAAACAGCCAGCGCGCAGGAATTCACCTTTGAACCGAAAACAATCCGCTGGATGGAACTGTCCCATCTGATCAAGGCGGAAGACGCGTCGCCGTTCCCGGCGCTGACACAGATCGAAGTGTACGGCACAGAGGCTTAAATCTGGATTTGTGGGGGAGACGATTTTAAGTGAATGGGTCCGAAAACAGCAATATTTTGAAGGGCGTATTCGTGGAGAACGGGGGCGTGGATTTGGTGACTTGGAGGAATCCGCTGGAAATTCTTAAAGGCAGGGAGCGCGGCGTTAATGGAACAGTGGATGCCTGAGGCGTAAGCCGAATCTTCCACTGTTCCATTGTATTTAGCCGTGCTTCCTGCCTTTTAGATTTTCCCGGATTGCGGAACCGGAGCCAAATCCACATCCCCGTTCTCCATGAATACGTCCTCAAATAATCCTGCTGTTTTCGGACCCATTCATTTAAAATCGTCACCCCCACAAATCCAGATTGATCACCAATACGGTCTCCACTCTGGTTTGATGACTCTCATCAGTGCCTCCATATAGAAATAATCTCCCCACAGGCAGCACTCATCGATCCCGTCTCCCAAGAGCCGTCCATAGGTAGAGTGGAGCAGAAGTCCGTTCACCCTGTCATTTTCGGGCGCGGCGTAGTTCTCTGCCAGGCTTTCCAGTATCTCATATGCCTGTTCCAGGTATTCTTCACCGCAGATTCCCTGTTTGTACGCTTCCAGTATACCGCATACAGCGATAGCGGACGCGGAGCTGTCCCTTGGCTCAGGCCCATCCATAAAATAGAAATCCCAGTACGCCGCCTTATCCTTTGGCAGATGCGCAAGGAAATAATCCGTTACCTTCTTCCACTCTTCAGGTATGCCGTCCACCTTTTCATACATATAGTTGAGCATCAGGCCGTACACACCCCAGGACTGTCCCCGCGACCAGGTGGATTCATCCGAATATCCCTGTTTTGTAGCGCCGTATGCGGGTTCGCCTGTCTCCATATCAAAATAATAGGTGTGATAAGTAGAATAATCCGGGCGGAAGATCACCTTCCGCGTTGTCTCCAGATGTTTCAGGGCACACTCCCTGTACGATCCATCTCCCGTAACCTCAGACGCCCAGTAGAGGATGGGGAGATTTAAGAGACAGTCAATAATCAGACGATAGTTCTCTTTTGTGTCCAGCTCTCCCCAGGCCTGAATAAACTGCCCCTTTACGCGGAACCTGGATTTCAGGTTGTCTGCCGCAAGGAGGGCTGTTTCCTTCGCGAACGCATCCCCTGTAAGTTTATAAGCGGCCACGCAGGACAGGCTGTAAATAAAGCCCATGTCGTGATGGTCCACGACTACGCGGTTGTCGATGCGGTAACGGAAGCTCTTGATCTGCTCCATTGCCCGGTCCTTAAATACCGGATTCCCGGAATACTCATAACACATCCAGAGGATGCCCGTATAGAATCCCGCTGTCCAGTCATTGTTCTCTATCATGGGATAGCGGTCGTTCTCACTGGCCGGAGCCGGGAACCCGCCTTTCAATTCATCTCCCTTAAAATCATTGAGATGCTTTTCTGTTATGCGCATTCCTTTTTCGAATGCTTCCTGAAATACCTTTTTATTCATCCTTCTGTCTCCTCGTATAATAAGTTTGTAAGCAATTAAAACAGCTTACAGACTTATTCT
>CAUEYX010000032.1 GCA_959022495.1 uncultured Lachnospiraceae bacterium | reverse complement strand
GGATTTCGTTATTTTTCTTGTTCCATGGAGCGGAACCGAAGCCACCCACACCCCCCGCGTAGAATACGTCTTCGACACCCCGCTCCGCCGGTTTTCGTCCGATCTGCCGCTGACCCTGCGAATCTCCCCGGCAAATCCAGATTTTACATATTATAATAGTGTGCATAAATTCCGTTTTTGGAGAGCAGGCTTTCATGTGTTCCGCGTTCTGCGATTCCATCTTCGGTGATGACGATGATTTCGTCCGCGCCGCGGATGGTGGAGAGCCTGTGGGCGATGGTGATGGTGGTACGGTTTTTGGAGAGTTCTTCCAGGCTCTGCTGAATCCAGCGTTCACTCTCATTGTCCAGGGCGCTGGTGGCCTCATCCAGGATCAGAATGGGTGGATTCTTAAGGAAAACGCGGGCAATGGAGATGCGCTGCTTCTGTCCGCCGGAGAGGCGGGCGCCACGCTCCCCGACATAGGTATTGTACCCCTCCGGCAGTTCCTGGATAAAGTCATGGATATTGGCACGTTTTGCTGCTTCGATGATTTCATCCATGGAGGCACCGGGTTTTCCGTAAGCGATGTTATCCCGGATTGTTCCGGCGAAGAGATAGACATCCTGCTGTACCATGCCAATCTGGCTGCGCAGACTTTTAAGTGTCAGTGTACGCACATCCCTGCCGTCAATGGTGATTCTGCCGCCAGTTACGTCGTAGAAGCGGGGGAGGAGTGAACAGATCGTTGTCTTGCCGCTTCCCGAAGGTCCTACAAGGGCAATGGATTTTCCGGCAGGGATCTCGATGGACACATGGGAGAGCACGGGAGTCTCGTCATCACTGTAATGGAAGGAGACATCTTCATAGCAGACTCTGCCCTTTATATTTTCCAGTGGCTGAGAACCCGGGGCGTCCACGATCTCTGGCTCTGTCTCCATCACATCCAGGAAGCGGCGGAATCCGGCGAGCCCTTTCTGCATCATCTCAATGAGTTCCACAAGAATCTGGATCGGGCTGATAAAAATTCCGATATACAGAGCATACATGGCGAGATCTCCGGCGTTCATAAGTCCTTTGGCGATCAGGTATCCGCCGAAGACAAGAGTGACCAGATACATCATTCCCTGGAAGAATAAGTTCCATCCCATGAAACTGCCCATACAGTTGTAGTTGTTCTTCTTAGAAATCAGGAAGGCGTGGTTGCTTTTTTTGAATTTATCCCGTTCAATTTCTTCGTTGGCAAAAGACTGGACCACGCGGATGCCCGCGAGCGTATCCTGGAGGCTGGAGTTGACATCCCCGATTTTTCTGCGGTTTTCCATGAATGTTTCCTGCATCCGCTGGTTCTGGCGGAAGGAGAAAATAAACATGCAGAGGACCAGCGCAATAAGCGGCAGGGCGAGCCTCCAGTTAATCAAGAAAAGGAACACAAAGGAGCCTGCGATTTTTACAACAGAAATAAACAGGTTTTCCGGTCCGTGGTGGGCAAACTCAGCGATGTCAAACAGATCGGACACAAGTTTGCTCATCATCTGTCCGGAATTGTTCCTGCTGTAATAAGAAAAAGAAAGCTTTTCATAATGATCGAATAGCTGCTGGCGCATGTCTCTCTCCATGTGCGCGCCCATCATATGTCCCTGATAGCTCACATAATATTTACACAGGCTCTGGACGATATACATAACGAAAAGCACGGCGGCCAGGAGGGGAAGCGCGCGCAGGATCACAGAGCTGTTTTCCGTAAAAAGTGTATTTGTCATCGTGCGGAGGATCTGCGGATAAGCCAGATCCACGATACTGATTAATGCGGCGCAGATCAGGTCAATAAAAAAGACCGTCTTGTACGGCGCATAATAGTTGATAAATTTTCTGAGTGTATGCATGGGAAATCTCCTTTCTAACTAACCACATCAATCTTAGCACATGATTTTGTGCTTGACAAGGAGCCGGAGCCTGTAATAAGGTAGTGACTGATACGATAACGCCTGCCGGATACAGAGTGTATGGCGGGGAGAGGTGGGAGAGAATTATGGAAATTTATCTGGCCCCTCTGGAGGGCATTACGGGATGGATATACCGCAGTGCGGTGCATGAATGCTTTGGGGGATTTGACAAATATTTTGTTCCATTTATCCGGCCAAATCAGATGGGACATTTCAGTGCGAGAGAGAAAAAAGATATTCTGCCGGAACATAACAAGGGGATGGAAACAGTGCCTCAGATCCTTACAAACCGGGCGGATGATTTTCTGCGGACAGCTGTGAAACTGAAAGATTATGGATATGAAGAAGTGAATCTAAATCTGGGCTGTCCGTCAAAAACAGTGGTCACAAAAGGCAGGGGGGCAGGATTTTTGGCCGATCCTGACGCATTGGACAGATTTCTTGAGGAAATATTTGAGAAATGTCCATTGAAGATTTCACTCAAAACAAGGATTGGAATGGAAGACGCAGAGGAATTTGAAAGGCTGATGGAAATTTACAACAAATATCCTGCTGAAGAACTGATCATCCACCCCAGGGTACAGAAAGATTTCTATAAAAACAGACCAGATCTCAATGTTTTTGCGGAGGCGGAGAAAAAGAGCAGAAGTCCGGTCTGCTACAACGGGGATATTTTTTCTGTGAGAGATTACGAGGAGGCTGCCGGGAAGTTTCCGCAGGTAGACCGGATCATGGCAGGGCGCGGCGTTCTGAAGGACCCTTCGCTGGCAAGGCAGCTCCGGGGCGGAAAGAAAGCGGATAAAGCAGAACTGCGCCGGTTCCACGATCTTTTGTATGTGGGATACTGTGAGGAAATGTCAGGGGACCGGACAATTTTATTTAAGATGAAAGAGCTGTGGACGTATCTTGCGCCGCTCTTTTCAGACTCAAAAAAGTATGCGAAAAAAATCAAAAAAGCAGAGAAATGCGCAGTATACGAGCAGGTGGTAGATCAACTGTTCGCGGAAGCAGAAGTTCAGCCATGAGAGAGATCTCATGGCTGAATGATTTCCAGCTGATAAGAATTTTCTTCTGTCAGTGGAGCGAATAATGTCTCTATGACAGTCTCAGCCTGTGCAGAGGCCTGGGACAGGATGTCAGTCTGTTCGGCTTTTGCCTGGGCATCCTCTTTTGCATAGGCAATCGCTTTGGTTGTGTCTTCTTTATCTGTCCAGTTAAATAAAGCCAGCTGTTCGTCGTAAAATTCCAGGCTGTCAGAATCAATGGTAATATCCTGGATCTCGGGCTCTGGGACTGTGATGGAGATTTTATCCCCGGATACAGAGACATCTGCTTTTGACAGGTCGATACCGGCCTTGATCTGCGCGTCATAAATCATGGAGAAGCCCTTTTTATTGATAAATTGGATCTCTCCCTCGGAGTATTTGATCATACCGCGGTAGTCCAGGCGGGCTGTGGTGAGAGAACTGCACCTGCTCAGACGTTCCTCAATGGAAGTGGCGTCCACTGTGACTTTTGGTTCTTTATCCAGGAGCCTGGCCGCGAGAAAACCTACCGCGATAAGGGCAATAACAGCAATGGCAGCAATTGCAATACGCAGTTTTTTCATTTGTATACCTCCCATGGCGGCATTTATCAACCGGCCGCCGATAGGAATAGTATACAAGGGCATTCTGCAAAATGCAATATCAAGATATCAAGCAGATCCTCTATTCGGGGATGTTCTGCCTTTTCAGCGCGGCTTCCACAAAACCTTTGAAGAGCGGATGCGGGCGGTTGGGCCTGGATTTTAACTCGGGGTGGGCCTGTGTCGCGATAAACCAGGGATGGGAAGGGATTTCGATCATTTCCACAATGCGGCTGTCGGGTGACAGACCGCACAGGGACATCCCATGGCTTTCCAGGTCTTCACGGTAATCATTGTTCACTTCATATCTGTGTCTGTGCCGTTCGCTGATCTCTTTCTTTCCATAGAGGCGGGCAGCGAGGGAGTTTTCTTTCAGTACACAGGGATAGGACCCCAGCCGGAGCGTGCCTCCGATATCTTCCACCCCGATCTGGTCTTCCATAATGTGAATGACCGGATGGGTTGTAGCGGGGTCAAGTTCCATGCTGTGGGCGTCGGCATAGCCGAGTACGTTCTGGGCGAATTCCACGATGGCAAGCTGCATTCCAAGGCAGAGCCCGAGGAAGGGAACGCCGTGGGTGCGGGCATATCGGACTGCTTCGATCTTGCCCTCAATCCCGCGGTGGCCAAATCCGCCAGGGACGAGAATGCCGTTTACACCGGCAAAGAGGCTCTGCGCGTTTTCTCTGGTGACTGTCTCAGAATCGATCCATTTGATGTTTACCGTTGTGTGTGAATAGATTCCGCCGTGCTTTAAAGCCTCTACCACACTGATATATGCATCGTGAAGCTGGATATATTTTCCGACCAGGGCTACCGTGACCTCCTGTGTGGGATGCTTGAGTTTCTCCACCATCTCTGTCCAGTCTTTCAGATCCGGTTCCGGACAATCCAGATGGAGACACTCGCAGACGACCTGGGCAAGGCGTTCTTTTTCCATGGCGAGCGGGGCTTCATAAAGGTACTCTACATCCAGGTTCTGAAGCACATGGCTGGCCGGAAGGTTGCAGAAAAGAGAGATTTTATCCTTCATTCCCGAGGTCAGAGGGTATTCAGAACGGCATACGATAATGTCCGGCTGGATTCCCATTCCCTGGAGTTCTTTTACGCTGGCCTGGGTCGGCTTTGTTTTCATTTCCTGTGAAGCGCGCAGATAGGGAATGAGCGTTACATGGATGAGGATCACATTTTCACGTCCTTTTTCGTGCTGAAACTGCCGGATGGATTCCAGGAAAGGCTGGCTTTCGATATCTCCCACAGTACCGCCCACTTCGATGATGGCAATTTCCGTATTTTCGGCAGCGGGATTGCGGTAGAAACGACTCTTGATTTCGTTGGTGATGTGAGGGATTACCTGGACAGTTCCGCCTCCGAAATCTCCCCGGCGTTCTTTCTGGAGTACGGACCAGTAGATCTTCCCTGTGGTGACATTGGAATGTTTGGTAAGGCTTTCATCGATGAAACGCTCATAATGTCCCAGGTCGAGATCTGTCTCCGCCCCGTCGTCCGTAACGAAGACCTCTCCGTGCTGGACAGGATTCATTGTCCCGGGGTCGATATTGATATAAGGATCAAACTTCTGCATGGTGACGGTGTATCCCCGCGCTTTTAGGAGCCGTCCGAGAGAAGCGGCAGTGATGCCTTTCCCAAGCCCGGATACGACGCCCCCTGTTACAAATACATATTTTACTGCCATGGTAAATGCCTCCTCTGTGTATTGTGGAATGTTTCCCTAAAAAAGAGTACAGCCTGACTATGGGGAGGACACGCTTCTTTGCGGTTCCATATCCCATATATAGTCAGACTGTAATCATGCTTTGTAAAAATACGTTCTTAGTATACACCTGATAACAGGAAAATACAATCTTTTTTCATTCCAACAGCAATGCTGTCCGGATCGCGCGGCGGGTTCTGCCTCGGCGGCCTTACATCCCGGCCGGCCGCTCTCTAGAGTATCATGTGTTCAAAGACAGCTTCGCACGTAAGCTGGACGCCCAGCTTTTTAAAGATTTTAATATCTACATCTGAGAGCATCACAGAAGTGTGTGCCTGGCAGCCGTCCAGCTTAGGAAGCTGGGAGAGGGCCAGCCGCGCATCCGGGTTCATGGCCGCGCTGGCAGACAGGGCGATCAGGACCTCGTCTGTGTGAAGGCGCGGGTTTTTGCTCTTTAAGTAATCGACTTTCAGTTTCTGGATCGGCTCGATGGACTCCGGGGAAATAATGTGGAGTTCATGGTCAAGACCAGCGAGCTCTTTTAATACATTGAGCAGAAGGGCTGCCGAGGCTCCGAGGAGATTGGTTGTCTTTCCGGTAATGATTCTGCCATCCTCAAGTTCCAGGGCCGCAGCCGGTCCGCCGGTCTCTCTGGCGCGCTCCAGGGCTTTCACAGCCACCTTCCGGTCAGCGGAAGTGATTCCAGCCATGTTCATGAGCAGCTCAATTTTCTGTGCCTCCTTGTCGGAGGAGTCTCCTTTTACCAGGGCGTTTAAGGCGGCATAATAGCGGCGGATGATCTCCTGCTTTGAGGCTTCCCTGCACGCCTCGTCGTCACAGATGCACTTGCCCGCCATATTGACACCCATATCGGTAGGTGATTTGTAGGGACTTTCCCCGTAGATCTTCTCAAAGATTGTGTTAAGCACCGGGAAGATTTCTACATCCCTGTTGTAATTTACAGTCGTCTCACCGTAAGCTTCCAGATGGAAGGGGTCAATCATGTTTACATCGTTCAGATCCGCTGTGGCAGCCTCGTAAGCCAGGTTAACCGGGTGCTTAAGCGGGAGATTCCAGATGGGGAAGGTCTCAAATTTTGCATAGCCTGCATGGATTCCGCGTTTGTGTTCGTGATACAGCTGGGAAAGGCAGGTGGCCATCTTTCCACTTCCAGGACCCGGTGCAGTCACGATTACCAGGGGGCGCGTCGTGCGGATATAGTCATTCTTTCCGTACCCCTCATCGCTGATAATGAGCGGAACATTGGAGGGATATCCGGGAATTACATAGTGCAGGTATACCGGGATGTTAAGTTTCTCCAGCCTGTTTTTAAAGAGGAGAGCGCTCTCCTGGCCGGAGAACTGTGTGATCGTAACGCTTCCCACATAGAGTCCCTGTTCACGGTATGTGTCGATTAGACGGAGTACATCTGTGTCGTAAGTGATCCCCAGGTCTCCGCGGATTTTGTTTTTTTCGATATCCTTCGCGCTGATGACGATCACGATTTCTGCCTGGGCGCTCAGCTCTTTTAAGAGGCGCAGTTTACTGTCAGGAGCAAACCCGGGGAGCACGCGGGAAGCGTGATAGTCGTCGAACAGCTTCCCTCCAAATTCAAGGTAAAGTTTGTTGTCAAACTGGTTGATCCGATTGCGGATATGCTCGGACTGCATTTTCAGATACTTTTCGTTGTCAAAACCGATTCTCATTTTCCATTCCCCACTTATCTAGTTTCTATTTATATGGACCTTTGACTGAGCAGGATTCCCAAGAGACACTTATCCCCGGAAACACGCCGAAAGGACATATTTCGTACCCAGTATACTATAAAAAGTCATGGTTTTACAATATTTTCATAATCTTTTTATTGATTTATGCAAAACCTGTACTTATAATAGTAATATCTGATTTTAGGAGGAAAAGGATGGATAACCAGAACAATAAGAATAATCCGAAAAACAACCGGCAGGGCTGGGGAGTCATCCTCATAACAACCCTGCTGGTCACTTTTATGGTGATAGGATTTTATACTCTTATGCGCGGAGCTGGTCCGGAAGAGATAAGTTACGATAAATTCCTGGATATGGTCGACGATAAAAAAGTAGAATCCGTGCGACTGAACAGCAGCCGTATTTACATCACCCTTACCGATAAGGCGAGGATGGAGGAAGCGGAGGAAAAAGCCAAAAAGCAGCAGGAGAGCGGTGGTCTGCAGGGCATGATGGGGCAGTTTCAGAGCCAGTTCTTAAGCCAGTTCCAGGGCAGCACGCAGACGGAAGAGGAAGAGGATGATGACGCGGAGTGGAATCCGGACTATTATACAGGCTACGTCGATGACGACGGTCTGGTGGAGAGACTGGATGAAGCAGGTGTGAAATTCAAAGGCGAGGTTCCGGATACAATGGGACAGATGGTCCTTGAATTATTTGTGACCATTATCCTGCCGCTGGGACTGACAGCGCTTCTGCTCTTTTATGTTATGAAGAGAATGACAAAAGGCAGCGGCATGATGGGGATCGGGAAGAGCAATGCAAAAATGTATATGGAGAAAGAGACCGGCGTGACATTTCAGGATGTCGCGGGTGAGGACGAGGCCAAAGAATCTCTCCAGGAGGTGGTTGATTTCCTTCACAATCCGGGCAAATACAGCGGGATTGGAGCGAAGCTCCCAAAGGGAGCGCTGCTTGTCGGACCTCCCGGAACTGGAAAGACCCTGCTGGCAAAGGCAGTGGCAGGGGAGGCGAAGGTGCCCTTTTTCTCCTTGTCCGGATCGGCTTTTGTGGAAATGTATGTAGGCGTGGGCGCGTCCCGCGTGCGCGATCTGTTTAAACAGGCGCAGCAGATGGCCCCATGTATTGTATTTATCGATGAGATTGACGCCATCGGAAAGACCCGTGATACAGCGATGGGCGGAAATGATGAGCGGGAGCAGACATTGAACCAGCTTCTTGCGGAGATGGATGGATTTGATACGAACAAGGGGCTTCTAATTCTTGCGGCAACAAACCGTCCGGAGATCCTTGACCCTGCGCTTCTGCGCCCCGGCCGGTTTGACCGACGGATTATTGTGGATAAGCCGGATCTGAAGGGAAGGATCAATATCCTGAAAGTACATGCAAAAGATGTGCGCATGGATGAGAGCGTGGATCTGGAAGCGATCGCTCTTGCAACTTCAGGGGCGGTGGGGTCTGATCTTGCCAATATGATCAATGAAGCGGCCATCAACGCGGTAAAACACGGACGGCAGGTGGTCAGCCAAAAAGATCTTTTCGAGGCAGTGGAAGTAGTGCTTGTCGGAAAAGAGAAGAAAGACCGCATAATGAGCAAAGAGGAGCGCCGGATTGTCTCTTACCATGAAGTGGGGCATGCTCTTGTGACAGCGCTCCAGAAAAATACGGAGCCCGTGCAGAAAATCACGATTGTGCCGAGGACTATGGGGGCGCTGGGATATGTGATGCAGACGCCCGAGGAAGAGAAATTCCTGAATACGAAGAAAGAACTGGAAGCCATGATTGTGGTAGCCCTGGGCGGACGCGCGGCGGAAGAGATTGTGTTCGATACTGTGACCACAGGCGCTGCCAATGATATTGAACAGGCGACAAAGATTGCCCGCGCGATGATTACTCAGTACGGGATGTCCGAGAGATTCGGGCTGATGGGGCTTGAGTCGATTCAGAACAGATACCTGGACGGCAGGGCCGTATTAAACTGCGGCGATGCCACAGCAGGTGAAATCGATGAGGAAGTCATGAAGATGCTCAAAGGCGCATATGCAGAGGCAAAGAAGCTGCTCGCCGAGAACAGGGAAGCTCTGGATAAGATTGCGGCATTCCTGATCGAGAAAGAAACGATCACAGGAAAAGAGTTTATGAAGATCTTCCGGGAAGTAAAAGGAATTCCAGAACCGGATGAGAATGAGACAGAAGGGGCTGAAGAGCGGGAAGGACGGATCACTATGAATCCAGCGTAAAAGTTGGATTTGCCGGGGAGACCCGTATGGTCAGCGGCAAATCGGACGAAAACTTCGGAGCAATTTGTCGAAGATGTATTCTGCGCGGGGGTGTAGGGGCTTCGGCTCCGCTCCATGGAACAAGAAAAATAACGAAATTCGGTAACATGCTAAAAGCAGAAATTGGCAGAGAGCAACTCAGCTTCGCTTCAAACAATCTCTCTGCCAATTTCAACGCATGTCACCGGATTTCTATTTTTCTACGTTCCATTCCGAAGTCGCCTCAGCCCCCACATCCCCGCGCAGAATGGCGTTCGAAAAGGCGCTCCGCTGTTTTCTCCTTTTGCGCAGATCGGGAAGAGCCTTCCCGGCATATGCAGGATTTCAAAAGAAGATGAGAAGGGAACGTAACTGGAGAAGAGGAGCGGTGCCGGGACCGGGAGGTGAAAAGAAACTTCATCTGCCCAGAAGCCGGTATTGTTCCTAGTGTCTCCAATTACGCTTCCTCTTCGTCCTCCTTTGAAATCCTGCATTTGTCTGCGGGAACCTGCTCTGCCCCGCCCCTCTCCACGAATACGTCCTTAAATAATTCTGCTGTTTTCGGATCATGCGATGAGACCAGCCGGGGAATGGATATGCTTGAAAGGCCGTAGAGCAGCATCGGCACTTGGGCTGCGTTCTTTGCAGCCCTATGTACCGCTATGCTGCGGCCCGAGCGAAAGCGGGCCTGCAAGGCATATCCGTTTCCCGGCGGACGCATCCCTTGATCCTAGCAAATCCAGATTGATTTTTGATATGAAAGACAGTATAATTATCTGCATGGAAAGTATGAATTTTGATATACAGGAAGAATTGAAAAAGCTCCCCGCGAGGCCCGGGGTTTATATTATGCACGATGAGAAGGACCATATCATCTACGTGGGCAAGGCGGTCAGCCTGAAAAACCGTGTCAGGCAGTATTTTCAGAGCAGCCGGAACAAAGGAGTCAAGATTGAACAGATGGTGACCCACATCCGCCGTTTTGAGTATATTGTGACAGATTCAGAGCTGGAGGCCCTTGTCTTAGAGTGCAATTTGATCAAAGAGCATCACCCCAAATATAACACCATGCTCATGGATGACAAGACATATCCCTTTATTAAGGTGACGACGAATGAGCCATTTCCAAGGGTACTTTTGTCCAGAAAAATGAAAAAGGATAAGGCCAGATATTTTGGTCCGTATACGAGTGCGCAGGCGGTGCGGGATACGATTGACCTGATTCACAAATTATATCATGTGAGAAGCTGTAACAGGAGTCTGACCTGCGATATCGGCAGAGAGCGCCCGTGCCTGAATTATCACATTAAGCAGTGCGACGCGCCCTGCCAGGGCTATATTTCAAAGGAAGAATACCGGAAATCGATTGATGAGGTGATCCGGTTTTTGAACGGAAATTATGACAGCATTTTAAAAGATCTGGAAGAGAAGATGAATGCTGCATCTGAGGCGCTGGAATTTGAACGGGCCATCGAATACAGAGAACTGCTGAACAGTGTGAAGAAAGTGGCCCAGAAGCAGAAGATTACAGACTCCAGCGGGGAGGACCGGGATGTGATTGCTGTGGCGTCTGAGGAGGAGGACGCAGTCGTCCAGGTGTTCTTTATCCGGGGAGGCCGCCTGATTGGAAGAGATCACTTTTATCTGCGGATTTCAAAAGGGGAAAGCGCGGCGGAGATATTGGACAGCTTCATTAAGCAGTACTATGCCGGCACCCCGTATATTCCGGGGGAGCTTATGCTTCAGGAAGAAGTGGAAGAACGAGACTTGCTTGAGACATGGCTCACCACGAAAAGAGGACAGAAAGTATCTTTGAAGATTCCGAAAAAGGGGACAAAGGAGAAATTGGTGGAGCTGGCAGCGGAGAATGCCAGGCTGGTACTGAGCAAGGATAAGGAGCGGCTGAAGCGGGAAGAAGGGCGCACGATCGGGGCGGTCAAAGAGATTGCAGCACTGCTGAACCTTGAGGAGATCCGTCGTATGGAAGCATATGATATCTCCAATACAAACGGATTTGAGTCTGTCGGCTCCATGATCGTGTATGAGAGAGGAAAGCCGAAGCGCAATGACTATCGGAAATTTAAAATCAAAGGGATTAAAGGTGCGGACGATTATGGCAGCATGCGCGAAGTATTGACCCGCCGTTTTACCCACGGTTTGAGAGAGCGGGAAGAGAGCACAGAATTGGGGAAATTTACGGTATTTCCAGATCTGATCCTTATGGATGGGGGGAAAGGACAGGTAAACGTAGCACTTCAGGTATTAGATGAGCTTCATCTGAATATACCCGTGTGCGGCATGGTAAAAGACGACCATCACCGCACGAGGGGGCTTTATTATCAGAATATTGAGATACCGATAGACCGGTCATCAGAAGCCTTCCGTCTGATTACAAGAATACAGGATGAGGCCCATCGTTTTGCAATCGAATACCACAGGCAGCTTCGGGGCAGAGGGCAGGTGCATTCGATCCTTGATGATATTGAGGGGATTGGTCCCGCGCGCAGGAAAGCACTTATGCGGCATTACCTGAGTCTGGACGCGATCCGGGAGGCGGAGGTTGAAGAGCTGGCTAAAATTCCATCTATGAATCAAAAAGCCGCTGAATCAGTATACAAGTTTTTGCACTAGTGTGTTATGATAAAAGAAGCAGCAGACAGGGAGAGAAGAATCGAACTGGATGTACAGAGCGCAGAAAAGGAGAAAAATATGGGACACGGGATCAGATTGAGTGAAATTGTGGAAAAAATGGATTTGAAAAATCTCACTCCTGAGGTTGAGACGACCGAGACGGAAGTAAATATACCGGATGTCAATCGTCCGGCGCTTCAGCTGGCGGGATTTTTCGACCATTTCGACTCGAACAGGGTGCAGATCATAGGAAATGTGGAATATACTTATGTACAGACCCTTACAGATGAACGAAGAAAGGAGATCTACAGCAGGCTTCTGGAACATCCGATTCCCTGCATCGTATTCTGCAGAGACATGCAGCCTGATGAAGAATTCCTGGAAATGGCGAAGAAGCAGGGGGTTCCGGTTTACAAGACAGCAAAGCAGACATCGGACTTTACAGCGGAGATTATCCGCTGGATGAATGTCAGGCTGGCGCCATGTATTTCTATTCACGGCGTACTTGTGGACGTATATGGTGTCGGCGTGCTGATTATGGGAGAGAGCGGGATCGGTAAGAGTGAGGCGGCCCTTGAGCTGATCAAGAGAGGGCACCGGCTTGTTACGGACGATGTGGTAGAGATCCGCAAGGTAAGTGATGAGACACTTGTTGGCTCGGCTCCTGATATTACAAAGCATTTTATTGAGCTGCGCGGCATTGGCATTGTGGACGTGAAGTCGATGTTTGGTGTCCAGAGTGTCAGGGAGACGCAGAATATCGATCTGGTCATTACCCTTGAGGACTGGAGCAGAGATAAAGAGTATGACAGGCTCGGACTGGAAGAGGAGTACACGGAATTCCTTGGAAATAAAGTGGTATGCCACAGCATTCCCATCCGCCCGGGCAGAAATCTGGCGATTATCGTAGAGTCAGCCGCTGTCAACCACAGGCAGAAACAGATGGGATATAATGCGGCCCAGGAACTCTATAAGAGAGTTCAGGAGAACCTTGCAAAAAAAATGAAATAGGAAATAGCTGGCCAGAACGAAAAGGATGAAAATATGGCGTTTAAAATATAAGGAAGGGAGACGGAACTATGAAGTATTGTTTTGGAGTGGATATCGGGGGAACCACAGTAAAGATGGGACTGTTTGAGGAAGATGGCACCATTTTGGATAAGTGGGAGATTACCACAGATACATCTGAGGAAGGAAAAGCAATTCTCCCCAACGTGGCTGCTTCGATTGGAAGTAAGATTGAAGAACATCAGCTTGCAAAAGAAAAAATTGCAGGAATCGGTGTGGGCGTTCCGGCGCCGGTGACAGCGGACGGGGTCGTGGACGGCAGCGCTAATCTGGGATGGAAGTATAAAGAAGTAAAAAAGGAGCTGGAAGAGCTTACCGGTCTGACAGCTGCCATTGGAAATGACGCGAACGTTGCGGCGCTGGGAGAGATGTGGAAAGGCGGCGGTGCCGGTGAGAAGAACATGATTATGGTCACACTTGGAACAGGAGTCGGCGGCGGGGTAATTATTGACGGGAAAATGCTCGTGGGACAGAACGGCGCCGGCGGTGAGATCGGACACTTATGTGTGAATTATGAAGAGACAGACCGCTGTGGGTGTGGAAATAGGGGATGTCTGGAGCAGTATGCCTCCGCGACGGGTATTGTCCGTCTGGCAAAGCAGAAACTGGGCCAGGAGATGCGTCCAACGATCTTGAACAAAGAAGACGTGACAGCAAAAGATGTATTCGACGCCGTGAAAGCAGGAGACGAGGTGGCAAAGGAGATTGCCGTGGTGTTTGGCAGATACCTGGGATATGGGCTCGCCAATCTTGCGGCGGTGGCGGACCCGGCGGTGTTTGTTATTGGAGGCGGAGTGTCAAAGGCAGGGGAAGTCCTTATTCCATATATCCGGGAACCATATATGGAAAGGGCATTCTTTGCGGATAAGAAAGTAAAGTTCGTCCTTGCAGAACTAGGAAATGATGCGGGAATCTGCGGCGCTGCAAAACTGGTGCTGGATGCCTGAGCTGAGCATAGACGGATGAAATAGGAATATACTGTGCCGGCCGGTCGACATGGAGATGTGACGGATACATAAAACAGAAAAGAGAAGCAGCGGATTTAAAAAGTTCCGCTGCTTCTTCCTTTTCTGTCTTTTATAAAAACTGGTCTTCACGGGAGAAGATCTTTTTTTAGGTTATGGTGTGGACGGGGGAGTCGTCTCACCGCCAGATCCGCCGCCAGATCCGCCGCCAGATCCGCCAGATCCGCTTCCTCCGCCGGTGCTGCCGCCGCCGGTGCTGTCCCCGCCAGAATTGTCTCCTCCGCCGGAGGTGTTTCCGCCAGATCCGCTCCCTCCCTCATTTCCACCGCCAGACGGTGTATTCGGAGTGGTTGTGCTATTATTGCTGCTGCTGTTATTTTCTTCTGTCTCATCGTCCGGTTCTTCCTCGTCATCGGTATACCCGTGTCCCGGACAGCTCTCTTTCACTACGGTATCTTTATCAAAGTACTCTGTAAGTGAAGGGCATCCACTTACTGCCAGCTTCCCTGTGGATGTACAGATTGTTCGCTGGACCACAGAGGACGGAACAGTAAAGTCTTTATATTCCAGCCCGGAGTGAATCCGCTCCATGATATTTCTCCAGATGACCATGTGCCATGACTGGCTCATGCTTTCCATGTGTTTATTCTCATCGTATCCGCCCCACACTGAAGCTGTGTAATACGGTGTGTAAGCTGACAGCCAGAGGTCCGTGCTGTTCTCAGTTGTACCGGTCTTTCCGGCTACCGGCATATTGCTCAATCTTGCTGTTGTACCTGTACCTCTTGTGATAACGTCCTCCATCGCGCTTGTAAGAAGATAAGCGGTGGACTCTTTCACGACCTCGTGAGTCGGGGGCTCAGAATTATCAATCAGGACATTTCCGTCGTGATCAAGAATTTCTGTATAAAGGATTGGTTCCGTATAAACGCCGCCGTTGGCAATTGCGGCATATGCTGCCGTCATTTCCAGATTATAGACACCCTTCGTGATGCCGCCCAGGGCAGTGGACTGTGCGATATCCGTCATGCCGGGATACTCGGGATCATTGTTTACCAGTGTGGAAAACCCGAATTTCTGTAAATATTGATAGCCTTTCTCCAATCCTACTGTTTCGGTCAGGGTGCGTACCGCGCATACGTTCATAGAGTGCTCGATGGCATAGCGGACTCTTGTCCAGCCAATGTATTTGTGATCCCAGTTGTTGACCTGCTGTCCGCTGGCATATTTGTATGGCTCGTCCTTTATTTGGGAAGCAAGAGTCATATTGCATTCATTCAGAGCCGGCGCGTAGGTGGACAGGACCTTAAAGCAGGAGCCTGGCTGACGGGGAGAAGCTGTGGCCCTGTTAAGGGAGAGGCTGGTCGTCTTTGTCCCGCGGCCGCCCACGATCGCTTTTACCTGTCCGGTGTACTGATCCATGACAACAACGGAAGTCTGGGGCTGAAGTGTGACAGTAAAATTTTCATCAACCGTATCCCCGCCCTCCGTGTTGATTCCGAGAGTGCCTTTATACTCCTCGACCATTGCTCTGGCCTCATCCTCCGAGCTGAAAACAAGAGGATTGGAATCATTGTAAGTATTGCGGATATAGGTGCCGAGATTCTCTTTGCTGTAATTCTCTGCCGTGCCGTCGGCGCGGTGGATGGTCAGCGCATATTCCAAACCGTACTCGGCAGCGGGATAAAGGGATTCATCCGCGACCACTTCATCACAGATCTGCTGGATAGAAAGATCCTGGGTGGACTTGATTGTAAGGCCTCCTGTGTACAGCTGGGTATATGCCTGGGTTTCGGTGTAACCTTTTTCATCGATTAAATCCCGGATGATCTGCTGGATCATAGCGTCCGTAAAGTAAGAATATGGGGTGGTGTCTTCTGTGACTGCGGCTGTCTGAAGGATTCGGTCATATACCGGGTCTTCCATTGCCGTATCATAGTCTTCCTGGACAATATAACCCTGGTCAAGCATCCTGTCGAGTACATCTTCCCTTCTGGAGGCGTTTTTATCAGGGTTCGTCACGGGATCATACAGGGTGGGATTCTGGGTAATCGCCGCGATAACCGCGCACTCAGAGAGCGTCAGCTCAGACACGTCTTTGTTAAAATATCTGGTAGAAGCTGTCTGCACGCCGAGGCATCCCTGCCCCAGGTTGATCGTATTCATATACGCTTCGAGAATCTCATCTTTGCTCATCTCTTTCTCAAGCTCTAGAGCGAGATACTGTTCCTGTAGCTTACGTTCTATACGGTCAAAGAACGTTTTCTCATTGACAAAGTCATATAAATTATTTTTAATAAGCTGCTGTGTGAGAGTGCTGGCGCCCTCTGTAAAATCAAAACCATTGGCAACACCAACCAGGCCTGCCCTTAAAATTCCCTGCAGATCGATACCATTGTGCTCATAAAAACGCTCGTCCTCAATCGCAACGAACGCATGTGGAAGGTAATCCGAGTTCGCTGTGATCTCTTCGTAGGTTTTGTATACACGGTTGGAATCCGAGTCTTTCAGTGTGTCGATTACTGTGCCGTTCTGGTCCATGATCGTAGTTGTAAATCCTTTTGGAAGAACATCAGACACAGATATGACGGGCGCATCGTCGATGATTTTCTTTGCAAAGACCGCGCCCCCGATAATGCATATAACTGCCAGAAGTAGAATACAGATAATAAGGGCTTTAAAAAACCTTACGCCCACGCGTTTCTGTTTCATCCTTTTCTTTGAAGAAATATTTTTCTTTCGCCTGGAAAGATTCGTTTTTCCGTAATTCACGAATAACATCCTCCTTTTCAACTCTTATGATTATATCAAATATCATCTTTCAAATAAAGAAAAAAATAAAATCTTCATATTTTCTTATGAAAATTGTAATTTGTTGTTCTTGTTGTGTATTTTCCGCCTGTCTGGTATAGTAAAGGCAGTTTGTACTGTGCGGAATGCAGAGATGTAAGGAGTGGTCTTAATGGAATGCTATCATACGATATATAAAAGCGGGGCGGGGGAGATCGTGGAAAAGAAATCCCGTTTTATTGCGGAGATATATCCTGTCTCCGGGGAGGAGGAGGCATTTGCCTGTCTGGAGGAAGTGAAAAAGAGATACTGGGATGCGCGGCATCACTGCTGGGCGTATGTAATCGGGAGAAATCCGGGCCAGGAGCGCATGAGTGATGACGGGGAGCCGGCGGGAACGGCAGGAAAGCCCATTCTTGAAGTGCTGCGGGGAAGAGGGCTGACGGATGTATTCCTTGTTGTCACCAGATATTTTGGCGGGACTCTGCTGGGGACAGGCGGGCTTGTGCGCGCATATACCTCCGCGGCGGCAGAGGCGCTCTCCCATACAGAGATTATTACCAGGATACATGGGTTTAAACTGAAAATTATAACAGACTATACCGGTCTGGGGAAGATCCAGTATATACTCGGGCAGAGAGGGCTTTCTATACTGGATACGGCATATACGGACCATGTGGAGCTGACAGCGCTTGTACCTGATGTTGAGGAAGGCGCGCTGAAGAAAGCGGTTATGGAGGGAACCAACGGGCAGGCAGTTATGGAGAAGGAAGCGGAGTGCTGGTTTGCCGAGTCAGAGGAAGGACTTCTGCTGGATTAGGCTGGGGCCGCGGCAGAGTAAATATCCGGGGATAGAGGAGAGGAAGACAAAAAATAAGCCTTAAAAGAACACCCTTTCGAGGAAGTTCATTTTAAGGCTTATCATTTTATAACGTATGTGAATTATTCCTATTGTAAAAGTATAATTTTATGAGAACTCGGGTTCAATCAGCCCAAAGGAGCCGTCCTTTCTCTTATATACCACATTGACTTCATCTGTGTCCGCATTTGAGAAAACAAAGAAACTGTGTCCCAGCAGTTCCATCTGGATGCATGCGTCCTCCGGGAACATAGGTTTGATGCCGAATTTCTTTGTGCGCACGATGCGGATCTCGTCATCTTCAGGAGAATCTTCTTCGGAATCAATGAACTCTGTCCGGATACTTCCAGACGGAGCGGCAGATGTAGGATGCCCCTGATTTTTTGCGACCAGCTTGTTTTTATATTTCCGAAGCTGGCGTTCGATGATCTCCTCCACGAGATCAATGGATACATACATGTCATTGCTTGTCTGCTCAGAGCGGATGATACTGCCTTTGACAGGGATGGTCACCTCTATTTTCTGGCGTCCCTTCTCCACACTGAGTGTTACGATGATTTCTGTTTCAGGAGTGAAGTACCTTTCAAGTTTTCCTAATTTCTGTTCGATCGCATCTTTGAGACCCTGCGTTACCTCAATGTTCTTTCCGCTGATGATAAAATTCATGCTGTTCAACTCCTTTTTGTCAATATTTAACATAAACAAGTGATAAATGTGTGTTTATATTATGTAAATATTATAACATGGAACATCCTTAATGTATAGAACGAATCACTTCGATGCGGGTAATTTTTCCTTCTTTTATCTTGGCAATCCGCAGTCCCAAGTCAGAAAAGTACACGCAGGCGCCTGTGCCGATCTCCGTGCGTTCCTCATCCATTTTCTGCATCAGTACGTCAAGGAGGGTGTCATCCTTATCCGAGCAGGGAATGTTCAGCCGGAAGAGACGGTTGACCTGTCCGACTTTCTGCGTGGCCCGGAACACGGTTTTATCCGTCTCGTCAAAAGAAGAGAAGAGGAATTTCCTCGTGGCGAACAGGATCGCAATGGCGATCACGCCGAGCAGGCTGTTCAGCGGTGAGGAATGATCGATGATGATCTGCCTGGCGATGGCGAACATCAGTACCTCGAACACCGTGATCGGCGTGTGGAGATAGAGCATGCGGATCAGCTCCACACCGATAATCAGGTTAAAGCAGGCTGTGAGCAGGTCATCATAATTCGGATAGGTGCTGGCATCTGTCAGCTCCCCCATGGAGATGCCCAGCTTGAAGGTCATAATAATAATGGCGCAGGCAAGCAGGGCCGCGATCACGAATTCCAATATCTTTGTCAGATATTTCAGAAAAAGATGTACGTATTTCTCCATAGTGTGTTCTCCTCTACTTCATGCTGCTTCTCTTGCGCATTCTGGAATCCAGGATCTTCTTGCGGATGCGGAGAGATTTGGGTGTGACTTCCAAAAGCTCATCCGTGTCAATAAAGTCCAGTGCCTGCTCCAGGCTTAAGATCCGGGGCGGCGTGAGGCGGAGCGCTTCATCCGCGCTGGAAGAGCGGGTGTTCGTCAGATGTTTGGTCTTGCATACATTCAGCTCGATATCCTCAGCTTTTCCGTTCTGTCCGATTACCATTCCCGAATATACCTTTTCTCCGGGGCCTATGAACAGTGTACCACGCTCCTGGGCACTGTACAATCCGTAAGTTACAGACTCGCCGGTCTCGAACGCGATAAGAGAACCCTGTTTGCGGTACTGGATGTCTCCTTTGTATGGAGCGTATCCTTCAAAACTGGTGTTGATAATGCCGTTTCCTTTTGTGTCGGTGAGAAATTCCCCGCGGTAGCCGATAAGGCCTCGAGATGGAATGGAAAATTCCAGGCGGGTATAGCCGCCATTTGATACGCCCATATTTCGGAGCTCGCCTTTTCGCTGTCCCAGTTTCTCGATGACAACGCCGGTAAATTCATCGGGCACGTCAATATACGCGGTTTCCATAGGCTCCAGTTTCTTTCCGGCTTCATCTGTATGGTAGAGGACCTCCGCCTTACTTACGGCGAACTCGTATCCCTCCCGGCGCATGTTTTCGATAAGTACGGACAGATGCAGCTCCCCCCTGCCGGATACTTTGAAGCTGTCTGTGTTTTCCATCTCTTCTACGCGAAGGCTGACATCTGTATTCAGCTCCCGGAACAGACGGTCGCGGAGATGGCGGGAAGTTACGTATTTTCCTTCCTGGCCCGCGAAAGGGCTGTCATTGACGATAAACTGCATGGCAATGGTCGGCTCAGAGATCTTCTGGAAGGGGATGGCTTCCGGGTTCTCGGGGGAGCAGAGCGTATCCCCGATGGAGATGTCTGAAATACCGGAGATCGCCACAATGGAGCCGATGGACGCCTCACGCACCTCGATTTTGTTCAGTCCGTCGAATTCATAGAGCTTGCTGATCTTTACTTTCTGCTGTTTGTCAGGGTCATGATGGTTTACCAATACCATCTCCTGGTTAACGGAGATTGTCCCGTTGTCTACTTTTCCGATACCGATGCGCCCTACATATTCATTGTAGTCGATGGTGCTGATGAGGACCTGGGTGGGAGCATCCGGGTCACCTTCGGGGGCTGGGATGTAGTCCAGAATTGTCTCAAAAAGAGGTTTCATATCCCGCTCTTCCTCAGAGAGATCAAGCACGGCGACCCCTGCTTTGGCGGATGCGTAGACAAAGGGGCACTCCAGCTGGTCGTCAGAAGCGCCCAGATCAATAAAGAGTTCCAGTACTTCATCGATGACCGCGTCCGGACGGGCCTCCGGGCGGTCGATCTTGTTGATGCATACGATGACCGGCAGACTTAATTCCAGAGCTTTCCTCAGGACGAATTTCGTCTGCGGCATAGCGCCTTCAAAAGCGTCAACCACGAGGATGACGCCGTTTACCATCTTGAGGACACGCTCCACCTCACCGCCGAAGTCGGCATGCCCCGGGGTGTCAATAATATTGATCTTCACACCGTTGTAATGGACCGCGGTGTTTTTGGACAGGATCGTGATACCGCGCTCACGCTCAATATCATTGGAATCCATGACACGCTCCGCGACCTCCTGGTTCTCGCGGAATACACCGCTCTGTTTTAAAAGCTCATCAACCAGGGTTGTCTTGCCGTGGTCGACATGAGCAATGATCGCAATATTTCTTACATCTTCACGTTTTGTCTTCATAATATTTCGCACTCTTTCCTTAATATATATCATTTATCATAACTGCAACTCGTATATTTTATCACAAAAATTTTATTTTACAAGACCGCTGTCGAAAGGAAGGCGCATTTTGTCGTACGGTTTATGGGGCAGGCTGGTTCTGCCCGAAGACTTTTGCGCATACATTTAGTATTGACTCAAAAATACCGAAAAGAGGAAGGGAGAGCTGTAAATTATGTCAGATAAGATTATTGAGAACAATCAGGTAACAGTCATAGGAATGGTGGTGTCGGAGTTTACATACAGCCACGAAGTGTTTGGCGAGGGATTCTACATGGTGGATATCCTTGTAAAGAGACTGAGCAGTTCAAATGACAGGATACCGGTCATGGTGTCGGAACGTCTCATTGACGTGACAGAAGATTACAGAGGAAAGTGTATTATGGTATCCGGGCAGTTCCGGTCGTACAACCGGCATGAGGAACAGAAGAACCGTCTGGTACTTTCTGTGTTTGCCCGGGAGATCGAGTTTATCGATGAAGAGCCGGACGGAGCCAGGACAAATCATATTCTTCTGGAAGGGTATATGTGTAAACGTCCGGTTTACCGCAAGACCCCTCTGGGGCGGGAGATCGCGGACCTCCTGCTGGCCGTGAACCGTCCCTATGGGAAATCAGACTATATCCCTTGTATCTGCTGGGGACGCAATGCCAGATATGCCTCCGGGTTTGACGTGGGGGAACATGTGCGCATCCTGGGAAGGATTCAGAGCCGCGAGTATGTGAAGAAGCTTTCTGAGACCGAGACCGAGACAAGGACCGCCTATGAAGTATCGGTGAGCAAGCTGGAATGTATGGATGACTGAACAGATACATTGACTGCAGACTGAACAGACGCAGTGTTTGTTAAAAGGATATCATATATTGAGATGGACTCTCAAATGTGGTATCCTTTTTATATGATTGGCGGCAGAAGGCGGCACGCGGCGCGGCTGCCCGGCGTCCGCGCTGACGATCAACAGACAGGAGGATGAATGATATGATAAAGATGATGATGCATGGATGCAGCGGAAAGATGGGGAGGATGATTACGGAGATCGTAAAGAATGACGAAGACGCAGTGATCGCCGCGGGAGTGGACACATACACAGAGGTGTCCTGCGGGTATCCGGTATTTGATTCCATTGAGAAATGTGAGATCGACGTGGATGTGGTCATTGATTTTTCGACCGCCGGGGCAGTGGACGGCCTCCTTGACTATTGTGCGGACAAGAAGATTCCGGTTGTGCTCTGTACGACGGGGCTTTCGGAAGAACAGCTGGTAAAGGTGAAGGAAGCGTCAACGAAGACTGCAGTGCTCAAATCCGCCAACATGTCCCTGGGTATCAACCTGCTTTTGAAGCTGTTAAAAGATGCGGCGAAGGTACTCGCTCCTTCCGGATACGATGTGGAGATTGTGGAGCGCCACCACAACCAGAAACTGGACGCCCCAAGCGGCACGGCGCTGGCGCTGGCGGATTCCGTCAATGAGGCGCTGGGGCAGGAGTACCATTATGTTTACGACAGAAGCCAGGTGCGGCAGAAGAGAGAGAAGAAGGAGATCGGCATCAGCGCGGTGCGCGGCGGGACGATCGTCGGAGAACATGAGGTCATTTTCGCGGGGACGGACGAGGTGATCGAGTTTAAGCACACGGCATATTCCAGGGCCGTGTTCGCGAAAGGAGCTGTGGAGGCAGGCAAGTTCCTGGCAGGAAAAGAAGCGGGAATGTACGATATGGGAGACGTGATCGGGCTGTAAATTTGAACTGCCGCCCGGCGGAGGGAGATTATGAAAGATTTAGAGACCAGATATCTGGAGCGGCTGTCGGACTTGTATCCGACCATTGCGGCCGCGTCCACGGAGATCATTAACCTGCAGTCCATCCTGAACCTTCCCAAAGGGACAGAGAACTTTTTGACGGATGTGCACGGAGAATATGAGGCCTTTTCTCATGTGCTGAAGAATGGTTCCGGTTCTGTGCGGCGGAAGATAGAAGATGTCTTCGGAAACAGGATGAGCGACAGGGACAAACGTTCTCTTGCCACCCTGATCTATTATCCGAAAGCAAAAATGGATCTGATTCGACAGGAAGAATCAAATATGGAGGACTGGTACCGAGTTCACCTGTATCTTCTCATCGAGGTGAGCAAGAGAGCGGCCAGCAAGTATACCCGGTCAAAAGTGAGGAAAGCCCTTCCAAAAGATTTTGCCTATGTGATCGAGGAGCTGATCACTGAGAAAGCGGAAGTGAGTGATAAAGAATCTTATTATAATGAGATTATTTCCACAATCATTCGGATTGGGCGGGCGGAGGAATTCATCTGCGCCATTTCGGAATTGATCCAGCGGCTGGTGGTGGACCACCTGCATATTGTAGGCGACATTTACGACCGCGGCCCAGGCCCGCATATCATCATGGACAAGCTGATGTCATACCACTCTGTGGATATCCAGTGGGGGAACCACGATGTGGTCTGGATGGGAGCCGCGGCCGGGCAGAGAGGATGCATTGCCAATGTGGTCCGCATCTGCGCCCGGTACGGCAACCTGGATATCCTGGAGGACGGATACGGCATCAATCTGCTCCCTCTGGCGGCATTTGCCATGCGGGTGTATCAGGACGATCCCTGTAGCTGCTTTAAGCTGAAAGTGCCGGACCGCCCGGATTCGGAGGAAATGCAGATGAATCTTCGGATCCATAAAGCGGTCTCCATCATTCAGTTTAAGCTGGAGGGGCAGATCATCCGCCGTCAGAAGTCCTTTCATCTGGAGGAGAGGGCGCTCCTGCACCGGATTAACTATGAGAAGGGGACAATCGAACTGAACGGGAAAGAATACCGGCTCCTGGACTCCAATTTCCCTACCGTGGACCCGGAAGATCCCTATGCGTTAAGCGCAGAGGAAGAGGAGATTATGGAGCGGCTTGAGCGCGCGTTCTTAAACTGCGGGAAGCTCCAGCAGCATATGAGGTTCCTGCTGGCCAAGGGCGGACTGTACAAAGTATATAATGACAATCTCCTGTATCACGGTTGTGTCCCCCTCACCGAGGACGGAGAGCTTAAGGAAGTCGAAGTGTACGGGAAGAAATATCGGGGCAGGGCACTGTATGATACGCTGGATGCTTATGTGCGCAAAGGCTTTTTCGCCCTGGACGAAAAAGAGCGGCGGGATGGGAAAGACATTATGTGGTATATCTGGCTCCATCCGGATTCCCCTCTGTTCGGAAAGAACAGGATGGCCACCTTTGAGCGGTATTTCCTGGCGGAGGAAGAGACCCATATTGAGAAGAAAAACGCTTATTACCGGCTTATTGAGGATGAGAAAGTCATTGACCGTATTATGCGGGAATTCGGTCTTGATCCCGCAGGGGCGCATATTGTGAATGGGCATGTGCCGGTCAAGCGAAAGGACGGGGAAAGCCCGATTAAATGTGGAGGCAGGGTCCTTGTCATTGACGGGGGATTCTCTAAGGCATACCAGAAGCAGACAGGGATCGCGGGCTATACACTCATTTACAATTCTTACGGCATGCGCCTGGTGGCTCTGGAACCTTTTGAATCCACGGAAGCCGCGATAAAAAAAGAGATTGATATTCACTCTGAGACAACGGTAGTTACACGGGTAAGAGACCGGTGCCTTGTGGGAGATACGGATGCGGGAAGGGAGATGCGGGAACAGATCCGGGATCTGGAACATCTTCTTGCGGCATACCGAAACGGCGGGATTACAGAGAAGATATAGAAAAGTGAGGCAGAGATGGAGAAAGAACAGCAGATATCAACAGAAGAGACAGGATCAGAACCGCTTAAGATTTATCTGCGGGAGATCGGACAGATTCCGCTTTTGAGCGAGGAGGAGGAACGGGAACTGGGCAGAAAGAGCGCGGCCGGTGACGAGTCGGCGCGCCGGAGGCTGGAGGAGGGCAATCTCCGTCTGGTCGTCTCCCTCGCAAAGCACTATACCGGGAGGGGCGTACCGCTTATGGATCTGATCCAGGAAGGGAATCTAGGGCTGATGCACGCGGCGGAAAAATATGATTATACGAAAGAAAACCGGTTCTCCACTTATGCGTCATGGTGGATTAAAGAATCCATGCAGAGGGCCATTGACCAGCAGTCCCGCGAGATCCGCGTGCCGGTCCACGTGGCGGAAAATATGAAGAAAGTGCAGAGAGCAGCCAAAGAACTCCAGCAGGAACTGGGCCGGGACGCTGCGCCGAAAGAGATCGCGGAGAAGATGGGAGACCTTACGGAAGAAGAGGTAAAGAACATCCTTACGTACTTCCAGAGCCCGGTTTCGCTGGAGACACCCATCGGCGAGGACGGGGAGGACAGCCTGGGAGACATGGTGGAGGACCGGTCGGAGGCAACGCCGGAGGAGGCCATGGATATCCTTGTGCGCAGAGAGGAGGTTCAGGAGCTCTTAGAAGCGCTCAGCGACAGAGAACGCCAGGTGATCCGACTGCGGTTTGGCCTGGAAGACGGAAGATCCCGGACCTTGGAAGAGATCGGCGGGCAGCTGGGAGTGACCCGGGAACGGGTGCGGCAGATCGAGGCGAGGGCTATGGAAAAGCTTCGAAAAAAAGCAAAATAAAATGTTTCCTGCGCATAAATATTGAAAAAATGCAGATAGTACAAATACAACAATATTTATGGAAAGGGAGACATTCTTATGAAGAAAATGAAAAAACTTCTTGTGCTCATGACATGTACTTTCGTGCTTCTTGGAACAGCGGCGTGCAGCAGCAGAGACAACGCGGACAACGGGGCGGATCAGTCGACGACCGACGGTTCAGGTTCCGACAGAAATACGGTGGATGATAACACGAATACAGACGACAGAACAATGAATGACGCCACAGAGGGAAACGGCATACTGGATGATGCGGTGCACGATGTGACAGACGGTGTGGACGATGTGACGGATGACGTGACAGACGGCGTTGACAAAGCAGCAGACGATCTGACCGATGAGAATGGTGTGCAGAAAGATACGCAGAATAACCGGTAAGGATGCCGGAGGATTATAAGAGACGTTCGGACATGATAATCAACTGCCGCAGTGCGGGGGAGGACTCCCGCGTCCCTGCGGCAGTTTTCTTGAACAAGACGGCCAGGGAATTAGTAAAGGAGAGAGAAAGATGCGGTTTAGACCTTGTATTGACATACATAACGGAAAGGTGAAGCAGATTGTGGGGGGCAGCCTCCGGGATAAGGGGGACAGTGCGCGGACCAATTTTTCATCAGAAAAAGGCGCGGATTATTATGCGCAGTTATATAAAAAGGACGGTCTTACGGGCGGGCACATCATTCTGCTGAACCCTGCCGGCTCCGAATATTATGAGGCCACGAGGCGCCAGGCGCTGTCGGCCCTTGCCGCTTATCCGGGGGGGATGCAGATCGGCGGCGGGATTACGGCTGAGAATGCGGCGGAATACCTGCAGGCCGGGGCGGCCCGGGTGATTGTGACATCTTATGTGTTCCGGAACGGGCATTTTCACAGGGAAAACATGGAGAAGCTGGTATCCGAAACTGGAAAGGAGAATATCGTCCTTGATTTAAGCTGCAGAAAAAAGGATGGGGCATACTATGTTGTGACGGACCGGTGGCAGAAGTTTACGGAAGTGCGGATGGACAAGGACACCTTGTCAGCCCTTGCCGGATACTGCGGAGAGTTCTTGATCCATGGGGTGGACGTGGAGGGAAAACGTTCGGGAATGGAGGAAGAGCTCGTACATATGCTTGGAGAATGGGACGGCATTCCGATTACGTATGCAGGGGGCATTGGAAGTCTCGGGGACCTGGAACGGTTCCGCGAAATAAGCGGGGGCCGGCTGGATTTTACGATCGGGAGCGCTCTGGATCTTTTCGGCGGGGATATTCCCTATGAGACAGTGAGAATGCTTTGATTTTGTTAACGATTTATGAATTGGTTGAATTACCCATCAGTTAGTGTTAGAATGAAAAACGGAGCGGCGTCGGAGAATCGTCCCGGCGCTAGATTTATACAAGGAGTTAATTGCGGAATATGGGTATTATAGAGAAAATTTTTGGAACCCACAGCCAGAATGAATTGAAGCGGATCTATCCCATCGTGGACAGGATCGAGGCGATGGAGTCAGAAATGAAAGCGCTGTCTGATGAAGAACTCAGGGGAAAGACAAGAGAGTTCAAGGACCGTCTGGGCGAGGGGGAGACACTGGATGATATTCTTCCGGAAGCGTTCGCCGTTGTCCGCGAAGCGGCATTCCGAAGCCTGGGGATGCGCCACTACAGAGTACAGCTTATCGGCGGCATTATTCTCCATCAGGGCCGTATCGCGGAGATGAAGACCGGAGAAGGAAAGACGCTTGTATCAACACTTCCGGCGTATTTAAATGCTTTGGAAGGCAGGGGCGTGAACATTGTCACAGTCAATGATTACCTGGCAAAGCGTGATGCTGAGTGGATGGGGAAGGTCCATGAATTTCTCGGGCTGACAGTGGGTGTTGTCTTAAACGGCATGGACAATAAAGAGCGCCGTGAGGCTTACGCCTGCGACATCACCTATGTGACCAACAATGAGCTGGGATTCGACTATCTGCGTGATAACATGGTCATTTATAAAGAACAGCTGGTACAGAGGGGCCTTCATTTTGCCATTATCGATGAGGTTGACTCGGTACTGATCGACGAGGCGAGAACACCTCTCATTATATCCGGACAGAGCGGGAAATCAACCAAACTCTATGAGGCCTGCGATATTCTTGCGCGCCAGCTTGAGAGAGGCGAGGCCAGCGGAGAGTTCTCCAAGATGAATGCCATCATGGGCGAAGACATTGAGGAGACCGGTGATTTCATTGTCAATGAAAAGGAAAAGGCGATCAATCTCACAGAGGACGGCGTGAAAAAGGTAGAGCAGTTCTTCCATATCGATAATCTCGCTGATCCGGAGAACCTGGAGATCCAGCACAATATTATCCTTGCGCTCAGAGCGCATAACCTGATGTTCAAGGATCAGGACTATGTGGTTACTCCGGAGGGAGAAGTTATGATCGTGGATGAGTTTACCGGGCGTATCATGCCGGGCCGCCGGTATTCCGACGGGCTTCATCAGGCCATTGAGGCTAAGGAGCACGTACAGGTGCGCAGGGAGAGCAAGACGCTGGCCACGATTACCTTCCAGAACTTGTTTAATAAATTTGAGAAAAAGAGTGGTATGACAGGTACCGCGCTGACAGAGGAGAAAGAGTTCCGGGATATTTACGGCATGGATGTTGTGGAGATCCCGACCAATGTCCCGGTCCAGAGGACGGACTTGGAAGACGCGGTCTATAAAACAAAGAAAGAGAAATACCGGGCTGTTGTGGAGGAAGTGAAGAGAGCCCACGCCACAGGGCAGCCGGTTCTTGTCGGCACCATTACCATCGAGGTGTCAGAGCTTTTAAGCGGCATGCTGAAAAAGGAGGGCATCAAACACAACGTGCTCAATGCCAAATACCATGAGCAGGAGGCGGCAATTGTAGCAGATGCCGGACTTCACGGGGCGGTGACTATCGCCACTAACATGGCAGGGCGTGGTACAGATATTAAGCTGGACGACGATGCAAGGGCAGCAGGCGGACTGAAGATCATCGGTACAGAGCGGCATGAGTCGAGACGTATTGATAATCAGCTCCGCGGACGTTCCGGACGTCAGGGTGATCCGGGTGAGTCCAGGTTCTATATTTCCCTGGAGGATGACCTGCTCAGACTGTTCGGGTCAGAGCGCCTCATGGGTGTGTTCAATGCCCTGGGCGTACAAGACGGAGAACAGATCGAGCACAAGATGCTTTCCAACGCGATTGAGACAGCACAGAAAAAATTGGAGATCAATAACTTTGGCATCCGCAAAAATCTGCTTGAGTATGACCAGGTTATGAACGAGCAGAGAGAGATTATTTACGGGGAAAGACGCCGCGTGCTCGACGGAGAGAGCATGCGTGACACGATCTATAATATGATTACCGAATATGTGGAGAACATTACAGACCGCTTTGCCTCCCCGGAGGCAGACCCGGAAGAGTGGGATATCAAAGGCCTGGATGTGAACCTCCACAGCGTGATCCCCATGATGGAGCTCCCGTCTGCAAAAGAGTGCCGGGGCATGCGCCAGAAGGAACTCAAGCACCTCTTAAAAGAGCGCGCTGTGAAAGCGTATGAGGCCAAAGAGGCGGAGTTCCCAGAGGCAGAACAGATCCGCGAGATCGAGCGTGTCGTTCTTCTGAAGGTGATCGATGCGAGATGGATGGACCATATCGATGACATGGATCAGCTCCGCCAGGGAATCGGTCTTCAGGCTTACGGCCAGAGGGACCCGCTGGTTGAGTACAAGATGACCGGATATAATATGTTCGGCGATATGACGAACATGATCGCGGAGACAACGATCCGCACCCTGTTTAATATCCGCGTGGAACAGAAGGTAGAGAGAGAGGAAGTCGCGAAAGTGACCGGCACGAACAAGGATGATACTTCCGTGCGCGCGCCGAAGAAACGGGAAGAAAAGAAGATCTATCCGAATGATCCGTGCCCGTGCGGAAGCGGAAAGAAGTACAAACAGTGCTGCGGCAGAAAGAAGATCGGATAACCGAGAATATATCACGTGCAGAACCTCCCTGCGCAGGCACTGCGTGGAGGCAGGTTGTTAGAAATATAATCATGAAAGAGGTGAATAAGGTGGTTTTATTAGATGAATTAAAGTCAAGACTGACAGCCTATGAAGAACCGCTGAAAGATCTGAGGGATTCACTTTGACCTGGCGTCAAAGAAATTAAGAGTGGAAGAGCTCCAGAAACGATTGGAGGAACCGGGATTTTGGGATGACCCGGAAGTGTCCCAGCAGGTGATGAAGGAATTAAAAGGCCTTCAGGATTCTGTCAAAGAGATTGAGAAGCTGTACTCGGATTATGAGGATATGCTTCTTCTCATTGAGATGAGCGTGGAAGAACCGGATGAGGATACTGTTGGGGAGATCGAGGAAGAGCTGGGTGCCTTTGAAGAGAAATTTGAAGAGCTGCGCATCAGCACCCTTCTGACGGGACCCTATGACAGGGACAATGCCATCGTGACGCTCCACGCGGGAGCTGGCGGCACAGAGTCCTGCGACTGGGCAGGCATGCTGTACCGCATGTACACGCGCTGGGCAGAGAAAAAAGGTTATGATGTGGAAATCCTCGACTATTTGGAGGGAGATGTTGCCGGCATCAAGGGTGTGACCTTTGAGGTGAAGGGGGAGAATGCCTACGGGTATCTCCGCTCGGAGAAGGGGGTGCACCGTCTCGTGCGTATTTCGCCTTTTAATGCGGCGGGCAAGCGGCAGACATCATTCGCGTCCTGTGATGTGATTCCGGACATTGAGGAAGACATTGATATCGAGATCAATGAGGATGAACTGAAGATTGACACATACCGCTCAAGCGGGGCGGGCGGCCAGCATATCAACAAGACATCATCCGCGGTCCGCATTACCCACCTCCCCACGGGGATTGTGGTGCAGTGCCAGAATGAGCGTTCTCAGCATATGAATAAGGATAAGGCGATGCAGATGCTCAGATCTAAGCTGTATCTGATGAAGCAGCAGGAGCAGGCAGAGAAGATGTCAGATATCCGCGGCGAAGTGAGAGATATTAACTTTGGAAACCAGATCCGCTCCTATGTGATGCAGCCTTATACGCTTGTAAAGGACCACAGGACAAATGCGGAGGTCAGCAATGTAAACGGGGTTATGGATGGAAATATTGATCCGTTTATTAATGCATATCTGAGCGCAGATACACAACAGGCGCCCGAGCAGTAAGCCGGGAGCCTGTTTCGGCTACTATAAAGAAAGTACAGAAAGGAAGAGAGCAATGGTAAATATAGCAGTAATGGGATATGGTACAGTAGGATCAGGCGTGGTGGAAGTCATTAATACCAACGGCGATATCATCAATCAGCGGGCAGGAGATGAAATCAATATTAAATACGTGCTGGATATCCGGGATTTCCCCGGAGATCCGATCCAGGACAAGATTGTCCATGATGTGCAGGAAATCATCAATGACCCGGAGATTAAGATTGTGGTTGAGGTTATGGGAGGGATTGAACCGGCTTATACTTTTGTAAAGCAGTGTCTGGAAGCTGGCAAGAGCGTGGTTACATCCAATAAGGCGCTTGTGGCGAAACATGGGGCTGAACTGCTTTCCATTGCCAGAGAAAGAGAGCTGAACTTTCTTTTTGAGGCGAGTGTGGGAGGCGGAATCCCGATTATCCGCGCTCTGAATTCCAGTCTGACAGCCGACCGGATTGAGGAGATCACCGGCATCTTAA
The DNA here is from genome assembly GCA_959022495.1 of uncultured Lachnospiraceae bacterium. GTDB lineage: Bacteria > Bacillota > Clostridia > Lachnospirales > Lachnospiraceae > Mediterraneibacter. The sequence goes on along the minus strand of CAUEYX010000032.1, from coordinate 2,666 downwards.
ACGGCACGACTAACTATATGCTCAGCAAAATGTTCTACGAGGGCGCGGATTACGACGAAGTGCTCAAAGAAGCGCAGGACAACGGATATGCGGAGCGCAGCCCGGAAGCAGATGTAGAAGGGTTTGACGCATGCCGGAAGATCGCCATTCTTTCTTCATTGATCTCAGGAAAACAGGTTGATTTTGAGGACATTTATACAGAGGGAATCACAAAAATTACAAAAGAGGATATGCTGTACGCGAAAGAGATGGGCATGACCATCAAACTGCTGGCGTCCAGCAAACGCCATGGAAGCCATCTGCACGCGATCGTGGCTCCGGCGCTTCTGAGCAAAGGGCATCCCCTCTACAGCGTAGATGATGTGTTCAACGCTGTATTTGTCCACGGGAATGTACTCGGTGACGCCATGTTTTACGGAAGCGGCGCAGGGAAACTGCCCACGGCCAGCGCGGTTGTGGCGGATGTCGTGGACGGGGCAAAACACCTGCACAGAAATATCATGACGATGTGGAAGAGTGAGAAACTGGAACTCCTTCCGATTGAGGACACAAGCAGAAAGTTCTTTGTCCGCATGGCAGGCGATGTAAATGAGCGGCGGGAAGAGGCTGAAAGGCTGTTTGGCGCAGAAAAAATCGTGACAGTGGACAGCATGGCAGGCGAATTTGGTTTTATCACCCGGGAGATGACGGAAGGTGAGTATGCGCAGAAGGCAGAAGAGATGCAGGGGATTCTGCATATGATCCGCATTGAGGAATAGAGCATTCGAAATGAGAAAGCAGACGCGGCAGAGAGGATGGACTGAAAATGAAGTATATCGTGATTTTGTGTGACGGGATGGCGGATGAAACGCTGGAAAATCTGGGAGGAAGAACTCCCTTGGAAGCCGCGCGGACGGAACATATGGACCGGCTGGCGGCCAAGGCAGAGATTGGAATGGTCCGCACTGTGCCTCAGGGGATGGCGCCGGGAAGTGATACAGCCAATTTGTCCGTGATCGGTTATGACCCCAAAATCTATTATTCCGGGCGTTCCCCGCTGGAGGCTCTCAGCATTGGGGCAGAAATGGGAGAGAATGATGTGTCTTTCCGTTGCAATCTGGTCACTCTTTCAGAGGATCAGGAGCAGTATGAGGACCGTATCATCCTGGACCATAGTTCCGGGGAAATCTCCACGGAAGAGGCGGCTGTGCTGGTGGAGGCCCTGAAAGAAGGGCTTGCAAAAGAAGGGTATACCTTCTATGTGGGAACCAGCTACCGGCATCTTCTGATCCAGAGAGATGGCCAGTTGACTGACCTGACTGCGCCCCATGATATTCTGACAAGACGTATCGGGGAATACCTGCCGCAGGATGAGGTGCTCCGGGATATGATGATCAGAAGTTATCAGATTCTGAAAGATCATCCCATTAATGTAAAGCGGAAAAGTGAAGGAAAAAATCCGGCCAATTCGACATGGTTCTGGGGGGCGGGGACACGTCCGGCCCTGACATCTTTTGAAGAAAAGAATGGAGTCAAAGGGGCTATGATTTCCGCGGTTGACCTGCTCAAAGGAATCGCGGTTGGCGCCGGGATGCACAATATCACTGTGAAGGGCGCGGACGGCGGGCTTCATACAAATTACGCGGGCAAGGCGGCTGCCGCGGTAAAGGCGCTTACAGAAGATGGATATGATTTTGTTTACGTACATATTGAGGCGCCGGATGAGATGGGACACCAGGGAAGCGCGGAAGATAAGATCAAGGCCATTGAATATATTGATGACCAGGTGATAGGGCCGGTGGCTGATGGCCTCAGTGCGGCGGGAACGGATTTCAGGATGCTGATCCTTCCGGATCATCCCACGCCAGTGAGCGTGCGCACCCATACATCCGATCCCGTTCCCTATCTGCTCTACGACAGCACAAAAGAAGCAGAAGGATGCAGTGTTTACTGCGAGAGAACAGGGAGAGAAAGCGGGCGGATACTGGAAGAAGGGTATCGGCTGATTGATTATCTCTTAAAGGGATAAATCTGGATTTGCCGAGGGCGACTCGTATGGTCAGCGGCAGATCGGACGAAAACCGGCGGAGCGGGGTGTCGAAGACATATTCTACGCGGGGGTATGGGTGGCTTCGGTTCCGCTCCATGGAACAAGAAAAATAACGAAATCCGGTAACATGCTAAAAGCAGAAATTGGCAGAGAGCAACTCAGCTTCGCTTCAAACAATCTCTCTGCCAATTTCAACGCATGTCACCGGATTTCTATTTTTCTACGTTCCATTCCGAAGTCGCCTCAGCCCCCCATACCCCCGCGCAGAAAGGCGTTCGAAAAGGTGCTCCGCTGTTTTCTCATTTTGCGCAGACCAGGAAGAGTCTTCCCGGCATATGCGGGATTTCAAAACGGGGTGAGGAGGGAGCGTAATTGGAGAAAAAGAGCTGTACCGGGTCCATAAGACAAAGAAATTGGAGACAACCTGAACTGCAGCCTGCTCAGCGGCCGGTACAGTCCTAGGTGTCTCCAATTACGTTCCCTCCTCGCCTTCTTTCGAAATCCTGCATTTGTCTGCGGGGAGACACTTCCCTTTGGATGCGTGCAGAAAACAGCACTTATTTGGAGTACCTTTCGGGGAGGACGGGGGCGTGGATTCGGTGACTTGGAGGAATCCGCTGGAAATTCTTAAAGGCAG
>CAUEYX010000031.1 GCA_959022495.1 uncultured Lachnospiraceae bacterium | reverse complement strand
GAAAAGTGAAGGCTGTCAAAACCCTCACTTATATATTACGAATCTGGATTTGTGTGGGAGACGATTCTAAATGAATGGGTTCGAAAACAGTAAGGTTTTCGAGGGCGTATTCGTGGAGAACGGGGGTGTGGATTTGGCTCCGGTTTCGCAATCCGGGAAAATCTAAAAGGCAGGAAGTACGGCTAAAGACAATGGAACAGTGGAAGATTCGGCTTTGCCTCAGGCATCCACTGTTCCATTAACGCCGCACTCCCTGCCTTTAAGAATTTCCAGCGGATTCCTCCAAGTCACCGAATCCACACCCCCGTTCTCCACGAAAGGTACTCGAAATAGATGCTGTTTTCTGGGCGCATCCAGCCGGGAAATGTTTCCCCCAGACAAATGCAGGATTTCGAAAGAAGACGAAGGGGGAGCGTAATTGGAGACATCCAGGACTGTGTCGGTCGTTGAATAGGCGGCAGTTCCGGCTGTCTCCAATTTCATTGCCTTCCGGACCCGGTACATCTCTTTTTTTCCAGTTACGCCCCCTCCGCACCTTTTTTTGAAATCCTGCATATGCCGGGAAGACTCTTCCCGGCCTGCGCAAAAGGAGAAAGCAGCGGAGCACCTTTTCGAACGCCTTTCTGCGCGGGGGTGTGGGTGGCTTCGGTTCCTGCCCTGTTCCGAAGTCACCTCAGCCACCCACACCCCCGCGCAGAAAGGTGGTCGAAAAGGCGCTCCGCTGTTTTGATTTACTCAAGACAGCAGGAGTCTTCCCGGCATATGCAGGATTTCAAAACGGGGTGAGGAGGGGGCGTAACTGGAAAAAAAGAGCTGTATCGGGTCCAGAAGGCAATGAAATTGGAGGAAGTCGGAACTGCAGCCTGCTCAGCGGCCGGCACAGTTCCAGCTGTCTTCAATAACGCTCTCTTTTCGATCCTCTTTGAAATCCTGCATTTGTCTGGGGAGGCACTTCCCTTTGGATGCACGCAGAAAACAGCATCTATTTGGAGTACTTTCGTGGAGAAGGGGGCGTGGATTCGGTGACTTGGAGTAATCCGCTGGAAATTCTTAAAGGCGGGAAGTGCGGCGTTAATGGAACAGTGGATGCCTGAGGCGTAAGCCGAATCTTCCACTGTTCCATTGTATTTAGCCGTGCTTCCTGCCTTTTAGATTTTCCCGGATTGCGGAACCGGAGCCAAATCCACGCCCCCTTCTCCACGAATACGTCCTCAAATAATCCTGCTGTTTTCGGACTCATTTTTTCAAAGTCGTCTCCCCAAAAAATCCAGATTTATCGATTCATTTCCAGCTGCGGCCCCACTGCTTTATGCCCTCGGATGACGTTTTCGATCTCTTTGAGGTCCGATGACGGCAGATCCCCGGGGATGGTGTTCTTTACCGCGCTTGTGGCATTGCCGATCTCCAGGGCTCTCTGGCAGTTATCGTAGTCGGACAGCAGTCCATAGAGCACGCCGGATACATAGGCGTCTCCGCTGCCGATGCGGTCCACGACCTCGATGTTGTGATAAGGTTCTTCCTCGTGGAATTGATCGCTGCGCGCGTCGTAGATCATGGAGCCGAAGGTGTGGACCTTGGGACTGTGCACCACGCGCTGTGTGGACGCTACGATGGAGATGGGGTACTCCTCTGTGAAACTCTTCATAATATCCTTTGCTTCCCCGGACTTGAGGAACGTGAGCCGTGCGGTCTCCTCAGAGCAGAAGAAGATATCCACATAGGGAAGGATCTGTTCGATGCATTCCCGGGCCTGCTCCCCTGTCCACAGGTTGCCGCGGAAGTTCACGTCAAAAGAGATCAGCGCCCCGGCCTCCTTGAAGCGCCGGATCATCTCCACCGCGGTGCTGCGGCACTGTTCACTCAGGGCGAGCGTGATGCCGCTGGTGTGGAAGCATCGCGCGGAGGAGAAAAGTGACGCGTCAAAATCATCGACGGATATGGTGTTGATTGTAGAGTGGCGTCTGTCGTAGACCACACCCGGCTTTCTGGGGTACGCGCCATTCTCATAGTAATAGATTCCAAGCCTTGCCTCCGGTGAATTGTCGTAGACCAAGTAATCATCGCTAACTCCGCAGAAACGGATGCGGTTTTTGGCGTAGGTGCCGATATCATTGAGAGGGAGCTTGGAGATGATGCCGGTCCTGAGTCCCAGAAGGGAGACGCCGGACACGACGTTTAATTCAGCTCCGCCCACCTGCTTTAGCAGAGTCTCGCCGCGCACGAGCCGTTCATTGCTGGGAGGGGAGAGGCGGAGAAGGACTTCTCCGAGAGAAAGAAGGTCAAAAGATCTGCCCATAATAAATACCTCCGTATAATTTACAGGGGATGCTGCATGGCAGACAGCATCCCCTCAGTCAAAATTTGGGTTTATATGGAATATAGCGTCATCAAAATTATCTCTGGACACGTCCGGAAGCATCTCCGCCGGCCAGCTTGAGCACTTCATCCATGGATACCATGTTGAAGTCTCCTTCGATCGAGTGTTTCAGGCAGGAAGCCGCAACTGCGAACTCAATCGCTGCCTGGGAGTCATATCCGTTCAGGCAGGCGCAGATCAGGCCGCCGCCGAAGCTGTCGCCGCCGCCTACACGGTCAACGATGTGCATGGTATATTTCTTGCTGAAATAGTAGTCATTTCCGTCATAGAGCATAGCGGACCATTTGTTGTCATTCGCGGAGATGGACTCACGCAGTGTGATGGCAACTTTGGAGAAACCGAAGCGGTCAGCAAGCTGTTTTGCGACATCCTTGTATCCTTCGTGGTTTACTTCGCCCTTTGTAACGTCTGTATTGGCAGCCTTGATGCCGAATACGTCAGACGCGTCTTCTTCGTTAGCGATGCAGACGTCAACATATTGGCAGAGCTCGCCCATCACCTGTCCGGCTTTTTCTTTGGACCACAGTTTGTTTCTGTAGTTCAGGTCGCAGGAGACTGTAACACCTGCTTCCTTCGCTGCTTTACATGCCTCAAGGCAGATCGCCGCGACTTCGTCGTTGAGCGCCGGTGTGATGCCTGTGAAGTGGAACCACTCAGCTCCGTCGAAGATCTCTTTCCAGTTGAAATCTTCTTTCGAAGCGGCCGCGATGGAAGATCCCGCGCGGTCGTAGATGACCTTGGAAGGACGCTGGGAAGCGCCTTTCTCCAGGAAGTAGATGCCCACTCTGTCACCGCCGCGCGCAATGTAAGAGGTGTCAACGCCGTATTTTCTCAGGGAGTTTACAGCGGCCTGGCCGATCTCGTGCTTCGGAAGCTTTGTGACGAATTTTGCGTCAAATCCATAGTTCGCGAGGGAGACAGCTACATTCGCCTCACCGCCGCCGTATGTAGCGCCGAAGGTGTCCGCCTGAACGAAACGGTAATATCCTTCCGGTGCCAGTCTTAACATGATCTCACCAAATGTAATTACTTTCTTTGCCATTTTATTTACCTCTGCTTTCTTTCACGATCTCTACTGCTTCTTTTACGAGTTCTTTGATCTTATCGAACTCGCCTGCCTTTACAAGGTCACCCTTTACCATCCAGCTTCCGCCGCACGCGAGAATCCTATCATACGCAAGATAGTCTCTTACATTCTTCGGGTTGATGCCGCCTGTGGGCATAAATTTCATTCCAACATAAGGAGCGGCGATTGCTTTGATGTAAGCCAGGCCGCCTGCCTGCTCAGCCGGGAAGAACTTCACGACTTCAAGACCGTTCTCGATAGCCTGCTCGACGTCGCTGGGGTTTGCGCATCCCGGTGTGATCAGGATTCCTTTCTCCACGCAGTATTTTACAACCTTGGGATTGAGTCCCGGGCTGACGATGAATTTTGCTCCGGCTGCCACCGCGCGGTCTACCTGTTCGGTTGTCAGGACAGTACCCGCGCCTACCAGCATGTTCGGAAATTTCTCTGACATAATTTTAATAGATTCTTCAGCAGCGTCCGTGCGGAACGTAACCTCCGCGCACGGCAGTCCCCCCTCGCAGAGTGCCTGTGCCAGCGGCTCAGCGTCTTTCGCGTCGTTGAGGACAACAACAGGAACGATACCGATCTCTTCGATCTGTTTTAATACTTCGTTCATCTTTCTCTCTCCTTTGTTTCATAATACGAAAATGAGTTTCTTAATATGACATATCCTGATTGAAAGTATAATACAGTTTTCCAAAATGTCAAGTGGAAAAAGCGTGAAAAATGCAGAAAATTTGAGGAAATTAAAAAGATAGGAAAAGGGTTGCGCACGGAAGGGAAATGTGGTAAAATTAGTTTCATAATATGAAATTCGGAGGCGGATTATGGAACAAAAGAATCCGATACAGGTAGCCGGAAGGCTTTTCCGGGCACTGGAACTTCTGGCAGAGACGGGCTCAGCAGGACTGATGGAAGTAAGCGCTGCCCTGGATTTGAATAAAACGACAGCGCACCGTGTGCTGAATTCTCTTATTTATATGGGATACGCGAAACAGAATCCAGTGAACGGCAGATATGAGCCTACATTTAAAGTTGTAGATATCGCGAATCAGATTATGGGGAAGGTGGATATTGTGCACATTGTGCGCCCGTATTTGAGGAAGCTGATGGAGGCCACCGGCGAGACGGTCCATCTTGTGGAGCGGGATGGGATTGACGCAGTATATATTGATAAAGTTGAGTCACTGAATAACGGCATCCAGATGGTGTCCCGGATCGGCAGCCGGATTCCCCTGTATTGTTCCGGGGTGGGCAAAGCTATGGTGGCCGAGATGGACGGCCGGGAGGCGGACGAGATATGGAATCACAGTGAGATTGTCCGGCTGACGCCCTATACGATCACAGACCATGATGATTTTAAGACGGAATTGCAGGAGATCAGGAAGAGAGGCTATGCGCTGGACAATGAGGAGAATGAGACCGGAGTGAGGTGTATTGCCTGCAGCCTGAAAGAACCCATGCGAGGCGCGCGCCACGCCTTCAGCATCTCCGCTCCGGTCAGCCGCATGGACAATGACCGGATTCGGGAGCTGGCGGGGTATGTGATGCAGACCCGCTCGGAGATCGAAAAGAATCTAGTATCGTAATACCGTAATACGCTGTGCTCAGGCGTTAAACTGGGCATACTTTTTCGGGGATACCCCCACCGCCTTGGAGAACGCCTTGAGGAAATTGCTGTAGTCATTGAATCCGCACGCCTCGCATGCCTCATTGACGGAATACCCCTGGCTTAAGAGCGATTTCGATAAGGTGATCCGTTTGGCAGTGATGTATTTGTTGATGGTCGTCCCGGTGGCGGCCTTGAAGATCCGGCAGATGTAAAAGCTGCTCAGAAAAAAATTGGCTGACAGCGTCTCCAGCGACAAGTCGTCCTGGATGTGTGTATTTATATAGGAGAGGATATCATCTACCTGAGCGTGATAGCCGGATGTGTTCTCCTCCTCGCCGGAACCCGCGGCGCGGCACCGCCTGTCGAAGGCCCGGTTTAAGAAGACCATCAGTTCCAGGAATACCGCCCGGTCCAGAATATCCTCCCCGAGTCCCGCATTGTCCGGGAAGCGGTGAATATAATAGAGGAAACGGCGCTGTTCTTCCGCGGAGAGGTGCAGCCGGTGCGGCATCTCCGTATCCCGGAAATGAAAGCAGCGGTCCAGGTCCGTGCTTTCAGTGGAGATCTGCTTTAAATATTCCGGGTCAATGGATACAATAATCCGTTCATGCTTCTGTTTATCCACCTGGGAGAGATAGTGGCTTTCGAACTGATTAATCAGGAACAGATCTCCGTCCTGAATATCGTAGAAGCAGTTGTCAATGAGGAACTGCCTGCCGCCTGATACGGAGTAATAGATTTCGTAGCAGTCGTGAATATGCATGTCCATTGCCTGTTCATCATTATAGAGATGAGCGAACGCAAATGAGTGGCTGCTCATGCAGCTGTTCATAGACTCTTTGCAGGAAGCGGATGCTTTCATAGATAACGGACCTCCTTTGAAATATCATTTTACAATAAGATTTACCATAATTATAAAAGATGGGTTCAAAATTATCAATATTTATATCAAAAAAACACAAGACATGGAATAAAGCGAATGCTATACTAGAACCAGAAAATGAAAAACAACAGCGCGGGCTGCCGCTTGGGCGATCCGCAGAGCCGCGGAGACCGCGGCCAAAGAGAAGAAAGGGGAATTGTCATGGAAGTAAGGACAGCAGCTTCACCAAAGGATGTGAAGCATTATACAACGGACAGACTGAGAGAGGAGTTCCTGATTCAGAATCTGTTCCAGGCGGACAAGATCAATCTTGTGTACAGCCACATTGACCGTATCATTACAGGGGCGGCAGTGCCGGTGAATGAGAAACTGGAGCTGACAGCAGGAGATGAGCTCAGGGCTGAGTATTTCCTTCAGAGAAGAGAGATGGGACTGATCAATATCGGTGGAGACGGCGTTGTTACAGTTGACGGACGTGTTTATGAAGTAAATGCCCGCGACGGAATGTACATCGGACGCGGCTCCAAGGATATCTCCTTCGAGAGTAAGGACGCGGCGAATCCGGCGAAATTCTACTTAAACAGCTGCCCGGCACACACAGAGTACCCGACTGTACACATTAAACTGGAGGGGGAGCCGGAAGAAGGCGTTGTGATCGTAAAAGATGAGAACAAAGTGGAGATGGGAACACTGGAAGATTCCAACCACAGAGTGATCAATAAGTACATTGTGACAGGACAGGTACAGAGCTGCCAGCTGGCAATGGGTCTGACAAAGCTCCTTCCGGGAAGCGTATGGAATACAATGCCCGCGCATACACACGACAGACGTATGGAAGTGTATCTGTACTTTGACATGGATGACGACGCATTTGTTGTTCACTATATGGGCGAGCCGCAGGAGACAAGACACATCATTATGCACAATGAAGAGGCTGTCATCTCACCGAGCTGGTCCATCCATTCAGGAAGCGGCTCAAGGGCATACACATTTATCTGGGGTATGTGCGGAGAGAATCAGGACTACGGCGATATGGATAATATCGAGAATAAAGACCTGAGATAATATCTGAAAAAAGTCTCCGGCAGCACGGGAACTTTTGAGAAGAAAGCCCTTCCGGAAAGCGGGCGGGTTTTCACGGCACACAGTAAATAGAGAAGAGAAAAGGAGAGAATGAAAATGGTAAACTTTTCACTGGAAGGCAAAATTGCGCTTGTTACAGGCGCGTCCTACGGAATCGGGTTCGGCATTGCTTCTGCTTACGCGGAGGCAGGCGCGACGATCTGTTTCAATGACATCAATCAGGAAAAAGTAGACATGGGTCTTGCTTCTTACAAAGAGGCAGGTATCGAGGCTCACGGCTATGTATGCGACGTGACAGACGAAGAGCAGGTAAAGGCAATGGTCGCTAAGATCAATGAGGAAGTCGGAGTGATCGATATCCTTGTGAACAATGCGGGCATTATCATGAGAAAGCCCATGCTTGAGATGGAAGCGAATGAGTTCCGCAAGGTCATTGATGTGGACCTGAATGCTCCGTTCATCGTTTCCAAGGCGGTTATCCCGGGAATGATCGAGAAGGGACATGGAAAGATCATCAACATCTGCTCCATGATGAGCGAGCTCGGACGTGAGACTGTATCCGCGTATGCGGCCGCAAAGGGCGGACTTAAGATGCTCACAAGAAACATCTGCTCCGAGTACGGCGAGTACAACATTCAGTGCAACGGCATCGGACCCGGATACATCGCGACACCGCAGACAGCTCCGCTGCGCGAGCGTCAGGCAGACGGAAGCAGACATCCGTTTGACCAGTTCATCGTATCCAAGACACCGGCCGCAAGATGGGGCAATCCAGAAGACCTTCAGGGACCGGCAGTGTTCCTCGCTTCCGATGCTTCTGACTTCGTAAACGGACACATCCTTTACGTGGACGGCGGCATCCTGGCCTACATCGGCAAACAGCCGTAATTATAACCGAAAAAACAGCGGCTTGTACGCTGGAAAAGAAAAATCGCAGAACTTTTTACACCAGGGGTGCGCCGGAAGCGTGCCCCTGTGTAGTATAAAGGGGAAGGAGAACCGTATGTTAATCGCAGCAAGGACCCATGATTATGGGAAACAGCCAATTGACAGTCTTGCGGGGCTTTTAAAGTCCGAAGGAATCGACGCGGCGCAGCTGGTACTGCCGAAAGGCTTTACAGAAATTCATTCTTATGATGAAGTGACGCCGGAGATCATAGAGCGCATCCGCGCGAATTTTGAGAAAGAGGGGATCAAGATCCAGATCCTCGGATGTTACATGGACCTGGGCAACCCGGACGATGAGGTGAGAAAGTCCGCTGTTGATACATTTAAAAAGTGCCTTGCGTTTAACAAGATCCTTGGCGCGTCCATTGTCGGGTCAGAGACCGCTTATCCACATCTGAGTGAAGAGGAGAAAAAGATCTGGCATCCGTATATGATGGACAGCATTGCGCGTCTTGTGGAGGAGGCGGAGCGGCTGGAGGTGGATATGGCCATTGAGCCGGTGTACTGGCATCCGCTGAAAGACCTGGAGACGACGGCAATGGTGTTCGATCAGATGAACAGCAGCCGCCTGAAGATGATTTTTGATCCGGCTAATGTGCTGGAGCACCCGGAGATCGATCAGGACAGCTATTGGAAACAGTGGCTCCTTGAGCTGGGGGACAAGATCGAAGCCATCCACATGAAAGATTTTGTGCTGGGCGGGAATCGGGAGTACTGCCCGGTCTGCCTTGGTGAGGGCGTGATTCGGTACGGGGAAATTATCCGCTGGCTGAAAATGAATAAGCCGGATATTGTCATTGTGAGGGAGGAGCTTAACCCGGAGACAGCCCAGAAGGATATCCGTTATATGCGTGAGCTGTGGGAACAGTATTAAATACAGCAGTCCCGCGGTAAAAATATTAAGATAAAACCGTATAGCCTGCGGCCGAAGGACGCCGCTCCATCAGCAGATTCGACGATGGGGCGGTGTCTTTTTCTTTTTTTAAAGAGCAGACGGAATATTTTGTAGATTTTGTTCAAATCGAATGTTTGATTTTTCCATTTCACATATACAATACATAAATTATACTATAAAGCGATTATTTATAAAAGGAGGAAGAGACTGTGAAGAAGAGAACAAAACAACTCGGCGCAGCATTACTGGCGGCCGCTGTCTGCATGGCGTCGGCTCTGCCTATGACAGCTCTGGCGGACGATATGCCGCAGACAAAGGGCGCGGGAGCCGGGGAATATAAGTTTGACTTCAATATCGAAGGCAGCAAAACAGCGGACGGCTGGACAGGCGTCACTGTGAACAAGAAGGGCGGGTCATCTGCCAAGGGTTACACGTATTCAGAGGAGCAGGGCTACGGTATTGTGGATACCGGGGCAGCCGTGGAAGGAAGAAATGAGTCTGTGGGGAACAATCCGGAGTTCTCGATTCCACAGGAGGTGTATACTGATTTCGCGATTCTGAAAAACAGAGAGTTTGCTGTTGATTTGGACAACGGTGTGTATACCGTGCAGTTTGTCATCGGATCTGTCAACTCCAATACAACGAATGTTGTCATTGAAGATGAATATGAGGGCAGCTTAAATCCAGGAAAGTCGCAGTATGGCATCCTGACCATGGACAGTGTGGAGGTTACGGATGGACAGATGAATATGTCATTCTCCGGGGACGGACGTGTGAACGGAATTATCATCGGTTCCATTGAGGCGCCGCAGAATGTAAAGGCGGAAGCGGATCTGGATCTGATGCAGGTGAATCTCACATGGGACGCAGTGGACGGCGCGGTTTCCTATAATATATACCGCAACGTGGGAGATGTGACGAAGAAGATCGGGGACTCAAGTTCCAATGGATATATTGATAAAGACGTAGAGCTGCTTGGCAGCTATACATACACAGTGAAAGCGGTAAGCGCTACCGGCATTGAGTCAGCGGCAGGTGAAGCGGTGTCTGTTGTTGTTCAGGACGCGTCAGCGGCGGCCCCGGCAGTTCCATCAGGCGTGACAGCGTCAGTGACGGCGGAAGCGGCGGTTATTACATGGGAGCCTGTGGACAATGCCATTGAGTACGAAGTGTACTGGTCTGACAGGAACAGGACAGACCTGGAAGGAACAGAGGGCTATGCTCTTGCCGGCAAGACATCCGAGTGTTCCTACACATATGAGAAGTCTACACATATGAACCGCTGGTTTAAAGTAGTGGCTGTAGGAGCGGGCGGAAAGTCCGATGCTTCCGAGGCAGCTGAGGCGGGGATCGGGACAGAGATCAACGCGCAGGCGGAGTACCTTGACAGAGGTCTGGTGGCAGTGAACACAACAGAAGGCGTGTTTGTCAGCTTCCGCATCCCGGGAGATGAATACGCGCAGGGCGCTTCCTACAGAATTTTGAGGGATGGCGAGGTAATCAAGGAGATTGCTTCGGATGAAAACTCCAACTACCTGGATGCTGAGGGTACTCCGGAGTCAGAGTACAGCGTGCAGGCGGTGATTGACGGCAAGGTGTATGAGGCATGCGACGCGGTTACACCGTGGTCTGACCAGTATATGGAAGTGCCTCTTCAGAAACCGGAGTCCTATTATGACGATAAGCTGACAACCGAGTATGAGTATGTGCCCAACGATACGAATATCGCGGACGCTGACGGAGACGGGGAGTATGAGCTCTTTGTAAAATGGGACGGGCTTTCTCATGACAATTCCGAAGAAGGATATACTTCACCGGTATACATTGACTGCTATAAACTGGACGGAACACTTCTGTGGAGAGTGGATCTCGGCATCAATATCCGTGCCGGGGCACATTATACACAGTTCCAGGTATATGACTTTGACGGCGACGGAAAGGCAGAAATGATCTGCAAAACCGCAGACGGTACGGTTGACGGAAAAGGAAATCCCATTGACGGAACAGACGAAGTTGTTGACTACCGTTCCGTAAAGGGCGAGACTTCCTCTGCCGGACTTACTTATAAGAGGAACGGCTACGTGCTGGATGGACCGGAGTATCTGACCCTGTTTGACGGCGAGACCGGGGAAGCACTTGATACGGTTGATTATGATCCGCCGAGAGGAGATGTTGCATCCTGGGGTGATGACTACGGCAACCGTGTAGACCGTTTCCTTGCAGGTGTTGCTTATCTGGACGGCGAGCATCCAAGCGCGGTCTTCTCAAGAGGATATTATACACGCGCTGTTGTATGCGCGTACAATGTCGTAGATGACAAACTGCAGCAGATCTGGAAGATCGACTCTAATGATAAGGAGAGTGCGGATCTTTACGGGCAGGGTGCGCATTCTCTGACATCTGCGGATGTGGACGGAGACGGATGCCAGGAAATCATCTATGGATCAGCAACCATCGATCATGACGGAACGCTGATGTATGCTCTGAGCCAGAAGGGTGAGAAGCATGGCGGCCACGGCGACGCGGAGCGCGTCAGTGACTTCAACCTGAAGAATCCGGGGCAGGAGATTTTTATGGTACATGAGAACCATCCTCTGGATGCCGGCGTTGATATGCACGACGCAGAGACGGGCGAATATGTTTTCGGCCTTCCTACGACAGATGATACCGGAAGAGGAGCGGCAGCGGATATCGATCCCACACACGAGGGGGCAGAGTCCTGGGCAATTGATACCAATACATGGAATTCCAGGACAGGAAGGCTTGTGTCACAGGATGGTGAACTGATCAGCACAAGCATCCCGGCGGCCAACTTCACCATCTGGTGGGATGGCGACCTTGGAAGAGAGATCCTGGACCATACGTTTTATGATAAAAAACCGGTTCAGTATCCGATCTCAGTAAATATTTCTAAGTGGAACTGGGAGACACAGACAGAGGAAGTTCTTCTGGAGTCTGATGAAGTCTTCTCCAACAATGGAACAAAAGGAAATCCGTGCTTCCAGGCAGATATTTTCGGAGATTGGAGAGAAGAAGCGGCATGGAGGACAACGGACGGAAACGCGATCCGTATCTACACAACAACCGACCTGGCTGACTACCGTCTGTATACACTGATGCATGATACGCAGTACCGGACACAGGTGGCGTGTGAGGCGACAGGATATAACCAGCCTCCGACAACAAGCTTCTATATTGGATTTGACGAAGATCTGATGAACGTGCCCACACCGACACTGGATATCGTCAACAACCGTCAGGGGGATGTTGTGACTGAGCCGGAAGAGCCGGAACTGAACAAAGATGCTTTGGAAGAGTCCGTACAGGCGGCAGAGGGATTAAATCCTTCTGACTATACAGCGGAGAGCTGGCAGGCACTTCAGGCTGCGCTGCGCGCGGCGAAAGACGCGCTGAACAACGCGTCCACTCAGGAAGAGATCGACGCGGCATTTAACGCGCTGGCGGGGGCTCTTGAAGATCTGGTAAAAGCAGATGCAGGATCGGATCAGCCGCAGAATCCGGGACAGACTGGAACGGACAGCGGCAGCGATTCCGGTAAGGGTCAGCCCGCGGCGGCAAAAACCGGGGATGACTTCAGCTCTGTATGGGGCATCATCGCTGTGATGGCAGCGGCAGTCCCTGCAGGAGGCGGAGTTCTGGTATACCGGAGAAAACGCGGCCGGGCAGAATAATATGAACTGTGAAAAATAAATAGCGGATAGGATGATCACGTTTCGGGCAGAATCCAATTCAGGGGTTCTGCCCTTTTTTGTTGTACTTGCCGCCTGCCTGTGATAAAATTTACATGGACAGTCCGGAAGAAGTGCTTCGGCCGGGCGGTTATGACAGTTGAAGATCGTTTTCAGGCAGAGCGCTGGTGGAGGGGCAGAACATGATCAATGACGCGATGGAGTTTGCAGCGAAGGCACACGAAGGACAGTTTCGCAAAGGGACGAGACGGCCATATATCGTCCATCCCATCGAGGTGGCGGATATTGTGTCCACGATGACAAAGGATGAGGAGGTGATCTGCGCGGCGGTGCTCCATGATACGATCGAGGACTGCAGAGGAATTACCTGGGATGTATTGAAGCTTCGGTTCGGCAGCCGGGTGGCAGATCTGGTAGCTCAGGAGAGTGAGGACAAGTCAAAGGCGTGGGAAGAGCGCAAAGGCGCTACCATCAGCCGGCTTAGAGACGCCCCGCCGGAGGTGCAGATGATCGGGCTGGCGGACAAGCTGTCCAATATGCGGGATATTGACCGGGATTATCCGAAGGAGGGCGACGCGCTCTGGACCAGGTTCCGCATGCAGAGTAAATCAGCCCTTGCGTGGTATTATAAAGGAATCCGGGATGTGTTAAAAGAACGTTTTTCCGGTATACCGGCATATGAGGAGTACTGCAGGCTGATCGATAAGAATTTCGGGCCGGGACCGGCGCGTGCGGAGTGGAAGACGGGCAGCAGGGTGTGAGGAAAGGAGACGGCGGCAGATGGGAGCAGGCACAAAGGTAATCTGTTTTGCGAATAATAAGGGAGGAAGCGGAAAGTCAACGACGTGTTCCAATGTGGGATACGGGCTCACCTGTCTGGGGCGCAGGGTGCTCCTTATCGACGGGGATATGCAGCTTAATCTTTCGCTTTCTCTTTTTGATGAGGATACGGTTCTCGGGTTTGCCCAGGGGGAGAAGAACCTCTATGAAGGAATCCGGAGGCAGGATGATTTGACGGAATATATTGTACATACACCTTACGAAGGGCTGGATCTGATTCCATCCTCCACACTGATGAGCTCCATTGAGTATGAGCTGTTCACAAAGTGGCAGAGAGAATATATCTTGAAGAAGGGGATCGCGGCGATCCGGGAATCGGGATCATATGACTATATTTTGATTGACGCTCCACCCACGCTGGGGGGCTGGGTGATGAATATCCTCTGCGCGTCAGATGAGATTATTATTCCTGTGGAAGCGTCCCCCTGGGGATTGTTCGGGCTGGGGAATATGTTTGAATTCCTGGATGAGGTCAAACAGATTGCCCCGGATCTGAAACTGGGCGGGATTGTCATCACTAAAGTGGATACGAGGAAAAACTACTTCCGGCAGACGCTGGATACGCTGAGAGAGCTGGACGACGTGAAGGTGTTTGAGACCTACATCCGGGTTGACAGCGGCATTGAGTGGTCCCAGGATAATAACGCGCCGGTTATGGCGTATAAGAAGAGCAGCCGGAGCGCGAAGGAATATATGGCGCTGGCTGAGGAGATCGACGCCGCGCGGTGATGGTCAGGCGGCGAACAGCCGGGCAGCGTACAGGCTGGGCGGTGAGACAAACAGCCGGAAGGGCCGGCTGTCTGCCTCGGCGTGTCAGTGGAAAAGAGGGTGGTCAGATGCATCGGGAATTGATCAGAGAGCTGTCGGTTATCACGGAGGAAGAACAGAGGATTCTTGCGGGCAGGCGTGAGATTGACCAGCAGATCTACACAGAGAAGAACGATATGGTGATTGACAGCAATAAGCTTCTCCAGAGGGGGAAGCTTATTCAGGTACGGCCGCACACGCGGTTTGTACACTTCCCCCCGCACACTCACAATTATATTGAAGTGATCTATATGTGCCAGGGGAGTACGACCCACATCCTGAATGGGAGCGAGGTTGTGTTAAAGGAGGGGGATCTCCTTTTCCTGAACCAGAACGCTGTCCAGGAGATCCTGCCTGCGGGCAGGGATGACATTGCGGTGAATTTTATTATTCTGCCGGAATTTCTGGACACGGCGTTTTCGATGATGGGTACCGAAGAGAATCAGCTTAAAGATTTTCTCGTGGGAGCCCTCTGTGGGAGGGATGGGGAGACAGGATGGCTGTACTTCCATGTGGCGGATATCCTGCCGGTGCAGAATCTGATCGAGAATATTGTGTGGACGATTTTCTACGATTCCACGAATAAGCGGAGCTGCACGCAGATTACAATGGGCCTGCTTTTTCTCCAGCTTCTGAACTGCATGGACAAGATGGAGTCCGGCGGGCGGAAATTTGACAATGAGATTGCGGCCACGGTTTTAAGTTATATTGACGAACATTATAAAAACGGCAGCCTCTCAGAGCTTGCGGAACAGATGGGGTATGACGTATACTGGCTGAGCCGGGAGATCAGGAAGAGGACCGGAAAAACTTACAAAGAACTGCTCCAGGAGAAACGGATGCAGCAGGCCGTATATCTGCTGACCAACAGCGCGATCCCGGTCACGGATATCATAGAGTCTGTGGGGTATGATAATACCAGTTATTTTTACCGGAAGTTCCGGGAGCGCTGCGGAGTGAGCCCGAAGGAGTACAGAACCGCCGCGGCAGGGCGGAAGTAGTCATCTGCGCGCGGGAACAGAACAATTTGTACAAAATGCTGGGAGCGGATTTGTGAAAATTGCAAAAAAGAACCCTAAAATAGAAGAAGAATGCAAATAAGGACGCTGTTTTATATAAATAGCGTCCTTTTTTTGTTTGATTTCGCTAATTATAATAAAGTCAGATTATAAAAAGCGAAGAAGGAGGCAGTGGAGATGGACAGATATTATTTAGCCATCGATATCGGGGCATCCAGCGGACGGCATATGCTTGCCAGTATGAAGGACGGGAAAATGCAGCTCGAGGAAGTATACCGCTTCCCCAATGGGATGGACAATCGGAACGGCACGCTCTGCTGGGATGTGGACCGGCTTTTTACAGAGATTAAGAATGGACTTAAGAAATGTAAAGAAATCGGGAAGATTCCTGTCACAATGGGGATTGACACATGGGGTGTCGATTTTGTGCTGCTTGACAGAGATGACCAGATCCTTGGAGATACGGTCGGGTATCGGGACAGCCGCACAGAGGGCATGGATGAGAAAGTGTATGAGGTGATTCCCCAGGATGAGCTGTACGCGCGCACCGGGATTCAGAAGCAGATTTTTAATACCGTCTATCAGCTTATGGCGGTGAAAGAGACCCATCCGGAATATCTGGAACAGGCGGAAAGCATCCTCATGATCCCGGATTATTTACATTTTCTGCTCACAGGGGTGAAAAAGAACGAGTATACCAATGCTACGACCGGGCAGCTTGTGAGTCCGGAGACAAATGACTGGGACTATGAGCTGATTGACATGCTGGGATATCACTCGAACATATTCCGGCCGGTATCTATGCCGGGCACAGTGGTGGGAGAATTCACAGAAGAGGTGCAGAAGGAAGTGGGATTCAACTGCACGGTTGTACTGCCGGCGACCCACGATACAGGAAGCGCGGTCCTGGCTGTCCCCACCAACGATGACGACGCGGTATATATCAGCTCCGGGACATGGTCGCTGATGGGGATTGAGCGCAGAGAGGCAGACTGCTCTATGGAGAGCATGAAAGCCAACTTTACCAACGAGGGCGGCTATGACCACCGCTTCCGTTATCTGAAAAATATTATGGGGCTGTGGATGATCCAGTCCGTGAAGAAAGAGTTTACAGAAGATCTGTCATTCGCGCAGATTTGTGAGATGGCGTCCAAAGAGACAATTCCGTCTATTGTAGACTGTAATGATGACTGCTTCCTGGCGCCGGAGAGCATGATCGGGGAGGTTCAGGATTTCTGCCGCAGGACCGGACAACAGGTGCCGCGGACAGTGGGAGAGATCTCGTCCGTCATCTACAACAGCCTGGCAAAATGCTACAGGGACACCGTACAGGAGATCGAGCAGATCACAGGGAAGAAATACAGCACGATCTACGTAGTAGGCGGCGGTTCCAATGCGGGCTATCTAAACGAACTTACTGCTAAATATACAGGGAAGAAAGTTTCTGCCGGTCCATCTGAGGCGACGGCCATCGGAAATATAATCGTACAGCTCCTGCACGACGGCATTTTCAAAGATCTGCCGGAAGCAAGAACGTGCGTGAGAGAGTCCTTTGACGTTGTAATGTATTAAAGGGGTCAGGCCCCTTTGAGGCAAAATATCCAAACAGGAGGAATTAACATGTTAGTTGAAACAAAAGCAAAAATTGGTGTATTTTCTATCGCGCTGGGCGCTTACCTGCCCCAGTTCCCGTCACTTGTGCCGGAGTTCGAAGCGCAGTACGAGGCATTTAAGAAGACGATTCCGGACTCCGTGGAGATCATTGACGGCGGTATGGTGACGACAAAAGAGCAGTCCCAGGCAGCCGGAGATTTATTCCGGGCGGCGGACGTTGACCTTGTCTTCCTTCAGCTTCTTACATATGCCACATCCTACAACATGCTTCCGGCAGTGAAGGATCTGGATGTGCCGGTTGTACTTGTGAATATCCAGAAGTTGAAAGCGCTGGATTATGACCACACAGATATTGCCGCTTGGCTGGGCGAGGGCTATGCCTGCGGCGCTGTCGGTGAGATGGTGGCTGACCTTGAGCGATATGGCAAGAGGCATGCAGTGATTACAGGTGTGGTTGAAGGCGGAGATCCGGCTGTGCAGGCGGAGATCGAGGACTGGTGCCGGGCCGCGCAGACGAGAAGGCGGTTCCGTGACACAAATATTGCCCAGATCGGAAGACCTTACCCGGGCATGATGGATCTCTACATCGACGAATCCAACCTGTACAGAAGGATGCACCTGTATACGAAACAATTTGACTGGGAGAAAATGTGGGCCATTGCGGATGATATTACGGATGAAGACGCCATCCGCGCGAAAGCCCAGGATATCCTTGACACTTTTGATATTGAAGGCGGCGGAAGCATCGAAGAAGTATGGGAGATGGCAAAATATGTAGTTGCATTTGAAAAGTGGGTAAAGGACGAACAGCTCGGTCTGATCGCGTCCCACTATGATGGATTCGCGCAGGGCAAAGCAGGCGTCCTTGACAGCATGCTTATCCCGGCGTTCTCCATGCTGATCAAACAGGGAACAGCCTGCGCGGTGGAAGGCGACATGAAGGTGGCAATGGCTATGAGCATCTTAAAGACCATCTCCGGCACCGGACAGCTTGCCGAGATGTATTCCATTGACTTTAATGACGACATTGCCATCATCGGCCACAGCGGTTCGGGCGACGCGGATATTTCCGACAAGAAGCCGACCATGAAGATTGTGAAAGTCTTCCACGGCAAGACCGGCGGCGGTTACCTGACCCAGTTCTACCCGTATACAGGTCCGGTCACTTATCTGGCCATCACCCAGGATGGCGACGGGCATTTCAAGTTCATTGTGGCGGAAGGCGTGAATGAGGAAGGTCCGATCCTTTCCTTTGGCGATACGAATATGCGGACCCGTTTCACATGCGGCGCCCGAGAGTTTGTGACCCGCTGGAGCGAATGCGGACCGACTCACCACTTTGCGGCAGCATCCGGAAGACATATCGACACCATTTTAAAAGTGGCGAAGATCTTCAATGTCCCGGTGGATGTTGTGACAAGATAAAATAGAAAAGAAATGCCGGGCATTCTGCTATTGGACATTCCGGCGTCACAGCTGTTCCGCGAAGAGGCCGATCTGGGGAGGAGCGAAGGTAAAGAGGAAAAATGCCAGCGCCATGAGGATGGACAGGACTCCGATCAACAGCCGGAATTCCCCTGCCCCGGAGGATCTGCCAAGTTTCCATGCGGTGCCGAAACTGATGAGGACGGCGATAAAAAAGATAGCAATATCAATGAAAGCCACATCCTTTCCAAGTATGCCGGAATAGGTGTAAAAAAGAACCGGAATGCTCCATGTGCCCAGCAGCCCTCCCGCCAGGAGGGCGGGGCGCAGGGAAGGATTGCTTTTGCGGATGCCGGCAGGCAGAAAGAAACTCCAAAGCAGGACCGGGAAGAAGACCAGCTTCATGTGTTCCCAGGTGGATTCATTAACTGGGGAGAAGAGGGCGATTACCGGATTTCCAGCGGACCATTGATAGAAAAAATGGGACAGAGTCCCAAGGACAGATGCGAAGAGAATGCCCGCGATAAAATAAGATTTGACAGATTTTGTATTTTCATAATCCATATAAAAATCCCCCACATTCCGTATATGCAGAAAAAGAATTTCTGCATATAGAGTATGCGGGGGATATTACTTTTATACATTTCGGGCGGGATTTACCGGTCTTTCAAAAAGCTTAACAAAGCCTCCGCCGAATCATTTAAAATAAGGGACCGGGGAACTTCGGCGAGTTGTGCCGCCTCCGCCGCGTATGTAAAATCGCCTACGTGTTTTGTGCCGTGGCTGTCGCTTGAGAAAAGCACCGGCCAGCTGAAATGGCGGGACAGATTCAGGATCAGAAGATCATTAAATTTTGTATTGCCCCTGTAGCCGTCCGGGCTTAAGGAACTGTTGTTGATCTCAAGAAGTACATGATATTTCATTGCTGCCTGGAACAGCCGGAAATAATCTACAGGAAACCGGGTGTCGCTGCAGTGCCCGATGATGGATACATGCGGGTTTTTCATGGCATTGATATAAGCCTGCGTATTCTCCTCCATGGTGCCGGGCTTGATCAAAGGCTGGTGCATGCTTGCGATTACATAATCCAGAGATTTAAGAATACCCTCATCCAGGTCCAGGCGCCCCCGGTAGTCCAGAATATTTGCTTCCGCGCCGTAAAGCATCTTCACACCCAGCCGTTCTTTCTGGGCGTACGCCAGATTCCGGAAGTAGGAGGCACATCCGCCGCCCAGTGTGGCAGGACCGTGGTCGGAGATGCCAAGCAGTTTTAAATTGCGGGCAGCCGCAGCCTTCGCCATATCTGTGATTGTGGCGGTGGAACCGTGCCCGCTTGCAATTGTATGAGTATGAATATCAAATTCGTAAGTTCCCATTGGCATTCCCTTCTGACAATATAAACTCTCCTTATAGTATGAAGAGTTCGAAAAGATTTGTCAACTGAAAAACAGGAAAAACAAATAAAAAACAAATAAATACAACGAATTATATGTTGGATTATGTGGGAAAACTACGTGTTTAATATTATAATGTGTTGGTTTCGCGTTGACTTGTCAGGCGCCGCGCAGTATAATGATGACAATTATAGGAAGAAAGGAGTAAGTACAATGGGGCTATATACTTATGACAGTACTCCGGTCCCGAAGACAGAACGCATCCCCGCCCTTGTTGAGGAGCTGTATGCGAAGATGCCGGAGATCGAATCGGCCAGAGCCGTGCTGATAACAGAGTCTTATAAGCAGACAGAGGATGAACCCATGGTAATCCGAAGAGCGAAGGCCTTCCAGCATATTCTGGAGAACATTCCGATTGTGATCCGCGACCAGGAATTAATTGTCGGAAGCACGACGATCGCTCCCAGAGGATGCCAGACTTATCCGGAATTCTCTTATGAATGGCTGGAGGCAGAGTTTGACACAGTAGAAACCAGAACCGCAGATCCATTCTACATATCAGAGAAGACTAAGCGTGAATTGAAAGAAGCTGACGCTTACTGGAAGGGGCGCACGACAAGTGAGCTGGCAACGGCTTATATGGAACCGGAGACCCTTCTGGCTATGGAGCACAACATGTTTACGCCGGGCAACTATTTCTATAATGGAGTGGGGCATGTTACGGTAAAATACGATGAAGTGCTCGCGGAGGGTTTTTCGGGCATCCGAAGAAAGGCGGAAGCAGAACTGGAATCGCTTGATTTTGGCGATGGGGATTACCAGAAGAGATCACGTTTCCTTGAGGCGGTGATCATCAGCTGTGACGCGGCTGTAACTTACGCGAAACGTTATGCGCGCCTGGCGCTGCAGAAGGCAGAGGAATGTACGGACCCGGTCAGAAAGAAAGAGCTTCTTATCATTGCGCAGAACTGCGCGCATGTGCCGGAGAAAGGTGCTGAAGGCTTTTATGAGGCGTGTCAGTCGTTCTGGTTCGTACAGCAGCTTCTGCAGATCGAGTCCAGCGGACATTCCATTTCCCCGGGGAGATTCGACCAGTATATGTATCCTTATTATAAGAAGGATCTCGACAGCGGAAGGATTACAAGAGAGTCGGCCCAGGAACTGATGGATTGTATCTGGGTGAAATTAAATGATTTGAATAAGTGCAGAGATGCTGTATCAGCGGAAGGATTTGCAGGGTACAGCCTGTTCCAGAATCTGATCGCGGGGGGTCAGAACGAGGACGGAGTAGATGTGACGAATGACCTGTCATTCATGTGTATTACAGCGTCAGAACATGTATTCCTGCCTCAGCCGTCATTCTCAGTGCGGGTGTGGAACGGCTCACCTCATGAATTTCTGATCCGGGCAGCGGAACTGACACGCACGGGAATCGGGCTTCCGGCTTATTACAATGACGAGGTCATCATTCCCGCTCTGGTAAGCCGCGGGCTTACGCTGCAGGATGCGAGGGACTACAATATCATCGGCTGTGTGGAGCCGCAGAAAGCCGGCAAGACCGAAGGGTGGCATGACGCCGCGTTCTTCAACATGTGCAGACCGCTGGAACTGGTATTTTCTAATGGTATGGACAAAGGCGCCCAGGTAGGACTGAAGACCGGGGACGTGGAAGAGATGAAGACGTTTGACGAGTTCTATAACGCGTACAAGGCGCAGATGAACTACGCAGTCAAACTTCTTGTAAATGCGGACAATGCGATTGATATGGCGCACGCGGAGCGGTGCCCGCTTCCGTTCCTTTCTTCTATGGTTGATGACTGTATGAAACGGGGAAAGACGGTCCAGGAAGGAGGCGCTGTCTATAACTTTACCGGTCCCCAGGGATTTGGCATCGCGAACATGGCGGATTCACTTTATGCCGTTAAGAAGCTTGTGTATGATGAGAAAAAGGTTACCATGCATGAACTGAAGGAGGCGCTGGCCACCAATTACGGTAAAGGGCTTTCGCAGGAAGATGTGGCGGGCATTGTATCCCAGATTGTCTCCGAGATGAAGGCGGAGGGGCAGAATGTCGGGGAAAAAGAGATTACAGCTGTAATCAATACAGTGACAGCTGTGTCTGAGTCTGAGCAGGTGAAAGCAAATGGAGAGCGTATCCTGAAATTGATCGACGAAGTGCCGAAATTCGGAAATGATATCCCGGAGGTGGACGCGTTTGCCAGAGACGTGGCCTATACCTATACACGTCCTCTCCAGGAATATAAAAACCCGAGGGGCGGAATCTTTCAGGCAGGCCTTTATCCTGTGTCCGCCAATGTTCCGCTTGGAGCACAGACAGGAGCTACACCGGACGGACGTCTGGCACATACACCGGTGGCGGACGGAGTTTCGCCGTCAGCCGGAAAGGATACCCATGGGCCGACAGCGGCTGCGAATTCCGTATCAAGGCTGGATCATTTCATCGCGTCCAACGGGACATTGTTTAATCAGAAGTTCCATCCGTCAGCACTGAGCGGAAGGAGGGGACTTGAGAATTTTGTCGGGCTCATCCGTTCCTACTTTGACCAGAAGGGAAGCCATATGCAGTTTAATGTGGTGAGCAGGGAGACGCTTTTGGACGCGCAGAAGCATCCGGAGCAGTACAAGCATCTGGTTGTGCGTGTGGCAGGATACAGCGCGCTGTTTACAACTCTGTCCAAGTCGCTCCAGGATGACATTATTCGCAGGACAGAGCAGGGATTCTGACAGCGGATGGCGTAAAACGCCTGTCCGGTATCCCGATCAATGAAGGAGATTATAACAGCATGGAAGAATATCTGAAGACGAAAGGGCGTATCTTTGACATCCAGAGATATTCCATCCACGACGGAAATGGCATCCGCACCATTGTATTTCTAAAAGGCTGCGTGCTGCGCTGCCGGTGGTGCTGCAACCCGGAATCGCAGAATTACGCGATTGAGACGATGATGGTCCTGGGGGAGCCCAAGGTGATTGGTGAAGATGTGACTGTAGAGGAGGTCATGGAGACGGTGGAGAAAGACCGGCCCTATTACAGAAGGACCGGGGGCGGACTGACCCTCTCGGGAGGGGAGAGCCTGTGCCAGCCGGAGTTCGCGCGAGATTTACTGCGGGCGGCGTATGAGGCGGGCATCAGCACTGCCATGGAGAGCATGGGCTGCGCGCAGTACAAGGTGATCGAAGAGCTGCTACCTTATCTGGATCAATATCTGCTGGATATCAAACACATGGACTCGGCGAAGCATAAAGAATACACAGGCAGGGGCAATGAGCTTATGCTGGAAAACGCGAAGAAAATCGCGGCTTCCCATATGACAGAACTGAGTATCCGCGTTCCGGTGATTCCCGGTTTCAATGACACGGAGGAGGAGATACGGGAGATCGCGGAGTACACAAGGAGCCTTGGAAATGTAAAGAGAATGCATCTTCTGCCTTACCACAGGCTTGGGCAGGATAAATACGAAGGTCTTGGCAGACCATACTTGATGGGGGATGTGCTTCCTCCGGAGAATGAACAGATGGTAAGACTTTTGAGAGCTGCCCAGGCGGCATCCGGTGTGGAATGCCAGATTGGAGGATAAGAGAGATGAATCAAAACCCACGAAAAACCAACATTGAAATAAGTTGACTATTGTGGGGTTGTGTGGTAGTATAAAAAAAGAAACAACACAAAACAAAATGTTTTGTAGAATCCAAGGAGGAGAAGAGATGCAAAACGAATACGAAATCAAAAAAGAAATGTGTGAGATCGGTAAAAGAGTTTACAACCGCGGAATGGTTGCCGCAAACGACGGTAACTTTTCTGTAAAGCTCAATGACCATGAATTTTTATGTACGCCTACAGGTGTCAGCAAAGGTTTCATGACTCCGGAGTACATCTGCAAAGTTGATGAGAAAGGCAATGTTCTTCAGGCGAACAAAGGATTCAGGCCTTCTTCTGAGATCAAGATGCACATGCGTGTCTATGAAAAGAGACCGGATGTAAACGCAGTTGTACATGCGCATCCGCTGTATGCCACAACATTCGCTATCGCTGGCATCCCGCTGACGCAGCCGATCATGCCGGAGGCAGTCATTGCCCTTGGATGTGTGCCGATCGCGAAATACGGCGTGCCGTCCACAATGGAGATTCCGGACGCAGTAGAGCCGTATCTGCAGCATTTTGACGCGGTTCTCCTTGAGAACCATGGAGCGCTGACCTATTCTGACAGCCTTCTGGCAGCATACCACAAGATGGAATCCACAGAGTTCTATGCACAGCTGCTTTACCAGTCAATGCAGGTTGGCGGCCCGCAGGAGTTTACAAAAGAGCAGGTTGAGAGACTGTACGAGATCAGAAGACAGATGGGACTTCCGGGCAAGCATCCGGCAAACCTCTGCCCGAACGCACAGGCTGGTAAACCGAGCTGCCATTCATGCGGCGGAAACTGCGGAAGCAAAGCGGCAGCGCCGGCTGAAGGTACAGACGCAGACCTGATCGCTTCCATCACGAAAAAGGTAATGGAGCAGTTAGGAATGTAATAACTGCGAAGTGAGGCAGAGCTATGAATGAACAAGACATCACCAATGCAGTGAGAGCCGTGCTCAGTCAGATGAAAGAACAGGCTCCCGCGCAGGAGAAAAAACATGTCTGTCAATGTAAAAAGCATGTGATGACGCTTGATCTTGCCAATGCCCTGATTGAAAAGGTCAAGGCAAAAGCGGCGGAAATGGGTGTCAGCATCGTGGCCGCTGTCTCGGACAAGTCAGGAAGGCCCGTATCCGTCCAGTGTATGGACGATGCGTACATAGCAAGCTTTGACATTGCAATTAATAAGACTTATACTTCCGCAAGCCTCAAAATGTCTACAGAACAGCTGGGGCGCTTAAGCCAGCCGGGTCAGGACCTCTATGGAATCCAGTTCACGAACAATGGGAAGATCGTGATCTTTGGCGGCGGCGAGGTGCTTGAGGCCGACGGACATATCGTGGGCGCTCTCGGTGTGAGCGGCGGTTCGGCGGAGGAAGACACGGCAATCGCGGCTTACGGGAAGGAAGTCTTCAAGGAGGTATTAGAGTGTCTGTAAATGAACAGATGGTTCAGGACATCGTTCAGGAGGTCGTGGCGAAGATGCAGATTGCTTCTGATGTATCGGGAAGCAGAGGCGTGTTCACGGATATGAACGAAGCCATCGAGGCGGCGAAGAAGTCGCAGAAGATCGTGGCCAGGATGTCTTTGGACCACAGAGAAAAAGTGATCTCCAATATCCGCAGGAAGATCAAGGAGAATGCGGAGATCCTGGCGCGCATGGGCGTGCAGGAGACCGGCATGGGAAATGTCGGGCACAAAATCCTCAAACATCAGCTTGTTGCCGAGAAGACTCCGGGGACGGAGGATATTACGACAACAGCGTGGTCTGGGGACAGAGGACTGACCCTCATTGAGATGGGGCCGTTCGGGGTTATCGGCGCGATTACGCCCTGTACAAATCCCAGCGAGACGGTTTTGTGCAATACGATCGGAATGTTCGCGGGCGGGAACACCGTCGTGTTCAATCCGCATCCGGCGGCGATTAAGACGTCCATCTATGCGGTCAACCTCTTAAATGAGGCATCTATAGAGGCGGGCGGTCCGGACAATATTGCGTGCACGGTCGAACATCCGACGCTTGAGACAAGCAATATCATGATGAAACATAAAGCGATCCAGCTCATCGCGGCAACCGGAGGCCCGGGAGTCGTGACAGCGGTTCTCTCCTCTGGAAGAAGAGGAATCGGGGCAGGCGCGGGGAACCCGCCGGCGCTGGTCGATGAGACGGCAGATGTCAGGAAGGCCGCGGAGGACATTGTAAATGGATGTACCTTTGACAACAACCTTCCGTGTATCGCTGAGAAGGAGATCGTGGCAGTTGATTCCATCGCGGACGAGCTGATGAACTACCTGGTCAATGAGCAGGGATGTTACCTCGCTTCCAAAGAGGAGCAGGACGCGCTGACGGCGGTCGTCCTCAAAGACGGTAAACTGAACAGGAAATGTGTGGGACGCGACGCGAAAACCCTTCTGGGAATGATCGGTGTGACTGTGCCGGATAATATCAGGTGTATTACATTCGAAGGTCCGAAGGAGCATCCGCTGATCGCGGAAGAGCTTATGATGCCGATTCTCGGCGTTGTGAGGGCAAAGGATTTTGATGAAGCGGTAGAACAGGCTGTGTGGCTTGAGCATGGCAACCGTCACTCCGCGCACATCCACTCAAAGAATGTAGATAATATTACAAAATACGCGAAAGCGATCGATACAGCGATCCTTGTAAAGAACGGTCCGTCTTATGCGGCGCTCGGGTTCGGCGGAGAAGGATTCTGTACGTTTACGATCGCGAGCAGGACAGGCGAGGGGCTCACGAGCGCGAGCACATTCACAAAGAGAAGGCGCTGCGTGATGAGCGACAGCCTGTGTATACGATAAGCCGTGCGCTTACGGCGTGAAAATATGTACGCAGGCTTGCCTGCAGGTACATATTTCGCACGGCGGAAGCATATGGCGCACGCCATCAGCGAGATGAAGCAGAGCGGAATCGAGCTGTGCATGGCGCAAAAGTCGAAAGAAACAAAATAGGAGGTAGATACCATGGAAATGAATTCCGCTAATGTGGAAGCCGTCGTAAAACAGGTGCTGGAGAGCATGCTGGACAAGAAGATCCCTTCTCCGTCCGCGCAGCCGGCTGAAAGCCAGGCCATCCCGAAAACAGCGCGTGTTGCGATGCTGACTTCCCTTGAGCATTATGACATCAAAGAGTTCCCGATCCCGGAAGTGGGAGACGGAGACATCCTTGTTAAAGTAGAAGGATGCGGTATCTGCGGAACAGATGCCCATGAATTTAAGAGAGACCCGTTCGGACTGATCCCGGTAGCGCTCGGACACGAGGGGACCGGCGAGATTGTCAAGATGGGTAAAAATGTGAAGACAGACAGCGCCGGAAAACCGCTGAAAGTCGGTGACAAAGTTGTTACATGCATGATCTTTAAGGATGACCCGGAGATCGAGATGTTCGACCTGAATAAGAAAAACATCGGCGGCGCTGATGTATACGGACTTCTTCCGGATGATGACATCCATCTGAACGGATGGTTCTCAGATTACATCCTGGTCCGCGAAGGATCATCCATCTTTAACGTAAGCGACCTGGATCTGAAATCCCGTATTCTCATTGAGCCATGCGCGGTTCTTGTACATGCGGTAGAGAGAGCGAAGACAACAGGAATCTTAAGATTCAACAGCAGAGTTGTCGTACAGGGATGCGGACCGATCGGCCTGATCTGCATCGCGGTTCTGCGCACGATGGGCATCGAGAACATCGTCGCGGTCGACGGAAACGCACAGAGACTTGAATTCGCGAAGAAGATGGGCGCTGAGAAGTCTGTCAACTTCATGGAACACAAGGGAATCGAGGCTCTGACAGAGGCAGTGAAAGAGGCGTGCGGCGGGCACCTTGCAGATTTCGCGTTCCAGTGCACGGGATCACCGGTGGCACACGCGAACATTTACAAATTTATCCGCAATGGCGGCGGTTTATGTGAGCTTGGGTTCTTCATCAACGGCGGAGACGCGACGATCAACCCGCACTTTGACCTCTGCTCCAAGGAGATCACACTGGTCGGCTCCTGGGTATACACACTGAGAGATTACGCGACAACATTTGATTTCCTGAAGAGGGCGAAAGCAATCGGGCTTCCGATGGATGACCTGATTACACATGAGTTCCCGCTGGAGGAGATCAATGAGGCCCACGAGACAAATCTTGCTATGAAGGGACTCAAGATCGCCATCATCAATAAATAAGGTGAATCATTATGGGAGATGCAGTAGGCATGTTGGAAGTTTTCGGGCTGGCTACAGCGTTTGCGGCGGCGGATGCCGGGTGCAAGGCAGGGAATGTATGGCTTGAAAAATTCGACAAAAACAAACCGGCAAACGCAGATGAATTACCCGTACCACTGATTGTCATGGTGAAATTCCGCGGAAGCGTATCCGATGTCACGGCAGCGCTTGAGGCGGCAAAGGCGAAGGCGGAAGAGCTGGCAGGCGTTGTGAACGAATATGAGATCGCAAGGCCGACAGAGGATACGGAGAAGATGCTGAAGCTTACCGGATTGGATAAAGGCGAACCACATATCATTAACGAAAAAGATATCGAAGAGATTTAGGAGGAAATGAACAATGGCAATGTCACAGCAGGCATTAGGAATGGTGGAAACAAGAGGACTTACAGCAGCGATCGAGGCTGCAGACGCAATGACAAAGGCAGCTGAGGTAACACTGGTAGGAACAGAGAAGATCGGAAGCGGACTGGTGACCGTTATGGTGCGCGGCGATGTAGGAGCTGTCAAAGCAGCAGTTGAGACAGGCGCTGACGCAGCAGGAAGACTCGGCGAGCTTGTAGCTACACACGTGATCCCGAGACCGCACAACGATGTTGAAAAGATCCTTCCGACTGTATAATTATACTGCGTGAGAGGTCTTCAAATCAGAGCAAAGGAGCAGTCTCATGGGAAAAGCGTATGGATTTTTTGAAATCCCGAGTGTAACGGCAGCGGTAGCAGCCATCGATATTATGTGCAAGACCGCGGAAGTCGAGCTTGTCACATGGGAGAAAAAACTGGGCGGACGGCTGGTTACAATCATTATCCGCGGCGATGTATCCGCTGTCAGACAGGCCATAGAAGCTGCCGCGGCGAACGGAATCAAAGAACCTGTCTGCAGGGTCGTGATCCCGAGTCCTCATGAGGAGATACTCAAGATCATAAGCGGCAGTGCAAACAGAGTGAGTTAGGAGGCAGTTTGAAATGGCAGAAGAAAAGAAAACAACAACAGCCAAAGCGCCGGCTAAAACTGTACGAAGAGTGAGAAAGACGGCGCAGAAGGCGGAAACAACGGTTCAGGAACAACCAACGATTCAGAAGGAGGAAAGAAGAATGTCACAGGAAGCATTAGGAATGGTGGAAACAAGAGGTCTGGTAGCGTCAATCGAGGCAGCAGATACAATGTTAAAGGCTGCTAACGTCGTTCTGGTAGGAACAGAGAAGATCGGAAGCGGACTTGTAACAGTAATGGTACGCGGCGACGTAGGCGCTGTGAAATCCGCAGTTGAGTCCGGCGCAGAGGCAGCAGGAAGACTCGGCGAGCTTGTAGCTACACACGTAATCCCGAGACCGCACAATGATGTGGAGAAGATCCTTCCGGTTCTGAAATAATCAAGGTATGATTGACAGACCCCGCGGGGAACGGGCGGCGTCCGTTCCCTGCATGCAGAAGAAAGCGGGTCATTAAGATCCGTTTCTGGAGGAGAATGAAAGTATGGATAACAGTAATGTAGCATTAATTACAAAACTGGTCCTGGAAGCAGTTGAGAAGCAGAAATCCTCTGAAGGGGCAGGATACATGGTGCCGATCGGGGTGTCCGCAAGGCATATCCATCTTACGCAGGAGCATGTCGAGGCACTGTTCGGAGAAGGGTACCATCTGACGAGAAAGAAAGGCCTTATGGGCGGACAGTTCGCGGCTAATGAGACCGTGACTATCGTAGGGCTTAAACTCAGGGCGATTGAGAATGTAAGAGTGCTCGGTCCTGTGAGAAAGCAGACCCAGGTGGAGGTCTCCGCGACAGACGCGGTCCGTCTGGGCGTGAACGCGCCGATCCGGGAGTCCGGAAAGATCGAAGGGAGCGCTCCCATCGCGGTCGTAGGGCCAAAAGGGGCGGTGTACCTGGATGAAGGATGCATCATTGCGATGCGCCATATACATATGTCCCCGAAGGATGCCATGGCAGCCGGGGTGCACGATGGCGATATCGTCTCAGTGAAAGCAGATAACGAGAGAGGAACGATCTTCAACCGCGTGAAGATCCGCGTGGATGACAGCTTTACCCTTGAAATGCATATTGATACAGATGAGGCAAATGCTGCAAAGATCGCGACCGGTGACACGGTGAGGATAATATCATGCTGATAGGAAAAGTTGTTGGAAGTGTTGTTTCAACACGCAAATGTGAAAATTTGGTCGGCAATAAATTCATGATCGTAGACGTTCTGGAGCATATGCATTCCGGTGCGAAACAGCTCATTGCCATCGATAAGATCGGCGCGGGCATCGGCGAGTATGTGCTCGTCGCACAGGGCAGCGCGGCAAGAATCGGAAGCGGAATGCCAGATTCCCCCATCGACGCGGCGATCGTAGGAATTATTGACGATGGATCAGGACTGGAGTAGTGGAATTATGGATATGAAAGAATTGAGCGGCATATTGCAGCAGAACGGTATCGTCGGCGCGGGCGGTGCAGGATTTCCGACATATGCAAAGCTGGATCAGCGTGCGGAGACGATTATCCTGAACTGTGCGGAGTGTGAACCGCTCTTGAGGCTGCACAGGCAGCTGCTTGAGAAATATGCCAAAGAGATCGTAGATACATTCCATATGATCGGCGAGACAGTCGGTGCAAAGGAAGTTATCATCGGCATCAAGAAAGCCTACAAGAAGACGATCGAGGCAGTGGACGCGGTGATCGGCCAATATCCGGAGGTCAGGCTGGGACTGCTGGACGAAGTGTATCCGGCAGGCGATGAAGTTGTCCTCATCTACGAAGTGACCGGAAAGGTGGTACGCCCCGGCGGGCTTCCCATCGAGAGCGGAGTAGCGGTGTTTAACGTAGAGACCGTATACAATGTATACAGGGCACTGAATGAGCAGGCACCAGTGGAGGATAAACTGGTATCTGTGGTGGCGGAGGTCGAACATCCCATAACTGTGCGTGTTCCCATCGGAACACCTCTCGACGAGGTTGTGGCAAAGGCAGGGAGAGTGACAACGCCAAATCCGGTATATTTTGTAGGCGGGCCGATGATGGGCAATATCGGCACCGGGGCGCAGCCTGTCACAAAGACGACAAATGCAATCCTCGTACTGCCGGAAGACCATTATATTATACAAAAGAAATTAAAGAAAAATTCCATCGACATGAAACGGGCGGCAGCCTGCTGCTGTCAGTGTTCGATGTGTACAGATCTCTGCCCGAGACATGCGCTCGGACATCCGATCGAGCCAAATAAGTTCATGCTTGCAGCCACATGTAAGGATATTCAGGAGCCGAATATTTTTGTGAATACGATGTTCTGCTCATCCTGTGGCGTCTGTGAACTGTATTCCTGTTTCCAGGGGCTCTCACCCAGAAGCCTGATGGCAGAATACAAGGCAGGGCTTCGCGCGAACGGCATCCGCCCTCCCCAGGTGGAGGCAAAGCCGGTGGGACCGGAGAGAGAATACAGGAAAGTCCCGATGGAACGCCTGATGGCGAGACTTGACCTGACGAAGTACAATAAAGAGGCTCCTCTGGATGAATCAGAGGTTCCGGTAAAGAGAGTGCGTATCATGTTGAGCCAGCATATCGGCGCGCCTGCGTCGGCTGTTGTAAAAGCCGGCGATAAGGTGACAAAGGGACAGATGATCGCTGAACCCGGCAAAGGTTTAAGTGTTGGAATACACGCCTCCGTGACGGGGACAGTGACTGAAGTAAATGATAAATATGTGATCATAGAAACTTAGGAAGGACGTGCAGGCAATGAGTAAGGCAATTGGAATGGTAGAATATAAGACTGTTTCAGCAGGTATTACCGCGGCGGACGCTATGGTAAAGACCTCTGAAGTCAGCATAATCGAAGCTCAGACAGTATGTCCGGGTAAATATATTGCGATCATTACAGGTGACTTGAGCGCCGTGAAGGCAGCGGTAGACAATGCCAGAGAGCTGCATGGCTTCCATCTGATCGACAGTTTTGTACTCGGAAACCCGCATGAATCTATTTTCCCGGCGATCTATGGCGCGGCAAAGATTGAGGATGTATCCGCACTGGGCATCTTCGAGACATACGATGCGGCATCCATCATTGTCGCGGCCGATGAGGCGGCGAAGACAGCCATCGTAGATCTGATCGAACTGCGTATCGCAAGGGGAATGTGCGGAAAATCATACATGCTCTTGACAGGAGAAGTAGCTGCTGTGGAGGCAGCGATCGAGCGGGCGAAGGAAGCGGTGAAGGACAGAGGAATGTTCCTCGATTCTTCCGTTATTGCTCATCCTGATGCCCAGATTCGCGATGCAATTTTATAATATGCTATAAGACAGACAGGCTCTTCCCTGCTTTTACCTGCATCATAGCGGCAGAATGCTGCCGGAGCGTGAGCAGAGCAGCCGGAGGGCCTGTTTTGGCATAGACAGGAGGCAGTAACATGCTTGCAATAGAGAGACGAAATGAAATCCTGGAAAAACTGCAGACCGACAGAAGAGTTGTTGTAAGCGAATTGAGCCAGCTGTATGATGTCTCGGAGGAGACGATCCGAAGGGATCTTGAAAAGCTGGTGAATGACGGCTATGCCATCAAAAGTTATGGCGGTGCTGTGATCAATGAGAATTTTAATATAGAACTGCCGTTTAATATCAGAAAAAACCGTAATATCGTAGGAAAACAGCATATTGCGGAACTGGTCAGCAGGCTTGTCAAGGACGGCGACAGTATTATGCTGGACGCCAGCTCCACCGCGGTATACATTGCAAAGACACTTCAGGAAAAAGGCAGAAAAAACCTCACCGTCATCACGAATTCGATCGAGATCATTATCGAACTTTTTGATGTGCAGGATTGGACAGTTCTGTCAACAGGCGGAGTGTCACGGGAAGGGTCTTTCGCGCTGGTCGGTCCCCAGACTGACAAGATGCTCAGGACGTATCACGTAGATAAAGCGATTATTTCCTGTAAAGGGATTGATGTCTCCGCGGGAATGACGGATTCGGATGAGCTTCACGCGAACAATAAGACAACCATGCTGGCCGCGGCGAAGGAGAAAATCCTTGCGGTCGACAGCAGTAAATTTGATAAAATAGCATTCACGGAGATCGGAACTCTGGATGATCTCACCATGGTGATCACGGATGAGAAGCCGGAGGAAAGATGGCTCCAGATATTTAAAGATTCAAGAATAAAATGCATTTATTCTGAATAGAGAGGACAGCTATGAAGAGCTTTGATATTAAAACAAGAATTTACTTTGGGGATCAGGCGCTGGACCGTCTGGCAGAGATTCCATACCAGAAAGTGCTGGTCGTGACAGATCCGTTTATCGCCCAGGGGAAAATGATCGAGCTTGTGACAGAGCCTCTTCGGAGGGGGAACAAGGAGTTCGAGATTTTTAAAGATGTTGTGCCGGACCCGCCGATCGAAAAGATCAGCGAGGGGGTTCACAAGATGCTGGAATACCGCCCGGATGTGATCGTGGCAGTGGGCGGCGGATCAGCCATTGATTCATCTAAATCCATCCGTGAGTTTGCGCTCCGGGTGGACCATTATGCGGATGTCGGGCTGATCGCAATCCCCACCACAAGCGGTACCGGATCAGAGGTGACGTCTTTCGCGGTTGTGACTGATCCCGCGGAGCAGGTGAAATATCCTCTGGTATCAAGATCCATGATGCCGGATGAAGCGATCCTGGACGCGGAGCTTGTCAAGAGTGTTCCGCCGGCTGTGACCGCGGATACCGGAATGGATGTATTCACCCATGCGCTGGAAGCGTGTGTCAGCACAAACCGCAATGATTTCTCCACAGCGCTGGCAGAAAAGGCTATCGAAATCTGCGGTGTGTTCCTGCTCAGGGCGTATCTGGACGGAAGCGACACCCACGCGCGTCAGAAGATGCATTCCGCGTCCTGCCTGGCAGGGCTGGCATTCAACTGCGCGTCACTGGGACTCAACCACGGCATGGCACATCAGCTTGGGGCGACGTTCCATATTCCCCACGGACGCGCTAACGCGATGCTTCTGCCTCATATTATTGAGTTTAACAGTGATATCAATAAGCACAGCAAGAGCCGTTCAGAATATCTCCCGGCTGTAAAGCGCTACTCTACTGTGGCGCAGATCCTGGGACTGAGCAGCTACAATAAAATCATGACAGTGAGATCCCTGGTGAACTGGGTACAGTTCATGTTAAAAGAGATGGATATTCCGCTGTCGATCTCACAGATGGGCACCATATCTGAGGACGAATACTTCAAGGCGATCGACCGCATGGCTGACGCCGCGCTGGAGGACGCGTGCACCGTGACAAATCCCAGGGTGCCGAGTAAATCAGATGTAGTGCAGATTTATAAAAAACTCTGGTAGTGAAAATCTGGATTTGTGAGGGAGACGAGTTTGAATGAATGGGTCCGAAAACAGCAGGATTATTTGAGGACGTATTCGTGGAGAACGGGGGCGTGGATTTGGCTCCGGTTCCGCAATCCGGGAAAATCTAAAAGGCAGGAAGCACGGCTAAATACAATGGAACAGTGGAAGATTCGGCTTACGCCTCAGGCATCCACTGTTCCATTAAC
>CAUEYX010000030.1 GCA_959022495.1 uncultured Lachnospiraceae bacterium | reverse complement strand
AGCCACCCACACCCCCGCGCAGAAAGGCGGTCGAAAAGGCGCTCCGCTGTTTTCTAGGATTTTCGCAGGCCGTGAAGACTCTTCCCGGCATATGCAGGATTTCAAAACGGGGTGAGGAGGGAGCGTAACTGAAAAAAAGAACCATACTCGGACCGGAAAGTAATGAAAAGGGTAATAAAACTGGAGCTATAGCTGCTCAGCGGCCGGTGCAGTTTCGGCTGTCTCCAATAACGCTCCCCCTTCACCTTCTTTCGAAATCCTGCATTTGTCTGCGGGGGACACTTTCTTTTGGATGCGTGCAGAAAACAGCATCTATTTCGGGGAACTTTCGTGGAGAGGGGCGGGGCGGAGCAGGCGACTTGGAATGATTTGCCGGAAAGTCTTAAAGGAAGGACGCGCGGCGTTAATTGACCAGCGGATGCCTGAGGCGTATGCCGAATCTTCCGCTGGTCAATTGCTTTTAGCCGTGTGTCCTTCCTTTTAGATCTTTCCCAAATCATGGAACGGAACCTGCTCCGTCCCGTCCCTCTCCACGAATACGTTCTCGAAAGCATTGCTGTTTTCGGACTCATTCATTAAAATCGTCTTCCCCAACAAATCCAGATTTTCCCTTATTGCAGGAATATTTTTTTCTTCTGTGGAACATACTCCTTATTAGGAAAGGAGTGTGTACTATGTCTGTTAATTTTTCGGAAAGTAAAACTAAGGAAAACCTGATGCGCGCTTTCGCCGGCGAGAGCCAGGCCCGAAACCGCTACACAATCGCCGCGGAAAGGGCGGAAGAGGAGGGGATGCTCACAGTCGCTGACGTCTTCCGCTACACTGCGGACCAGGAGCGTGCGCACGCGGAGCGTTTTTATGACCTGCTAAAGGAACTGTCCGGGGAGACCATTCATATTGACGGCACTTACCCGATTGACCAGCAGGACAGCCTTCCCGGGCTTCTTCGCGCGGCCGAGCACAACGAACATGAAGAGTATGCGGATGTCTATCAGGCTTTTGGTGACACGGCGAAAGAAGAAGGGTTCCATGAAGCCGCCTCTGCTTTCTACCAAATCGCGGAGATTGAGCATATACACGAAAGACGTTTCGGGAAGCTGGCTGAAATGCTTGAATCCAATACGTATTATCATGGTGAACAAGTATCGAAATGGATGTGCACGAACTGTGGTTATATCCACGAAGGCCAGCTCGCCCCCAAGGTATGCCCGGTCTGCCGGCACGAACAGGGATATTTTATTCCTTACAGAATGGCATGTTATAAGCTGCCATAACATTTATACAAATATTACCCTACTTCGCAAATGGTAAACTCAACTTCGCAAAATAGAAAATTAGGGGTTTACAAAGTGTTTGTGTTGTGGTAAGATATTTCTTGTCGAGCGGAAGTGGCGGAATGGCAGACGCGCTAGATTCAGGTTCTAGTGGGAGTTTTATCCTGTGGGAGTTCAAGTCTCCTCTTCCGCATTATTAGACAAGAGATTATCGCTCTATCGTCGAAATGATGATAGAGCGATATTTTTTGATAAAAATCTTGTCTTTTTGCGGACTTGCATTTTCCGGCAGTGGTGATATAATAGTTCACATGGAAGCATAGCTCAGCTGGGATGAGCGTTCGCCTCACACGCGAGAGGTCATGGGTTCGAGCCCCATTGCTTCCATTTTTTATGTCCGTTTTTCTCCCTGCTTTTCCCCTTCGTTCTCAGTCAGTATTCCCGATTTCAATAGATCCGTAAGCAGTTCTCTGGCCTGTCTTTTAATCTCTTCCAGCGGTGTTTTTTCTTTATGGGATTCATTTACGAACCCAAACATCCCAAAGCACACAAAACCGGCAATCTTTTTGGGGGAATACTTCAGCTTGAGCCGCTTTTTCACATGCAGGGTATGCATCTCTACTGTCTCCAGTACGATGCTGTAAAAACGGGAAGCCAGGTAAGGATTTTTCTCGGGATTTGTATGCTGGAAGAAATCAAATCTCTCATAAAATAGTTCCAGAATACTGTCCAGCATGTTCACATAGCCGGCTGCCAGTCTGTGCGCCGGATTATTCTCTTCCTGCCTCCTATAATAATCCTCTGTGCCGGCTTTGAGCATATCGTTAAATATATCGTCCAGGAGGGCATATTTGTCATTATAATGGGAATAAAAGGTGATTCTGCTGACTTCTGCCTTTCTGCACAGTTCTGTAATAGAGATGTGTTCAAAATCCTCTTTTACAAGCATGCTGACCATAGCCGCTTTCAGGCTGCGCTTTGTTTTAATGATTCGTTTGTCTTCCATTTCTTAACACATTTCCTTTTTTGTATAGATATCTTACATTTTCTTTCCATTGTTCATTGTGAATCAAATGCTAGTTTGCTATAATTTTAACACCTGTTATAATAACGGTCAATAAAGGAAAACCAGCGGTCAGACAGACCTATAGAAAATCAGGAGGGATATTATGTCTGGAATTGCCATTATGACAGACACCAATTGTGGAATCATGCCATTGGAAAGCGGAGATTACGGGGTCAGCGTACTCCCCATGCCGGTGATTATCGATGGAAAAACTTACTATGAAGGGGTGGATATTACCCCGGAGGAGTTCTATAAGAAGCAGGCTTCCGGTGCTGTAATTACAACCTCCCAGCCTTCTCCCGGAGATGTGACAGCTATGTGGGACGAACTTCTCTCCTCTTATGATGAGATCGTTTTTATCCCCATGTCCTCCGGCCTGAGCAACACCTGCCAGACCGCGCTCATCCTGTCGCAGGACGCACCGTATAAAGAGAGGGTCCACATTGTGGACAATCACCGCATTTCCGTCACACAGGCTGCTTCCGTATTGGATGCCAGGATACTGGCGGATGAAGGGAAGTCAGGCGCGGAGATCAAAGCCATCCTTGAACGCGAAGCGCTGGACGCCACAATCTATATTGCTGTAGACACCTTGGAATATCTGAAAAAGGGAGGGCGGATCACCCCCGCGGCAGCCGCTGTCGGCAGCATGCTCAGGCTGAAACCGGTGCTGACCATACAGGGGGATAAACTGGATTCTTTTGCCAAGGCGCGTGGAATGAAGTCCGCATTCCACACGATGCTTGGCGCTGTAAAGAAAGATATTTCTGCCAGGCTCTCCGCCCTCAGGGAGCAGGGCTGCCTGAAAGTCGGACTGGCTAATACCCCGATGGAGCCGGAAAAACTGGAAGCTTTTAAAGCTGAGATGCGGGAGAATTTTCCCGATATGGAATTCGTATATTTCCCACTTACCATGAGCATTGGCACCCATGTGGGCCCCGGCGGGATCGGGATCGGAGCTGTGCGCAGCCGCGGCAGCGGGCACTTTGCAGGATCATGATCAATCCTGCAGATGCCCCGGTTTGTTCTCGCAGGACTATTTCCCTGACGGCATGAATTTCAGGATCTCTGCCGCTACGCCTGAAATCGGCATCGTCTGGAGCCAGACCCGTCCCGGTCCGGTTATAAGAGTGTTGAACACTCCTTCCCCGCCAAATACCATGTTCTTAAGTCCCGGCACGGTTTTGATCTCCATGCTGCATGTGGCATCCATTGCTGCAAGGTATCCGGTATCAATCACGATCTGCTGGCCTGGCTGAAGGTTATATTCCACCACATGCCCGTCAAATTCAAGAAATGCCGTCCCCTTCCCGGACAGTCTCTGCATAATGAATCCCTCGCCGCCAAAGAACCCCGCTCCAAGCTTTTTCTGGAAGAACACGGACAGCTCCACACTCTCCTCTGCCGCAAGAAAGCCTGATTTCTGAACGATCACTTCATTCCCCGGGCTGACATCCCAGGCACAGATCTGTCCCGGGAAG
Organism: uncultured Lachnospiraceae bacterium; assembly: GCA_959022495.1. GTDB lineage: Bacteria > Bacillota > Clostridia > Lachnospirales > Lachnospiraceae > Mediterraneibacter. The sequence continues at coordinate 32,500 of CAUEYX010000030.1, read as the reverse complement.
CTGGACGCGAACGCGATCATCCCGCTTCCGCCCTCTGCTGTATAGCGGTTCTGGAACAGAGCTTCCCCGGCAAACATTCTGCCCAAAGCCTTTCCGATTCCCCCATTGGATGTGGTCTCCATCTTCATGTTCGGCGACATCCAGCTCATAGAGCCCCGTTCCGTAATCATCGCCTCCCCATTTTCCAGATAACAAATTACTACCGGAAGTGTGTCGCCTTTGATCTCATACCTCATACACGATTCTCCTCTCTCATGTATCCTGCTGCCCTCTCTGTCCGAATATGCACGCACTCTGCCCGAAAAAGAGGGCTGCCAGCCTGTGCCGGCCAGGTTTCTGATGCAATTATATCATAAACTGCTGCTGTCTGCCTCCGGTTTTTCCTCCTCCTGCTCTTCACTGGGAATCTCCAGTTTCGGCAGAATAATATCCGCTTTGAATAAATCCGCCTCCGTAGAAATCTTAAGCGTGCCGTGCTGAAGTTCCACGAAGCTCTTCGCAATGGCAAGCCCAAGGCCGGACCCTTCTGTATTCCTCGAAGAATCCCCTCTGACAAACCGGTCTGTAATCTCGTCTGTGTCGAAATCCAGCTCCGCCGCCGACACATTTTTCATAGAAATGTGTACAGAATTTTCCTGCTCGGTCATCTCAATATAGACCCGCGTATGAGGCATGGCATATTTTGTGATATTCACAATCAGGTTCTCAAAGATGCGGTAAGTCTTCTGGCTGTCCAGCCACATAACAATTTTCTGCTCCGGCAGCTTCCAGCGGATTTCCAGGCTGGCGTCTTTAATTTTCCCGTCATTTTCCAGCCCCACTTCTTTTAGGAGATTGACGATATCTACCTTCATAAAGTGCATGGCAACACTTTTGCTTGCCGCCTTGCTGATCTCAAACAAGTCTTCAATCAGTACCTTCAGCCGCAGCGATTTTCTCTCCAGGACTTCGATATATTCTCTGCGCTTTTCCTCATTGTTTTCGTTCTTGAGCAGATCCGTATAGGTGATAATCGCGGTCAGCGGAGTCCTCAGGTCATGAGATACATTCGTTACCAGTTCTGTCTTCATCCGCTCGTTTTTCACCTCTTCGTCAACCGCTTTTTTGAATCCTTTCTGGATCTTCATCAGCTCATCCTGGATCGGATTAAAAAGGCCCATATCCCCTTCAATCGGCACATCCAGATGTCCGTCTGCCAGCTGGTTTGTGGCTCTTAAAAGCAGTTTATATTTCTCCTTGAGATCTTTTGTATATTTCCGCAGGAAGATAAACAGGAGCAGTGAATATAGAATCAGGGCAAATATTCCATAAAACCAGAACACACATACCAAACACAGGATCAAGAAGTTGGCAAGCACCACCTTCAGAATCGTCCGGTTCGTCCTGTCCTGAAAGTCTAAGTGCAGCAGCGCGTCATACTGCCTCGCGAAAAATCCCTTGACTTTCCGCAGTATCCCTCCCGCTTTCTGTGTCATAGTCCCACCATATTCAACACCTCGGTTCCGAATCCGCCGGATGAACCTGGCGGTCAGCGTGCGCTCTCTCCAATAAGCGCCTTTCATACGTATCATTGCCCTCAACGACGTAACAACCCAGAATATAATGCCAAATACCATTGCCCACATCAGGAAATTGACAGCCATTTCCGGCAGTTCCATTCCCCCGTCTCCTATCCTGGGCAGCAATGTCCCGTTGAGTGTACCGTAGACCACCTCTATGGGCAGAAAATACAGATCACTCCCAATCCAGAGGAACACAACCGCTGCCGGGATCTCAAACGGTACGGCAAACATTCTCATTCCGCTGATATCCAGCCTCCTGGATGCAGGGAAGAGAAGGGCTGCCGCCAGCACCAGGAGGCTTAAGATCTCCAGCGTATCATTATATGCGCCTGAGCCCCCCAGAGCGTATATATCCGCATTCCCTGTACCCACTGCCTTCGCATAAGCGCTAAGGTTCTGTTCCGTCATTCCATAGATCACCGTGACATCCGAAGGCGTTGCTATTTCTGATATTCCATACGTATTCGCCACGTCCTCAGCTTCATAGATATACAGGCGCTCCAGGCTGTATGCCTCCTCCGGAGAGAGCCACGTCCCATCCACCTGGACCCCTGATAAAAGGCCGTCATTCGAAAACGTGTATTGTACCCGGAACCCATAGTAATCTGTATCCTGAGCGGCCAGATGCTCCTGCACCTCCTCTGATACATTATCCAGAAGAGAGACCATCTGGCGTCCTTCCCCCGCGTCAGCCTCACTATTTTTATCCACCTGTACAGGATCTGCGTTTTCTTCAGCCGCCTCAGAATCCGCGCTCTCTGCGTTCTCCCCGTCTGAAGAACCGGCCTCTCTGTCTTCCGCGGCTGCGGTTCCGTCTTCTTCTATCCTGAAAACGCTGCAGTCCATATATTTTCTTGTCAGGTCAAAATCCCGCTGTCCAAACTCATTGAGCACTACTCCCGGATCTGTCGCTTCCGCATATTCATTGTAGAGAATGTAGTTTCCCTCCGCCAGGTCCATTCTCATCTGCTGGAGAGCCTCCTGGTACACCGCCTCTTCTGACTCTGCGTTTTCCAGATAGGAAGATATCTCCGGATATCTGCTCATCATTATGACAGAGCAGAATGCGAGAAGAAGCAGCACAGTGATGACTCCTGTTTTATGGCTGTTTTTCGATCTTATATCCAACGCCCCACACCACCTTTAAATATTTCGGATTCTTCGGATCAATCTCGATCTTTTCCCGGATGTTCCTTACATGGACCATAATTGTGTCCGTATTGATCGCTTTCTCCTGCCATACCCGCTCATAGATTTCCTCTGCGGAGAACACTCTGCCCGGGTTCTTTGCCAGGAGAAGAAGTATTTTATACTCGATGGGCGTAAGCTTTACCAGATTTCCATCCATGGTCACTTCCACGGCCTCCTCGTTTATCTCAAGTCCGCCAATCACATGTACATTTTCCTTCGGCGCCAGTTTCTCAAGGAATTTCCGGTAACGCCTCAGCTGAGAGTTCACCCGCGCCATCAGCTCCATGGGCGTGAACGGTTTCGTCACATAATCATCGGCCCCGATATTCAGTCCTGTGATCTTATCCACTTCTTCTGACTTTGCAGACAGCATAATCACCGGAAAATCATATTTCTCCCTAAGCTTCATTGTCATGCGGATGCCATCCATGCGCGGCATCATAATATCCACAATCGCCAGATGGATCTCCTCCTTATCAATGATCTCCAGTCCTTCCACACCGTCAGCCGCCTGAAAGACCTTATATCCCTGGCTGTTCAGATAGATCTGGACACCTTCCCGGATTTCTTTGTCATCTTCTACAATCAAAATGTGATTTGTTTCCATATTCCCTCAAATAGCTCCTTTTGTCTGAAAATATTTCCCAAAGGGGTCAGGCCCCTTCCGGAAGGGGTCTGACCCCGTTCACAATTTCCGCATCCACAGGAAGCGCCGGAATCGCCTTTTTGGCAACAATCCCGTAATTTTTCACAGCCACCGTTACTTTGGTAAATGGCAGCGGTATTACATATTTATCCCATCTGCGTGTCAGTCTAAGACAGGAAGAGTAGGAAAGGCTGATCCCGACAAACTCTTCCTCCGCATGCTCCGACAGGTAAAACGCAAGCTTCTTCGGTATATGCCGCGGTCCCAGCGGCCCGTCCAGGGCAACAGCGATGGAGTGTTCTTTTTCATAAGAGTCCTGTACAATTTTCTTCAGTGCGGCAAAAGCCCCAAAACCATCCGGCACCCGCAGTGCGCTTCCTCCGCATTTTTTGATCATATGTTCTATATAATTTCCTCTTGTGTCTGCCGTCACAATCACATCCACCGGGGTCGTCTTGTGCGACAGTTTCTCCAGCACAAGATTCATAAAGAAGCTGTCTTCATGCCAGAACCCAAATATCTGACTGTCCCCGTATGTATTTTCCTCACGCCATTCGATCTTAACCGTACGGTCCACCAGCGCAAGATACCTAGTGAACAGCCATTGCAGAATGCTCTCCGCAGTCTTCTTCAGCTTCATAGCGCACCTCTTCCTTTCTATCCTGATCCTGTCTGTAAATCCACACGTCCGCTCTTTTTTCACAGATACATTGATTGTAGAGCATCTCTTCATATCTGGCAAGCCTGGACGAACGGTAATTTTCGGCAGCTGATGCTGCCGCCTTTTTCATCTGCTCCAGCCTTCCCCCGCAGAGCGCTTCCGCCACACGGTCAGCCCATTCAGCCTCTGATTCTTCTGTCAGGAAGCCGTTTATCCCATTCTCTATGATATCGTCTGTCCCCACAGCTCGCACAGCCACAACCGGAGTGCCTGCGGCAAATGACTCCGCCAGGACAATCCCCTGCGTCTCAGATGTAGAAGCAAATAAGAATAGATCCGCAGCTGCCAGATAATGTTTGACCTCCCCATTGGGAACATTGCCCGCGAACGTAACTAAATCCTGGACCCCCAGGAAGGATGCCCTCACCTTTAATTCGGATTTCTGGCTGCCATCACCTAAGATCAGTACATGGAAATCCTCCCCCATCCTGCGCTTTAGGTCCGCAATTCCTCTTAACAGAAATCCATAGTTCTTTTCCTTCTCCAGTCGGGATACTGTAATGAAAAGGTGTTTTTTACCTTTCCCATATTTCTCCCGGATCTGTTCAGCCCGTGCGGGATCTTTCTTGAAGAAACTCTCCTCCAGCCCGGTAGGGAAAACCGCACATCGGCTCGTCATGCCATATTCTCTGAGTACCTGCCGCATCCCCGCCGACGGCGCAAGCACAAGCGCGCACTGATTTGCGAACCACCGCATGTAAGTGGGGATCACCCTTGTTTTGATCCATTCTACTGCTCTTTTCTTCATCCATCCGGCGCCGCTGACGCGGAATACCGGCAGATAGTGAAGATAATCCTCGTAGCGTGTATGGCAGGTGAAGATAACCGGTATGTCGTATTTCTTCCCTAGTTTTACTCCCAGAGGACCGACAAACATAGGGTGGTGTACATGAATACAGTCAAACACCTCTCTTTCGAATGTCCGCGTGATCTCTTTCGGAAATACAGAAGGATAAACCATGCCATTCTCCATTTTTCTCCTCTGGGTCTGATACCGTACAACTTTCTCCGGCGCCTTTTCATCCGCGCGGATCACTGCCTCCCTCTCTTCTTCCGTATCTCCATAACAGGGGGCAAAAACCGTGACCTCATGCCCCAGCTTTATGAGCTCCTGCGCCTGCCTCTCCACCGAGATCGGCACACCGCCCACAAATGGTCTGTAATTATTTGTAAGCATTGCGATCCTCATTCATCCCAGCCTCCTTTATGCCCACTTACGTAAAAAATTCGATCGCCGCGTCCCCGAAGAAATATCCCGCCCCGACAAATGCCAGGTTCCAGAGAAAGATCCCTCCAAGGGAGCTGAGCGTATACTTGGTGAAATTCATCCTGACCATCCCCGCAGGAATCGAAATAAGGGTTCTGACCATGGGGAGCAGCTTGCTGACAAACACTCCCACGCACCCCTTCTGTCTCAAAAATTCCATCTTCTCTTCAATCACAGGCTGATGCTTGGGAAATTTCTTGAAATAAAATCCCATTACTTTTCCGCCACCGTATCTCCCCAGCAGATACAGCGCCCAGCTTCCGGTAAGCCCGGCGGCTACAGTAAGCAGCATTACAACCGGAAAGCTGATCTGGCCCCTCGCCGCCCAGATCCCTGCCAGCGGCATGATAACCCCCGCCGGAAATCCCGGGAGATTCATATACTCCAGCAGTACAATCAGATAGATGAAAAAAGCGCCATATTGAATAAAATAGTTGGTAAGCTCTTGAATTGACATAAAAATACAGCCCCCTTTCACTTTCTACAGGATATCCTGTAAATCTTAAGGGGGCTGTCATTAGATTTTAAAGATTTTCTAAAGATTTATCGTGTAAATACTCTTTTTAAGATCTTTTAAGAGTCAGCTGAAGCCTGTCCACTCCATTCGCATCATCTCCCGCGCCGCCATCCTCGTCATCATACTCCCATTTAAGATAATCTCTCCCGGCCGGAGACACACGGTATTTTGCCTTATAGTATCCGGTCCTGCCCGGTTCCGGTGTACCGTAATAGATCGTATAACCTGTGATGTAGTCGGACAGATCTGTGTTCTCCTGGTTCCTCGGCAGTTCTCCCTGTCTCTTCATAGTCAGCTGGAACCACCCTCCGGGACCAAGGTTCTTAAATTGCGCGTTGCGATGCATATGCCCTTTCACCCCGGCGAAATCATCGCCACAGCCATCCGAGCAGGACAATCCTATCATCCACTCCAGCCAGCCGTCTTCCGCCGTATACACCCGATATTCCGGCATGAATATATTATCCAGTTCATCCGGCTCTTCTCTTGCCGGTGCAGCGTCATCATCCGTGGCAGTACAGATACACTCTAAAATGCCATCCCATGGATAATCATAGTATGCGTGGATATACGATTCTCTCCCAGTCTGGTCTCCCTCTGCTCCATCGATACCTCCTGTCTCAGAGATCGAAAACTCTGCCAGCATATCCGGAACAGAGGAAGTGCACATTGCAGTATGGTTTGCCTCGTTCAGGTACAGATCTCCCCGCCGGGCGATATATCCATCAGTCATAGGATGCCAGCGGAAATTCCCCGTTCCCACCATACAGATACGCATATTTCCTGTATATACAGCTCCGCCGCAGGAGATGCCCGCAGCCTCAAATGCAGAAATAACTGCTGAACTGCAGTCCCGGTCTCCCTGCTCCAGATAATAGGTCCTGCCGTTCATCTGCACCTGGCAGGCCCCCTCTCCGTCGCCATATCGGCTCACCTGACTGTACCCGTGCCAGTCATGATTACATAAATGTTCCATCAATCGTACCGCAATTTCTTTTAACAACATATTTTCTCCTTTCCTGCCACGCAATCACAACATTATGGGAGCTCGCTGTTACACGCCTCCTGAATCCTTTTCGTTTTCTATATCCATCTTTAACTCTGACTGGTCCTTTATGTAATACACAATGTTTTGTAAAAATCCCGGAAGGGTCAAGCCAATGTCAGATATATTCTCGAGTATACTTATCAATTCATTGCATATCAGCCATATCGTAACGACGCATGCGATTAAAAATGTAAATGGTACAGAAAGCCCAACGGTTTCTATTGAATATTTAATAAGCTGATCCATTACAGCACCTACAATTACCAGCAGCCACATAGCCACCTTTTTAATGATCCCCCGGATGCTTTTATACGAACGGATCTTTTCTTCCCTGCCCGGTGTCGCAAGCAGCCCTGTTATATAGTCGATTATGTTACATAAAACAAGCAGCATGACAGGGACGAACAGTACCCCTAAAATACTTGATACTACTCCTATAATAGCTGTGAACTCCACCTTAATCTTATCCACTTCCTTCATACACCTCTTTTCCACTTAATGTTAACTGCTTAATTTTTTGCAGATATAATACATTTTGGGAGAAGCAGATGCGCTATATCCCGAAAAATTTGCCAATTGGATGATATACCCATTATTTACTGATGTATTCACAACACATGAATATGCATATACATACCTTGAACCTGTTTGTCCCACAATCGGTAATACTAATTCGTATCCATCTGGCGGCGTCATCTGAAGTTCCTGTGTTATAGCATTCTGATTGTTGATCGTGTATGGTCCGATCACCTCTTCTGTTATCACAATATCCGGAATTTCTAATTGAGATAACGTTGGGAGCACTTGAAACAACGGCTCCACCGCAACAATATTCAGCCCCTCCAGCTTCACCCTGTACAGCTTCATCTCATGAAGCATCGCCCCGCTTCTAAGATCCCCCGTTGTCACCTCCGGGTCCTCTGCCTCGCCGGATGCAGGCGTGCCTTTTATAACCGCATATTCTGTAGTCTCAATCTCAGAACTCTCATCTTTTGTATACCGCCTCACAATGATGTCATTTCGATTCATTCCCTGCGCACCGTTGTCAATGCTGACGTCTGAATAATCGTTTGCCGCAACCACATCGCGGCGGCCCTGGATTACAAAAACCGCGTCAAAAATTCTGATACTGTTATTTGTCAACACCTGCGCTTCCGCTTTTCTGCCTGCGGAGAGTACATAATCATCCTCTCCGTACAATCCCTGATTTGCAAGCCCTGTCTGCGTCTCGGTTATATGCGCCCCCCCGGCATAGCCATCCATCAAAGTTGATTCTATAAATTGTTCTGCCATTTTCAGTTCTCTCCTTTCAGTTTATAATCAATACTCATTTCTCCTTTACCGGTCACTGATACAATTTTGCGGACCACAGGTGAAGTCATATAGATGCCTGTGATTCTCTCCCGGCCGCCGACAATATCGCCCAGCTCAAGATCCATGTCCGATACGGATATTTTCAGCTGCTTATAATTCATCAGGTCAGCGAACTTTTCACGCCCGCTCTCCTCAAGTTCCTGCTCTGTCTCGGCACCAGTATCTTCATAATACTGTTCGATCAGATCCAGCCCTGTATAATAAGCTGTTTTCTGTATGCTGCCATCCGGCCAGGCGTACAAGTCTGCCCTCGGTCTTGGTTCGACTTTCTTTTTCCCGTAACAGATCAGATGATTTACTCCATCCTGGCAGTCCAGGATGTCCAGCTTTACATTTCCGTCCTCACTGATCTCAATCATTTCCGAATAGTCAGCAATCTTCTTGGCGCACAGCAGTACATATCCCTTCTGATTCGCCCCGCCCGGCTGATATTTCATGTCCAGCCGGGCTCCGGCATTATCCAGCGCGGCGGTAAAAGCATCCAGCAGCATGCTCTGCTGTGGAACCTGATAGTCCAGCATAATCCCGCTGTCTGCCTCAGATACTGTATAAAGTTCCGACAGCCCCAAATTTTCAATATACTGGGATAATACTGCATTTGCCTCGCCCTGTAGAATGACGTATGTATTGTTCAAAGGATTGATCGCGCGCTGGTTCAGAATTCCCCGCCACGTAGGCCCTGTCAGCTTTACAATATGTTCTTCCGTAACCGGGTTTATATTGCGGATCAGTCCGCCATACTCCGTGTTCTCCGCAAATACACGGCAGTTCTTCCGGTGCCGGTCATCACTGAAAAGCTGATTCTGGATCTTGAACTCAAAATCATTATCCTGTCCAACGTTGAACTCCGCCCCGCAGTGCTCCATATATCCTTTATCCTGTCCATACTTATCCGTTACAATGAAGTCCATCGCGGTGTCCCCCTTTCATTAAACAAGATCACGTCAAATCCAAAGGCGCCGCTCCACGAGACAATGCTCCTGCCGGGCGGTAATTTCACCCAGATATCATTTTCCTTATTCCTGCTGTTGAAGATGTCCTCCTGAGTTCCGTCCTTTTTTACCTTAACAATTTTCCGATCCTTAGAATATCGCGTACTTGAATCAATCACCGCGTACTCCCCGTCGTAAAGCGTGGTTTTCAGTTCATACACATGCCCATTGATTCGGATAAGCGGATCGATACAGGGACCGTAAATGACCATGCGGAATCCGCTCGCCGTATAACTGTTGTTCTGTATATACTGAATATTCCTTACCTTCCCATATTCATAAGGGAATTCAAAGGGAAATTCCAGCCAGGGTGATCCGGCACCGCTCTGCGTCTGCTTGAAGAAATGGAATTCTTGTTCTGTGATCCAGTAGGGATAATCACTGCGCACGGTAAGATCACTGCTGACACTGTCCAGATCATTCACCCAGCGTCCGATATTCGTACCGGAAAGCCAGCATTTCAGATAGCTGTTTCCGACGTAAAGCCTGCCGGGCGTCACATTTATAATATCTTTCTCGGTAATTTCCATCAGTTTATCCACTGCCTGCGCAAGATTTTTGGACGATTGGATCTCAATGTTCAATGTATAATCTGTTACCTTTCGTTCAAAATTCTGGATATGGTCATTTTCTTCGACCTCACTGTAACTGCTGCTGAAAATGTCCCCGCCAGTCACCATATAGGGCCACTGGCAGAGGTTAAGTTTTTCGGAGTTCTGCGCCCCGATATAATAGATATCATACATAGCCGTCTATCACGTCCTTTACAATTCTTCCAAATACGCGGTTGTCATACTTAACCCCGATACCAGATCGGGTAATCGCATCAGCAACAGCGTTTCCGAGTTTCTTATAATCAATTTCGATACTGCTTTGTACTACAACACTCCCGGCATCCTGTGATACACCTTCCATTCTGTCGGCCATTCCTTCCAGGCCTCCGATTGACCGCATATAATCGGCTTCCTCTTTCGTCAGAACCCATTCGCCCTTATCCAGATAAGCCGGGAACATATCCCATGGAACGTAATCAATCCCGATTTTCAGCCGAGGGATATTGGGAATATGAAATCCTTTTCCCCCTAAGCCAAATGGTGCCCAGTCCGGAAGCTTTATTCTATTAATTCCATTAATAAACCCGTTAATCCCGTCAATAATAAAATTAAGCGGGGCTTTAAAAATGGAAGCGATCGCGGATACGGTACTCTCAAAAATATCAACAATATTCTGCCATGCTCCTCTCCAGTTTAATGAAAATACATTTTTGACAAAGTCAATGATGCCCTCTAATATATCCCTTACATTTCCTATAACATCTGTAGCAGTCTCAAACATTCCGCTAAATACTGACGAAAATACCTCTGAAAAGATCTGGAGAGCAGGAATCAGCTTCAGAGTAAACAGTTCTATTATTGGGCCCAGAATCTCCACAAGGAGCATAAATCCCTCTGCAGCCAATGCTATAATGGGGTCCAGTAAATTAATAAATAGTTCCAAAATCGGTTCCAGCAGTTCAATCACTGTTTCAAAAATCGGCATAAGTGATGACACAACTTCCAAAAATACGGGCAGCAAACCGCTGATAAGCTCCACCAGCGGAGGGAGCAGGCCGCTCAAAACTTCCGCGATGACCGGCAGAATTTCCGCTGCCAGGTCCGCAAACAGGGGCATCACCTCGTTAAACGCGTCCAGCAAAATCGGGAGCACCTCTTCCACAATCTGCATCAGTGGTTCACCCAGCTGACTGAGCGCATCCATCAAGGCCGGAAGCACCTCTTCTACAGCCGGCAGCATCGCCGAGATCACACCGGATATCGCATCAATAATCGGCGGGAACGCCTCTTCTAAAAGAGGGAGCACATTGTCAATCAAATCTGCTAATAGCGGGATCAGCTGCTCACCAAGAGGGATCAACAGTACCTCAAGGCTTCGTTTCAGTCCCTCAAAAACTGATCCAATATCATCATATTTTATGTCTTTGATCGATGCCATTGCCCCCGCCGTATCATATGCGCCGTCTTCTATATCCGCGAGAGCTGCCACCGCTTCCGGACCCAGATTCTCCCACGTCGATCCGAACAAAGCAGCGCCCGCCTGGTTCTGCGCGAGTGGGTCTTCCATGGATGCCAGAGCAGCAATCGTTTCGTCAAAGGCTTCCTTCGCGCTCTCTCCCCCGGCCGAAAATTTCGCTGCCATTTCATCCGCATTGAGGCCGATTGCCTCAAATCCCTGAGTGGTTGATTCTGAACCATCCACAACGCGGGCTGTCATTTCTGTAACCGCATCGCCAACCTGGTTCAGATTAAATGCTCCTGACTCGGCCCCCTTCTGGAATATCTGAAACATATCATCCGCATCCAGACCGACTTTAGCGAACTGCCCGGAATATTGCGTTATACTGTCCAACAGTTCCCCGGAACAATCCAGACCATTCTGCGCGCCAGCAGCAATAAGGCTCATTGCCTCTTCCCCGGAAATCCCAAAGTTGTCCATCATCGCCTTGGCAGCCTTTGTGGATTCCGGGACTTCATATCCGAACGTATCGCGAAGAGCAAATGCGGACTCCGTCACCTGCTGGAGAGAGGCATCGTCCAGATCTCCGAGGTTTTTTGTCACTTCTGTCATTGCCTGGCCGATCTCTTCGAATGAATCACCATAATTATTGGTGTAGATATTCTCCATCACCTTTTGATAACGCTCTGTTTCCTCTGTCCCCCTGCCAGTACTGGCAAGATACTGGTTCATGGCCTTGTCCACGTCATTGGCACTGCCCACGGCCATTGTGCCGATATCCACCATCGCTGTTCCTGCTTTTAGCATCCCGGTGCCAATTGCAGACGCGGCGCTGCTTGAAATGCTTTTCAACTTCTCGCCATATTCTTTGACATCCACTTCTTTGATTTTGAAGAAATTTTTGTCACTCTGTTCCTGCTTTTTATTCTGCTGCTCATTATACTTTGTTACATCCAGCAGCATATTTTTCTTAACCAGAGCCGTATCTTTCCCAATACCCTCTGTCTTTTTAGCGGTTTCTTTGGCTGACTGCTCAATCTTCTTATTTGCCTGCGCGAGATCGGATTTTAACTTTCCGTCATATACCCGGATTTCATAGGTTATTTCACCTTCTATAGACATTCAATTTCACCTGCCTTTATACAATCCGCCGGCACAGTGGCACAAATGGCTGTTAAAGTCTAATTTCAAATTCTTTCTTACATTCTCTGTTTTTACACTTAAAATAAAGTCCTCTGCATCTGGCCTCCTTTTCAAAGAAAATATTCTGTGCATGACCGCAGTGAGGACACCTTACTTTTTTAATCCGTGTTCCATCCGCTTTCATGATTTCGCCATCCCCTCCAGTGTCCGAAAGAGCAGATCAAGCCCGGACTGACCGCCGCCGCCCCTGACCGGAAGCGCATAGTAAGACTTCAGCTCATTGATTTCCTGAATCTGCTTCGCATTCTTCCCGTTATAATGCGGCACCTCCATACTTCGGATCTGCATTATCTGCTTAATCTTCGTATTGGACGACAGCCCATTGAAGAGATATAAAAATTTTTTCCATGGGAGACGCCCCTGCTCATGAATCAGATCAATATGATAGTCCTGCATAAATGAAGCATAGATATAATCCCCATCCTCCTCAAAATCCAGAACAGGCAGCATATTTTTCTTTATCTGCGGGCGTTTCTTCGTCTCGATATAACGCTTTCCGATCTCCTCTAAAAGCTTTATCTTCTCTGCCGGAGCATACATCCGAAGGTGCCGCCTGTTTTTTACCAGCATCTTAAGTGCCTGTTCTGCCTTTTCATAATCCGTCAATAAATCTTCCAGATATAACTTCTGTATTTCCAGCACGGCATCAAATGCAGGATTTACCACAATTTGTCCCTTATCTGTCACAATACGGTTATCCTGTATCTCCGTCAGCACTCCCATCACTCAAAAATTCTCCCCCTCCTTTTACGGTTGTATCCATTTAAGACAGCCCTTTTATTGTCTCTGCGTATCTCTACAAGTCTGGGGATCACACACTGCGTGATAAATGGAATGACCTCCTGGGACATCTCGATGTATCTGCCCTCATAAAAATCGACAATGATTCGCGCGTCCTCTTCTCCGAATACAGCCTCCACCAGATCAACAACAGCTCTTCCAAGAACCTCTATACACGTCTGAATTTCGCCCGGGTCCTGCGACTTCCTTTTTATTTCTGTTGTATCTGCCAGCGCCTTGGTAAGCACAGTATATTTTCGATTGATTCTTGGAGCCATATCATCCGCGTCAAGAGACACCTGCAGAGAGTGGACAACATTCCCCTCACCGTCAACAAGCTCAAAGTCTTCCTGAAATCTTTTATGCCGTTTTGCCTGATATGCCATAACATCCTACCTCCTTATTCATTGGGGGCATAATGCCCCCCTTTTATACTGTTTCTGTACCAATTACCGGACGGCCGTTGCCGTGAATTGTGACTGTCAGTGAATTAATCGTATTCGCGTCACCATAAGCTGGCGTAATATTAGCCAGTGTAACCGGCCAGATAATAATTTTGGTGCCTTTCTGAAGCTTCAGATGTGTCTTTCTTGCCGCTCCCAGCCCGAACATCACCTCGTCGCTCAGAATATAGTCGCAGGCTTCATCTCCCGGCTTTACAGATCCTGTAAGCGTCAGAGTCAGCTGCGCGCCGGTTACCTCAGTGGAGCCCCAGCCTTTATCCGAATAATAGGTCAGCTGCTGAAGAACTTCGTTCAGTGACTGGGACATATTTGTTGTCAGATTCGCAAGACTCTTCCATGACGGTGATGACTCTTCCGGATCAATATTGATAAATGCTTCCGTCTCATAGTTAATCTCTGGTGTGACCGGGTTACTGGGGAGCTCCGGCTCCGCAAATAACTGTAAATCAAATTTTCTCATATTATCATCCTTTCTCAATATCATATTTCGTTATACGCTTCTTACACTTCAATAACAAAAAGCTTCTTTTTCATCTTGCATGCCGGCATTCTTATGCAGAGTTTATGGACATTCCGCACATCCTGGTCCACAGATCATCCGATCCGAACATATTGACCGCCATATGTGAGCTGTATATCACTTACGGCAATGAAAAACGAGTCCACCAGCAGCTGGCCCTGTTCTGAAAGATTTTCATATTTTATATCAATATGTCCGTCTCTGATCTGATAGGAAATTCTGTCATCCGTCAAACAATTCAGTGAACGGATCAGCCCCTGCGCAAGGACTGACACTCCAGCACAAATGATATCATTTCCCTTTTTGGCATATCCCGCGTGCCCTTCCACTGTCAGGCCTCTCTGGGTAACGTTTACCTCAATCAAATCATATCACTTCCTATCCCGCTGAATCGTGGTCTGCCTGCCGTTAACTAAAGTCCGGATTTTGGGACACCCTTTCTGTTACACTACTCAAAGAGGTATCTGTTGACTTCCTTTCCTTAAGGTTGACATTGAATGTACTTCGTAATTATGATATACTACTCTTGTCAATCGAAGTATATCAATATTCAAAAGCATTTATTTTACGAAGCGTATTTTTTATTATGCTTTGTATTTCCGAAGTACAAGTGTAGTATACCAGTTGTATTTACGAATGTCAACTATTTTTAATACGTTTTTACGAAGTATTGCTTTTTTGTGAAAGGTGGACAAAAATGTACGAAGTATTTGAGCATTTATTACAAAGCTATGGCATATCTGCCTACAAATTTTGCAAAGATACTGGGATATCACAATCAACGATCAGCACTTGGAAAAGAAAGGGAAACCTGATCAACGGAGAAATAGCAAAGAAAATTTCAGATTATTTTAACGTTTCTGTCGATTATATTATGACAGGAGAAGAAAAGAAAGGCGGTGATAAATATTATTTAAACGAAGAAACCGCACAAGTAGCACAGGAAATATTTGAGAATAAAGAGCTGCGGGCTTTATTTGATGTGCAGAAAGATATGCCTCCCGAGGACTTACGCGCTCTGCACAGCATGGCTCTCGCTCTCAAGAGAAAGGAACGTGGAGATATTGACGACACCGGTTGTTAACTGCAATATTATCAACTTTCCCAACAGTGGGAATGAGATGATTATAAAAAACGAAGATGGCAGCTATACAATCCTTATTAACGCGAAATTATCAGACCAGGGCAGAATTGAAGCATATAAGCACGCATTGAAGCATATCAAAAATGATGATTTTGATAAGATGGATGTGCAGGAAATTGAAGCGTCTGCCCACTGAATAATGAATGTGGTGTTTTTCGGAAATTATAAATTTGAATATATTAAAAAATCATATCCCTCATATCATTCAGCGGGCGTCCTTCCCGCCCTTTTTCATCAGGCTCGCTTTTATGACAGCGCCTTCCCCGAAGCGCGCGTTCAGTTCGTCCATCGCTTTCTTGAGGCGCTTATGCTTCTCGTCCGGCTCTTGGGGCAGCTCCAGGTCAAAGATCGAGAGCTGTTCCGGTTCGGACTCGTCTGTCAGCTTTGATGTCCGTATCCCCAGCAGGCGCACCGGCTCGCCGCTCCAAGCCTCAAGAAACAGGCTGCAGGCGGTCTCTTGGAGCACTTGGGGATCATTGGACGGTTTTTCAAGCTGCACCTGGTGTGAGAGCGTGCGGAAGTCATGGTACTTAATCTCCATACTCACCATCCCCGCTTTCTTCCCCGCGTTTTTCAGCCGTCTGCCCACGCTCTGCGCCAGCTGGCCAAAGACAGGACGCGCCTCTTCCATCGTAGACAGATCTTCCCTGAGCGTAGTGGAATTCCCTATCCCTTTCGCTTCCTCAGGTTCTGCCTGGACCACATCGGTTCCCCTGCCATTGGCAAATTCCCAGAGCATTTTCCCGTGGCTTTTCAGGTGGAGCGCGATCACTTTCGGGTCTGCCTGGGCCAGTTCCCCGATTGTATGTATATCCAGCTTTTTCAGTACTTCCACGCTGGAGCGCCCCGCCATATACAGTTCCCCTATGGGCAGCGGCCACATCTTAACGCAGATCTCTTCAGGGAAAAGGGTATGAATGCGGTCCGGTTTCTGGAAATCCGAGGCCATCTTCGCCAGCACCTTATTCGTCGAGATCCCAACATTCACTGTGAACCCAAAACGTTCTTTTATGCCGTCCTTGATCTCCAGCGCTCCATCCACCGGTGAGTGATAGCGGTGCGCAATGGAAGTAAAGTCCATATAGCACTCGTCCACACTGACCTGTTCAATCTCCCTCGTGAACGTGTGAAGGTATTCCATGAGGAGCCTGCTTTTCTCCCGGTACATTTTGTGGTCCGGGGGATACATGACAAGATTTGGACACTTACGAAAGGCATTCGCAACAGGCTCCCCCGTGCGGATGCCATACCGTTTGGCCGCAGTGGATTTGGCAAGCACCACACCGCGGCGGGACTTCTGGTCCCCGCCGATGATCGCCGGTATCCCGCGCAGATCCACTTTGGCTCCGTTCTTTAATTGTTCGACTGCAGTCCAGCTCAAGTATGCTGAATTGACATCAATATGAAAGATAATAGACGTCATGTGTTCTCCTATTCCACGGAAGCCACCTGACCTTTGATATCCGCGGCAAGCCTGCCGTCCACCGCGTCAATCAGAATCACGTCTCCTCTGCCTGCGTTTCCGGCAAGAATCAGCTTTGCGGCAAGTGTTTCCACATTCTTCTGCAGATATCTCTTCAGCGGCCTTGCGCCGTACATCGGATCATAGCCGCCCTCCACCACGAAGTCCTTCGCCGCTTCGGTCAGCTCAACCCTCAATTCCTTTTCCTCAAGGCGCCGGTTGACGTCCGCTATTAATAAGTCTATGATGGCACGGATATTCTGTTTCGTCAATGGTTTAAACATGATCGTCTCATCAAGACGGTTTAAAAACTCCGGCCGGAAGTGCGCCCGCAGGTCATTCATAACCATTTCCTGGCATCGCTCGTCAATGGAGCCATCATCCCTTATCCCCTCCAGCAGATAACTGGCGCCGATATTCGATGTCATAATCAGGATCGTATTTTTAAAGTCCACGGTCCGTCCCTGGGAGTCTGTGATGCGCCCGTCATCAAGCACCTGGAGAAGCACATTGAACACATCGGGATGTGCTTTCTCCACTTCGTCAAATAATACCACAGAGTAGGGCTTTCTCCTGACCGCCTCCGTAAGCTGTCCGCCCTCGTCGTAGCCCACATATCCCGGTGGCGCTCCGATCAGCCTGGAAACGGAGTATTTCTCCA
Source organism: uncultured Lachnospiraceae bacterium (assembly GCA_959022495.1). Classification (GTDB taxonomy): domain Bacteria; phylum Bacillota; class Clostridia; order Lachnospirales; family Lachnospiraceae; genus Mediterraneibacter. The sequence goes on along the minus strand of CAUEYX010000030.1, from coordinate 14,935 downwards.
TATACTCACTCATATCGATACGCACCATATTATTTTCATCGTCAAACAAACTCTGCGCAAGCGCCTTGGCAAGTTCCGTCTTGCCCACACCGGTGGGCCCCAGGAACAGGAAAGAGCCGATGGGTCTGCTGGGGTCCTTGATCCCCGCTTTGGAGCGGATAATCGCCTCCGTCACAAGCTCTACCCCCTCGTCCTGTCCGACCACTCTCTTGTGCAGTTCATCCGCCAGATGAAGGGTCTTGTTTCTCTCGCTCTCATTGAGCTTCGCCACCGGGATTCCCGTCCAGCGGGAAACAATGCGGGCAATCTCCTCATCTGTCACTGCCTCATGGACAAGGGACAGGTCCTTGGCTTTTACTTTCTCTTCCTCTTCCTCCAGCTGTTTCTGTAACTGCGGGAGCCGGCCGTACTGAAGCTCTGCCGCTTTATTCAGGTCATACTCCCTCTGTGCCTTCTGGATATCTTTATTGACCTGCTCGATTTCTTCGCGAATCTTCTGCACATGTTCCACGGAAGTCTTCTCATTCTCCCACTGCACTTTCTTTCCGGCGTATTCTTCTTTCAGGCCTGCAAGCTCTTCCTGCAGGTGTTCCAGGCGCTCCCTGCTCAGACGGTCGTCCTCTTTCTTCAGGGCTTCCTCCTCAATCTCCAGCTGCATCACCCGCCGCCTCAGCTCATCGAGCTCCGTGGGCATAGAGTCCAGCTCCGTTTTAATCAGGGCGCACGCCTCATCCACCAGGTCAATGGCTTTATCCGGCAGGAAACGGTCGGAGATATAGCGGTTCGACAATACCGCCGACGCCACAAGGGCGCTGTCCGTAATCTTGACCCCGTGGAAGACCTCATAGCGCTCTTTCAGGCCTCTTAAGATAGAAATCGCGTCTTCCACTGTGGGCTCCTCCACCATAACCGGTTGGAAACGCCTTTCCAGCGCGGCGTCTTTCTCAATATACTGGCGGTATTCATCCAGCGTTGTCGCTCCGATACAGTGAAGTTCTCCCCGCGCCAGCATGGGTTTCAACATATTTCCCGCGTCCATGGCGCCGTCTGTCTTGCCCGCGCCCACAATCGTATGCAGCTCGTCAATAAACAGGATAATCCTGCCCTCGCTGTTCTTCACTTCCTCAAGAACCGCTTTCAGACGTTCCTCAAACTCTCCGCGGTATTTCGCCCCCGCTACAAGAGCACCCATGTCAAGGGAAAAGATCGTCTTCTCTTTCAGTCCTTCCGGCACATCACCGCTGACAATCCTCTGGGCCAGCCCTTCCACAACCGCTGTCTTTCCTACACCGGGCTCACCGATGAGCACCGGGTTGTTTTTTGTCTTGCGGGAAAGGATGCGGATTACGTTGCGTATCTCCTCGTCACGCCCGATCACCGGATCAAGCTTCTGATCCCTTGCGCGCTCCACAAGATCCTGCCCGTATTTATTCAGTGTATCATACGTTGCTTCCGGATTGTCGCTGGTCACCCGCTGGTTTCCCCTGACAGTTGACAGCGCGTGGAGGAAGCCCTCGCGGCTGATGCCGAACTCCCGGAAGATCTGTTTCATATCTCTGCCTGCATATTTTAACAGGGAAAGAAACAAATGCTCGACAGATACATACTCGTCTCCCATCTGTTTCGCCTCATCTTCCGCGTGGATGAGGACATTGTTGAGCTCCTGTCCCACATAAGCCTGACCGCCCTGGACTTTCGGCCGCTTCGCGATCGCCTGCTCCACTCTGTCAATGAAGAGCTGGCCCTGGATGCTCATCTTTTCAAGTAATTTTAGAATCAGACTGTCATCCTGCACAAGCAGCGCGTAGAGCAGATGCTCCTGCGCCAGCTCCTGATTGCCGTTGTCCGCGGCAATCTTCTCACAGTTCTGAACAGCCTGAAGAGAATTCTGTGTAAATTTATTAATATTCATGGTGATTCCCTCCTTCATATCTCTGCCCGGAAAACTGTCAAAAACACTCCCCGCTTCCCGGCAGACTGCAAGACACATTTTTTCTTGTGTTCTACTAGCAATATAGCAAGTATTGTTAGCCATGTCAAGCATTGAGTGCTAATTTGTACGAATACAAATTTATACACTGCCTTTATATTGCTATTTCATAAAATTGTCATAGCTTAGTCTATCCGAACATTCCCAAATCCAGTAAATATAAAAAACCCAATTTTCTCTTATTCTGGAATGTCGTAATCAACTGTTTACATTATGCAACCAGTAGTTTCTTGCGAACAACGTACTTCTATGACAATATAAACTCAAGAAATCAAAGGAGGATGCGCAAAATGAAAAAATTTAAAAAAACAATCCTATCAAGTTTTATTGCTTTGGTGATTATTTTAATAAAAACTACACCTGCTTTTGCAAAAACTTACCAAAGCGAGTGTATTTATGACACCCTAATTGGAGGGACTCAAACTTTTACATTGCAACATTCATCAGGCAGCGTAATATCTATAACTATTTCAGAAGTGCCCTGCTTAACACGAACTCTTGAAAATAGGACCTATAAAGTATCTTACAATTCTCCTTTAGCATGGGAAGCCGGATATAATCTTGTAATACAAAACAATTATATTAAATCAGTTAATTCTCCATATTACATTTGTTATAATGGGCAAATTTACTCAAGTATCTTAAAAAAAGATTCGTCACTACAGGCAACAATGAGCTTTATTTATAAAATTGGAGGATTGAACATTGCTACCGGTGTCCGCACAAATATCGTAAATAAAGAACTTAAAGTTTCTGTTTTATAGTTTTATTGAATTGTTATACTTCCCATATGTAAGCACACATTATTTATGAATAATACAATGTTTAATAAATTAATTAAAAAACATACGACGCAAACCAGGTAAAATATTGGTGAATATTTCTTTTTTAAACATTTTACCATTACACTAATAGATACGAAAAATCCAATAAATGAAACAAATGTCGAAGTTACCAAAAGAACTAGCAAAACAAGCATGGTTAAAAAATTACTATTATACTTAGAATTTTCACAGGAACTATTATTTCTTGGCAGATCGTTTGATTTTGATGTATTGTTAAGTAATTCATCAATCGAAACATTGTAAAGTTGGGATAATAATTTCAAATTTTCTATATCTGGATACGCTCGGTTGTTTTCCCATTTAGATATAGCCTGCCTTGAAACGTTTAAAGTTTTAGCAACATCTTCTTGTGATAGACCATGCAACTCACGAAATTCTCTCAAATGATTTCCTAACATACAGACCTCTTTCAAATATATTTATTTAAAATAATTAGTGTAATCATTATACCATATTTTAATTTCCAAAGGAATTAATTCCGTATATACCAATTAATAGACAGAAAAGGAGATGAACCCATTGTACTAAATATAGAGTATACATCTAAAAATTAATTTATTTCATAGTAGAGAGGAGTTCCAATCATGAAAAAAAAGATAAGCAGTATATTAATTTGTATTTTAATTTCCATTTTTCAATGTATAAATGTATTTGCTTCCGATGTTAAATCTGAAAGTATTGACTTAGATGCTCTCAATGCTATAATTGAAAAAGAATCTGGTGAAAGAAATTTTCCTGAAAACAGTTTTACCCAAGGTCTCTGGGCCAAAGCAACTGCCGAAGGATGTCTTTCCGTAAACAACAGTGGGCATGTCGTTATTGACGAATCCATATCAAATTTCTTAACCACAACAGAATGTAACCAACTTATGGATTCTGTGATCTTCTGCAATGAATTAGTTGACGTAAAATTAATCAAAGTCGACCCAAAAACAATAACTGTTTCAAATTTAAAAATAACTGAGGAATCTTTGCAATTATTAAAAGAATATCAAACTGATATTTATAATCAGACTAATACATATCCGGAAAGCTTTTCCCTATTTAGTGGTGCGCACTGTAGCTTAGAAGGTCTTCACTTAGATATTTTAGTACAAAATAATCGGCACACTATTTTGCAGTTTAGAGCAAATGCTTCAGGACTGCCTGGCGGTAATGCGTATACCCTTACTGTCGCATATTGGGTTAGCCTTGTTTGCGAAGGTGGGGCTTGGGATTATAAGATTCAACCTTTATATAAGGGAAAAACCTTCTGCTGTACATACGCCGGAGGAACAAATATTCATAGAACTGCAGAATATATAGGGAATTATAATTATGGTTATACCGGAGCGGATTTGTTTTCTTTAGCAATTCTGCACTTGGGCAGTGCAGCAGTTGGAGGAGGAGTTGAAAAAGATCAGCATGATTGGCCAGCAATTGACGAAGGATACTATGATAACCCTGCCACCTAAAAGCACGCGGAAAGTATACTCGGCAGTAATTCATATTCTGCTGTTTAGTTTATTGCTATTCAGCCTGTTTACCCTGCATATTGTACGGATGTTTATGTTTGTTGTTTTTTTGATTTCTGCAGTCGTTTCTGCAGTCGTCAAAAAATACCATTTATTCGCTGCTTCCTTATGCTATATGGCTGTAATCTTTTGTTTATACTGGTATCCCTGCTATGTAAACTGGGAAATACTGCGTTTCCATTTTGTACGCGGGGCATATGAAAATCAAGTGGAAAAAATACGAGATGATCCTTCCGTCCAAAATACGGAAGATCTAATAAATATTTTTACACAAGAAAGAAGTGATGCGAGGTATTTCTTCTTATCTCAGTCCGGGAAGTATGAATATAAGAAGATAGGAGACAGTATACTGATCTATTTTCCTACCAGGGCGACATTTTTTGACGAGGAAGGGTACATCTATTTTTCAGATGAAAAGATGAAAGATTATCTGGAACATCCCAATGAATATAATCCGACATTTCTGGAAAAAGGTTACAAATCTATCAAATACTATGACTCCAATTGGGCTTACATCATCCGTTATTGATGCTGAAACAACCCGCGCCGCAAAAACCATGGAGGAAACAGCTTTCAACTGATAACAAATAAAAGGAAGAGACTTTCGACAACCTCGTTCGTCTCTTCCTTGTCTGTTCCCTGTAAAAATCATGTCCGTCCTAATCCGCTTTCCCTGCCTGGGCGCCGCCTCATACGCTTATCCGCTGATCTCTCCCCGCACGACTTCCAATGCCTTCTGAAGCTGATTATCCGCCTCCGGGTTCTCTGTGTCATACGCGTACTCTACTTCCACGTCCGGGACTACACCGACACCATTTATGCTCCTGCCGCTGGGTGTATAGTATTCCGCTATGGTTACTTTCAGATAGGTGCCGTCTCCCAGATCCATGAGCTGCTGTACGACACCTTTCCCATAGGTGGTCATCCCCACGATCTGCCCCACACCGTAGTCCTGGACCGCGCCGCTGAAAATCTCAGACGCGCTGGCACTGTATTGATTGACTAAGACTGCGAGCGGCTTGGTAAATTCGTGGGAACCGTCACAGGTAATCTCATCCGTATTGCCGTACTTATCCTTTGTAGAGACAATCGGCCCCTCCGGCAGCAGAAGCTTCAGCATATCTGTCACCGTGGAGAGATTGCCGCCCGGATTCCCTCTCAGGTCAATCACCAGCCCCTGCATTCCCTGTGATTCTAAATCCTCCAGCGCCGCTTCGAACTGGTCGTAAGTCACGTCGTCAAACTCGCTGACCACAATATATCCGATCTGGCTGTCCTTCATCTCATAGTCAACAGTCTGTATTTCTATGATATCCCGGGTAGCCGTTATCTTAATTTCTTCTCCGTCTCTTATGACACACAGCTCCACATCTGTTCCCCGCTCCCCCTTAATCCAGGAGACCACAGTGTCCAGATCCTCCCCGGCGGTATCCTTCCCATCTACCTGGTAAAGGACATCCCCTTCCTTGATCCCCGCCTGATCAGCAGGAGAATCTTTGTAAACATTTACAATCGTAATCTCTGCGCTGTCCACATTTATAGACATTGTAGCGCCGATACCGGAGAATTCCCCGCTGGTTGTCTCCAGCAGCGCCTGCGTCTCCTCTTTGTCATAATACTCTGTATAAGGATCTCCCAGCGCACTGGCATACCCCGAATAGATTCCATCGATCAAAGCATCCTGGTCTATCTCATCTTCATACAGATAATACTCTTGAATTAGGCCGTTGATCTGATCCAGTTTATCTTCCACATCCTGCTCGGAAATCCTGCCGGAAGTAAAATCTCCCCTGAACATCAACCCGCCGATCCGCCAGACGCTCCACACTCCCCCGAGGATAAATACTGCCGCCAGGAATCCGACAAACACTCCAAGCCAGAACCTCTTTGTCCGTGATTTCTTCTCTGTTTCCCAATCCATAACTGTCTTTCTCCATTTTCTGTTTATTGTGTTCTATCTACAAGAAAAGACAAAGCAGAACGCTCCTTCCGCTTTGTCCTCCCTCATTTTATCAGGCCTTCACCGCCTCCTGCTGACCGTCAATGTAATTCATTTTCGGCAGCGGCCGCTGAAAGTTATACAGCACTGTCATGCTGTTATGTATCACAAATATGTATCCGGGCTTACGGCAACACCATTTACTTCTACCTGGAAATGAAGATGCGGACCTGTTGACTGTCCTGTGCTTCCCACATATCCGATCTGCTGCCCCTTTTCCACGTACTGTCCTGATACCACGCATAGAGCGCTATGATGCATGTATTTCGTCACCAGACCGTTTCCGTGATTAATCACTACCCAGTTTCCCGCGCTCGGGCTGTAATTTGCCGTTATAACCGTTCCGGCTGCCGCCGCGTAAGTCGGCGTTCCTGTAGGCGCCGCATAATCATTTCCTTTATGTCCGCCCACTTCAAACTCACGGATCTCTCCAAAGTAACTCGTCTGCATTGTATAATTCGGACAGGGATGTGTAAAAAATCCATTTCCGCTGACCACGATCCCGCCGCCTTCCAGCCAGGTACCTCCTTCTCCACGGAGCCGATCCGCTTCAAGAGCCGCGGCCTGGAGCTGTGCGAGGACAGCGGAATTTTCGTTAATCTTGTTCTGGATATCGGAAAGCTCTGCCTCATTACTGTCGAGCAGTGCCTGCACTTCTCCCTGCTGAGTGACTAAATCCGTCTGAAGCGCATTCAGCTCTTCATACTCTTTCTGTACTTTCTTTTCCTTATCCTCTACTTCTTTGACGGTATCCTGATACCGGATCAGTTCATTTCTATCATATTCAGAAATCTGGGAAACATACTCTGCTTTATTAAGGAATTCTCCCATATTCTTACTTTCCATCAGGACCTGGAAAAGCTGATTGCCGCCGCTCTCATACATGTACTTTATACGCACTTTCATGCACTCGTACTGGTCATTGGCATCGACCTGGGCCTGGACCAATTCATTTTCCACTGCTTCAACTTCAGCTTCTTTGTCCGTAAGCTTTGCCTGTGTGTCCTGCATGTCCTTGATAATGGTATCCAGTTTTTCTGACAGGGATGCTTTCTCCGCCTCCGCTGCATCCTTCTGATCATTCAGTTCATCCGCTTTCTGCTGTGCGTCATTGAGCGTAACCGCATTTACATTGTATGCCAGACCTGCCGTTAAAGTGAACGCCATCAAAAGCCCCCACAGCTTTCTCATCCGTCTTTTCATAGAGTGCCTCCTATACTTTCAGATGCCTGCGCACAGTGAAGAAACTTCCGAGGAAACCGATTCCGATTCCCATCACCAGACCAACCGGAAGAAGGATCTGGTACACTGTTCCTACCGGCAGGAAATCAATAATATTCTGAAGGATACTAAACCTCTCCATAATGTACTGTACTGCCTTGTCGTACAGGAAGAACAGAAGAACAAGCGGAATGGCCGCACCGAATATGCCGATGATCAGTCCTTCAACCACGAACGGCCAGCGCACCACAAAATCCTTCGCGCCGATGTACTTCATAATCGCAATCTCTTCCTTGCGGACTGTAATACCTGTTGTAACTGTGTTACTGATCAGGAAGATGGACACTCCGAGCAGAATCACGATAATCGCAATAGACACAACCGCCACAAGCGTATTCACACTGGACAGCGTATTTGCCACCACATCTGACCGATTGACCTCGCGCACACCGTCAAGCTGCTGGGCAAACTCTACTAATTCTTTCTGCGTCGCGGACAGTGAACGGCTTCTCGCGAGCAGGCTCTGGTCGTCGTCCGTCGTCTGCATATATACTTCATAGTTGTCAGAACTTGCCAGCGGATTGTCGTTCTTGAATCCTTCCGCAAGCTCGGGGTTATCCCCGAAATACTGTTTCTGGAACTCTTCCCAAGCCTCGTCCGCGGAGACATATTTTACTTCTGACACACCTTCGTGATTCTCCAGCTCTTCCCCGATCTCTCTTTTCTGAGAGTCTGTGGCGTCCTCTTCAAAAAATACTGTGATCGCAACGCCTTCCTCCGCCGTCCTGATTATATACTGAAAGTTTACAAGGATCGAGAAAAATAACCCAAACAGGAAGATACAAGCTGACATCGTCGCGATGGATGCGAGAGAAAACATCTTGTTCCTCCAAATATTCTTAATACCCTGTTTTCCTACGTATCCTACTGTACTAATCCTCATCTATATACCCACCTTTTTGTTCATCACTGACGATCACGCCCTGTTTCATCGTGATAACGCGCTCGTTCATCTCGTTTACGATCTCCTGGTTATGCGTAACGACAAGGACGGTCGTCCCTCTCTCGTTCGCTTCCTTCAGAATACTCATGATCTCCCATGAATTCGTCGGGTCCAGGTTTCCTGTCGGCTCGTCGCACAACAAAATGGCAGGCTCATTTACAAGAGCCCTGGCAATCGCGACACGCTGCTGCTCGCCTCCTGAGAGCTCTTTTGGGAAGGATTTGTACTTCTGTGCCAGCCCCACAAGAGAGAGGGCCGCGGGCACTTTCTTCTTAATTACCCTTGTAGGCGTCTCTGTCACGCGCAGCGCAAATGCGATATTTTCATAGATGTTTCTGTCCTTCAGCAGCCGGAAATCTTGGAAGACCACCCCAAGGCCCCTTCTGTACCTGGCGATATGCCGGTGCTTCATCCGGTTTAAATTCTGTCCGTTTACAATGATCGTCCCCTCTGTCGGATTCAGTTCCTTCATAATAAGCCGGATCAGTGTCGATTTGCCTGAACCGCTGTCACCGACGATGAAGACGAACTCTCCCCGTTCGATCTTAACGGAAACCCCGTTAAGGGCAGCATTCCCCTTGGAATACTCCTTCGTCACGTTCCTTAACTCAATCATATGTTCCTCCTAATTATTCATACTCCTGTGTATATTAGTATTCTAATGACTCCATATATTTCATGTATTTTACGACCATCAGCGCAATCTTGAATGTGATCGCATCCTCAAAAACGCGAAGGTCCAGCCCTGTGCTCTTCTGGAGCTTGTCCAGCCTGTATACAAGAGTATTTCTGTGAATATAAAGCTGCCTGGACGTCTCTGATACATTGAGACTGTTCTCAAAGAATTTATTAATCGTCGTCAATGTCTCCTCATCAAATTCGTCCGGAGATTTCCCCTCGAAAATCTCTTTGATAAACATTCTGCACAGCGGAAGCGGAAGCTGGTAGATCAGCCGTCCGATACCGAGAGCCGCAAACGCTATAATATCTTTCTCGTCGAAAAAAATCTTGCCCACGTCAAGGGCCAGTTTTGCTTCCTTATAAGATTTAGAAACCTCTTTAATATCATTCACAATGGTCCCGTACGCAATGCGGATGCGCTCCTCTTCTCCCTCGCTGTGAAGCGTATCCAGCATCTCTTTGGCCATCTTCTCAAGTTCCCTGCCGCTTTCTTTCTCCGCAAGCTCTTTGACCACAATGATATTTTTCTCATCCACGGCTGTAATGAAATCTTTTGACCTTCCGCCGAGGAGGCTCCTCACGTTTTCCAGCGCAGCGTTGTCTTTTTCGTGCGATGTCTCAATAATAAAGATAACACGTTTTGCCTCCGTGTCAATATGTAATTTTTTCGCGCGGTTATAAATATCCACTAAAAGCAGGTTGTCAAGCAGGAGATTTTTGATAAAGTTGTCTTTGTCAAATCGTTCTTTATAGGCTACAAGCAGGCTTTGTATCTGAAATGCCGCGATCTTGCCCAGCATATAGACATCCTCGCTGTCGCCGTCAGCAAGCAGCACATACTCCAGCCGCTGCTCATCAAAAATCTTGAAGAACTGGCATCCCTGGATCACCTGGCTGTCCGCGGGTGACTCGACAAATGAGAGGACCGCGCCGCTTCTGTCCTCCCCGCTTTCAAATGTTGCGGCTAACTCTTTTCCTTCTGTGTCAAGCACACAGAAATCAACTCTGGAGATTCCCTTAAGTCCCTCGATGGTGTTTTGCAGTATCTGATTCGAAATCATGCCTTTCCCTCCGCTCCTTACATTATTCCATGTACATTTTTCACAAATTTTAAACCCAAATAATTTCTTCCGTTCACATACTCATGTAATATATTAATGCAAAACATCAAAAAAAGAAAGAGGAAATACATTATTTTTATGCACTTCCTCAATATTTTTACAAAAAATTCACATTTCATTGTATATACATTCTACACAAAATACCTTCGGCAGCTCTACTGCTCTTTCCCCACACGCCAGGAAAACAAAAGTTTCCTGAAAAGATGCCGCAGACGGCCCGCCGGTATCTGCCTGCTGTACGTTTCTGTAAACACAGCGCCGCATCCCAGCCATACTTTCGCGTTGAGCAGCGCCCGGTTTCCGCTGATGAATCTCTCCTGATAAGGGGAAGCAAGAACAGAAAGAATGCAGTCAGTCTCCGTGCCGTTGATCTCATTGATCACGCTCTCTTCCCGATTATCATCCGGGCTGATAATGCCGCTGCCGGCCAGCTGAAATCCCCTGCTGTATCTGCGGATAACCTCGCCGGCACGCTGCAGATCCTCTTCTGTCTGCGCCAGCAGAAATATTCTTTTTTGGTTTTTCTGGAGATATTTCAAAAACAGCTTTAAAAATGTATGATTCGCGGTCTCTTTTTCCTTCGCCCGGTCATGCACATCCGCCGCTTTTAGAATCTCCGCCTCCCCGGGAAGTACGAGCCCAAACTCTCTCACCAGGTTTTTCCACTCCACGTCTTCCCTGCCGTACATCAGGTCCTCCATGGACAGGATTTCAATTGTATCAACCAGGTCGTTCTCCATAAACTGCATCGCCTGAAGCATGGCTTCTTTGGCGGTAAGGCAGTTCAGTTCTACACCCAGAACATCTATGTTGTCTTCCATAACCACATCACCTATTGTCTCCCCAGTTGTACAATTTTATCAAATATATACTTTTTTGTAAAGATTTTACTGTTCTTGTTTTTTCTTTTTCGTGACCAGCCCTCCGATCCTCCCGGTTTCTTTGGAGGTCAGGGACTTCCATCCCTGGGACAGCACTCTGTCCAGGAGCCCCAATTCTTCCGCTACTTCATATTTTAATTTCTCTTCCGGCTCCAGATTTGTTAAATCAATCTTTTTTTCCTGCTTCCTGCTCATGACAGCCCTTCCTTCCGTTTTATTCTCTCCAGATTATTGCCGGAATCCCCATACAATATTCAATCTGGATTTGTGGGGATCAAGGGATGTGTCCGCAGGGGAATGGATATGCCTTGCAGGCCCGCTTTCGCTCGGGCCGCAGCATAGCGGTACATAGGGCTGCAAAGGACGCAGCCCAAGTGCCGATGCTGCTCTACGGCCTTTCAGGCATACCCATTCCCCTGCTGGTCTCATCGCATGATCCGAGAACAGCAGGAGTCTTCCCGGCATATGCAGGATTTCAAAACGGGTGAGGTGGGAGCGTAACTAAAGAAAAGGAACAATACTGGGACCGGAAGGTAATGAAACCGGAGCTGCAGCTGCTCAGCGCCGGTGCAGTTCCGGTTGTCTCCAATAACGCTCCTTTTTCGACTTTTTTTGAAATCCTGCATTTGTCTGCGGGGAGGCGCTTCTCTTTGGTTGCGCGCAGAAAACAGCACCTATTTGAAGTACCTTTCGTGGAGAACGGGGGCGTGGATTCGGTGACTTGGAGGAATCCGCTGGAAATTCTTAAAGGCAGGGAGCGCGGCGTTAATGGAACAGTGGATGCCTGAGGCGTAAGCCGAATCTTCCACTGTTCCATTGCATTTAGCCGTGCTTCCTGCCTTTTAGATTTTCCCGGATTACGAAGCCGGAGCCAAATCCACGCCCCCGTTCTCCACGAATACGTCCTCAATTAATCCTGCTGTTTTCGGACTCATTTTTCAAAGTCGTCTCCCCGGCAAATCCATATTTTTACACGGGTTGATCTGGTATGATGATGGCGGCGATAATATAAGCGAGTATCCCGCCTCCCGTGCATCCGAACAGCACGAACACGAGCCGGATCAACGTCGGATCTATATTGAAGTACTCTCCGATCCCTCCGCATACTCCACAAAGCATTTTACTGGTCCTTGAACGATATAATCTTTTATCTGACATTTTTTCTTCTCCCTTCTCTGACATTCATTTTATTTCACACTTCATTATTATATTATAATGAGAAATTGAATTCCCCGCCCCTCTGCCTCTGGCTTCAGTTCCAAAGGGGTAAACTATTCAAACAGGATTTCTATACTGCCCATATTGCAGTCTGCCTCAATCCGGCATCCGCTTCCATTGTCTATTTTCATTTTATTATGAATTCCACTATATGATTCTCCATCAATCAGAATCTCCCCCGCGTCGCATTTTACTTCATAATCATAAGCTTCCATCTCCCCGGGCAGCGTACAGATAACAGTTCCGATATTACAGCTGATCTCGGCGGTGTCTGTCACGTCCCCCTCCAGTGTAATATTCCCAACACCGCACTCTGCATTCAGCTTTTCTACAGAAAAAGCAGAAGCAATAATCTGTCCTGCGTCGGTTTCCACAGAGAGTTCCCCCGCCTGTATCTCAGACAGTTCAATCAGTCCCGCCACTGCATCCGCGGATATTTTTTCGAAATACATGCCCCGCGGCACACTGATAAACATCGCGCCACTGTTTTCGGTCGCCAGCCTTCCGCGGTCTTCCATCTCGATCTTCAGTTCTGAGCCATCCTGAGATACAGATATTTTATCTTTTAAATCTTCTCTGCACCCGGAGGTATCCACTATAATTTCCCCGTCGTAAACCGCTTCCAGTTCCTCTTCGTAAGGGTTGACATAGACAGCCATCCCTGTAAGTTCAAGGTCCAGCTCATCAATTCCTGCAAAAGAGAATATTTCCATACCATCCGGCTCTCCAGGCTCATAACCTTCATCCAGTAAATCCTCTAAATCGTCCGGAAGCGCCTCCACCTCAGTCGTCATTGTAACGCTTTGATGAATGCCTATCCTATCCAGGAAATTTCGTATAATATGTTCATCTCTCTCATCACGGAGCAGCGCCAATCCTCCAAGCGCTGTGCCAGCCACGGTAAGGGCGATTCCGACAGCGGCGAATACCCCGCATATGATCCAGAATATTTTCCATCCTTTTTTCATTTTCTGTCACACCGCCTTTCCATAAAACGGGCGCCTGCACAGCTCCACAAAGCCCCTGAGCATCGCCGGATATACAAGGATACAAAGCTTTACCGCGCCTGCAGCCGCTATGAGCCCCAGTACAAACAGCAGTATCCCAATGCCTGTTACAATCATCCCTGCCGGCGGAATCACCAATAGTGCAATGCCTGTTACTGCCACCACAATACCAGAAACCATAATCGCGGCAGCCGCTATCACCAGCGCCGCGAAAAAGCTGATTACCGCCGCGGCGATTCCCAGCACAACACCCGCGATCCCCAGCGTCACAGGCCATACCACAATGGCAATCAGAAGAATAAGAATCACCTTAAGCCTTTTGCTCGTCCACGGTGGATTCTTATGCCGCGCATCCTGCCCGGCTCCGCCTGCTGTGCTGTCCGCGTCCGCTCCCCTGCGATTTTCTCCAGTTTTCTCCTCTCCCTGGCGCTGTCCATATTTCTCCATATAATCTTTGTGGTCAAACTTCGATTCGTCAAACTCCGTACCATAATAATCTGCTTTAATCGACTCTGCCACCTTCTCCGGACTCCCCAATTCCCGGATCGCGCCGGCCTCGTTCTCCTCGCCGGCGTCCGCTAAATAATCTGCATAATACTGAACCGCTGCCTGCCGCTCTTCCTCCGGCATCCCGGATAACAGCCGCTCAAGTTCAGCCAAAAATTCCATACGGTTCATGCAGTCACACCTCCCTCAAATATCTCGTTGATCTTCTGGATATACGTCTTCCATTCTGCTTTATACAGATTCAGCTGTGCCATCCCTCGGGACGTCACTTTATAATACCGTCTGTTCCTTCCGTCAAACTGCCTGTCATAGACTTCCAGACATTCATCTTTCTGAAGCCTCCGCAGAACCGGATACAGCGTGGACTCTGACACATCGATCACACTGCGCACATCCTGCGTAATTCGATAGCCATATGTGCCCTCATCCTCCATGGAGACGACCGCCAGCACGATAGCGTCCAGAAGCGCCGCCCCTGTATTGAATACCATGCAATCACCCTTTCTGTACAATCACCTGCTTATTTCAATCATTTTTGATATTGTACTGTTTTTTATATTATATTTTATATAATATTATGTGTCAATATAATATTACTTAAGTTATACGCAAACAATTCTAAAGAATTTCAAAAGATGTGAGGCGGCCGACGCAGCGGCCGAAAACAGCGGAGCGCCTTTTCGACCGCCTTTCTGCACGGGTGTGCGGGTGGCTGAGGCGACTTCGGAATAGAACTTAGAAAAATAGAAATCCGGTAACATGCGTTGAAATTGGCAGAGAGATTGTCTGAGGCGGAGCCGAGCTGCTCTCTGCCAATTTCTGCTCTTAGCATGTTACCGGATTTCGTTATTTTTCTTGTTCCATGGAGCGGAGCCGAAGCCGCCCGCGCATCCGCGCAGAATCCGTCTCCGGCAGCCCGCCCCTGCTGTTCTCGGATCATGCGATGAG
>CAUEYX010000029.1 GCA_959022495.1 uncultured Lachnospiraceae bacterium | reverse complement strand
TCCTGCTGTCTTGAGTAAATCGAGAAAACAGCGGAGCGCCTTTTCGAACGCCTTTCTGCGCGGGGGTGTGGGTGGCTGAGGTGACTTCGGAACAGGGCTTGGAAAAAGTAAAAATCAGAGGATATGCGTTAAGTTTGGCAATGGGATTGTCTGACCGAAGGGAGTTGCCCATTGCCAAACTTTGTATTTAGCATGTCCTCTGATTTTGTAGTTTTTCCTGCCTTGTGAAGCGGAGGCGAAGCCACCCACATCCCCCGCAGAATACGTCTTCGAAAATCTGTTCCGAAGTTTTCGTCCGATTTGCCATCAACCATTATGAGCCTCCCTGGCAAATCCAGATTTATTTACAGTAATTGTTCGAAGGTGTCATAAAAGGAGGGGTATGATACATCCACGCACCTGCTGTCCAATATTTTGGTGTTTCCCTCAGCGATCAGCGCGGCGATGCTGAATGCCATGGCGATCCGGTGATCCAGGAGGGTGTGGATTGACGCTCCTTTCAGCCGTCCGCCGGTGATAATCATGCCGTCCGGGGTGGGGGTGACGTTACATCCCATTGCCTTTAAGTTGTCTGTGACTGTCTCAATGCGGTCCGTCTCTTTTACTTTCAGTTCTGCGGCGTCTTTTATGACTGTCGTCCCCTCTGCGGCAGCGGCCATGACAGCGATGATCGGGATCTCATCAATGAGGGTGGGAATAATGCCGCCTTCAATGGTGATGCCGTGGAGCCTGCTGGTCTTTACGAGAATGTCCGCTATTTTTTCTCCGCCTTCTGTGCGCTCATTGAGCAGGGTGATATTTCCGCCCATATCCTCACATACCTTGAGAATTCCGGCCCTGGTCGGGTTGATCCCCACATTCTGGATCAGGACTTCCGAGTCGGGCACCAGCAGTCCGGCCGCGATAAAATAGGCGGCGGAGGAGATATCGCCAGGGACAGTGATTTTTTGTCCGTACAGTTCTTGGCAGGGACGGATGAAGGCGGAGGCTTTCGTACTGTCCAGCGCGTGGGCCGTGCGGATGTCCGCGCCGAATTCCCGGAGCATCAGCTCCGTGTGATTGCGGGAGAGGGAGGGCTCTGTGACCGATGTCTCTCCTTCCGCATAAAGTCCTGCCAGCAGAATACATGATTTTACCTGGGCTGAAGCCACAGGGGATTCGTAGTGGATTCCGTGGAGCCTGCCGGGGGTGATGTAGAGCGGGGCACATCCATTGCGCAGGATGCTTGAGATATTGGCTCCCATCTGGGTGAGCGGGTCCATGATCCGTTTCATGGGACGGGAATTCAGAGACTCATCCCCAGATAACTTAGATTCAAAGGGCTGGCCGGCCAGGATGCCGGAGAGCAGACGGGTGGTTGTGCCGCTGTTGCCCACATCCAGGATGCTGTCGGGAGCAGACAGACCGTGCATGCCCTTCCCGTGTACGGTCACTGTGGAGCCGTTTTCCTCGATATCAATTCCCAGTGCGCGGAAACACCGGATTGTGGCAAGACAGTCAGCCCCTTTCAGGAAATTGTGGATCTCCGTGGTCCCTTCCGCGATGGAGCCGAACATAATACATCTGTGGGAGATTGATTTATCGCCCGGGACTGTGACCTTCCCCCTCAGCCCGGTAATACTGCATAATTCCATTTATTTATCCTCTTTCTGTCATTTTTCCTGTTCTGTTTATAAGCTGTTTTTTCGTTTCAGCCTGGATATCAAGTCTCATATACAATATAGCGGTATTTCTGAAGCAGCTCCACGGCCTTTGCTGAGGCCGCCTCCTCATAGAATTCGATACGGAGGACCCCTTCTTCGAACTCCCGGTTGTGTACGATGCCGATATTTTTGATATTAATATGATTGCTTGCCAAAATGGTGGCGATGGTGGCGATCCCACCCGCTTCATCAATAATGTCGCAGTAAACGGCGAACTGTTTTTTGATGGGGCCGGCGGAGCTGTTTGGCATGGAATTCCGGTAATCCCTGGATGACTCGAACAGGGAGTACAGGGTTTTCTCATCCCCGGAGTCCACGGCATTTTTTGCGCGCTCCAGTGTTTCAATGTACTCTTCAAGGATGCGGGAGATATTTCTGCTGTTTTTCAGACAGATTTGCTGCCACATGACGGGGGAGGAGGACGCAATTCTTGTAAGATCCTTAAAGCCGCCCGCTGCGAGGGCTTTCATCAGCCCGTCCTCCGTATCTGTATCGCGCACAAAGTTTACAAGAGAGGAGGCAATGATATGCGGAAGATGGCTGATCGTTCCGGTTATCAGGTCGTGCTCTTTGTAGTCCAGCAGGATTGGAATGGCCTTCAGAGAAGATACGAAATCCCGGTATGACGTGATTTTTTCCTCCGGGACTTTTCCGGAAGGAGTCAGAATGTAATACGCATTCTCAATCAGGTGTGCCTTTGAATTGGCAAACCCGCTCTTTTCTGAACCGGCCATGGGATGTCCGCCGATGAAGCAGTGTTCCATGCCCAGCGAAATGATTTCTTCGTGGATGGAGGTTTTTACACTTCCCACATCCGTTAAAATGCAGTCTTCTCCGATGATTCTTTTAAGCTGGGAGAGATAAGCGGTGTTGCAGGAAACCGGGGCGCACAGGAAAATGTAGCTGCAGCCCTTAAAATTGTCATCGATGGATGAGCACGCGGTGTCAATGGTTCCCTCCTGTACGGCCAGGGCAAGTGTCTCCCGGCTTTTGTCGAATGCGATTAGTTCATGGTCAGGGTAGTATCTGCGGATCGCTTTGGCGATAGAGCCGCCGATGAGACCAAGCCCGATAAAACCTGTTTTTGGTGCCATATATTCGTCGTCCTTTCCGTTTATTGGTTTTTGTGAGCCTGCTGTTTTATGCGGCGGTACACAAGAGCATTTTACAATCCCGCGTGGAGAAGTGCGTTCCCCGTTCAGGTGCCGCCGCAGAGCATAGAGACATTTTAGCACGTTGCATTATAAAAGTAAACGGCAGAAAAAAATCCTCCGTTTTATAAGGAAAAACTGGCTTTTTTGATTCTGTTATGCCGGAACAATCTGCAGAGTGGACAGTACCGCACAACATATATGTGAAAAATACATAAAATAGTTGTAATTTATGAAAGATTTTAGTACAATATATCCATGGTATGCATGCGGGAAAGAGATAAGTACATGCATAATAACTACATATCAAGGAGGCAGCAGCATGAAGGTTTACAGAACGGACGAAATCAGGAACGTGGTATTACTCGGACACGGCGGGAGTGGAAAGACCAGCCTTGTGGAGGCAATGCTTTACGTATCAGGCGCCACAAACCGTATGGGTAAGGTGACAGACTCCAGCACAGTCAGTGATTTTGATAAAGAGGAGCAGAAACGCGGTTTTTCAATCAGCACAAGCCTGATCCCGATTGAATGGGAGAAAGCGAAAATCAATATTCTTGACACCCCCGGATATTTTGATTTTGTAGGGGAAGTGGAAGAGGCAGTCAGCGCGGCTGACGCGGCGGTGATCGTTGTGTCCGGTAAGGCGGGCGTGCAGGTTGGCACAGAGAAGGCCTGGGAGCTCTGTGATAAATATAATCTTCCGAGAATGATCTACGTGACAGAGATGGATGTGGACGATGCCAGCTTCCGCCAGGTGGTGGAAGATTTGACAGCCAGATACGGCAAGAAGATCGCTCCTCATTTCCAGCCAATCCGCGAGAATGAAAAACTGGTAGGATATATTAATGTCATCAAAAACGCAGGGCGCAGATATACGGGGATCGGACAGAGGGAGGAGTGTGAGATCCCGGACTACTGTATGCCAAACCTGCAGATTCTCAGAGATTCTCTTATGGAAGCTGTTGCTGAGACAAGTGAAGAATTCATGGAGCGCTATTTCAACGGCGAGGAATTCTCCATTGAAGAGATTCGGGCAGCAATGCGTACAGAGGTTATGGACGGGGATATCGTTCCAGTGGCTATGGGTTCCAATATCCAGGCACAGGGCGCTGCCAATCTGCTGTCAGATATTGTCAGGTTCTTCCCGAGCCCGGACAAAAGGACATGCGCGGGCATTAACCGCAGGACAAACGAGATCTTTGCGGCAGACTATGATTTCTCAAAGTCAAAGACAGCATATGTATTCAAGACAATGGTTGATCCGTTTATCGGAAAGTATTCTTTCGTAAAGGTCTGCTCCGGCGTGCTCAAGGGTGATGACATTCTGTATAATGCCGATACAGAAGCAGAGGAAAAACCGGGCAAACTGTATACAATGTGCGGCAACAAGCCCTCTGAGGTATCCGAACTCTTCGCGGGAGATATCGGCGCCATCGCGAAACTTGCGAATACCCGTACAGGGGATACGCTTTCTACGAAGGCCGCGCCGGTGTCCTATGCGAAGACAGAGTACTCTGTTCCGTATACATACATGAGATACCGCGTGAAGAATAAAGGAGACGAGGATAAGGTTTCCCAGGCTCTTGCCAGAATGACGGCTGAAGATGTGACGCTCAAAGCGGTCAATGACAGTGAGAACCGTCAGACTCTGCTCTATGGAATGGGTGACCAGCACCTGGAGATCGCGGCGAGCAAACTGGCCGCAAGGTACAAAGTTGAGATCATCCTGGAGACCCCGAAGGTGGCATTCAGGGAGACCATCCGCAAGAATTCAGACGTGGATATGAAATATAAGAAACAGACCGGAGGACACGGGCAGTACGGACATGTTAAGATGAAATTCGAACCGTCCCACGATCTGGACACACCGTATATCTTCGAAGAGTGCGTAGTGGGCGGCGCTGTTCCGAAGAACTACTTCCCGGCAGTGGAGAAAGGGCTTCAGGAATCTGTGGTGAAAGGGCCGCTGGCCGGATATCCGGTAGTCGGTGTGAAAGCGATTCTGTATGATGGATCTTACCATCCGGTAGATTCTTCGGAGATGGCATTTAAGACTGCGACGAGCCAGGCGTTCAAAAAAGGTTTCCTGGAGGCGTCACCGGTGCTTCTTGAGCCAATCGCTTCGATCAAAGTCACGGTGCCGGATGATTACACCGGAGACGTGATGGGCGACCTGAATAAGAGGCGCGGAAGGGTGCTTGGCATGACTCCCATTGCGGGCGGCAGACAGGTCATTGAGGCAGATATTCCGATGACCGGTTTGTTCGGCTACTGCACGGTGCTCCGCTCCATGACGGGAGGACGCGGGACCTATGAATATCAGTTCGCGAGATATGAGCAGGCTCCGTCTGATGTCCAGGAGAAAGAGATTGCCGCGAGGGCGTCTGAAGAATAAATAACAGAATCCCCCGGGAAGGAGAAGGGATGAACAGTGCGCTGTTCCAATGTCTCCGGCCCGGGGTGTTTTTATTTTACAGGCAGGCTCTTTCGCTTTGTTTGCATGGGTTTCTCATTCTGCATCTGAGAGAATGGATCTGCTGTGCGGTCTTCAGTATGTATCCTTGTGTTCTATGAATAAAAATGCTATAATTGCCGTACTATTTATGACAGCCGCACACGGAGCGGATATGCGGCTGCTCATGTGGAAACCGTATTTTTCAGGGGATGCGGGGAAAGGGGAAAATATGAAAACAATAAAGACAAAACTACTGATTGTAATTTTGGGTATTGCCGCTCTCGGCATTTATTACTATACGGCCCTTCCGGCAGTCAATATCCATTCAACAGAATTCTGGGTATTTTTGATTGTGCTCGGCATATTGGCTGCGCTGCTGTTTATAAAGAAAAAAGGGTTAAACAGGTATGAACTCAAAGAATCAAAAGGATTAAAAGTGATCCTGGGCATTGTCGGCCTGATTGTAGTGGTGTATCTGGCGGGAGCGCTTTTGTCTTCGCCGATCGTCAACGCGAAGAAATACCAGCAGCTGATGAATGTGGAGACAGGAGAGTTTGCGAAAGATATTGAAGAGCTGTCTTTTGACCAGATTCCGCTTCTTGATAAAGATTCCGCCGAACTGTTAGGAGACAGAAAGATGGGAAGTATGGTGGATATGGTGTCCCAGTTCGAGGTGGATGAACTGTATTCCCAGATCAATTACCAGGACCGCCCTGTGAGGGTGTCTCCGCTGAAATATGCCAGCCTGATCAAATGGTTTACCAACCAGAGCGAGGGAATTCCCGCGTATATTAAGATCGATATGGCGACGCAGAACACAGAGCTTGTCAAGCTGGATGAGGGGATGAAATACACGACCAGCGATCATTTTAACAGGAATATTTACCGCCACCTGCGCTTTCGGTATCCCACATATATTTTCAATAACTTAAGCTTTGAGATAGATGAGGAAGGCGTGCCTTACTGGATCTGCCCGGTGAAAAAATTTAATATCGGCCTGTTCGGAGGGGAAACCATTGGGCGCGTTGTGCTGTGCAATGCCATTACCGGGGAAACGCAGGACTATGCCATCGAAGACGCGCCGCAGTGGATCGACCGCGCATATTCCGCGGACCTGCTTGTACAGCTGTATGACTATTACGGCACTTTAAAGCATGGGTTTTTCAACAGTGTGCTGGGACAGAAAGACTGCCTGCATACAACAGATGGGTATAACTATCTTGCGATCAATGATGATGTGTGGGTTTATACAGGGGTTACGTCCATTACCGGTGACCAGTCAAATGTGGGCTTTGTGCTCATGAACCAGCGGACCATGGAAACAAGATTTTATGAGGTGGAAGGGGCCACAGAAGCGTCGGCGATGTCATCCGCGGAAGGACAGGTGCAGAACCTCCATTATACCGCGACCTTCCCGCTGCTTTTGAATATTTCAGGGGAACCCACTTATTTTATTGCCTTGAAGGACGATGCGGGCCTGGTGAAAAAATATGCTATGGTAAATGTTCAAAAATACCAGATTGTAGCCATCGGCGATACTGTGAGTCAGTGTGAGGACAATTATACTTCACTGATGTATGAGAACGGGATCAAGCAGACCCCGGAGGATACCCGGGATATAAAAAGCCTGACTGCGAAGATCACTAAGATTGCCCAGGCTGTGGTAGACGGCAATTCCCACTATTACATGATGGTGGAAGGCTCAGAGGAGGTCTTTGATATACCGGTTGTAGATTTCATTGATATCATCCGCTATGATGTGGGAGATGAAATCACCATTGAATATAAAGAAGGAGAGCAGAGTAACACCGTGCTGTCGCTGAATGGCGTCGAGAGGGAAACCGGGGGACAGGAGGAATAGGGAAAAATAGAAGAGAGCCGGCGGATGATCACTTTCGGATCATCTGACCGGCTCCCTTTTCCAGACTTTTTTCAAAGATCTAACATACATCGAGGGCAGATCAGCCTGCCGATTTTTCGGCAGGTTACTCTACTTTGACACGGCTGTTGAATTTATCCAGCGCCAGGGCACAGATTACACCCACTGCGATACAGATCAGGTTCACAACAGCGGCCCCCGCGTTTTGGAAACTCTCAACAGGAATGATCATCACAGTGGCAGCGATGACAATGCCCACAATGCCGTGGAACGCGATGGAATAAAAGTTGTCAAACAGCGAGTTGACTGCTTTGGCAAGCAGGATCACCGTGACAAGTGCTCCGATGCCGCCGGGGATCAGGACGCCCATGTCGAAATGTCCGATGCCGTCCACAAAGGGAGTGTAGAGCCCGAGAGGCATCAGCAGTGTGGAAAAGCTCATGCCCGGGGCGATCACGCTCAGGGCGAGGCAGAATCCACAGAACAGATACCAGAAAAAGTTTGGCGCGATTTCAATGGATGTCATTCTCAGGCCAATGAGCAGGGCAAAAATAAAACACATGCAGACGACGAGGGAAATCCAGGAGCCTTTAGACCTGCCCTGTTCTCCGGCCTCCCGGAATAGGGACGGCAGCATGCCGCCAATCAGTCCGATAAAGAGGCACACGGACGGGTCCGGGTATTTATTGAGGAAGAAAGCAAGGATGTTTGCCACGCCAAGGAAGCCGATGACGCCGCCGATAAAGACGGGGATCAGTTTCGGTACATGGGTCCGGAAATTCTTAAACGGGTTGGACAGAAGCTCCATGATCGGCTTGTAGATTCCGAAGATAACGCTCAGGACTCCCCCCGAAATGCCGGGAAGGACCGCGCCGAGACCGATCAGCGCTCCCTGGATGATGCGGAACAGAAACTGCAGAGGGTTAAAATTGCTGCTTTGTTTTTTGTTCATATGTTTGTAAATCCTTTCTTTTATTCATATACTATATTTTGTAGAACATAGTATTTATACTATTTTTCAGAGGTTTTTGCAAGAAAAATACAAAGGGCGTTTTTCGGAGAGGGGCGCTCCGCGCTTTTGGAGCGTTGACATTGGACAGGGAAATCCGTATAATGAAAGGCAGAAAAAAGGAAGGAAACAGCTTATGATCTACGAGAATAACGAAGAAAAAAGAAACACTCTGTGGCGGACGGTGCTGACCGTTTCCTCGGTGGTTATTATTATTATATTGATCTTCTTTATCGTAAGACTGCTTACAGGCAATCCGCTGGAAGGGACATGGGTCAATGAAGACAGCGGTGCGGTGCTGGAGATCAGGGATAATGGCGAAGTGCTTCTGACAGAAACTGAAAGCGGGGACGGCGAAGAGGGCATCTCCATGAAATACACTGTGGATACGAAGACGAAGATTTTTACAGTGCATACAGATTCGGCTTACGCGGAAGGAATCCTGTCCGGATCTTATGATTATAATATCGAGAAAGAAACGCTGACTCTGACAGAGCGCGAATACGGGGATCAAATTGTGTTTACAAGAGAGTAGAAAAGAAGGGGGGAGTTCCGTTTGGCGGGACTCTTCTGTTGTACTTAAGAACCGGGAAGCCGGACAGATAAGGAACTGCGCGGCTGTCTGCGGGTTCCTGTCCAGGAGAGACGGGACAGATGCGCGTGAAAGGAGAAGAAGTTATGTTCAGGAATGAAACAAAGGAGATCGCTGTCGGCAGTGTGAAGATCGGCGGGAGGAACCCTGTGGCCATTCAGTCAATGACGAACACAAAGACAGAGGATGTGGATGCGACAGTGGCACAGATCCTGAAGCTGGAGGCAGCCGGATGCGAGATCATCCGCTGCGCGGTCCCGACGATGGAGGCGGCAGAGGCACTTGGGGAGATTAAGCGCAGAATCCATATTCCGCTTGTGGCTGACATCCATTTTGACTACCGGCTGGCGATCGCTGCGATTGAGAACGGGGCGGACAAGATCCGTATCAATCCGGGCAATATCGGATCAGAAGAGAAGGTTAAGGCGGTTGTTGACAAAGCGAAGGCGTATAATATCCCCATCCGTGTGGGAGTCAACAGCGGTTCTCTGGAGAAGCCCCTGCTTGAGAAATACGGCGGGGTCACAGCGGAGGGAATTGTGGAGAGCGCCATGGACAAGGTGCATATGATAGAGAGAATGGGATATGACAATCTGGTTGTGAGTATCAAATCTTCCGATGTTCTTATGTGCGTGAGGGCCCATGAGCTGATTGCCAGAGAATGCCCGTATCCCCTGCATGTGGGGATTACGGAATCCGGCACTGTCTATTCCGGCAATGTGAAATCTTCTGTGGGTATGGGGATCATCCTGCATGAGGGAATCGGCAATACAATCCGGGTTTCGCTGACCGGAGATCCCTGTGAGGAGGTCCGCACGGCAAAATTGATCCTCAAGACACTCGGCCTGCGGAAGGGCGGCATTGAGGTAGTGTCCTGCCCTACCTGCGGGCGGACGAAGATCGACCTGATCCGTCTTGCGAATGAGGTGGAAAAAATGGTGGCCGATATTCCCCTGGATATAAAAGTGGCAGTAATGGGATGCGCGGTGAACGGTCCCGGCGAGGCGAAAGAGGCAGATATCGGCATTGCGGGCGGCGTCGGAGAAGGGCTGCTCATCAAAAAGGGTGAGATTGTAAAAAAGGTAAAGGAAGAAGAACTCCTCAACACTTTGCGGGAGGAGCTGTTGAACTGGAAAAAAGAAGAACAGCCAGGATGATTACAGAAACGTAAGATGATGGAGCGCTGCGGATGGACAAACTTTAGGAGAGGTAAGATTGGAGCAGGTTAAGAGCGATAAGGTATTTTTTCATGTGTTCCCCACACTGAAGGTGGAGGATGATATTCACATCCTGTTCGCGGATGTGGAGGTTAAGAAGATCACGACGAATTCACGCCGTGATTTTCTTCATGTACATATTTTCAGCAGACATCTGATTCAGAAGGCGCAGATCCGTCAGATGGAGCGGCGGATTAAGGAACAGCTTTTCGCGAAAACAGCGGTGAGCGTGCAGATCATGGAAGAATATGCCCTGTCAGGACAGTATACCCCGGAAGCGTTGATGCTGGAGTATCGGGAGAGCATTCTCATGGAGCTTAAGGAGATCAGTGTGCTTGCCTCCAATATGTTCGCGCAGGCGGAGATCCAATACGAGGAGGGCGGTGTGATCTGCCTGGAGCTTCTGGATACGATTGTGTCAGAGGGCCGCAGGGAAGAGATCCTGAATTATCTGGAAAAGATGTTCTCCCAGCGGTTTCATATGGAAGCGGATATCCGGGTGACCTACCGGAAACCAGATGGAAAGAGTACCAGGGAGTATGATGAGCAGAGGGTCCAGCAGGAGATCAACGCCATATTTGAGCGCAGGGCAAGGCAGAGAGGAGAGGACCGGGCCGGTTCCGGAGGAGGGGACGGCCAGGCAGCAGGGACATTATCCGCCGGGGAAGATGCCGGAAAGAAGACAGCCGAAAGTTCCGGTTCCGGAAATACCGGCAGACAGAATTCAGGCACGGGTTCCGCGGGGCATGCCTCCGGCAGCGGAGGAAATGCGGAGAAGGGCAGGAAAGGCTTTGGAAAGGGTGGATTTAAGAAGAAAGATTACTACCGCCCGGTCAAGACCGGTGATGATCCGAACCTGATCTATGGCAGGAATTTTGACGATGAACCCATCACGCTGGACCAGGTTGTCACAGAGATGGGAGAGATTACATTCCACGGGAAAATTATCAATTTTGATACAAGGGAGATCCGCAACGAGAAGACGATTCTTATTTTCGCGGTCACCGATTTTACGGACACCATTACCGTCAAAATGTTCGCGCGCAACGACCAGCTGCCGGAAATTCTGGGCGGGCTGAAAAAGGGAGCTTTCGTAAAGATCAAGGGTGTGACCACCATTGACAAATTTGACGGAGAATTGACGATTGGTTCTATTACGGGTATTAAGAAGATCGGGGATTTTACTGTTTCCAGAAAGGACTTAAGCCCTCTGAAACGGGTGGAGCTCCACTGCCATACAAAGATGAGCGACATGGACGGGGTGTCCGAGGTAAAAGATATCGTAAAGCGTGCCCACGACTGGGGACATCCGGCCATCGCGATCACAGATCACGGCGTGGCCCAGGCATTTCCGGACGCAAACCACTACATAGAGACCCTTGACAAAGACGACCCATTTAAAATCATTTACGGCGTAGAAGGCTATGTAGTGGACGATCTGACAGAGATCGCGGTGAACGCAGGGGAGCAGTCTCTGGATGATACCTATATTGTGTTCGATATAGAGACAACAGGTTTCAGCTCTATCCGGGATAAAATTATTGAGATCGGTGCGGTCAAGGTGGTAAACGGTGAGATCGTGGATCGATTCAGCACGTTTGTGAATCCAGAGCGCCCGATCCCTTTTGAGATTACGAATCTGACCAGCATTACAGATGAAATGGTCATGGGGTCCCCAAATATCGAGACAGCGCTTCCGCAGTTCCTGGAATTTGTGGGGGACGGCGTGCTTGTGGCGCACAATGCGGGATTTGATGTGGGATTTATTGAGCAGAACTGCCGGAATCAGGGACTGGACAGCCGTTTTGTCTACGTGGATACTGTGGCGCTGGCCCGGGTGCTTCTGCCTACGCTGTCGAAATACAAACTGAATATTGTGGCAAAGGCGCTGAACATATCCCTTGAAAACCATCACAGGGCCGTGGATGACGCGGGGGCCACAGCGGAGATCTTTGTAAAATTTGCCGCCATGCTGAAAAAGGACGGGATCGCGACGTTAAAAGAAGTCAACCGGTACGGGGACCGGAATGTAAACGCGGTCCGCAAAATGCCTACGCACCACATTATCATTATCGCGAAGAATGATATCGGCAGATATAACCTGTATCAGCTGATCACAGAATCCCATCTGACTTACTATGCAAGGCGGCCCAGGATACCAAAAAGCCTGCTGAATGAGCACCGGGAAGGGCTTCTGATCGGCAGCGCCTGCGAGGCGGGGGAACTGTACCAGGCAGTACTGGAAAAGCGGTCTGCTGAACAGATCGCCAGGCTGGCTGAGTTCTATGACTACTATGAGATCCAGCCCCTGGGAAATAACCGGTTTATGATCGAGAGTGACCGCACTCCGGATATCACATCGGATGAGGACTTAAAGAATATCAACCGTGAGATCATAGAGCTGGGAGAAAAATTTGGAAAGCCGGTAGTCGCGACCTGCGATGTACATTTCCTCGACCCGGAAGACGAGGTGTACCGCCGGATTATTATGGCGGGGAAGGGGTTCGACGACGCAGATGTGCAGCCTCCGCTCTATCTGAGGACGACGGAGGAAATGCTGGATGAGTTCTCCTATCTGGGAGCGGCCAAAGCCCGGGAGATCGTGATTGACAATCCGGTGAAGATCGCGGGCATGGTGGAGAAGATATCACCGGTAAATCCCAATAAATGTCCTCCGGTCATTGAGAATTCAGATCAGGAACTGCGGAATATCTGCTACCGGAAAGCCCATGAGATGTACGGGGAGGATCTGCCGGTACAGGTGTCTTCCCGCCTGGAGAAAGAGCTGAACTCTATTATTTCCAACGGTTATGCGGTCATGTATATTATCGCCCAGAAGCTTGTGTGGAAGTCCAACGCGGACGGTTATCTGGTGGGCTCGCGCGGGTCTGTCGGTTCTTCCTTTGTGGCGACCATGGCGGGAATTACCGAGGTGAATCCCCTAAGTCCCCATTATTATTGTAAGAAGTGCCATTACAGTGACTTTGAGTCTGACGAGGTGAGAGCGTTTGCCGGAGGATGCGGATTCGATATGCCGGATAAAAACTGCCCTGTGTGTGGGGAGCCACTGGTGAAAGCGGGGTTTGACATCCCATTTGAGACGTTCCTCGGCTTTAAGGGCGACAAAGAGCCGGATATCGACCTGAATTTCTCCGGGGATTATCAGGCGAAAGCTCATAAATATACAGAGGTCCTTTTTGGAGAGGGGCACACCTTTAAGGCAGGGACCATCGGTACTCTGGCGGATAAGACGGCTTACGGGTTTGTGAAGAATTATTATGAGGAGCATGAGCAGAGAAAACGCCGATGTGAGATTGAGCGGATTACAGAAGGGTGCACGGGCATCCGGCGCAGTACCGGACAGCATCCGGGAGGGATCGTAGTACTTCCCCATGGACATGATATCAATGAGTTTACGCCGGTACAGCACCCGGCGAACGACATGGAGTGCGGCATCACAACCACGCATTTTGACTATCACTCCATTGACCACAACCTTTTAAAGCTGGATATTCTCGGACACGATGATCCCACCATGATCCGTACCCTGGAGGATTATATTACTTCGGACGCTATGGACAATGAATACAACGCGGACCATCCGTTTATTGCCACGGAGATTCCACTGGATGATGAGAACGTGATTGAGCTGTTCCATGGGACGGACATTCTGGGGATCAAACCGGAGGATATCGAAGGGTGCAGGCTGGGATGCCTGGGCATCCCGGAGTTCGGTACGGACTTTGTCATTCAGATGGTGGAGGACACAAAGCCGCAGACCCTCTCAGACCTGATCCGTATTTCGGGCCTGTCCCACGGGACCAATGTGTGGCTGGGAAACGCGCAGGAACTGGTGAAATCCGGAAAGGCGACAATTTCCACCGCCATCTGTACCCGTGACGATATTATGATCTATCTGATCAATAAAGGGGTGGAGAGTGCCCTTGCCTTTACCATCATGGAGAGTGTGCGTAAGGGGAAAGGCCTTAAGCCCGAGTGGGAAGAAGCGATGAAAGCGCAGGATGTGCCGGACTGGTACATCTGGTCATGTAAGAAGATCAGTTACATGTTTCCCAAAGCCCACGCCGCTGCCTATGTTATGATGGCGTACCGCATCGCTTATTGTAAGATTAATTATCCGCTGGCCTACTACGCCGCGTATTTCAGCATCCGAGCGGACGCGTTCTCTTATGAGATTATGTGCCAGGGAAAAGAGAAGCTGGACTACTATATGAAAGACTACAAAAAGCGCAGCGATTCCCTGAGCAAGAAAGAGCAGGATGTAATGAAGGATATGAGGATTGTCCAGGAGATGTATGCGAGAGGATTTGAGTTTCTGCCGGTTGACATTTACCGGGCCAAGGCAAAAATGTTCCAGATCATTGACGGGAAGCTGATGCCGTCCCTTGCCAGCATCGAGGGGATGGGTGACAAGGCGGCAGAGGCAGTGGAGGAGGCATCAAAGGACGGACCGTACCTGTCGCTGGATGATTTCAGACAGAGAACGAAAGTCAGCAAGACGGTGATCGACCTGATGCAGGAGCTGGGATTGTTCGGAAGCCTTCCCCAAAGCAATCAGATCTCGCTGTTTGATTTGGTATAGAAAAAACGCGGGCATCTGAAATCATGCGTAGACGCGGCAGTAAGAGCTGTGCTATAATGGCTTCAATGTATGTTTGCAGCAAGAAAAATGTTGAAATGGAGGACAATCAGGATGTACGACTTTGAGGAGATCAAAAACGCAGACCCGGAAATTGCGGACGCGATCAAAGCGGAGATGGAGAGACAGAATTCCCACATCGAGCTGATCGCATCGGAAAACTGGGTCAGCAGGGCAGTGATGGCAGCGATGGGGAGCCCCCTTACAAATAAGTATGCGGAAGGATATCCGGGAAAGAGATATTACGGTGGCTGCCAGTGCGTGGATGTGGCAGAAGATCTGGCCAGGGAGCGCGCGAAAGAGCTGTTTGGCTGTGAATACGCGAATGTTCAGCCGCATTCCGGTGCCCAGGCGAATATGGCGGTCTTTTTCGCGATGCTTGAGCCGGGAGACACATTTATGGGAATGAATCTGGATCACGGCGGGCATCTGACACACGGTTCACCGGTTAATATGTCCGGGAAATATTTCAATGTCGTGCCTTATGGTGTCAATGACGATGGCGTGATCGACTACGACAGAGTGCTGGAGATCGCGAAGGAATGTAAGCCGAAAATGATCGTTGCCGGCGCCAGCGCTTACGCGCGCACCATCGATTTTAAACGTTTCCGTG
This sequence comes from uncultured Lachnospiraceae bacterium, assembly GCA_959022495.1. Lineage (GTDB taxonomy): Bacteria > Bacillota > Clostridia > Lachnospirales > Lachnospiraceae > Mediterraneibacter. The sequence goes on along the minus strand of CAUEYX010000029.1, from coordinate 22,148 downwards.
AAATTGCGGACGAGGTTGGCGCATATCTGATGGTTGATATGGCGCACATTGCGGGACTTGTGGCAGCAGGGCTCCATCCAAGCCCGATTCCGTACGCGCATGTGACAACCACTACGACTCACAAGACACTGCGGGGACCCCGCGGGGGCATGATCCTCTCCAGCAATGAGATGAACGAGAAATTCAACTTTAATAAAGCAGTATTTCCGGGAATACAGGGAGGTCCGCTCATGCACGTGATCGCGGCGAAAGCTGTGTGCTTCAAAGAAGCGCTCCAGCCGGAATTCAAAGAATACCAGGCCCAGGTTGTGAAAAACGCGAAAGCGCTCTGTGAAGGACTGAAGAAACGGGGCGTGAAGATCGTATCCGGCGATACGGATAACCATCTGATGCTGGTGGACCTGACGGAGAAAAACGTCAGCGGGAAAGAGCTTGAGAAACGTCTTGACGACGCGCATATTACCTGCAATAAGAACACGATTCCTAATGACCCGCGTTCTCCGTTTGTCACAAGCGGTGTAAGGCTCGGCACGCCGGCAGTGACTACAAGAGGAATGAAAGAGGAGGACATGGATAAAATCGCTGAGATTATTGCGATGGTCATCGACGGTGAGGAAAATGTAGAGGCCGCAAGAAAAATGGCGGCAGAACTCACACAGAAATATCCTCTCTGCTAAATTTCTTTATGTCTTCGAGTCCGGTTCCGTAATCCGGGAAAATCGAAAAGGCAGGAAGTACGGTAAAAGAATGGAACAGTGGAAAATTGGGCGCTGCCCAGGGTGCCGGCTGTTCCATTTATGCCGTATTTCCTGCTTTTTTCTTTTCTCAGAGCACAGACTGATCTGCACGTTGTCGTTTTTTTTCAGGCAGATTGTCGGTTTTTCATATTTATGTAAGTTCTTACATGAAATACACTGAAAACAGAAGTAATGACACATACAAATGATGTGCGCATAAAAGAAGTCAAGAGGAGGATGAACATGAAAAGAGAGAGCGTGCAGTGTATGCTGAAACGCGCGGCAGCAGGAGTCCTGACAGCCGCACTGACAGCAGGGGGATGCCAGGTGACCGCATACGCGGCGGCAGGCGGAGAAGACACCATTGGACAGGCGAAGCAGGAGATTGTGAGCCTGACCGGCAATGAAGAGATGAAAGAAAAAGGGGAAGCTGTCGAAAACGGCGCCATTCCTCAGGCTGACAGTGATACAGTCCCGGAGGGGAGCGGCACCACATATTATGTAGACGCGGACAATGGAAACGACAGCAGCAGCGGTACAAAAGAGAGTTCCGCCTGGAAGAGCATTGAGAAAGTGAATTCTGTTACTTATAAGGCGGGCGACCGCATCCTTTTTAAGGCAGGCTGTGAGTGGGAAAATGCGGTTCTCTCACCGAAGGGTTCCGGAGAAGAAGGAAATCCGATTATCATAGGAAGTTATGGGGAAGGCGATCTGCCGAAACTTTCCGGAAACGGAAAGGTAGAAGAGGTTGTGCTGCTGATGAACCAGGAGTACTGGGATATCTCCAATCTTGATATCAGCAACACCGTTGACGGGCTGGACGGGCTGGACTACATTGACATGAACGATAAAAACGGAAGCCAGCTTGAGGATCTGCGCGGACTGCGCATTGCCGGACAGGACGCGGGACAGCTGGACGGGTATGTCCTTCACGACCTGTATATCCACGACGTTACCGGAGAAGACCTGTGGATCAGCGGCACCGGGGAAGTCGGCCCGGGTATTGAGAAAGGCAATGGATGGGATAAATCAAAGCGCACGGGGGGCATCGTGTTCGAGATCTGCCAGCCACAGACAGAGGAACCTACCACATTTCATGATATCACAATCGAAAACAATATCATTCGGAATAACTCATTCGGCGGCATTATTGTAAAGCAGTGGAATGGGGACAAAGTGGGAACAAACGAGCTGTGGGCTTCCAGGGATGCCGGGAAAAGTTCAGGCGCGCCTGATTACGAGTGCGACAACTGGAATCCCCATACGGATATCACGATCCAGGATAATTATCTGAGCCAGAAAGATTCGGATTATGCCTGCAATACGATTTATCTGACGAGCACAAAGGGCGCTGTTATCCAGCGGAATATTTCCCGTGAGGCAGGAACCTGCGGGATCGAGATGTATTATACGGATGACATTGTGGTCCAGTATAACGAAGTGTATGACACACGGGTGAAAGCGGGTGGCGCGGATTCCAACGCGATTGACCCGGATAAGCAGTCCACGAATGTTTTGATCCAGTATAATTATATCCATGATACCGGGGACGGAATTCTTCTCTGCGGGTTCACCTACGGGTCCTCTGTGGTAAGGTACAACGTCATTCAGGACGCGGAGAAACGATACTTGAACCCACACGGGGACAAAGGCGTAAATTATGTATACAATAACATTTTCTATAATTCGAGAGAAGTAAGCAACGTTCCGTTCATCGAATCTTCAGGCGGAAGTTCCTATCTTGGAAAATCCGGGAATATGCATTATTTCTATAACAATATTTTTTATAACGCGGCCAAAAACACAAAGACCGTGGGAATCGGCGAGGGCTCTGCCACCGCTTATGACAGCAACTGTTATTACGGCGCGGGCGTAGAGGCACCGTCCCAGGATGCGAATGCATTCACTCTTGACCCGGAATTTACAGGGGATTTGAACGCGGCGAAAGAGGACATCAGCGGTCTGTCCGCGATTCAGCTTAATGAGACATCCCCTCTGATTGGGCAGGGCAGAGTGATTGCGCAGGATGAGGATCTGAATGTGGATATGGTCAGCAAAACAGACCTGTTCGGAAAGGACATCAGCGGCAGAACCGATATCGGCGCTGCTCAGTACCAGATCCCGGAGGGAAGCGGCATCATAAGCGGCTATGTGACCGATCCGTACGGATACCGGATGGAGGGCGCGGAAGCGGTCCTGGACGGGAAGCAGACTGTTACATCGGATGAGAATGGATATTATTCTTTCGGAGAAGTGGATGCCGGAAGCCATACATTGACGGTCAATATGGAGGATTATGATCCGGGAGAGGTACAGAATATCGATCTTTTGGACCAGACAGCAGTGAGACAGGACCTTGTCCTTGGAGCCAGCCATTCCACGACTGGAGTGATAGCCGGCACGGTGAGCAACGCAAAGGGCGGCATCGAAGGAGTGACGGTGACAGCGGCGTTAAACGGCCAGACTTACCAGGCTGTCACAGCGGAAGACGGTTCCTATCAGATCTGTGATGTGCCGGTGGCACAGGGATATACGGTGACAGCGGAAAAACAGGGGTATCTCAGCGCCTCACAGGGAGATCTCTCGGTAAGGCCGGGCGCGGTGATTACGGTGGACCTGATTCTGACAAAAGATGTGAGCAGCACGGAGTATTTATTAAACGTTGATTTTGACGACTATGAGACGGGCGCCTTTTCAGGAAATGAGGACTGGGCGGTTGTTGATCCGGGCAGTGACAGAGGCGTCATTGAGGTTGTGGAAGAAGAGAGCGGGAACAAATATCTCCATATGAATAAGACGGCAAGCGGGACAATCTCTTTCTACAATAGAAACGCGGTCTCAGCTGAGGGTGTGGTAACCATCGAGGCAAGGGTAAAGAGAACAAATAACGGAGGAAACGCGAATCAGTTCGGTATGTATTCCTACAATGAATCCGACTGGAAAGCGTCTGATCCGGCGGGGTCTTCCAATCCGATGGCCACGTTTGCCTTCTCAAAGGGCAATATCCTCTCCCATAATAAACCAGGGTCATCCAGCACAGTCAACGCACAGAAATATGAACTTGACCAGTGGTACATTGTGCGGAACGTAGTGAATCTGGATACAGGGACATATGATTTATATATTGATGACATGGATACACCGGTTCTGGAGAATCAGAACTTAAGGACAGCCAAAAGTGAAATCAACCGCTTCCTGTTCTTTGAAAACAGCAGTAATACAGGTGATATCTGTGTGGATTATTTCAGGGTGTGTGTCGGGGAGCCATTTGACTACAGCGACGCAGAACTGATTGATTTGAAAGTCGATGGAATTGAGCTGCAGAAAACGGACGAGCTTACATACGAAGGGAAAACCGGAGCCCAGACAGAATCTGTGATGGTGACTCCCACTGCCGGCAGCCGCTTTGCGCATGTGACTGTGAACGGAGTGGAATATAATGGCACAGACGCGGTGGAAGCCGCGCTCGTGGATGGGGAGAACTTGATTCCGGTTGTAGTGACAGCGGAAGACGGCCAGACCATCAAGGAATATACACTTAAGATTGTACGTGAAGATTCCGGCGCGCTGGCATATCTGACGTCACTGGCAATTCAGGGTGTATCAATATCTCCGGAATTCTCTTCGGATGTTACAGAGTACACGGCGTCTGTGGGAGCAGATGTGGAAAAAATTCATCTGGAACTGACTCCGGTGACCGGGGCTTCTGTGAGCATGACCGTGAACGGTGTGGGACAGGCCGACAGTACGGAAGCAGTTCTGAAGGAAGGACAGAATATTATTGAAATCGAAGTCGGGTCTCAGGATGGAACCAATTTCACTACGTATACACTGACTGTCACGAAGGAAGAGTCACAGGGCGGAGGAGACCCGGAGGAACCTGGGGACGGCGGACAGGAGCCGGATATTCCGGATGACGGCGGGGATGATGATAATAGTGGAAGCCAGTCTGGAAGCGGCGAAGAGAGCGGACAGCCGGGGGAAACAGTCCGTCCGGGCGGAATAGCACAGCCGAGCGGGACAGCTCAGCCGGGCGGAACGCCCCAGGATCATAAGGCAGTCCGCACCGGGGACACTGGAGATGTGAAACTGCCGCTGCTTATGGGCGCGGCGGCTGCCATGGCAGGAATCGCATCTGTCACAGCGAGAAGGAAAAAGCTGAAATAGGCGTAATGGCCCATACACGACAGAGGGCCTTTGAGGCAGATCCCACTGACGAACTGCCGGGATGGGAATGCCGGACCGCGGCGGAGCGGAAGAGAGTGTACAGCAGCACTGCTTCCCTCCGCCGCATTTTCTTTTTTCTGCCGGGAGTGTTATAATAAAATACAGCAGAATGAGACAGCACTGTATTTTTTGAGAGGAATTGGGAAAATGACGACAGATATGACAGAGGGGAGGATCATCCCTCAGCTTACGGGATTTACCGTCCCGCTTATATTAGGTAATGTGCTTCAGCTGACATATAACGCGGCGGATTCGGTGATTGTGGGGAAGTTCGTTGGCGAAGACGCCCTGGCAGCGGCAGGGACAGCGGGCCCGGTCATGAATATGGTCATCCTGTTTATCAGCGGGATGTGCATGGGAGCGGGGATTCTGATGAGTACGCAGTATGGGGCGAAAAAGTATGCGCAGCTGGAACGCCAGGTCAGTACGGCGATGATCGGAGGAATCTGTTTTTCTGTCATCGTCACCCTGCTCCTTCTTGCCGGTGCCTATCCTCTGCTGGGACTTCTCCAGGTTCCGGAGGATATTATCCACTCTGCGGCCATGTATCTGCGGATTATTTTCGGAGGGCTGATTTTTACCTTTATATACAATTTCTTTTCCAATACGCTCCGGGCCCTGGGAGACAGCAGGGCGCCCCTGATCTTTCTGGCTGTCAGCGCGTTCCTGAATGTGGCGCTGGATCTTTTCTTTGTGGTAACGCTCGGCATGGGGGTGCCGGGGAGCGCGCTGGCAACCGTGCTCAGCGAGGCGCTCTGTTGTCTGTTCTGCCTGTTGTATATCAAGAGGAGGGTGCCCCTGCTCTGCCTTGGCAGAAAATGGAGAGTGTTTGATAAGACGGTTCTTGGACGTACGTTTACTTACGGAATTACAAGCGCGCTTCAGCAGATGTGTGTCCAGCTTGGAAAAATATGTGTGCAGACCATTGTAAACGTGCAGGGCGTGGCGTTTATAGCTGCCTTTACCGCTATAAACCGGGTGGATGATTTCGCGATGACGCCCCAGCAGAATATTGCGCACGCGTCGACGACATTTATGGCACAGAACCGAGGGGCAGGGAAGACACAGAGGATGAAACAGGGATTTTACGGTACGATTCTTCTGGAGCTGGTGTATACTGCTGTTATTCTGGTGCTGGTGTCTGTGTTTTCGAGGCAGATCATGGAACTGTTCGTCAGCGGTCCGGGCGGGGAGGAGGTCGTGACCCTGGGAATTTCCTATTTGAAATTGGCCGCGCTGATGTACGTGATGCCAGCGGCCACAAATATCATCCAGGGATTTTTCCGCGGCCTGGGAGATCTGAAGGTAACGCTGATCAGCACCATACTGAATATGTCATCCCGGTTCCTGACGGCATGGCTGATGATCCATGTCCTGCACGGCGGTTTTGACAGGCTTGCATGGGCGAATTTCTTCGGGTGGATCGCGATGCTGATATTCCAGATCCCTATGATCTGCTCCCGGTGGAAGAAAACGTTTGAGCCGGTGGAAGCGTGAGGATTGTATTGCAGAGTGCTGTGATTGTATTTTAAGGAACCCCAATTCAGCTTGACAGAAGATTTTTCTGATAGTATGATTTTGAAAGGATAAGAGTGTCTTCACGGCAGCACATGGGAATCAGCGGTGTGCAGGGCCGGCAGAAGGAGTGCCGAAAGAGAGGAATTTGATCAATGGCGAATGAGCATGAGGAACAGATAAGAATTGTACAGGAGACTGTGGCTGGAAAAGAGATTACGTTTGCCCATGTGATGGGCGGTCCGGCACCTATTATATACCAGAAATTGGGGCTGAACCCACAGCTCGATTATGGATCATCGGCGATCGGGATTATGAATATGACCCCGCCGGAATCCGCTGTGATCGCGTCGGATATTGCGGTGAAAAGCGGGAATGTGTATCTTGGTTTTGCAGACCGCTTTACCGGGACGCTGATCATCACGGGAGAGATATCGGATGTTACGTCCGCTCTGACCGAGATCGTGGATTATTTCCGTGATTCGCTGGGCTATGTAGTGTGCAAAATCACAAAGAGATAGGAAGTGCGGCAATGGCTCGAATGACGAAAGAAGAACTGCTGGAGAAGCTGTTCCACGATGATTATGAACATCTGAAAGGGAAGAAGCTGCGCATGACCCGCGTGAGGGTCCCGGGAAAAGAAGTCTGCCTGGCCCATATTATCAGTCCTTCCGACGTCCGCATTTATCAGAATCTGGCGCTGCATATCGGAGTACACGAGGGAGAGGACCATACCGGAGAGTCCATCGGAATGATCCGTTTCACTCCCTGGGAGTCTGTTGTGGCGGCTGCGGATGTGGCGGTAAAAAGCGCGCATGTGGAGATCGGTTTTATGGACCGGTTCTGCGGTACTCTGATATTAACCGGCGGGCTTGCGGAGGTACAGACCGCGGTGGAGGAAGTTGTGCGTTTCTTTGGGGAAACGCTGGGCTTTCAGACGTGCGCGATACACAGAAGCTGAGAAATAAGGTGGCAGTATGAAAAAAATATTTCTGATGGGCAGAAGTGAAGCGGGCAAGACTTCCCTGACACAGGCGCTCAAGGGAGAAGAGCTCCATTATGTAAAAACCCAATATACCAACACGGGAGATGACACCATCGACTCTCCGGGGGAATATGCAGAGTCCAAACGTTTCAGCGTGGGGCTGGCGTGTTTTTCTTTTGAGGCTGATGTGGTGGCGATCGTCCAGGCCGCCGATGAACCGTTTAATTTATTCGGCGACAGCAGCCGCTGTTTTATACAGCGTCCGCTCATCGGTATTATCACAAAGACAGATTCACCTTATGCCAATATCCCCATGGTGAGACAGTGGCTCATTAACGCCGGGTGCGAGCGCATTTTTAAGGTGAACAATGTCACGAGAGAAGGGATCGATGAACTGCTGGAATACTTAAATGACGATCTTCCCCGTCTGACTATTGAGCAGGCCAAGTTCAAACAGAGGCTGGGATTGAATGAATGGGACCCGCTTCCTGAGGGAGTGGATTACCCGGAAGAATGTAACTGATGGAAAATAGAGGACCCTCAGGCAGTGTTCTAGAGCCTTCTGTCGGAGATGGAAGGTTCCTTTCTGCGTTGCTTCCCATAAGCGGAGAAGTAAAAGCCATAGAGCTGTTTGAAAAAAGGTTGAGGATGTGCGTCGCGCTTTCAGAGTGAAAAATTAGCAGTAATGAAACGGGATTTTCTTGAGTATGCGATGCAGTCTTCTGATAAATACTCTCTGATCATAGGAAATCCCCCGTATATAAGTCCCAAAGTCATGGAAAAAGAAGAGCTTGAACTGGCAAAACAACTGTGCGAAAAAGAGTGGCTTCAAAGATCGGTCATGCAGAATACATATGAAAGAGGAAATTAAATTATGTTTCATGTCCTGCCGGGGAACTTTTTTGTTCCCCTTGCATCACCGAATAAAACTGTATACTGGGAATGTATCTGTAAGCTGTTTTCCGTTATGGATTACCAGCTTTCTTTTGGTATAGAAAGAGAAGTGGTCGCGGATGAACTGCAGTATTACTTCGAACAGTCCGCGGCGGCGGAAATTGTAGAGGAGGATTTCGCGGGGGCTGACAGCAGAGGGAAAGCAAACGGGATACTGCGGAAACTGGAGCACTACGGATGGATTGAAATCGAGACAGACAAAAGCTATGTGCAGCGGGTGAATTTTAAAGAATATGCCGTGCGGGTAATGAAGACACTGCTGGAGATTGAAGACGGAAAGCAGATTGAATACCAGGGATATATTTATACGATCTATAGTCTGGTAAGAGGAAATACAGACAATCCGGGAGTTGTCCTGCTCCAGATCATGGAGAATACGGATCTTCTGATCACCGGACTTAAGAATCTGAATTCGAATATTAAGCATTACATCGATGAACTTACGAAACACAGTACAGTGGCGGAGATCATGGACGCCCTGTTTAATGACTATATTACTAATATCGTAGATAAAGCGTATCACAGGCTTCTTACCTCTGATAATGTATCGAAATTCCGCCCGGAGATTATTGAAAGACTGGAAAGCAGGAGCAAAAGCCGCTCCTATATAGAAAAGGCTGCGTCGGAGCTTGCGGGATTACAGGAGACGGATGTGGATACGGCAAGGGAGAATGTCTACCGGTATCTTCATGAGATTATCGAGGCATTCCGCAATATGGACGACATTTTAAATGAGATCAATCAGAAGAATACGCAGTACCAGCGGGCGGCGATAAACAGAGCCAGATTCCTTTTGTCAGGGAACGAAGATATCCGCGGACAGTTAAAGGCACTTCTTGTCGGAATCCAGGAAGTAATGAATGAAGAGAAAATGGATCTCGGAGGCATCTATGAGATCGGATTCCTGGACAACCTTGTGCGGATCTACAGCTGTGGCTTCCTAGATGAAAGTTCACTGTATTCGCCGATTGAGGGAAAGAAAGCGTTTGAACCTCAGCAGATCATAAACCGGGAGCCGGACAGCAGGCTGCGCCAGGAGAAAATGCGCCGCATGGTGGAGAAAATGCAGAAAATCTTAAGTGTCGAAAAGATCGGGCGTTATGTGGATGAGTGCATGGGCGAGAGGAAAGAAATGCTCGCCACTGAGCTGCCGCTGTCTGACGTGGAGGATTTTGTGAAGATCATCTATGTGCGCCTGTACGGCCAGCGGAAAAATATGAGGTATGGTGTGGAGACCGGAGAAGAAAAAGAGGTAAACGGATTCCGGTTCAGAGATTTCAGGATCTGGAGGAAACAGTAGTGGAATTATTGGGAAATATGCTGCAAAAGGATAAAGATGAATTTAAGCGGATATGCAACCGGCTCCTTGGTCATTGCTTTCTGTGCAAGGGGAATGTGACAAATAAAGCGGATTATTATTTTGTGCTCAAATACCGGAATGAATTCCGGGAATATCTGTCTGTGCTGGGATACCGCCTTGAGATCAATGAAGAGGACGGGGTGATCCAGCTTACCAATCCGCAGAACTATAACCGGTTGAATCTGAAATTGTACGAATCCATTATTCTGCTTATCTTAAGGATACTCTATGATGAGAAGAAGAGGGAACTGTCCGCCAGCGATGAGGCGATCATCAATCTAGGGGATATTCAGGATAAGTTTTTAAGCCTTCAGATCCGGGATAAGATGATCGATAAGACAACCATGAGAAATGCATTGACCATGTTCCGCAGATTTCAGTTGATCGAGATCCTTGACCGGGATCTGGGCAATGAAGAATCCAGAGTTCTCATTTATGATTCGATCATGATGGCAGTCAGGATCGAGGATATCAAGCAGGCTTACGAAAAGCTCGAGCTGTACAGAAAGGGGAAGAAAGCGGATGAAGAAACTGACGAGAATGAAGCTGATCAACTGGCATCGCTTTGAAAACTGTACCATCGATTTCGGAGATTCTACGCTGATCTCCGGTGAAAACGGAGCCGGAAAGTCTACCCTTCTGGACGCCATCCAATTTGTGGTCACCTGTTCTGCCAATGCGTTTAACAAGGCGGCGCACGAAAACGGCAAGAGGAAGCTGACGGGATATGTGCGCTGTAAAACGGGAAAAGAGAGCCGGCCTTATGAGCGCACCGGGCAGATCAGCGCGCATATCGCCCTGGAGTTTTACGAGGAGAGCAAAGAGCGGTATTTTATTGTCGGGGCGGTTGTGGATTCTGCTTCTGAAGGCCAGGAGACGACAGGCAGATACCTGATCGATAATAAAAGGATCACAGAGGAGATGTTCTTTAAGGGAAATACTCCCCGGTCAATCTCGGAATTCCGCGCCGCCAACAAATCCATACGCCAGTGGTGCAAGACGCAGATAGAAGCAAAGAAAATGATCAAATCAAGGTTCGGAAGGATCGAGGACAAGTTCTTCAGCCTGATCCCCAAAGCGCTGGCGTTTAAACCCATTGATGATATCAAGGACTTTGTATATTCTTATGTGCTGGATGAAAAAGAAGTAAATATAGAAGTCCTCCGGGAAAATGTGCGCACCTATCAGGACTTGAAAAGAACCCTCGAATCTGTAAAAAAGAGGATGGAGAAGCTGGAAAAGATCGACCATCTGCACAGTGATGTGGAAGAATGTATGAGAAAGGACAGCATGTATGAATTTTACTTATCGCAGGCAGATGTGGACATTTCCAGAGAACATATTCAAAATCTGGAAAGAGAGATAAGAACAGAGGAACGCCGAAAAGCAGATGCAGAAAAAGAACTACTGTCTGTAACAGCAGAAAAGGACGAAAAATTCCAGATGGAAACAAATCTGCGGCTGGAACTGAAGCAGAATCAGGAGTTTATCGCCTTAGAAGAGCAGAAAAAAGAAAAAGAGCGTCTGCAGGAGGAAGAGAAACAGGCGCTTGTAGAAAAAAGAGAATTGCAGCACAGTGTGAAACAGGCTTTGAATGCTGCTTACCGGCTGCTGGAAGTGAAAGACGTAGACGAGTGCATGAAGGAATATGAGCATGAACTTGCGAACCTGGATAAGACACATGACATCGCCCGGATAAAAGAACTCACGGAACGTGTCATCAAGTATAAAGGGCAGATGTATGGCAGGGTGCAGGGCAAGCTGGCGGAGGTGAAGACCGCGCAGGAGAGACTGCAGGAAGAAAAACAGGAACTAAAGAATAAAATTGAACGGTTAGAGCGAAAGAAATTAACCTACCCGGCTGCAGTGAACTGCGTGCTGGATGCAGTAAGAGATGAATTTGCAAGAATCGGGAGAAAGCCAGAACCGCGTGTACTGTGTGAAACTCTGGAGATCACAAATGAGAGCTGGAGAAATGCGGTGGAAGGATATCTGAATACACAGCGTTTCTACATTCTGGTGGAGCCGGAGAACTTTGATATCGCGCTGGGAATCTATGACAGGCTCCGGAGAGAGAAAAAGGCATACGGCGTCGGGCTGATCAATACCCAGAATATGGAAACTTACGATAAAACGCCGGAGGGAACCCTGGCGTCAGTTGTGGTGTCAAAAAACAAATACGCCAAACGGTTCATCAATATGATCCTCGGAAAAGTTACTATGTGTGAGCGGTACAGTGATCTGAAAAAATACCAGACTTCCATCACAAAGGAATGTATGAAGTATCAGAACCGGGTGGCAAGCGCGATCAGACCGGAGATCTTCAGCGTGCCCTTTATCGGAAAGAACGCATTTAAGGTTCAGCTGGAACAGGCAAAGGCTCAGAAAGAACGTCTGGATCAGGAGATAAAAGCAGTAAATGAGAAGCATGATACACTGGAGTCCATGCTGTCGCCCCTCTCTGCCGAGCATGATGTGGATGTAAAGTACAGGCTGGAGGTCCTGCCGAAGCTGTTCCGTATCCGGTCAGGAATCCGGAAATGTGATGACAACATCAAGACACTGGAAAAGAATGCTACATTTATCCAGAAGCAATTGCAGCTTCAGGTATTGGAGTCTCTCAGAAAAGATCTGGAAAAGCAGATAGGCGACCTGAATCAGAGGATCGGCAGGATTCAGGAGATGATCGAAACCAAAACAGAACAGATAGCCGTTGAAACGGCAAATAAGACGGAAAAGCAGGCATATGCCGCCCGGATCGCCGCAGAGGCAGGAGAAGAGCTGATCCTGTGGAAAAAAGAATATGATAAACAGACCTCAGATAAATCCTTTGGACAGTTTAAAGAAAACTTTTCCAGAACACGAAAGGCAAACGAGACAGTAAGGCAAAACAGAGAAGAGCAGATGCGAAATCTGATGGTGGAATATAAAACGGAGCACAGCTTTGGCGCGGCGGCAACGATGGAGGGATTCCCCGAGTTCGCGGCGATCTATGACCGGCTCCGTACGTCTGAAATATTAGAATATGAGGAAAAAGTAGAATCAGCAAGAGCAGCGGCGGAGGAAGAATTCAGGGAGCAGTTCCTGGCAAAGCTGCAGGAAAATATGAAACAGGCGCAGAGTGAGTTCAAGGAACTGAATAAGGCGCTGAAAGACATTGCATTCAGCAATGAAAAGTACGAATTTTTATATATGCCGAGCAAACGGCACCGGAATTATTATGAGATGATCATGGATGATTTTAATATCGTGCAGGGCGAGTCCATTTTCAGCGGTATTTTCCATGAAACCCATAAAGAAGTGATCGAAGAGCTGTTTGAACGGCTGGCAATCAATAATGAAAATAATGCAAAGACGTTAGACGAGTTTACGGATTACCGGACTTATATGGATTATGATATTAAGATCATCCACAGTGACGGAAGCTATTCCTATTATTCTAAGGTGTGCGAAGAAAAGAGCGGCGGTGAGACCCAGACACCATTCTATGTGACAGTGGCAGCTTCCTTTGTCCAGCTCTACAGCAATAATATCGGCGGAGAGGCGGCAGGTCTTGTGATGTTCGACGAAGCCTTTAACAACATGGACGATGAGCGGATCGGAGGCGTGCTGGAGTTTTTAAGAAGACTTCCTCTTCAGATCATCATCGCGGCTCCTCCGGACAAGATCCAGTATATCGGTCCGGCGATGTCGGAGACACTTCTTGTGATGACAGATGAAAAGGTCAGCTATGTGGAGGAGTATTACAATGGCGCGGTATGATGAGAAAATCCTGAATGCGCTCTTAGATTCCTATGAAAAAAGCGTGCTTTCACGAGGAGAAAATAAAGTAAAGGTTCAGATCGCGTTTCCCTTTACCAAATGGACAGTGCCGGAGTATTTCAACGAAAGCTCTCTTACTTACGATGAAATCCATGCCGCTCTGGAAGAAACAGAGCGAAAAGGGCTTTTGACCATCGTATGGAAAAAGGGAAGAGAAGGACATATCATTGAGAAAGTTCTGTTAAATACAGACCGTGTAGGATCAGTTTATGCTTACCTGAAACGGACGCCCAAAAAAGAGAATGAAAACAGGCATCTGGAGATCCTGGATAAATGGCTGTCCAGATGCAGGAAAACACCAGAGCGAACACCAGTGCTTTGTGCATTTGTACTTTATGCGCGGCAAAGAATTGAAGAGAGCAAAACCGTAAAAGAATTTCTGGATATATCGGAACCGGACAGGACAGAAAGGATATTATCCGCACTTTTTGCTGTTGAAACGAATGAAGAATCCTGCTACATCCGGGAATTTTCTATCCGTCATTTCGGAGATTCCAAAGTATTTGAAGAAATGTCAGGAGTCATCGGCAAGATCCTGCGGCGTTTCCGCCCGGAATTTTCCGATATGGATACGGATGCCATTCTCTCCGAATACAGAATCTACAAGACGCCTGACTACGTATATTTTAAAGGCGAAGGGAAACTCTTATTAGCAGGAAAAGACTGTTCTGCCATAGAGCTGCCGCTGCTTGAGCAGGGGATCGGGATTTCCGGGGCAGATATCAAAAGGATCAGGATCTGCGGGAAAGAAAGCATAAAAAAAGTCATCACTATAGAAAATCTGACGACATTTTTCCGGTGGAAAGAGGAAGCCGGTATGATCATCTATCTCGGCGGATATCACAATTCTGTGCGAAGAGAATTGCTGCGCATGGTGTATCAGGAAATCCCTGATGCGAAGTATCTTCACTTTGGGGACATTGACGTCGGCGGATTTCGCATTTATAGAGATCTCTGTGAGAAAACAGGCATTCCCTTCCGGACGTATCATATGGGGATCCGGGAACTGGAGACATATGAAAACTATACAAAGAAGCTGACGGACAATGACAGGAAAGGTCTGCGGCTGCTGATAGAAAAAGAGAGGGAAGAAGAGGGCGAAAATCTGGAAACGCTTTTGTATATGCAGGAAAAAGATGTGAAACTTGAGCAGGAGGCGGTCAGAGGCCGCGAGTCGTGAAGAGAGAAAAAGTGTCACGTTCAAAGAAACGGAAAAGCGATAATGCCGAAGTGAGGAGTGAATAGCAGAGATGTTTCTGGTGAGCAGAGCTAAAATGAAAAATTTACTTTGCCATGGAATTCAAGTATAATGATAGGGAATTCACTGGAGCGCTTTTATAAGAGAAAAGTGATCCTGCTTCTGGATGAATATGACACCCCTATGCAGGAAGCACCTGAACCATTTGAAGGTGGTAACGACAACATCGAATGAATATGCAGACTGCTTTGGATTTACGGAAGAAGAAGTTTTTCGTTCCCTGGAGGAATATGGGCTTGACGCCAGGAAAGATGAAGTCAAAAAATGGTATGACGGATTCTGCTTTGGGGATGTAAAAGATATCAATAACCCTTGGTCTATCCTGAATTACCTTGATACCAAGACGGCAGCACCGTACTGGGTAAACACCAGCAGCAACCAGCTGATCAGCAAACTTTTGCAGGAAGGGAATAAGGAAGTAAAGAAATCATTTGAAAAGCTGCTGCGCCGGGAATGTATCTATACGGAAATTGATGAACAGATCATATATGGGCAGCTGGATATTGATGAGAATGCGATATGGAGCCTGATGCTGGCAAGCGGATATTTGAAAGTGAGTGACAGCAGGACGGTAGAAACAAACAATGAGTGGGATCATGTCTACGGAGTAAGTATCACAATTTTGAAGTGCTTATTGTGCTGAAAAAGATGGTCCGCAGTTGAAAGCTTTAAGACGACAGAAATTTTAAATTTTATGACAAAAAACATTTAGAAAATCAATCGTAAAAAAATACGATTGATTTTCTGCGCGTTTCTGCGTATACTATAAGCAGTGAAATTGGAAAGGGAGAGCAGTGTATGCGTGAAACAAGAATAACAGAGTTTAAAGAAAAGATTACAAATACATTTTTAAAAACAGTAAGTGCCTTTTCAAATTACGATGGTGGAGAAATATTTTTTGGTATCGATGACAATGGTAATATCAAAGGCCTCTCGGATGTAAAACAAGCGTGTCTGGATATCGAAAATAAGATTAATGACAGCATTACTCCGCAGCCCGACTATACACTGGAATTGCAGAATAATGACAGAACGATAAAACTGACTGTAAAAAGCGGGCTGCAAAAGCCGTATTTATATAAATCGAAAGCATATAAGCGAAATGATACTGCAACAATAGAGGTTGACACACTGGAGTTATCAAGACTGATTTTGGAAGGTAAAAATATCAGATTTGAAGAGTTACGGTATGAAGAACAAGAGCTAACATTTGATACGCTATGTCAAAAATTAAAAGAATGTATTCAGATTGAAACTTTTAATCAGGACACCTTGAAAACGCTGAACTTATACAACAGTACCATTGGCTATAATAATGCGGCTGGTATTTTAGCGGATAAAAATCATTTCCCGGGAATTGATATGGTGAAGTTCGGTGAAAACATCAGTGTGATCCATAAGAGGGCAACATTTGATCATATATCCATTTTGGCAGTTTACGAAAAAGCAGCAGAGTTGTTCAAGGATTATTATCAATATGAAGAAATACAAGGCACTGATAGGAAAAAGATAGAAAAAATACCGGAGGCTGCCTTTAGAGAAGCAATCGCAAACGCGCTGATTCATAGAGCGTGGGATGTAGAGTCGCAGATAAAAGTTTCGATGTTTGATGACAGAATAGAAATTATTTCTCCGGGAGGATTGCCTTCTGGAATAACAGAAGATGAATATTTATCGGGGAAACTTTCCGTCTTAAGAAATAGAAATCTTGCAAATGTATTTTACAGGCTGGGATTTGTCGAAATATTCGGTACAGGAATTACAAGGATAAAACAGCTCTATGAAGAAGGAGTGATGCAGCCGGATTTTGAAGTATCGGAAAATACAATCAAGATTGTACTTCCGGTTTTTGAGAAAAACCTGAATTTAACGGAAGATGAAAGAAAAATATATAAGATTCTAAGCAGGACAATGCTGAAATCGATCAGCGAAATTGCTCCTTACGCCCCGTTTGGCAAATCAAAGACAACACAGTTACTAAAAGAGATGGGGCGGAAAGGTGTTGTAAAAATTGAAGGCAGGGGAAAGGGTACTAAGTATGTGATAAAGTAATCATCGAAGTCAAAAATGGTGTACAGATTTCACCTGTCTGTTCCTGAAAATGGTGAGGTGCGTTATAACTGCAGTATTCTTGATTTGTATGACCGCAGCATCATTGCGAGTCTAACGGATCGCCATATCACATCTGAAACAGCCATCCGAACTTTACAGAAAGCCTTGGATTCGCAGCCGATGAGAAAAGGAGAATTGCTCCTTCATAGCGATCAGGGGGCACAATATACATCGAAAGCATTCATTGAGTATTGTGAATCTGTCCAAGTAACACAAAGTATGAGCAGGGCTGGATGTCCGTATGACAATGCGCCAATGGAATGATATTTCAATACCTTGAAGAATGAATGCACGAATCTATATGAATTTCGTACCGAGGAGATACTCTATCAGACGGTGGAGGAATTTGCATATTTCATGTATAATCACGTGCGCTCTCATAGATTCAATGGGTATCAAACACCCTATCAAGCTCGAATTGCTTAATCGATATTTTTTAGCCATAAGTGTTACAAAAACGCTTGATTACAACAAATCATATAATCTTAGATTGGACAGTAAGTGATATCTGTAAGAGGAAAGCAAAATTTTGCTTTTTTGTTTTTTTAACCCTATGGGATAAGGAAATCGGTGGCAGTTAGGCGTTGACAGTAAGAAAAGTAAGGAAGATTTGCCGGATATTGTTTTTGAGACAATTTTAGAAGAGCGGGCAAAATATGAAAAGCAAAGAAACAGAAGAAGAAAATATTTTCAGGATTCAGATTATATATGCTGCTCGTCCTGTGGAAGACCGAGGTCGGGAGGATATCTCTGGAAAAAACTGGACAAGCTTTTGCAAGAGAAAGAGCTGGAACGTATTACATGGAGAAATCTGCGGACAACGTACACTACAGTGATTCTGAAAGCAGGCTATAGCCTGACGGCTGTTTCCAGAACTCTGGGACACACGAATAAAGAATTTACCGCAGATACTTATGTAGTACTTCCACACATTACAGAAGGGCATGTTCTGAATGTAGACGAATGGATTAAGTGAAAGGAGAAGACGTTAATCCCTTCTTCTTTCACATGCAGAGAATTTTAATAAAATTTTCTAATAGGATTGACGCATATGACAAGATAGGATAGAATGAAAAAGAACATTTGTTTGGAATGGAAATTATTGACTATGCATAATATCAGAATATTTATGCTGTTAGAATATTTGGGCGGAATTCGTGTAAACGCATGTGAGAGGCGTATAATAATGGTATTACACGAATAATACAGGAGAATCGGATATGAGCGAAGAAAGTTTAAATTAGTATCTTCCTATAAGCCTACAGGTGATCAGCCCCAGGCAATTGAATCACTGGTGAAAGGATTTAAGGAAGGAAATCAGTGCCAGACACTGCTTGGCGTTACTGGATCGGGCAAGACATTCACCATGGCGAATGTCATCCAGCAATTGCAGAAGCCAACTCTTATCATAGCACATAACAAGACACTGGCAGCCCAGTTGTACGGAGAATTTAAAGAGTTCTTCCCCAATAACGCGGTGGAATATTTCGTTTCCTACTAGTTTTGGGCTGAAAAAACAGTGTTTTTTAGTGCTGTTTAGTACCATTTAATGCTATTTTGTATGTCACGGGTGGACAGGATGATACTATAAGGATTCGGTGATACCAGATGAACGGGTGACCTGATTCGTACAATAGAAAATAGCTGTCTATCAGCCTGCATATTTATGCGCTTACAAGAAAAAGGCGTGTTATATAGGGTATACTTGAAAGTATATTTATACATCTGTCTAAAATGTGTAAAGAGGATGGAACCTTGCTCCGCAATCTTCTGCTGAACGAAAACCATCCGCTTCATAAGCGGACATTGCATATCAGTGGCACATTCAAAGAACCGAAAAAAGCGAACCTTGATGGCGAAAAAGCGAATATTGAGACAGAAAAAGCGAACATGGAAGATGTTTTCACAGCAAAGACCACTGCGTATATTCAGATGCTACAAGAGACTTTAGGTTTCCGGACCGTTTTTGGAAAGTCAGATGTACATAGGGTGCTTGGCTTGAAGCCGACAAGACGCTCAGAACTTTTGCATGAAATGGCAGTACATGGAATCATAGAGACTGTGGCTGGGCGTGGAAAAGGAAAGTATCGCTTCCGGCAGCGGGAGACCTGAGACGATGAAGAAAAAAGAAGGGGATAGAAGTGGGAAAGATCTTTTTTACAAGCGATAATCATTTTGGACATGAGAAGGTAATTCAATTCGATGGGCGTCCATTTTCTTCCGTAGAAGAAATGGATGCAGAGATGATTCGCAGATGGAATGCAAAAGTAGGAAAAGGGGATCTGGTTTATGTGCTTGGGGACATGATATGGAAAACGCGCAGTGACGAAGCGCCAAACCTGATTAAAAGTCTGAATGGACAGATTATCCTTATTAAGGGAAATCATGATCGTTTCTTGCATAATGCGAAAGCAAAAAATGCTCTGGCAGGGATTAAAGATTATGATGATATATGTGTGACATTGGAAGACGGTACGAAGAGAAGATGTATCCTCAGTCATTATTTTATACCTATGTACAATGGACATCGCTATCAGGCGATTCATTTGCATGGACATTCACATTTTACAGAAGAAGCGGACATAGAGATTGATATTGCGGAACAGCTCAATAAGCAAGGCTTCCACACAGAGATATATAATGTGGGATGCATGTACTGGAATTATGAACCTGTTACGCTGGATGAGATTATTGCTCATGGGAAGACGGTGTGCCCTAATTATGGGACGTGGAGCGATAATATGGAAACGAGGAGTGAATAGCAGAGAGGTTTCTGGTGATCAGAGCCAAAATGAAAAATTTACTTTGCTATAGAATTCAAGTATAATGATAAGGAATTTACTGGAGCGGTTAAAGATTTTGAGGTGGTGATGGTATGGCACGAGTAGTCGGGATTGGGATACAGGATTTCTCTAAAATTCAGAGAGAGAATGTGTTTTATGTTGATAAAACGCGGTTTATTAAAGAATGGTGGGAATCGAAGGATGAGGTGACCTTGATCGCCCGCCCGCGGCGCTTTGGGAAAACGCTGACTATGAGCATGGTGGAGCAATTTTTCTCTGTTGAATATGCAGGCAGTCCGTGTTTCCGGGGCATGGATATCTGGAAAGAGGAAAAATACCGGGAGATACAGGGAACTTATCCTGTGATCTCGCTTACATTTTCATCCATTAAAGAACGGAATTTTGACGAGGCAAGGAAAAAGATCTGTGCCACGATCCAGATGCTGTACCAGAAATACCAGTTTCTGCTGGAAGGAGATATTCTGAACGGGCAGGAAAAAGCAGAGTTTTTAGAAGTTTCTGCTGAGATGCCGGAGTATGAAGCAACTTTGACGCTGAAAAAACTTTCTGGTTACCTGGAGCGCTTTTATAAGAAAAAAGTAATCCTGCTTCTGGACGAATATGACACCCCTATGCAGGAAGCCTATGTAAAAGGCTACTGGCAGGAACTGGCAGATTTTGTCAGAAACTTATTAAATGCATCCTTTAAAGACAACCCGTATCTGGAACGGGGAATTATGACCGGGATTACAAGGATCAGCAAGGAATCCATTTTTTCTGACTTGAACCATTTGAAGGTAGTAACGACAACATCGAATGAATATGCAGACTGCTTTGGATTTACAGAAGAAGAGGTCTTTCATTCTTTGGAGGAATATGGTCTTGACGACAGGAAAGATGAAGTCAAAAAATGGTATGACGGATTCTGCTTCGGGGATGTAAAAGATATTTATAACCCCTGGTCTATCCTGAATTACCTTGATACAAAGACGGCAGCGCCGTATTGGGTAAACACTAGCAGTAACCAGCTGATCAGCAAACTTTTACAGGAAGGGAATAAAGAAGTAAAGGAATCTTTTGAAAAGCTGCTGCGCCGGGAATGTATCTATACGGAAATCGATGAACAGATCATATATGGGCAGCTGGATATTGATGAGAATGCGATATGGAGTCTGATGCTGGCAAGCGGCTATTTGAAAGTGAGTGACAGCCGGACGGTAGAAACAAGTGATGAGTGGGATCATGTATATGGGGTAAGTGTCACAAATTTCGAAGTGCTTATTATGCTGAAAAAGATGGTCCGCAGTTGGTTTGCACCATCATCGTCAAACTATAATGAATTTGTAAAAGCGCTGCTTATAGGCGATATAAAAGCGATGAATGTCTATATAAACCGGATCGCTTCCGCTGTTTTCAGCTATTTTGATACAGGGAAAAAGTCTTCTGAGGCTACAGAGCCGGAACGGTTTTACCATGGATTCGTATTAGGGTTGATTGTAGATCTCGAAGACCGTTATCAGATCACATCAAACCGCGAAAGCGGATTTGGAAGATATGATGTGGTGGTAGAGCCGAAAGAGAAGGAAGATCCGGCGATCATTATGGAATTTAAAATCCAGGATCAGGATGAGAAGGACTTGTCACAGACAGTCGAAGCGGCATTAAGCCAGATTGAAATGAAGAACTATGCGTCCGGTCTGATTGGAAAAGGGATACAGCCTGAGCGCATCAGAAAATATGGCTTTGCTTTCAGGGGGAAGGAAATCCTGATCGGGGAAGGAAAATAAAAACCAGGAAATGAAAGAATACAATCGACTGTTATTCCACGCAGGAAAAACTGATAGGAAATGTATGAACTGTCGAGAGTGGAGACTTTTTGTCTGCTGGTATGCTTTGCCTGGCGAGGAAATTGCGGAAAGAGCTTTTGGTGAGAGGGATAGCACATTTGAACAGTGAGGTGTAGTTTATGTGTAACCTGAGTATGGATATAGTAGAAAGGAGATATCGGGAAGGATACCTGAGAGGATATGAGAAAGGCTATCGGGAGGGATTTCGCATAGGCGTTGTTTTCTCTCTTAGAAATCTTATGAAAAATATGACATTGACGAAAGAACAGGCAATGGAAGCACTCGGTATTCCGGAATCGGAGAGAGAAGAATATGCAAAAGAATTGATTAAGAAGTAGCGCCTGCTAGTTGGAAAGAATAGAGGGAAAGAACGGAACCTTTGGAAATTGACAATATAATGTTGATTCTTATGAATTTGTGATAAGTTTATTACCAGGTACTTTTTGTATATCGAAAATAGATATAAGCACTATGGAAAATTAGGATGAGGTTTGCTATAATATTCTAGAAAGTTACACAAATAATAGCGGATAATACCTTATTATCCT
>CAUEYX010000028.1 GCA_959022495.1 uncultured Lachnospiraceae bacterium | reverse complement strand
AAACCCGAAGATGCCCTTTCACCTACACCTTCTTCGATTCTTTCCTTAACGATTTGTCATCCTGATTTCCCTCTATATATATCATTCGTTTATTTCTCTGTCATTGTATTTCTCGCTCATACGATTCTCCCGTTTTGATCTGACCTGTATAGAGCTTACTTATATAGTTCCGTCGGGATCAGTGTTATCCTAAGGATCGTTCCCGGATCTCTTCCTAATACAGCGGCAATAAGTCCTTTCCTGACCTTAGGATTTCTCATCATCTCTTTGAATCAGAAGTCCACGGTGGGTAAGATGAGGTAACCGATAAAACAAGGCAGAACTTTGTGGATGTGTTCATCCGGTTGTATCTGGAAAAAGATATCAACAAGATTACTGTTCGTGAAATTGCAGAGAAATCCAAAATCAGCAGGGCGACTTTCTACCGCTATTTTAAGAGCAGATAACCCCCAATTTACATCTATCGGATCATGATATTTTTTCGGTGTTTCCCCTGATTTATCAGCTTTACAGCAAGGGGATCAGCAGCTGTAAGCTGCTGATCCCCATCGTGCAGACTTTCTTCGGATCTACAGGCTTTCTCTAAAGATCTCCGCGATCTCTTCTTTTGTCAATATCCGGTAGCCTCCCTCCATGATCAGTGTGGAATCGACAAGGCGCCCGATCATGTCCTCGTCTGCTCCCAGCTCGCGGATATTCATCACAAGCCCCAGTTCTTTCATCCAGCTTTCCATCGCCTGAAGCCCTTCCTCAGCGATCTCCCGGTCTGTTTTTCCCGCTTCACTTATATTCCAGACATTTTCCGCGAAGCGGCGGAACTTCGCAAGGCCATCCGGCAGGATATGCCTGTAGTAAGGCAGAGAGACTGCCGCAAGCGTCATGCCATGAGTGGCGTCCGTGTTCGCTCCCACTGCCTGCCCCAGCATATGCACCATCCAGTCCGTGCTCTTTCCCTGTGCGATCAGCGTGTTCAGCGCCCAGGTGGCAGTCCACATGATATTGCTTCTTGCCTCATAATCAGTCGGGTTCTCGACAGCGATCCTGCTGGAATGTATGACAGACCGCATCAGTCCTTCTGCAATGTAGTCGCTGGTGTTGTCGTCCTCACCGGAAAAATACTGCTCGCAGATATGGTTAAAGATATCGTAGATTCCCGACACCATCTGATATTTCGGCAATGTAAATGTAAATTTCGGATTCAGGATCGAAAACTTCGGGAATACCTCTGTTCCGAAGACATGACCGATCTTTAATTTCTGCTCATGGTTGGTAATGACCGCGCCTCCATTCATCTCAGATCCGGTTCCCACCATAGTGAGCACACATCCAACCGGAACGATCTCGCAGTCAGGCTCTTCAAAACGAAGATAGTATTTATCCCACGGATCTTCCTCACAGTTGACGGATACGGAAACAGCCTTTGCATAATCACAGACAGAACCGCCGCCCACGGCAAGGATCAGGTCTGCGCTGCATGCTATCGCGCGCTGTACGCCTTCTCTTAATTTTTCTATCGTCGGATTGGGCATGACGCCCGGATCTTCCATGACCTGTTTCCCACATTCTTCTAAAGTACGCATCACCTGATCGTAGATACCGTTCTTTTTTATGGAACCGCCGCCATAGCACAGCAGGACATTTTCCCCGTATTTCTCAAGCTCCTGTTTCAGATTGCCCATGGCGTCCTCGCCGAAATATAACCGCGTCGGATTGCAGTAACTAAAATTTCCAAACATGATCTTCTCCTCCTGACTAAAAACTTTTCAATAGAATTTCTATCTGCTTTTCCAGTATAGCCCTCATGCGTTTGAATGACAAATACTTATTATCAATGAAATGATATAGCTAAAAGTTATATCATGCGGCAGATTAAACTGTGTCAGGAAAATGACAGGGAATCCGGTGTGGCTTTTCCATCACGGATTCCCTGCCTCTAAATTTGTATCCAATCTCTTTTCATCCTTTTTCCGGCTTTAATGGACCGTAATAATAGGATGCTGTCGCCCCGCGGACCGTTAAACTCGTCAATGGCGAGCGGGGTTACGATGATGCCCGGCGAGATCGAATTCAGCCTCGCTCCTCTTTCACCCCATTTTACTGCTTCCGCCATTACGCGTTTCTCATTACAGCGCTTCGCCAGCTGGTACGCATGGAGCGTATCTTTGATATTGCAGGTCTGCAAAATGATATCTGATCCGTCGAAGCATCTCTGAAATCCTCACTTTCCTTTTCTTTCTTGTGTTTCTTCATTTTCGCCCAACTGTTCATGCCCCACCGGCAGATTACCTGTATGACCGGCAGAAGTGTATGCCCATTTTAGACAATACCTCTTTTTTGTAAGTTCTTGCAGAAATAATCTGTAAAAATTATAATACAGACATAGCGCCCGTGTACAGGGACAATATGCACGCTGCCGCTAAAACAAAACAGGGAGGATCACTGACTATGAAAGAAAAAATTGATGTATTTGACTATGCCCCGGAAATCCTGAAGGCAATGAAAACAGGTATTTTGCTTACGACAAAAGCGGATGAAAAGGTAAATACAATGACCATCGGATGGGGTGTCTTAGGGATCGAATGGTCCACACCTATTTTCACGGCATTTGTAAGGGAGAACCGTTTTTCGCGCTCCCTCCTCGACAAGAATCCGGAATTTACCGTGAATATCCCGCTGGGTGATTACAATAAGAAGATACTCGGCATCGCCGGCTCGAAATCCGGCAGAATCATAGATAAAATAGCGGAGCTGAGGCTCCATTTAGAAAAGCCGGAGATCATCTCAGTCCCCGGCATACAGGAATTTCCGCTGACACTGGAGTGCCGCCTTCTCTACAAGCAGCTTCAGGATAAAGATGCAGTCCCTGATGAATTGAAAAAGCAATTCTATCCCCAGGATGTGGACAGTTCCTTCCCTATGGCTAACAGAGATTATCATATCGCGTACTATGGTGAAATCGTCTCCGCATATATCATTAAACCGGAATAAGCGGTGGCTGCGGTGATTGAAGACAACGCAGCAATCGGTAAATGAGACAAGTTGATATGGAGGGATTCACAATGCGGTTCCTTTCTTCGGGACAAAGAATCCCTCCATGTCTGCCTTCTCCAGCTTGAGAAGCGCCACTTTCTTCTCAATCCCGCCCGCATAGCCTGTGAGGCTGCCGTTGGTTCCCACGACCCGGTGGCAGGGCACGATGATGGAAATCTCGTTGTGTGAGACCGCGCCGCCCACCGCCTGAGCGGACATACGCTTCAGACCTCTCTTTTCCGCGATCTGCTTCGCGATCTCCCCGTAAGTCATCGTCTTTCCGTAAGGAATGGAATAGAGGATCTCCCACACTTCATTCTGGAAGTCCGTTCCTGTAAAATGAAGCGGCACCTGAAAGTCCGGTTCATTTCCCGCAAAATAAATGTCCAGCCACTTCTTCACTGTCTCAAATACAGGTATTTCTTTTTCTTCATGCTCTTTGTCCAGATAAAGGGCGAAATACTTCTGCCCCTCGAACCACAATCCGGTCAGACCGATCTCGTCCGCCGCTAACAGGATGCCGCCGAGGGGTGACTGATAATGACTGATGTACTGCATAGGATACCTCCTTCTCTATGGCTTTTGAAAGAGAAAGAGATTGTTCTTACAGGGGATCAATTGATCCAAATGAGCGAACGCCTCTTTCTGTTCGATCTCAGCCTTGCTGTGGTAACGTGTTTTCTCTACGGTTTCCGGCGTATCGTAAGGCACGATACGTCTTTCAAATTCTTCCTTGAACAACTTTCCGTAATCTGCCGGCAGACTGTTTCTTCGCTGCACGCCTTCCTGCTCCCAGATTTCCCACTTTAAAGAAGCCAAAGCATCTCTGAGATGCTGTGTCAGCCCGGCAGCATCCTGATAATTCCCGGGGGAAAGTTCCTTTCCGAAATTGATCACAAAGCGTCGGTCATACTGCTCAATGGCAACAGGGACAATTTTCGTATTGGTTTCCATCGCCATTCTCGCTGTCCCCGGAAACAATCCCATGACAGGCAGGTTTTCCGTTCCATTGCGCGCCCCTTCCGGGAAGATCATCAATGATCCTCCGCCTTTCAGAAGCTCCACTGACCTCAGATACGCGATACGGCGATCCTCTTTATCACCGGTTTCCAGCAGGATACAGCCGTTCAGATACAGCCAAAGCCCGGAAATACTCTTATACAAAACACACGGATCGCCGACAAACCACCAGCATCCCCGTAAGATTGCCTCATAGATATTTTCCACATCATTTTCGCCGATATGAGTACAGGCATAGATCACCGGCCCTTTATATTTCTTTTGACTGCCTCTTACATAAATCTTTTGCCTGCGGAACATCCTGTCCACCTTTAAAAGCTCAATAAATACAGGATATAATGCTTCTCTGAACTGTATGCGCTTTAGTCTTTCCCCTGCGTTAAATCGCTCTTTTCTCTGTTCCATGTAATATACTGCCAGCTCCGGTAAAGACATGAACATCCGTTGAAATATTGATTTCTTTTCCATCCCATTACACTCTGCTATTTCATTTTTTCTTTCTGACGGTTTTGCTCTGGGGCGCATAGTCCTTCATCCCCGGTACTGCCCCGCCTGCCACTGCCCAGAGATACAAGCTCGCCACACTGCAGTACGGGCTGAACCGTCTGCGGTATTTCTCGAACAACTTCCGGTCGATCTTCCTGTGGTGGTACACCATCCGCAGCCCCCGCTGGATTGCCAGATCGTCATAACTGAAAATATCCGGGCGCTGAAGACAGAGTAACAGGATCATCTCCGCCGTCCATACGCCGATTCCTTTTAAAGAGGCCAACGCCTTGATGGCGTCTTCGTCGGACATTTCGGAGATTTCTTCCAGATCAAATTCTCCGCTGTGTACTTTTACGGCAAAGTCCCTGATGTATTCCACTTTGCGGAATGTCATCCCCAGAGACTGGAGCTCGTCCGGGTCTGCGGCGGAAATCGTTTCCGCGTTTACCTCGCCATACTTTTCCCGCATCCGGTTCCAGATCGTTGTCTGTGCCTTTGTGGAAATCTGTTGTCCGATGATATGATGTACTACGGAGGAGAACAGATCCGTATCGGTCTCCCTCTCGATATGACCGATCTGATCGATGAGTTTTCCTAACACTTTGTCCTTACTTTTCAGATAGTCCACTTCTTTACTGCCGTAGATAAAATACAAAACCCGTTCCTCCTGATGCCTTATTTTCCAATAAGATTTTATCACAATCTGCATAGTGATACTATTGTAAAGTTACCAAAATTTATTTCTTCTAGTGTGGATCTCTCCTTCTTGGTACAAATGCCAACAACGCCACTACAGCACCGCCATCGCCACAGTCCCGGCCGTCAGAAACGCAAGCCCTGCCATTGCTTTTTTACTCAGCTTCTCTCCGAATACAAAGTAAGAAAATACAACCGTGACGATCACACTCAGCTTATCGATCGGCGCCACCACGCTTGCGGGTCCTTCCTGAAGCGCCCGGTAATAGCAGATCCAGGACGCGCCCGTGGCGATCCCTGAGAGGCAGATAAATCTCAGTTCTTTTTTATCAATGCGCCGGACTTCCCGCTGCTTTCCGGTCACGAACACCATGACCCACGCCATGACAAGCACCACCCAGGTGCGGATGGCAGTTCCCAGGTTCGATTCCACGCCGCTGATTCCCACTTTTCCGAGGATCGCGGTCAGACTGGCAAAGAACGCCGAGCCTGCGGCGTAAACCAGCCACGCTGACTTCTTCCAGTTGATCCGCTTTTTGCAAGGTGCCTCAGCGCTATCACTAGCGTCGCCGGTCTGCTGACGCGCATCCCCGCAGTCCTCATCCCTTTCAGAAGGTTCCTTCCTCTCGATCATGAGGAAAATCCCCACGGCAATGACTGCGGTTGCCGTGGCTTTCGTCAGGCTGATGCCCTCTCCTAAGAAGATCAGGGCAAGAAGGATGGTCAGCACGGTGCTGGATTTGTCTACCGGCACGACCTTGTTGATATCCCCGATCTGGAGCGCATGGAAGTAGCACAGCCAGGACGCACCCGTAGCTGCTCCAGAAAGGATCAGGAACATCAGCGTCCGTCCGCTGATGGATGTGATCTGATCACCCGATCCGACGATCCACACCATGACCCACGAAAACAACAGCACTACAATCGTACGCACTGCTGTTGCCACATTGGAATCTGTCTTTCGTATGCCGCATTTCGCAAGAATGGACGTCACCCCTGCGAAAAATGCAGACCCTGCAGCATAGATGAGCCACACTTTACATCCCCCTCTTTCATTCACGGTTCATCCGGTAACCCGCGCCCCATACTGTCTCGATAAGCTTCAGGTTCCTTGCGTCATCCTCCGGCTCCCATCCTGCCACCGTAGCTTTCTTTCAGTGTCTGGGCAGTATCTGCTTTGCCTTCTTCGATGATCCGGACAACTTCGTCCGCATGACTCTCCACCTGTGTCTCGCTGAACACATCCAGCTGATTTTCCAGAGAATCCTCGAAGAACACAAGCACAGCCACGATGATCAGCATCAGGCTTAGGAGCGCAGTAAACAGGATCGTAATATTGGAGCGGAACATCCGCTTTTTCAAAGACATAATCTCTGCCCTTTCTTCTGTCTTCTATCATAGCTCAGTTTCTTCCTTTTTTCCACACTGTTTCAGATACGACAGCATTTCCATTACCAGAATAAGAATATATGACACTGCGATTAGAAAGTTCAGGCAGTTAAAGAGCGTACCCCGGAGGCTGAATAATATGCGGAAATTTTTTAAACGGTTTTTAAACAATCAAAAAGAACTCACTAAAACTATATTTATAAACTCGATATATGTAATTCTTTGCCAGTTCCATCGTGTATTCCCGGATCAGATTTCCTTCGGAATCGTACTCGCCGAACACACCTGCCATCCCTGAATTTACAATAATATTGCTGCCATATTCCTGGACACTGCTCACATACGCGGAGAATGGCACTTCAAAAGACTGGACAAGGCGGTAGGTCCCAGCGCTTTCATCAATCAGATATTTATAATAGAAGGAAGTACTCCCGTCACTTACCGATGTCTCTATGCCCGGGATCGTCGTCCAGTCAAACTCTCTGGATTCACTTCCACCAAAGTTATTATTAAACATATAGAGAAAATACTGTCCTTCTGGAAGACTTTCGCCTTCCGCATATGTTACTGTGTGCTGACCTCCGGTATCAGAAAATGTCCCTTCGCTTTCATCTTTTTTAAGAAGCAGATCTTCGTACCCTGTCCCTTCCCAGAATGCTGTATTTCCGATCATATAATCTATGATCGGGGATGAGAACGCATTTGATATCTTCAGGATCGTCGAAGTCTACCGCGAACTTAAAAGAAGCGTCTCTTCACCAAGATACTGCAGGGTATTAATGTGAATCCAGTCTAAATCCCCGTCCTCCGCTTCAATACAGGATGCCGCCCAGGCTGTCTACAGCTGCGATCTGCGTTTCTGATATACTGTAATACATCAGTCCATCCTGAAACAGAAGACGGTGGCTGCGGTAACCGTTTCATCCTCATAAGCGATGGTAAAAGTCACTGTATTTTCCATGTTCGGCACAAGCCCGATCACCTGAAATTCATGATCTGTCCCATTTCTCTCTTCAGAAGATGGTAAGACCGTGAAATCAGGAATTTTTTCCGTCTCCGAAGCGACAGTATAAGATACCTGGGCCGGTTCTTCTGTCTGAAAATAAACGTACAGTGACAGTGTATTTGTACCATAAGGATTCGGCTCTATCAACATGGACTCCTCGGTATAGTTTCCTAAACTTTTTGCTTCTTCCAGACGATTCTCCACTTTTGACTGGTACTGTATTGTGTAGACTTCTTTGATTTGTTCATGTACAGCTTCCGAATTATCTCCCCGGCTTTCTTCCTTCTTGGATGAAGCTCCGCAGGAAACGGATATACCTGCCTTGGCATTTATCACGAAATATGAAGTGCGTCGATGGGCTGAAGTCTTGAGGCTTTCGCCGCGGGATAACTTCCGAACACCACCCCGATCACCGCGCAGAACAGGACTGCCATAATCCCCACCGCCCAGTTCACGGCGCTGGAACTGCCTGATACAAGATCATATACTGCAATGCAGATAAATGAAAGAATCAGTCCAATCAGTCCGCCAAGCACTGACAGGACACAGGACTCGCAGAGAAACTGCATCATAATATGCCGTCTCTTCGCCCCGACTGCCTTGCGGATGCCGATCTCTCGGGTACGCTCCGACACTGATACGAGCATAATGTTCATAATCCCGATTCCTCCGACTACCAGAGAGATCGCCGCAATGCCTCCCAGCAGAAGAGACATTGTACTGTTCACATCGTCCATTGTATCAAGCACATCCGACTGGCTGCTTACAGTATAAGCATCCTCATCCCTTGTCTCCTGCAGAAGAAAACGCTCCACTGTGTTCACCGCCATATCCACGGCCGACGGGGATGACGCCTTAACATAGAAACTGCTGACCGCTGACTGACCTGTCATCCTCTCTGCTGTTGAATAGGGAATCAGGATCTTACTGTCGTCTGATCCAGCAAAGGAACTCCCCTGCTCTTCCAGTACACCGACCACTTTAAAGACCCGGTCTCCTACCTGAACTGTCCCTCCGACCGCGTCCCATGTACCGAAGAGATCTTCCGCCGCGTCTGTCCCGAGGATGCATACGCGTGTTTCCCACTCATTGTCAAGATCCGTAATCAGCCTTCCGCTCTGTATGTCTGTACCCTGGACGGTAAAGTATTCGGAAGTGATTCCAACCACACTGTACGTTCCGGCTTCCGCATCTTTTTTTACTGTCTGACTGGATGTACTGACCACCGCCACGCTGTCAATCAGATTGTTTGAGCTGAGTTCCTGCACGCTCTCTGCCGAAAGCGATACGTCCTCGCTGGTCACAGACGCCTGGATCTGCTGGGACCCCATATCTGAGATCGTGTCCGTAATCCCGGCTGCTGCGCCCTGGGTGATCGAGACGAGGATAACCACTGCCATCACACCGATTATAATGCCAAGCATCGTTAAAAAAGAGCGCATTTTATTGTTATAGATCGTTTTTAGTGACAGTTTGATAATTTTCTTTATCATGCCGGCACCCCCTCTCCGGCGCTTAATACCCCGTCCTTTACAAATACTTTCCGCTGTGCCTGCTCCGCCACATGGATATCGTGAGTAATCAGAACCACTGTATTCCCCTGTTTCCATAGATTTTTAATAATATCCATAATCTCCTGCCCGGACCCTGAATCCAGATTGCCGGTCGGCTCGTCAGCAAGGATGATCGAAGGCTCCGCAGCCAGTGCCCTTGCAATGGCGACTCTCTGCTGCTGCCCTCCTGAGAGCTGAGAGGGTTTGTGCATCATCCGCTCCGACAGTCCTACCTGATCCAGGGTTTTGAGCACGCGTTCCCTGCGCTCGGCTGCCGGCATTCTGTGATACAGCAGAGGCATCTCCACATTCTCATAAGCAGTAAGATCCGGAAGCAGGTGGAACTGCTGGAAAATGAATCCGATTTTATTTGCCCTGATCTCTGAGAGCTGATCTTCTGTACATTGCCCCACATGTCTGCCCGCAAGGAAATATTCCCCTTGATCCGGGGTATCCAGACAGCCTATAATGTTCATCAAGGTAGACTTTCCGCTTCCGGAAGGTCCTAGGATGGAGACGAATTCCTGCGGCTTCACATGAAGGTTCACATCTCTTAACACAGGCACCTCTGTTTCACCCAATTGATAATTTTTATAAATATGTTTCAGCCTGATCATACGAACCCCTCCTAATTGCCGTTTCCGCCGCCG
This sequence comes from uncultured Lachnospiraceae bacterium, assembly GCA_959022495.1. GTDB lineage: Bacteria > Bacillota > Clostridia > Lachnospirales > Lachnospiraceae > Mediterraneibacter. The sequence continues at coordinate 29,482 of CAUEYX010000028.1, read as the reverse complement.
GGGAATCCGCCGCCTCCCGGTCCGCCGCCCTGGGGCATATTAGACGGGTCAAAGTTCTCAAAGTCGAAATTCTCAAAGTCTCCTCCACCCGGGAATCCGCCTCTTCCTCCTGCTCCATTTTCTTCCTGGACTTCAGATCCTGTCTGAGTGGACATCACCTCCGTCACAATAATCAGGCTGCCTTCTTCCAGCTCGTCACTGTCAATTCGGATATAGGTGCCGTCTGACATACCGGTTTCCACTGTCACCTTCTCCAGATCTGCCAGATCCAGTTCATCTTCCTCATACTGATCTCCTGCCTCAGCGCCATTGGGCGCCAAGTACACATAATGGTCATCCCCTGATGTTCCCACTGCCTCTGCCGGGACAATCAGGCCTTCGCCGCTGTCCTCGATCACAATCTGGGCGGATGCGCTCATCCCGGGATAAATGCCCTCCGCGTATTCCATGGTGACCACCGTTTCATACGCGGTTGTCCCGCCATTTGAACTTCCATTGTATGAGATCTCTGTTACGGAGCCTGTATATTCCTCCGACAGCGCGTCCACTGTAACTTCCGCCTCCTGCCCCATCTCAAGGGACGATATCTCTGTCTCATCTACCGCTACGCTGAGGGTAAAACCGTCTTTTCCCATAACCATGGCAATCTCCTGCCCTGCTGCCACAGAATCCCCTGCGCTGATGGGAAGCTCAATGAGTATCCCCTCGCACGGAGCGGTGATCTCATGTGTCTCACCTCGATCATCATCAATCTTCGCAATCACATCCCCTTCAGCGGTCTCATCTCCCACTGTATAATTAACCTCTGTCACTTCCCCGCCTGCCGGCGCTGCCAATATTTCATTCGTGACCGGTGTCAGCGCCCCGCTGCCGCTGATCGTCGTGGAAACATCCCCTTTCGTGATCTCCTCAACCTGATATGTGGTTACTCTGGCTGATACACTGCGCACAGCCAGAATATTCCGTACAACAATAACCGCCGCTGTAAGCAGCACGACCGCCGCTGCCCCTCCAATGATAATCCTTTTTTTAAGTTTCCCTTTCTTTTTGATTGATCCCTTCGGATCATTTTTCACTTCCTGAGCCACAAAAATGCCCTCCTGCCATGTATTTCCTCATAATAAGGATAGCTACATTGTATCGGTCCTTCCTTAATTCAGACTAAAGCCCTCTGTGAACACAGTGTGAAAAATGCGGTTTCATTGATGTTATCTGAGGATCACCTTGAAACCGATGTGGCAGTCGTCCTTTTTATAGGCTGTGATTTCCCCCTTGTGGTTTTCAGCAATGGCTCTGGCGATGGATAATCCGATGCCAAAGCCTCCTGTAAACGTCCGCGCCTTGTCAGACCGGTAAAAGCGGTCAAACAGCCTGTCAAGTTCCAGATCATTTACATTGCGGTATGTATTTTCCACTCGGATGTGAGGATGCCTCCTCCGGCTTAAAATAACACGGATTTCCCCTGCTGAATCACAATATTTCACCGCGTTTTCCAGAAGGATGCCGAGAAGTCTCCTAAGATCTTCTTCATCCCCGCTGCAGCTGACCGCCCTGTCTGTCTCCACATAAAGGCGCAGTCCTCTCTCTTCTGCAGGCGTCCGGTATTCCTCAGCTGTCTCTTGTATCACATCGCTCAGGCAGAACTTAACCGGATTGACGCGCGCAGAGCTCTCGTCCATGCGGGTAAGTGTAATAAGCTGATTCACAAGCGCTGTCATGCGTTCCCCTTCGCTTCGGATGTCGTCGATCCATTCATTTTTCCCTGTTTCATTCTCCACAATGTCCAGATTGGTCATAATCAGAGTGAGCGGCGTCTTAAGTTCATGGTTCGCATCCGTAATAAACTGTTTCTGCTTCTCATACGTCTCGGCAATCGGACGTACAGCCCGTCTTGAAAAGATAATAACAAGAAGCAGAATGACTGCTGCCGCCGCCACGAGTACAGCTCCCACCGAGATAAGCAGCATGCGGCTCACCGAGACATTCATGCTTCCCTCTACAAATACAATCTGTATCCCTGTGTCTGATTCTGACACCTTATATCTATAGCCGCCGGTCCAGCCTCTTTCCTTCCCCCGTTCATAAGCCTTTTGGCTGTATGCTTCCGCTTCTTCCTGCCCGATGAATCGATCTTCCGCTGTATCTATGGAGATAATATCCCCTTTTTCATCCATCTGAACCAAAAAAAAGCGGATATTAAGGTGTGCTTCTTCTCCAAAAGGTTCCCGGGGCATTCCTTTTGGTCTCTCTCCACTTTCCGTTCCTCTTCCCGGAACAGGAAGCCCTCCGTCCCTGGCTATACTGTCTGCCAGAGAATCCATGCCGCCATTCATTCTGTGTATGCTCACGCTGCAGATGGCAAGGAAAATCAGCAGAAAAACAAAAAAAACTGACACGCCGCAGATGCGTATCAGCCTTTTCTGAAAATGATAGATCATGTCATTTCCTCCGTTCTCTCATCTAAAATATAACCGGCATTCCTTACGAACCTGATCTTTAAAGGGGAGCCGACCGCATCTATCTTCCTGCGCAGATTTGAAATATGGACCCACACCACGCTCGTATCTACATCGGCATTCCAGCCCCATATGTGTGTAATGAACTTTTCCGTTGATAGAATCGTTCCCGGTTTTTCCATCAGCATCTCCATAATCTGAAATTCTTTCCCGCTCAGAGCCGCTTTCTGTCCTGCGTACGACAGCTCATATGTGGACCGGTTGAGAATACTGCCGCCGACAGACAAAAGATCCGGCGCATAGTTATCTTTCCTCCTGAGCATTGCCCGCACGCGTGCCAGCAGTTCCTGTGTTGAAAAAGGCTTGGCGAGATAGTCATCTGCCCCGGCATCCAGCCCTTCCACCCGCTGGGATACTTCCGTCCTGGCAGTCAAAAACAGCGCAGGCGTTGTGATGCCCTCCGCCCGCAGGGTCTTTAACACCATCAAGCCGTCCAGCCCAGGCATCATAATATCAAGAATCAGCCCGTCATATTCCCCGGACAAGGCATATGCCAGAGCCTCATCCCCGTTTGTCACCCCATCCGCCGCAAACTTATTCTGCTTAAATATGTGAAGCAGAGATTTCAGCAGTTTTTGGTCATCTTCCGCAATCAATACTCTCATAGAGACTCCTGCCTCGCTTTCCCTGTTTTGCCAGTTCCTGACAATATAAGAATACTGCTATTTTATGTTTTTCACGTGAAAAATACGTGAAACCCTTCTGTCCGCCCACATCATCTCAGAATTTAGGTTATCTCAGAATTACACTGACACTGCCATAAAGCCCCGGAAAAGGCAGGCAGCTCCATTTAGAATATACGCAGAATATTTTAACACCCCAGGCGTTTTCGTTCATATACTATAAAAAACAGCTCAGCCGGTGTACATAAAAATACACCGGCGTCAGGTTCTCCATATGAATCATTTTTATCCTTTTGTAAACTCACCTCTCCCTTATCATTACAACGCTCTGGAGCCATTTATAGATGAAAAGACAATGCACCTGCACCATGACCGGCATCTTCAGACCTATATTGACAACCTGAACAAACTGCTGGAGGAAAATCCCTCTCTCCAGAGATTTTCTCTGGAAGAACTCATTATTCACTGGTGCCGTCTCCCCAAACCGCTCCAGACACCGGTGAGGAACAACGCAGGGGGCGTGTTCAACCACCGGTTCTATTTCGATGGCATGGCGCCTGCCGGGGAGCGGCCTGCTTCTCATCCTCTTGACATGTCCGGTTCCGGTCCGCGGGGAAATGCCAGATCCGGCCGAACCGCTTCTTTCTCTGAGGAAATGTCCCGGAACTTCGGCTGTCCGGAGCAGTTCCATACGCGGTTCAAAGAGGCTGCCCTGTCTGTATTCGGCTCCGGCTATGCATGGCTTGTGGCGGAGAACGGACGGCTTGTGATCACCACATCCGCCAATCAGGACACACCTCTGTCAAAAAACCAGTACCCGCTTCTGAACATCGATGTGTGGGAGCACGCATATTATCTGAAACATTATAATGTCCGCGCCGCATACATTGACGACTGGTTCCGCGTAGTTAACTGGAGGATGGCTGAGAAGCGATTTGACCAATGGAAAGCAATATGCCATCCCGGAGGCCGTGCCTGCTGTATGAAAGGCTAAAAAATCCGAAACGGCACAGAAACAGGGGTGTCCTTCGTCTATCTCGGACACCCCTGGCTGATTGTATTTTATTTAAAAATGTTTTTTGCGTGATCGTCCAGTTCTTCTTTGCTCATCCTCTTCGTTTCGGCTCCTGTACACAGGGCTTCGAAATTCTGATAGATGTGTCTGCACATGATCTGCTCGATCGGTTTCGATAATACCGCGCCGACGGCCTTGGCAATAAAGTGCGCTCCCGTGTTGATTTCTACCTCTATAATCAGCTTCACTGACTCGGCAGAAACCTCCTCCAATGTCAGGTAAATAAAATCATGTCCTTTTTTATTATCACTGACGCCTTCGATCGTTACCTGCTTTTTCTCCTCGTCAAAACCCGCGCTATAATGTGTGGCAGTCAGCGTCTTGTTATCGGAGCCCGTCGTTTTTGACGTCCATTCTGTATCAGAAATAACGGTTACTTCACTTCCCGGGGAAACATCAAGGCTGCTTGGCTTATGCAGTGCCTTCCATGCCGTATCCATTGTAAAAGTAAACTCTTTTTCGTGTTTAAATCTCATCGTCCCACTCCTTTTGTACTTTTTTCTTTTATCGTATCAGAATTCTTTTGACGATTCAATCTAAAACAGGAAGTTTCGAATACATGACAATGCGCTCTGCCTCTTCACTGTCCGGTTTTACTCCCGCAAGCACTGCCTCTTAATACAGCCGCGGTTTATAGACATTATCTATAAGTCATTCCTTCTTATTTCTTTTAGTGATTGGACGCTTAAGACACCGCACGGTAAAATATTGTCGTACAGATTAATTATCAGAGGTCGGATCATGCATTATATTGGAATTGATATTGGATCAACAGCGGCAAAGGTTGTCGTAAAAGGCGATGCCAGGCTGCAATTTGTGATGCCCACAGGCTGGAGCGGCAGAGAGGCTGCCTGCATCATCAAGGACCGCCTGCTTGAAAACGGAATCGATGTGGAAGCTGATACATCAAAGGTTGTCGCCACCGGTTACGGCCGTGTTGCCGTTGACTACGCGGACAAAGTAATCACAGAGATCACCTGCCACGGCAGAGGCGGCAGAGAGATGGGTGGAGACAACTGCGCGGTTATCGATGTAGGCGGACAGGATACAAAAGTTATCCTTCTTTCCTGCGGCATGGTACAGGATTTCCTTATGAATGACAAATGCTCGGCCGGAACGGGGAAATTTCTCGAGATTATGGCAAACCGTCTCGGCGTGACGCTTACAGAGCTTTTCGGTCTGGCGTCGGCAGGTGAGGTGCTTCCGATCAGTTCTCTATGCACCGTGTTCGCGGAATCTGAAGTAATCAGTTATATCGGAGAAGGACGCAGACGGGAAGATATCGCCGCCGGAGTGGTGGATTCCGTCGCCGCCAAGGTGGCACAGCTTGCCCTCCGCAAAGACCTGCCCGATCAGATCATCCTCACCGGAGGCTTAAGCAGCGGCGCTTATTTTGCTCAGAGCCTGAGCGGAAAAATCGGGAAAGCCGTAACCCCCACAGAATACGGCAAGTATGCAGGAGCTCTCGGGGCCGCCCTGCTCGCAAAAGAAAAACTATCTTAAGAAAGGAAAATGATATGGAATTAATTAAAGACTTACCGGAAATATTTGAAGAATTCGCGGAACAGAGAAAGAATTCCTTCCTCGGTGTGAAGAAATTGAAGGAACAGGGTGTGCCGGTGGTTGGCGCGTACTGCACCTACTTCCCGCAGGAAATCGCCATGGCAATGGGCGCGGCGACAGTCGGTCTGTGTTCCACATCCGATGAGACCATCCAGGAGGCGGAGAAAGAACTGCCGAAGAATCTCTGTCCACTGATCAAATCCAGCTACGGATTCGCCCGCACGGATAAATGTCCGTTTTTCTACTTCTCCGATGTGGTAGTAGGCGAGACGACCTGCGACGGAAAGAAAAAGATGTACGAATATATGGCTGAATTCAAGGATGTGTTCCTTATGGAGCTTCCCAACACACAGGGTGAGGCAGCGTTAAAGCTCTGGCGCAGTGAGATGATCCGCTTCCGTGAATATTTGGAAAAGAAGTTTGACGTAACGATCACAGAAGATCAGATCCGAGAGGCAGTCAAAATCAACAACGCCGGCAGACGCTCCCTTAGAAAGCTTTACGAGGTCATGAAAAATGATCCCGCTCCGATCACCGGGCACGATCTGTTCAAAGTGCTCTATGGAAGCACATTTAAGTTCGACCGCAGGGAAATCCCCGCGGAAGTAGAGGCCCTTGTGGACAAGATCAATCAAGAATACGCCGAGGGCAAAATGCTTAAGAAAATGCCCCGCATCCTGATCACTGGATGTCCCATCGGCGGAGCTACGGAGAAAGTCATCCGCGCGGTGGAGGATAATGGCGCTGTGGTCGTTACATATGAGAACTGTACAGGCGCCAAATCCATTGACAAGCTGGTGGATGAGGAGAATCCGGACGTATACGACGCTCTGGCAGAACGTTACCTGAACATCGGATGCTCGGTCATGACACCGAACCCCAACAGACTGGAGCTCCTCGGCCGTCTCATCGATGAATACAAGGTAGACGGCGTTGTGGAGATGACGCTTCAGGCATGCCATACCTATAACGTCGAATCCTTCGGCATCCGCAAATTCGTTAACGAAGAAAAACAGATTCCTTACATCAGCGTAGAAACGGATTATTCACAGGCTGATATCGGACAGCTCAATACAAGGATCGCGGCCTTCATTGAAATGCTGTAAAGATATTCTAACATATGATATCCGCAGGATTATGACAACATTGCGGCTTACGAGGAATCGTCCTGCGGATATCGTGTTGAATCTTATCGAGTAAAAAGATGGTTAGAATTCCAGATATGCTCCTTTCATCGGGCTGGCCGCATGCTCGCTGAACATACGCAGCACACCCCGTTCATAACGGCGTTTTCCCGGTTTCCATTTTTCCTTTCTCCTGGCCAGAACAGCATCGATTTCTTCCGGTGCTTTTTTCTCGCCGCGGATTCCTATAATATTCAGCTTTCTGGCCATAATGTCAATCTCTATCAGATCATCCTCTTCTACAAGGGCAATCGGCCCTCCGTCCGCCGCTTCAGGGCTGCAGTGTCCGATCACAGGTCCTGTGGATGCCCCCGAAAACCGCCCGTCCGTAATCAACGCGATACTCCGGCCGAGTTCTTTATCACTGCTGATCGCCTCGGAAGTATAGAACATCTCCGGCATCCCGCTTCCTTTCGGGCCTTCGTATCGGATAAATACCGCGTCGCCTTTTTCTACTCTATGTTTCAAAACCGCGTCCAGGCATTCTTCTTCACTGTCAAACGGCTTTGCCCGAAGCACTGCTTTAAACATTTCTTTCGGACAAGCTGTATGCTTGATTACCGCTCCCTCCGGCGCCAGGTTTCCTCTCAAGACCGCGATGCTTCCTTCCGTCCCCAGCGCCTTATCACAAGGTCGTATGATATCCTCTTTTGTTATAGATACTCCATAGCGTTTGTTAAACTCAGCAAGCCATTTTCCGCACCGTTCATAGAACCCGTTTTCCTTAAGTTCGGCAAGATTCTCACCCAAAGTTTTCCCTGTCACAGTCATTGCGTCCAGATGCAGGCATTCTTTAATCTCTTCCATAATTGCCGGCACACCGCCCGCATAATAGAAGCACTCTGCCGGCCAGCGCCCTGCAGGACGCACATCCAAAAGATATTTTGCGTTTCTATGTAATCTGTCAAACGTATCTCCTGTAATTTCAATTCCCAGTTCATGCGCGACTGCCGGCAGATGAAGCAGACAGTTTGTACTGCCGGATATTGCCGCATGGACCATGATCGCATTCTCAAAACTATCCATAGTCACAATATCACTTGGCCGCATATGCTCCATCATCGAAAGCTTTACGGATAATCTGCCCGCCTCCCTGGCAAATGCGAGCAGATCCGGACTGGTCGCCGGCATCAGAGCGCTTCCGGGAAGAGCCAGCCCGAGTGCTTCTGCCATAATCTGCATCGTGGAAGCTGTCCCGATGAAGGAACATGCCCCGCAGCTTGGACACGCGTTATATTTTGCCCAGTCCAGTTTCTCCCGGCTGATCTCCCCCCGCTGATATCTGGCGCTGTACATGCCCAGCTGCTCAAGCGTAAGCATATCTGGTCCTGCATTCATAGTCCCCCCCGGCACGACAACCGCCGGAATATTAACACGGCACAGCCCCATCAGATTGGCCGGCATTCCTTTATCACAGCTTGCCAGATAAACACCTGCGTCAAAAGGAGTCGCATTCGCATGGATTTCGATCATATTGGCAATCATTTCACGGCTTACAAGGCTGAAATTGATTCCGTCCGTGCCTTGACTCTCACCGTCACATATATCTGTACAGAAATATCTTGCGCCATATCCTCCTGCCTCTTTAATTCCTTTTTTTACTTCCTCGACCAGAAGATTCAGGTGCCCGCTTCCCGGATGACTGTCCCCGTATGTACTTTCAATGATTATCTGTGGTTTTGACAGATCCTCCGGTTTCCACCCAGTCCCTATTTTCAGTGGGTCCAGTTCAGGCGCAGCCATGCGCATCTCCTGACTTTTCAAACAATTCATATCTCGTTTCCCCTTTCTCTCTTTAAGATTCTGCCATCTGCTGATGCCGGATAAAATCTATATCTTTCCTGATTTCTTCCATTTTTCTTATTTCGCCGGTACTTTTATACAATTTTATCAGAAAAATTCCCGTATTTAACTTATGCAGCGATTGGCGCGCATTCTCGTAGTTTTTTTCCACAATCTCTTTCTTTCCTTCCTCTCCAAGGAGACTTGCAAGACACGCCTGCTGGTACGCCAGAGTGTAATTCGCTTTTTTTCGGAAGTCTTTCGCACAGTCTGTATTTTTTGTGATCTCTTTTAATTTTCTGATCATTTCTTCCGCGTTCCTGACATCGCCCATCTGCAGATAGGCGGACCCTAAGTTCGCATATACTGTGCCTTTTAATTCCATCATCTTCTCTGGAATCTGCTGCCGCCTCAACAGAACAGCCGCCGCGTCCGCATCGCCCAGTGCAAGATAGGCGTTAGCTACGTGAACAGCATGTGTGACAGCCTCTTTCACACCAGCCTTTCGATCCAAAAGCGGCTCTGCCTTTTTCAAAAAACTTTTCATTTCAAGCCCCTCATACAGTTCTAAAAGTATTTCCTGATATTTCCGCAGGGCGAATATCCGCGCAATATATATGAACACATTTACAATCACAATCACCGCCAGAACTGTCATCAGTATTTTTGATGGCAGTTTTCCATCATACAGGCCCCAGACAGCACATGCCGCCGCCATACTGCCGGTCACGCTCCCTGCTATGGCAATCCGTCTGCTCGACGTGAAAAAGTCAATCATAAAAACCTCCATCCCAACGCCATTCTACCCGGTCTTCCGACCGGGCAAAAGGCAGCATATATTTTCAGAGAAACTCATATTTCATCACTTTTGATAAGTAAACTAAGCAGCCAGCCCGACAAGCGTAAGTCCCGCCAGACAGATAAACGCCACGATCCCTCCCAGCGCATTTGTTGTTGTAAAGTACTTCAGGCCCTGTTTCGTATCAAATCCATACAAAGATGTAAAGATCCAGAATCCGCTGTTATTTACATGCCATCCTACCATGGAGCCCGCTCCGATCGCAAGTGTCGCGGCCACCGGGCTTATGCCAAGTACCGGGAGCAGTTCCACCATCAGCGCGGCGGCTGTCATAGACGCAGTTGTCATGGAGCCACACACGGTCATCAAAATGGCCGCAAGCAGGAACGGAATCAAAATGCTCGGGAAACTCGTTGCCGCAATGGAGCTGCCAATGACGCTGATCGCTTCGTTTTCTCGGAGGATACCTCCCATTGCCCCTCCCATTGCCGTGATAAGCAACGCGCTGATCGCAATTTTCAGCGCACGGCCGCACCAGTTTCCGAACACGATCTCCGTCCAGGAACTTTTTTCAGAGAGTTCGTTTTCGCCTGCCGCTTCATTTGCCTTGCAGACTACTTTATCTTTCCGTCCGAATACCATAAATCCAAGAACTATAATACCACAGAATAATGCTAAAACCGTATTTCCGAAAGTATCGAAAAATACATAGGAACCTGATCCCTCTTCAACAAAAAGTTTTCCGATAGAACCAACCGCGATCATAACCGCCGGCAGAAGCAGTGGAATAAAAGAAATACCTGCTCTCGGAATATTCTCTTCTTTAATCACAAGATTCTCCACAGAGGATGTATCATCCACTGCCTCAATTCCTTCTGTATAATCAGCCAGCGGCTCGATATATTCTCCCTTCGCATAGAGCGGAGAAAGCACCAGGTAACACACGGCAAAGGATACCACGCTGCATAACAGGCCCCAGAGTATCACGGTTCCGACATCTGCCCCAAGCATCACCGAGACCGCCAGGACTCCCGGAGTCGGCGGAACGAGTCCGTGGGTAAGCGTCAGCCCCAGATTTACAAAAGGTGCGACTTGCGTCATACTCATCTTTTTCCTTTTTGCCAGGATTGCGGAAATGGGGGCATTCAGGATAATCGCGATGTCACCGAATACCGGGATACTCATAATAAATCCGGTAAGCGCCGGCGCAAGCTCCAGGTGTTTCCCCCTGAAGAGCCTGATAAAGAAATTTACAATACTTGTCGCGGCTCCTGTATCTGAGATGCCGGACGCTATAACAGCGCCGAAGATGATCATAACTCCGATACTTCCCAGTGTGGAACCAAAATAATCGGTTATTGAGGAAAATGTATCTACCAGCGATTTTCCTGATACCAGGCCGATAAAAACCGCTGTAATGAAAAGCGTCATCACCGGATGCATTTTAAATTTTAATGTAAGTACAGTCAGAATAATTATGGCTGCGATCAGCATAATTATAAAAGTTGCAGGTGTCATTCTTGTCTTTCCTCCTCTTTCATCTCATTTTTGCGTTCTCCGACAATTACATATGCTCTTTTGTATTAAATACAGCCATGCATCTCCATCATTTTTCTGGCAGCTTCATATGCTGTACTTATTACCCATTCCGGTTTCCTCTCCCAATATTCCGGATTAAAAGTTTCGACAGAAACCATACCGTCATATCCTGTTTTCTTTAGATTTTCAAGGAAATTCCCAATATGAACCACGCCTCTGTCCGGGAAACAGCGTTTGTCCTGCCCCATCTCCTCTTCCGGTACCTCTATTCCGCTCACCATATGAACCGCAAAGATCTTTTCAGGCTGAACTTTTTGAATTGCGGAAAAATCATTTACACAGTGGTTGAGATAAATATTATAGGAATCAAATACAAATCCCACATTCGGCAGATCGGTCTCCCGTATTATGGCATCTGCTTCTTCCACTGTCCGGACACTGCTCCGTTCAAACCCTACGAGTTCAAAACACAGTTTTACTTCATATTCCGCTGCCATTGCGCCAAGCTTTTTCAGAATACGGACGCAGCTGCCGAATGTCTCATCCCACGTTCCTCTGTACGGCCCGCCCAGCGGATCACGCTGCAAAGGTGGGACAATAATAAACCAGTGGTTTCCGATGCATCTGCTTATCTTAAGTCCAAGGCGAAACTCATCCATCAGTTCTCTCTGCCTTGCCGGATCATCATCTTCTCCCAGGAATTCAGGATACAGATACAGCGCGTTTACTGCATGCGGTTTTATATGGCTTGCGCGGAAAAATTCTGTCAGTTCTTCCACCTCATGTGTCTTTAAGTATTCTTTGAGCATATCCAGACGTATCTCTATATAGTCAAATCCATATTTTTCACATAACAACAGATCTTTCTCAAGGGTGGAACACCCCATCGCCGTTGCCTCATTATATGATATTTTCATCCTGCTCCCCCTCTACCTGATAGGAAACTTAATGACACTGTTTGTCCCTGCCGCTCTGTAAATACCCGTAAATATTTCTACGGTCTTTCGCCCTTCTTCCGCGTCCACAAGTGGTTTCGTCCCGTTTTGAACAGCATCTACAAAATCTTGAATCTGCAGTTTGTGATAATAATGTGTAGAGTCCACGCTGTTAAAGAACTCCATATCCTCTTTTTTCCAGCCTTCCAGCATCTCGGCTTCTCCATTCACTGTCCACAGGTCATTGTATGGCGCTTCCGCGATCGTGGACATTCCTGCCACGAACATGGCCCCTCCGTCTGTCTGCACGCCGACGGCGGCTCCGTTATCTCCGAAGATGTGAACCTTTCCGTATAGAGCCGGATTCTGGCTGTTTGAAACGACGATATTCCCGATTCCGCCGTTTTTAAATTTGATTACTGCTGCCGCTGTATCTTCCACCTCAATATAAGGATGGTTCAGATTTTTCCAGACACCATAAATCTCATCAACCTCGCCCATATACCACTGGAGCAGATCGATCTGATGCGGCGCCTGGTTAACCAGTACTCCTCCCCCTTCTCCTTTCCAAGTTCCCCGCCACGGATCGCTGTCATAGTAGTTCTTGTCCCTCCATCCCAGCATTGTAACCATTCCCAGAACCGGAGTTCCAAGCTTCCCTTCCTCAACCGCCTGCCGGATTCTCATACATGGACGGTAAAACCTTCTCTGTACCATGGTTCCGATGATCACATGATTTTTCCGCCCGGCTTCTATAATACGGTCACAGTCCTCCAGTGTGGATGCCAGCGGTTTTTCGATCAATACATTGCATCCGCAGTCAGCTGCTGTCACAGCCGGGTCCGCGTGAAGCGGATGTGGTGTACACACACTTACCACGTCCAGTCCACATTCCCGTATCATTTTCTCAATATCATCATATGCTGCCACTCCGTATATTTCCGCGAATGCTTTTGCCCTGCCAATATTACTGTCGCAGACCGCCATAAAATCACTATTTTCGATTCCTTCGTAGGCTCTCGCGTGAAAATCACCCACTTTTCCACATCCGATAATTCCTGTTCTTATTTTGTCCATGCAAATCGGCCTCCTTTTTCATCAGACGTCTTATGTTATTTGATTAAAATGTATCATTTATCGGTTTATCCGTCAATACATCAGATGTTTATATACTCTTCTTTCTACTATTTGCACAAAAAAAGAGGGCTGCAAAACTATGCAATCCTCTTTTCATTGTCTGTTTTTACTTTTTATATGTTATTATTTTCCTGATCGATTCTTTTTATTCAAGAAATGTCTGATGATTATTTTTTATCTTTCTTTTCCTCGGCACGATGCTCTTTTAATTGTCTGATTAATTCTTGTCGATTGTATGTCAGATGCATCATCATGGCACATTTGGCTCCAACAGGATCTTTATCCTCGATGGCCATGGTAATGGCGCGGTGTGTCCGGATCGTCTCCTCCTTCAGTTTAAGGTGAGTCAGATTGGCAAAAGTCATAACCGCTGAATTGATAATTGGAATCAGCGTCTCTACTACACGATTCCTGCTGCATTTCGCAATATATGTGTGAAACTCTATGTCTTTTTGTATGTGATTCTTATTTTGCAGATACAGTTGTTCGGTCTCATCGCAAATCTGCCTGATCTGCTCTATATCTTTCTCATCCGCGTATTCTGCCGCTTTGGAAGCGATCTCCGGTTCCAGCATGAGCCGAACTTCGAAAAGTTCCAGCGCAAGCTTATACTTGTCCTGCAGTTTAGACAACCCCAGGGGGTCATTTACCGGTGACGCCGTGCTGATCACGTATGTGCCCGAACCGCGCCTGACTTCCAGTATCCCCTGTGACGCAAGTCCTTTCACAGCTTCACGTATAGTGCTCCGCCCTACGCCGAATTTTTCCGCCAGTTCAAATTCGTTGGGAAGCTTCTCCCCGATATTCACCGGTTCTTGAAGAATGTAATTCATCAGTTCCTCTTCAACCTGCGTTCCCAGAAGCTTCCTCTCCATCTTTTCAAATTGATACATAATCCATTCCATTTCCTGTTTTACAGAGTTCTTCCAGGCGTTTCACGCCTTCTGGATTATTGTACCAAACCTGAAAGAATACTGTCAAGATACGCCACATCTCCTATCTGAATCAGTACATTTTTATTTCATGTCTGACTGCCTCGGCAGACCGTCTCGGTGCTTCTCACGGTATGATGCTTAATGCCGATCACATATTTTCATAATCTTAAGCGCTTCTTTCATTGCATCCGCATTCCCATTGTGAAAATAGCGATAAAGATCTTACCTTTTACTTTGCATTTTATAAAAGCAGACTTACTTTTCTCTGATCTCCGATGTATAATAAAGAAGCAGCCGATAAAACCGCTGTAAAGAAAACATTCTATTTTTATATGACGGTAAAAAGAAAGAAGGATGATGATTATGAAAGAAACATTACTGGATCTGAAAACCCGCAGGAGCTGCCGGAAATATCAACCGGAGCAGATCAAAGAGGAAGAACTGCTTGCGATCCTGGAAGCCGGAACCTATGCTCCTACCGGCATGGGCGCCCAGTCTCCCATTATTGTAGCCGTACAGGACAAGGAGACAAGGGATTACCTGTCCAAATTAAATGCAGGCATAATGGGAACTGATATTGATCCATTCTACGGTGCGCCCACAGTTCTCGTCGTACTGGCAGACCGTTCCCGTCCCACCCATGTGGACGACGGCAATCTGGTGATCGGGAATCTTCTCAATGCGGCACATGCGATCGGTGTGGATTCCTGCTACATCTACCGTGCAAGAGAGACTTTTGACAGTGCCGAGGGGAAAGAACTGCTGAAGAAATGGGGCGTCCAGGGAGACTATGAAGGCATCGGCAACGTGATCCTCGGCTATGGTCTGCCGGAAGGAGTAAAGGAAGCTGCTCCCAGAAAAGACGGTTATATCATCCGTGTATGATCTTTACTGCTCATAAAGCAAGAAAAATTGGAACACATATTATGAAACAGAAAAAGAATGGCTGTACATTACTGTACGTCATTCTTTTTCTATACACACTGATCCGATATGCAGATCATTTTTTATCATAAGCTTTCAGTTTATTTACCGTATCATACATCACTGCAAGACATTTCTGAAATTCATCTTCAGAAACCGTGTAAAAATCATCTCCCGGATATCTTGCGTCAAAGTAAAAATCCGTCAGATACGCCAGACCGATCGTATCAAGCTGAAACTCCGGATGGATCTCATTTAGCTTTGCCGCGATCTTTTTCATGTTGTGTTTCCGCAACAGGTCAGCAATATCCTCTTCCACCATCAGTTTATCAAGATAACCTTTTAAATACTTTTCAGCAACCTGCTGGCACTGCACTGCAAGCTGATTATAAAATCGGTTGCCTGTGCCAAGGACGGTTTCCAGATATTCAAGATCATTTTGGGCTATATCTATATAAGAGTTTTTGATCATTCTTCCACCTCCAATATCAATTTCCTATCACGTTCCAGTTCTTTATTGAATACAGAGTATTCTTTCCTTACCTCGTCATTTGTATAGACAACATCCGTGCGTATGCCGTCAATATCCTCATCCAGCGTCCAACGTATATCTGCGGCAAGTTCGCGGTCTGTTATCCGTTTTTCTGTAACGATCAGGAGATCTATATCACTTGTGCTTCTCACCTCTCCCCGCGCGGCACTTCCAAAGAGGTATATTTTCCGAAGACCCGGAATCTGCTTCTGTAAAATATATTGAAGGTCGTGCTCGATCTTTCTTACAAACCTCCCGGGAAGATCACTGTACTGTTCTGTATCAATCTTCACTGTTCCCTGCATCTTATCCCCTCCTGATCATAACCTGTCCCGTGCTTCCCGCCCTGCCTCATACTCAAGAATCAAATATTGCTTCGTGTCGCTTTCGTACTTTTTGTCCACGGATATTGTATCACAAAATCCGCAGGCATTGAAGCAGAACCTCTCTCATGTTAAAATAGTTTTGTTACACACTGGAATTTTCTCTTTCCAAGAGCACAGATATCATATACCACAGGAGATTGTATCATGACAAAGTTTGAAGAATTTGAACAGATCATTGCCCGCCTGCGCGCCCCGGACGGCTGCCCGTGGGACCGGTCGCAGACCCATATGAGCCTGAAGAAGACATGCATCGAGGAAGCCGCGGAGGTGATCTGCGGGATCAATATCCTCGACCAGACCGGCGATCCCGACAATCTGAAGGAAGAGCTGGGGGATCTGCTGATGCAGGTCGTATTCCATGCTCAGATTGCCCAGGAAGAAGGGCTGTTCACCATGGATGACGTGATCCAGACTGTTTCTGACAAAATGATCCGCCGGCATCCCCATGTTTTCGGAGACGCAGACGAACCGGGCGCAGACGGTTCTCAGGCGAGCTGGGAAGAGATCAAGCGCCAGGAAAAGCAGGGGAAGGAATGGACAGAACAGTACCTTCCCGCTGCTTTTGAAGAGACAAAGGAGTTGATCGAGACAGCAAAAAAGCGGAAAGGTTATTCTTCTACTATATAGTATTCTGCCGAAAACGGAGCCAGCACAAAGCGGAAGGTTCCGTTTTTCTCTTTGTTTCCTGCCTTTTTCTCTTCTGTACTCATGAGTTTCTTCTGTGTCTGTGCCGTATCCTTTGACTGCGCGCAAGCTTCAGACTGTACGGAGTTTCCCGTCTTTGCGGCTGTTTCTTCTTGAGCGGTGCTTTCACTCTGCGTCTTTTCCCGCCCTCTCTCTGCTGAGAATCCTCTGTCCTCACTTGCGAATATTCCGCTTAAGCCTGCTACACCTGGAATCTCCAGTTCAATGTCCTGCTCTTTGTCCGAGAAGTTGAAAACCGCGGCGATCCGTTCCTTCCCGCCCCTGCGCTCAAAGGCATACACGCACTGTTCCGTGGCGTCACACTCGATCCACTGGAAGCCCTTCTGTGTGTAATCCTCTGCCGAAAATGCGGGATGCTCGAGATAGAACCAGTTCAGCGCTTTCATAAATTCCCGGAATTCCTGATGGGCGGGGTATTCCAGCAGGTTCCAGTCCAGCTCCCGCTTCTCATCCCACTCCCGGAAATGTCCCAACTCATTTCCCATGAAATTCAGCTTCTTGCCCGGATGTGCATACATGTACATATAAAAAGCACGCGCCTGAGGAAATTTGATCTCGTAGTCCCCGTACATTTTCTGAAGGATGGTCGCCTTGCCGTGGACCACTTCATCGTGGGACAGTGGAAGCAGATACCGTTCGTCGTAGTAATAAGCCATGGAAAATGTCAGCTTGTGGTAGCTGCCTGTCCTGTATTCGGGCGCAGTGCGGAAATAGTCCAGGGTATCGTTCATCCAGCCCATATCCCATTTATAATCAAAGCCCAGACCGCCCTCTGCCGCCGGCTTCGTCACACCGGGGAAGGACGTGGAATCCTCCGCCGCAAGGATAACGGACGGATGCCGTTCTTTCAGCCCCTGATTCATATAACGCAAAAACTCTACCGCGTTGGAGTTCACGCCCCGCTCCGGCATCCCCTGCCAGTAGATGGCGCGGCTGATGGCGTCCATCCGAAGTCCGTCCATGTGATATTCGCTCAGCCAGTAGTTTGCCGCGGACTGTAAGAAGCTTCTCACCTCTCCTCGGGAGTGCATGAAGTTCCTGCTCCCCCACTCACTGTAACCCACATCCGAGTGCGGGTATTCGTAGAGCGCGGTGCCGTCGTAATCTGCAAGAGCATAACCGTCCACCGCAAAGTGCACAGGCACAAAGTCAAGGATCACGCCGATCTCTCCCTTGTGACATGCATCCACGAATTTCTTTAACTGATCCGCTGTCCCGTACCTGGAGGTAGGGCTTAAGAATCCGGTTCCCTGATATCCCCATGATTCGTCGCAGGGATACTCATTCAAAGGCATGACCTCTACATAATTGTACCCGTTCTCCTTCAGATAAGGGATCAGGCAGTCCGCCAGCTCGTCATAGGTATACCATGCGTCCGGCTCCCCGGAGGGCTTTCGGAAAGAACCGAAATGCAGCTCGTAGATATTCAGCGGCTGCCCCTTATGATCACTTCTCTTTTTCATCCATTTCTCATCGTGGAACTCATACGTATCCATCTCCCGGATAATGGATGCCGTATTCGGGCGCAGTTCCATCCCGTATCCGTAAGGATCGCAGTGATCGACATAGTTCCCTGAACGATCGTAAATCTTGTATTTATACATCATCCCGGGTCTTGCATCCTCAGAACAAAATTCCCAAAAGTTCCCGTCATGTACTCTGTTCATGGGGCTCTCCGTCCATCCGTTGAACTCCCCGATCACCGAGATCCTCGACGCCGAAGGCGCAAAGGTGCGGAATATTACCTCTGTTTTTCCTTTACTTTTATTGACATGTGCTCCCAGATACTTGTACGCATCAAAGCTCTTCCCTGTATAGAACCCGTAAAAATCCATGATTTTTCTCCTTTTAATCGACAACAGTCGTTTTTCGTTCTATAATCAGATTATATGCAAAACATGGAAAAAACCACAGGCGATTCCGGATATCGGTTGGAAAAGCAACGCTTTGAGAAAATCGTCGGGTTAAATGGAGAATGATCATGGATAAGAAAAAAACAGATCTCAGGATACAGAAGACCGAGCAGGCGATCCGCAATGCATTTATCGAGCTGCGGACAAAGAAACCGCTGGAGAAGATCACGGTAAGGGAGCTTTGCGAGCTGGCGCTCATCAATAAGTCCACATTTTATGCTCATTATGAAGATATGTATGCCCTGTCTGAGGCAATGGAGAAGGAAACAGTGGATTCTATCATCGGTAGTATCGCTCATCTGAAGGACTATACAACAGAAAGCTCCGACATATTTACAAGAGAACTCTGCCTTTCTTTTATGTCCCAGATCTCCCTGATCGAGATCCTTTTCTCTGGCAGGGAGCAGAACCATCTCGGCACCCGCCTGGACCTGGCACTCAAGGAAGTGATCTTCCGCAAATACCCGGAATACGAAAAGGATCCGTCGAAACAGATCCTTCTCTCCTATGCCATACTGGGCACTTATCACGCATATCTTAGCAATCCCGATGCGGACACGGATACCTTTGTAAAGACCGTGGAAAATATCGTGCGCTGCTTAAAGCCGCTTTTGTGATCTCAATCCCTTATGAGATTGCCTATCTCCTCTTTCAGCCTCAGTATTTTCTCTTCGATCGAGCGAATCACGGTAATAAACGCTTCATCATTCTTGCCTGTGGGGGCATCCAGCCCTCAGTCTGTCCTGTATTTGCTGGGCAGATACGGGCAATTCACATTACAGCCCATAGTGATCACAACATCCACCGGCGGAATATCCTTCAGAAGCTTACTGCGCTGGGTCTGTTCCATATGATATCCTCCTGAGTGAAATTTTAAATCAGCACAGACTGAAAGACATTAAACAAGTATCCCACAATGATAATGCCGATGGTGCATACGCTGATAAACAAGGCAAGCAGTCTTGGCATTACTGCTTTGCGCAGCATAATAAGCGACGGAAGGGACAAGGTTGTAACTGCCATCATAAATGTCAGGACAGTTCCCAGCTGTGCGCCTTTAAAGAGCAGTGCCTCCGCCACAGGGATCGTGCCGAAGATATCCGCGTACATGGGGATTCCAACAATTGCCGCCAGGATCACGCCCAGAGGATTCCGGCTTCCGAGAACCGTTTCGATCCAGCTCTCGGGAATCCAGTTATGGATCACAGCGCCAATGGCAACACCTGCCAGAATATAGGGAAATACGCTCTTAAATGTTGCTGCTGTCTGATCTTTCGCATAGGTAAGCCGCTCCGCTCTCGACAGCTTCGCTGCTTCAATATCAATACTGCTCTCGGAGAGCGTAACATTTTCCACATACTTTTCCATATGCATCCGTTCAATGACCGCACCTCCCGCGACCGCAATGACAAGCCCCAGCAATACATAGATGACAGCCCCCTTTGTCCCGAAAATGCTCATCAGAAGCACAAGACTTCCCAGGTCAACCATGGGCGACGAGATCAAAAAGGAAAACGTCACGCCAAGGGGAAGTCCGGCTTTCGTAAATCCGATAAACAAAGGGATCGAGGAACAGGAGCAAAACGGCGTCACCGTTCCCAGCAGCGCGGAAATGATATTCGCCCAGATCCCGCGGAACCGCCCTAAGATGCGCTTGCTCCTCTGGGGCGGGAAATAGCTTTGGATAAAGGAGATAACAAAGATCAGGACACAAAGCAGGACTGTGATCTTTATTACATCATAAAGAAAGAACTGAACACTTCCGCCGATCCGGCTGTCCACGTCCATACCCAGAGCCGAAAGCCCCGCGCCGATCACTTCATTCAGCCACTTCATCCCAAGTATCTGATCCTGAATAAACTTCCAAATGTACATATTAACCTCTCTTTCCAGATTTTTACATCAAAATTTTTTGATGTATTCTGCCAAATGAAACGCCACCCGATTTCAGATGGCGTCTGCCTGCTTTTCTACAGGATATCTCTGCTATATTTCCAGCCTGATCCTTATCAAAGGCTTTGATCTCACTTCGGCTATACACCAGGCGTGGCAAGCTGTTTCAGCAAATCCAGCGCCTTGTCCCTGCCGGACAGGCTCAGACGGTAATGGGTCCATTTTCCCTCCTGACGGCTGATGACAATTCCTGAATCGCAAAGTATCTTCATGTGGTAAGACAGACCTGACTGTGTCAGATCCAGCGATTCCAGGAGCTTACACGCACACTTCTCTCCGCTTCGCAGCTGCTCTAATATGGCGAGACGCTTCGGATCACAAAAAGCCTTAAAAACTTTCGCTTCTCTCTGATACGCTTCTTCCATGTCTCCACCTCACATCAAATTATTTTGATATGTGTATTTTATGCGCTGATCATAAATCTGTCAACAGCATTTTGAGATTTGTCAACTATACAAACGGAGGTTTGTCGAGGGAAATAATAATCCGCCGCATGAATAAAGTATTCCTCGTGAACATGCTCTCGCGCGGACCGCAACGCAGGTGTGCATAAGGCTGTAAAAGACACAGCCCAAACACACACATTGCTCTACGGTTCACTCGGAACACTTATTCTGCGTCGGTTCCTCCTTCTCCTCGACACTCCTTTAAAATTCTAAGTTATCGTTTTCCTCATAGAAAATCCGGGATTTATATGTTTTTCTGTAAATAAATCATATCTACTAATTGAACGCCGCATTCATAAATGGGGTGTTCATAGTTATCTATAAAGAAATTTTTAATACTGTGAGAGCGAACAAAACCGCATTTTTCATAAAAAGGAACGGTCAATGGACTATCCCCTGTACCAACTTGTAATATAGAATACTTACCTTTGTATTTCGTAGCAATAAAGTCAATTAGTACTTTACCGTAACCCTTACCTTGATATTCTGGTTCAGTTGCAATATTTTTGATTTCAAGAATACCTTTCCCCTCGTCGGTCACTATACACTCACATTTAATACCATTATCTTCCAACACATACATCGTTCCTCTGTCAATGTATTGATCTATCATGTTCTCTTGTTCGTCGGCTAATAGCAACAAGGGAAGAAAATGCTTTTTGTTCTCTTTAATTTCTTTAATTTCCATATCGGTACACTCCCCAATTTCCAATTTGTCCTGATTTTTGTTTATTATATCATTCGTCTATTTCTCTGCCATTGTATTTCTCGTGCATACGAAAAGAGAGCAGATTCTCATCTGTCCGCTCTCTTCCTGAATTATCATTCAGCGCATCATGCTATTTTCTCTTTGCTCTTTTGCAGTCCATGTAAATAAATCGGGTCAAATGCGATTCCTCACTCAATCACACAGGGGTTTACCTGGTCAAGCAAGACAGAATGTTGTTGCATTTAGAATTTCCGTGGGTTTCGATTGCTCCTGATGCTTCTCCGAGGGAGCAGCTTCGATATTACCGAGAGTACCGAGGGCTTTTGCGGCGGGAGCTGGGAGATATGTCAGGAATGTCAGAGACAACTATTTTGAACTATGAGCTTGGCTATATGCCTATTGCCTATGATAAGGCAAAGAGATTGGCGAAGGCATTGGAGATTGATGAAAGACTTCTCTTTGACGAATATTGCCGGTTCCTGGATTATCCGTTTCAGCTTCGATGCAAGGAACTTCGTTCGGAATTAGGAATGACGCAGTTTGAAATTGCGGATAAAGCAGGAATAGCCCGTGGAACGTATGGCACATGGGAATGTGCTGCGGTCAGACCCGGTCGCGAGCCGTTTCAAAGATTTGCTGCTTTCATTACTTCTCAAGGAAAAGAGGTGGTGTAGTTTGAACCAGATAGAAGAATTGTCCAGGCAGCTCGCCAGCTCCGATGCGATTGTGATCGGAGCCGGAGCTGGCCTATCCACATCAGCGGGCTTTACCTATACCGGGGAGCGATTTGAACAATATTTCTCGGATTTCATTGTTAAGTATCATTTTACTGATATGTACTCCGGCGGTTTCTACCCTTTTGATACGCTGGAGGAACATTGGGCCTATTGGAGCCGGTACATTTTCTGCAATCGTTATATGGATGCTCCGAAACCAGTTTATCAGGATTTGCTGTCATTAGTGCAGGACAAAGATTATTTTGTGCTGACGACCAATGTGGATCACCAATTTCAGAAAGCTGGATTTGATAAGGACAGCTTATTCTACACACAAGGGGATTACGGCCTTTGGCAGTGTATGGAGCCATGCCATCAAAAGACGTATGATAACGAAGAAGCAGTCCGGAAGATGGTTGCGGAGCAGCGACAGATGAAGATACCCACAGAATTGGTTCCACATTGTCCTGTTTGCGGCAAACCTATGACCATGAATTTGCGGAGTGATAATACCTTTGTCGAGGATGAAGGCTGGCACCGGGCTGCCGAGCATTACGCCGATTTTTTGCGTCATCACAATGGACGGAATGTGTTGTATTTGGAGCTTGGTGTGGGGGCCAATACTCCGGTCATTATTAAGTATCCTTTCTGGAAAATGACCGAAGCAAATCGTAACGCCACCTATGCCTGTATCAACTTCGGAGAAGCATTTGCACCGCCAGAGATCAGAAACCGTTCCATCTGCATCAACGCTGACATTGGTAATGTGCTTTCACGGATAAAGGAGGTGATGGCATGACGCAGGAGGAAAGAAGAATATATCTCATAAAGGAATTACAGCGCGAAATGCCGCAGTATGACCTGCTGGCTGTGGAACGGTTCCAGGACGACACCCGGCACATGAGTAAGAAGCTGGGCAAGGGATACAGCGAGGCCGAGCTGCGGGCGGTTCTGGCCGGAGAAAAGGAGCATATCCCCACCAGGGCCGCCACCCAGCCGGAGCCAAAGCAGGCGGTGAGTTTAATGGTGGATATTCAGGAAAAGCTCCGCGCTGGCAAGGGGGCCGGTTATCAGCGATGGGCCACCGGCTTCAACTTGAAGCAAATGGCCCAGACCATGAATTACCTCTCCGAGCATAAGCTGATGGATTACAAAGTGCTGGCGGAAAAAGCAGCGGCGGCCACCGCCCGCTACAACGAACTGTCGGCACAGATTAAGGCGGCGGAAAAGCGGATGACGGAGATTGCAGTCCTTCGCACCCACATCGTCAACTATGCCAAAACGCGGGAGGTCTATGTGGCCTATCGCAAAGCCGGATATTCAAAAAAATTCCGCGCCGAGCATGAGGCAGACATCCTTTTGCACCAGACTGCCAAGAAAGCCTTTGATGAGCTGGGAATGAAAAAGCTCCCCACCGTCAAGAGCCTGCAGGCGGAGTATGCGGAGCTGCTGGCACAAAAAAAGGCAGCCTATTCCGGCTACCGCAAGGCCCGTGATGAGATGAAGGAATTGCTGACCGTCAAGGCCAATGTGGACCGCATCATGGGCTATGAAGAAGAAAAGCAGACAGAGAAAGACCGCACCCAGGAACAGAGCCAGGATCGATGACCGGCTCATGGTTTTTTGGCTTTTCGGGAGGGAAAGCCTGTGGCGGCTTTCCCTCTTGTCTGCTCATTGGTGCAGGACGGGAACCGGGTCAAGAGTGCAAAGCATCGCCCACCGGCGACCTGCTCTTGATGCGGTTTTTGTCCTGTGCAACCCATCGTCCCGGCGATGGGAAAAGCGTTCCATCGGAACGCGCAGCCAGCTCCATTTTGGAGCTGTTCAAGAGGGCTTGGGGGCTGCGCCCTCAACAAGCAACCTGGAATATTCGCATCAGCGAAAATGCCAGGTTTGGCCTCGGTGGGTCCCACGAGGCATTGCTTGCCGGTTTCTTGCACCTCGTATTTTGGCCCTTTCGGGCCGTAGTTCCCGAAATGAGAAAAGAGGACGCTTACACATCCTCCTTCTCATCGTCTGCATCTTTTAATTTGATGGCTCCGTCAATGACACCTTCCACGATGGGCAGATACTTCTCCGGGCAAAGCTGTAATTTGTGGCTGGTCCGCTGGCGCTGTTCGCTGTCCTCCCGAAGCAGCTCCGGGTTGAAATAGCGTTCTGCTGGCAGCTTGCAAATGCGGATGAGCTGCATCACAACCGGCACACTTGGGATCGTGCCGCACAGCTCGATATTCGCAAGATAGCGCGGGTCAATGCCGACCTTTTCGGCCAGCTCCCGTCTGGACATTTTTACAGCTTCTCGTGCCTGCTGCACATCGGCTCCAAAGGTTTCAAAGCCAGGGCAATCTTTCACATTCGGCATATCACATCACCCTATTACATTCTATTGTTCATAGGATACGCTGGGAATGATGCAATATGCGCTTCGGTTTCATTTTATCGTTCATATTTCATGCCTTGTGTTCTTCGGACAAATGAAATATAATAAGAAATGCTGTCGGAGGTGTGAAGATGGCGACAATATGGCTGGTTCCCAAAGACACGGAAAAGCCGATGGATAGGCGAAGAAAGAAACATGGTGATGAACATGATAAAAATTGCGATATGTGATGATGAAGAAAAGGCCGTTGCTCTGCACGAAAAGATTGTTAAAGGCTGTTTACAGGCACAAGGTATCGGCTGTGAAATAACAACCTATACCCAAAGCCGCAACCTGCTTTACGATATAACTGACGATAATTTTTTCTATGACTTGATTTTGTTGGACATAGAAATGCCGGGGATCAGCGGCATGGAAATCCCCCAGCAGATCAAAAGGTTTCTTCCAAACGTCAGAATTATTTTTGTGACCTCGCACACGGAATATGCGATTGACGCTTTTGAATTGTCCATCTTCCGCTATGTGCCGAAAAACAATCTGGAAGCGAAACTAACCACCGCTGTGACGGATGCTGCGAAGTTGATTGAATTAGAGAACGGACAGGAATATACGATACAGACCGCAAGCCGCATGGAGAAGATACCTTACAAGGATATTTTCTATATCCAACGGGACGGCAAAAATGCCAGCATCGTGTCCAGCATTGGAATTTCAAAAGTGCGAAAGAGCTTGCAGCAGGTGTTCGATGAACTGAACACACCGGAATTTATTTTTATTGACCGTGGCTATATCGTCAATATCGTTCAGATTATGAAGATAAGCGATAGTCTTGCCTTACTGAAAAATGGAGAACAACTGCCCATTAGCCGTTCTCACTTGCAGGAAGTTAAGCGGCAGATCAATCAGTTTTGGGGGGCGCATATATGATGGATTGGGTACAAGTGATTTCTTACCTTTTCACAAATGAATTGCGCCTGCTTTTGGGGCTTTATCTCATTGCAAGGTTGACGGGCTTTTCTTGCGGGCGAAAAGCATTGCTGCTGACTGGCGCTGGCGGATGCCTCGTTACCGTCCTGCAAGCAGTAGCGTTATCCACCATCGGCGTGATGGTCGTTGACATATTGGTTATTGCGGCGGTTGCATGGTATTATCTGCGAAAAAAAGCGAACCTCTGCTTGTTCCTTGCTATTTTCTATGAAATCGGTGTAGCACTGTGGGACTTTTTATTTCAAGCTGCTTTGGGCATACTGTTCCGGTCGGAAAACTTTATTGATCCAAAATCTCCAGAGTATTTCGTTGGTATATGGCTGGTTCGGCTGGTCATGCTGGCTCTGGCTGTATTTCTGTCAAGACAACAGGAAAAGTCATCCGCTCCGATGCGGCTGGCATCTGTTGTGGTGATGTTGGGGCTGTTTGGCGCGGTCACGCTTTCCGAGCAGACAGCTTTGCCTTTGAATGATGACCAGACCGGCACATGGGTGATTCTCTCAATGGTGCTGCTGTTTTCTGTACTGTTTTATCGTCTGAGCCGACAGCGGGAAATGGAACAGGAAATTGCACAGTTAAAGCA
The DNA here is from genome assembly GCA_959022495.1 of uncultured Lachnospiraceae bacterium. GTDB lineage: Bacteria > Bacillota > Clostridia > Lachnospirales > Lachnospiraceae > Mediterraneibacter. The sequence continues at coordinate 3,160 of CAUEYX010000028.1, read as the reverse complement.
GGATCAGGCCGAAATACTGGAACGGGATTATCAGGCACTAAGCCGCACCTATGAAAGCAATGCCAAGCTATATCACGATCTGCATAATCACATTGAAGCCATTTACCAATGCCTGACGCAAGGTGATATTCAGGAGGCAGTACGCTACTGTGAGGATTTGCGAACTCCCGTCCGGGAAATTTCGGGGGCGCTCTGGACTGGCGATAAGGCTCTTGATTACCTTATCAGCAGCAAAATGGCGCTGGCCGAGCAGGAGCAGATCAAAACAAGGGTCAATATTGAATATCCTCACAACACGAATATCCGCAGCGTAGACCTGACAACGATTTTAGGAAATCTTTTGGACAATGCTTTGGAAGCGGCAAAAACAGCCCCGGACGAGGTGCGCTTTCTAAACCTGACAATCCGGCGGATCAATGCCATGCTCATTATCAAAGTGGAAAATGGGTATGGTAACGCCCCCACGGAGAATGGCGGAGAGTTAGAAACTACTAAAGAAGATAAAGCCGCTCATGGCTGGGGTCTGAAAAGCGTACAGACAGCGGCGGACCGCTACGATGGCACTATTACCACCAATTATAAAGATGGGGTATTCCAGTCTGTTGTCACCTTGTCTTTCCAGCCAGTCAAAATATAATACTTGCTGCTCCGGCAAATGGCAGGTGGCCTCACGGCTGCCTGCTTTTTCGTGGTCAAAAAGCTACCATTCGCGGACATTCCCGCAGGCAGGAGGCTTTTGGTGTATGCTTGCATTGTAAACAAGAAACCAAATGGCATAGATTGATTGGAGGTATTGATATGCGTCACTTTTATTTTCGTCTGATCCTCGGCATCGTTTTTATTGGCTGTATGATTTTCAGCTTCGTCACCATGAACATTCCGTTTGCTCTGCTGTATGTTTTTCTCGGCGGTGTGTTTCTGTATTCTGCATATTCCATCTGGAAGAAAGAAAAAGATCATCGGAGGTAATCGGTATGGACAGCAAGGCACTTCTTTCCCTGAACAATTTAAGCGTCTGGTACACCGCCGGTCATCCCGTACTTTCTGATTTCTCGCTGGATTTAGGGACAAATGAAGTTGTCGGGCTGATCGGGTTGAACGGTGCCGGAAAAACTACCTTTATCAAGACCGTGGCCGGTTTACTGCCGGGCTACCGTCTGGACAGCGCGACATGGGGCGGTCATGAGTTTTCGTTCCGGGGCAAAGAGTTCAAGCGGAGCCGGTACATTGTCTTTGCGGAAGATCGGTCATTTCAGTATTTCACTTTCCGGGAATATCTGGCGTATGTGGCTGCGTCCTATGGCGTCCCGCTGCCGGATGTGTCTGACCTCATAAGGGGATTTCACTTTGAGGACTATGCCAATGTTCTTCTAAAAGAGCTGTCCACTGGTAATTTGAAAAAAGCCTACCTGATTACAGCATTTGCCCTGCGGCCCAAGCTGCTGCTTCTGGACGAACCTGTGAACGGGCTGGACTTTCAAAGTACAGAGTTTTTGTATCAGCTCATGGGAGGTTATAAGCAATATGGGACGCTTCTGTTTTCGTCCCATATCTTAGAAAGCATCTGCCTGACTTCCGACCGTGTGTTGGTTTTGGAGCAAGGCAGGATCAGCCGGACATTCACCGGCGCGGAGATTGCTGCCGGAACCATCCGGGAGGTGCTGGCCGATGATGAACAACATTAAGGCACTCTCCAAGCAGTTCTTTGGAGCAAAGTATGAGAGCGTGAGGAAAAGCCTGCTGGCGGCTGTGATCCTGTTTATTGCGGTCTATGCTGCGGAAATTCAGATTGTGATTGCTCCGTTTATTCTCTATTTGACTTCGGCCTGCTTTACTGCCGGTGTCATGTGGCAGGTATTGACTGGGCATCGGCACATGGAGGCCATGCAGGGAATGTTTATGCTTCCCTTTGATAACCGCAGTTTCGTCTTTTCCTATGTAATGGTGCTGGGGGCGCATACCCTGATTACCAAGACGCTGCCCATTTGGGCGTTGTTCTTCGCTGCCGCTTCATGGTATCCATGGGAAATTGCCATTGCGGTTCTCTGCGGCTGTATGGCCTGTGCGGTAACAGCGGCGGGGTATCGGATGTGCCGGAAAGGTCTTATCGTGCTGCCGGTTCTTTGGGCCGCTGGTATTCTGGCAGTCATATTGCTGGTGCGGAAAGATGCGGCGGTTCTGACCGCTGGGGCAGGGAGCATTCTGTCTGCGGTTCTGTATTTGACTTTTGCAGATGCCTATGAATTTTATAGTGCTTCTGCTTCAAAAAGAGCCGTCCAGCATACAGGCCATAGCGGGAGCGTGTTTGTTTACCTTACGCGGTATCTGCTGGCAAATAAGAGCTATCTTATCAATACCGTGGGCCTGTGTGCGATTGCCTGTTTCCTGCCGCTGCTGTTTGGTGAATTTCAAGGACTGAATATGTTCCCCATCGGCCTTGCGATCCTTTGCCTGAACACCCCTATCTGTACACTGATGTCCTGTGACCCGGATTTGGAGCAGGCCATCCGTGTCCTTCCCGGACAAGCAGGACGGTTCTGCAGGAGATATTGTCTGTTCATCTTTATTGTCAACGGAGTTATCGCCGGTATCTATCTGTGCAGTTGGCAAATCATTCATAGTGGGATCGGGCTCACCCATGTGGGGATGGTTCTTCTGTTCGCCTTACAAAGCGCCATTCTGTCGGTGATTTTAGAATGGAAGCACCCAATCCGTGGCTGGAAAACAGAAAGTGATTTGTGGCACCACCCTCGCAAGTATCTTGTCCCGCTGGCAATGCTACTGATGGCGGCCTTTGCCGGCACATATACGCCAATCCTTTGGATATGGTCTGCCATATTGCTAATAGAGTGCGGCGTATTACTCTACACAACAAGGAGGGAATGAGAATGAAGAATACGGGATGTTGCCCGAAATGCAATTCAAGGAATATCGTGCGTGTGCCAGATAACCTCAACCGCCATGCCAGCGGTAATAACATCTACACTACAACCATGACCTTGTTCGGAAAAATCCCTGTCATTCGCTATGTTTGCTGCGACTGCGGCTTTGTAGAAAACTGGGTGGAAGAGCGGCATGAACTGGATGAAATCAAAAAGGTTTTTGGATAAGCATTCTGGTGATATGTCAAGAACTTTTTTAAAAAGATTTTGATATGTTT
>CAUEYX010000027.1 GCA_959022495.1 uncultured Lachnospiraceae bacterium | reverse complement strand
TCCTTTTAGATCTTTCCCAAATCATGGAACGGAACCTGATCCGCCCCGCCCCTCTTCACGAATACGTCCCCAAATAATCCTGCTGTTTTCGGACCCATCCTCCAAAATCGTCTCCCCGGCAAATCCAGATTTTTATTCGTAACGTACCATCTCTCTTTTGAGTCTCTGCATGATTTTTTTCTCCAACCGTGATATGTATGACTGTGATATCCCCAGCAGGTCCGCCACTTCTTTCTGAGTTTTTTCATGCCCTTCTGGATCATCCAGTCCAAACCGCATGCGCACGATCATTTTTTCGCGGCTGTTCAGTTTATTCAGGGCGCGGATCAGCAGCTTACGCTCTGCCTCATTCTCAAGATCCCGGTATATGGTATCCTCTTCCGTTCCCAGAATGTCTGACAAAAGCAGTTCATTGCCGTCCCAATCCACATTGAGCGGCTCATCAATGGAGACCTCCAGCTTCGTCTTACTGTTTCGCCTCAGATACATCAGGATCTCATTTTCGATGCAGCGTGATGCGTAGGTGGCAAGTTTGATCTTTTTCGCCGGATTAAATGTATTGATCGCCTTAATCAGTCCAATCGTGCCAATGGAGATCAAATCCTCAACTCCAACCCCTGTATTATCAAATTTTTTCGCAATATACACGACAAGGCGGAGATTATGTTCGATCAACGTTTTTTTTGCCTCCTCCGCGCTTTCCGTCCCCAGTTTTTGTATGATCTCTTTTTCGTGCGCGCCTTCCAGGGGCGGAGGAAGCACTTCCGTTCCCCCTATGTAATGGATCTCCCGGCCGCTCCCGAATATCAGGTTTTTAATATCCGGTATCACCCGCAGTTTGAACTGCTGCGGAACAGCTACTTTTACAATCATCTTATCTCCTCCTCTATTTGATTCCTGCATGACGGCATCCCGCGGACCGCTTCCACATATCCGTCCGGGCAGGTTCCGTCTTTCACAGTACTTTTATGATGAGAATATCCCCGGATTCAGGATGATCTCATACTCATTGTTTTTGGAAAGCATTTCCTCTCCTATCCCAAACAGAGGATTCTGTATCCACCTGTCTTCGTTATTCCTGCCAGTGTGCACACACATTTTTTCGATCCGAAATACCTTCATTACACGCTCACCGCCCACGCAGCGGTAGGGAATCAAATGAAACCCTCTCTCAGCCTCCGGAAGATCCGTAATTTCTTGTAGGAAATGCGGGTCCAGGACATTGACCGGATCATCTGTAACAAAATCCCTCAGCTCATTTCCTGTATCCCAGAGTGCTTTCGCCGTTTTTTCTCCTTTTGCCGTATACAGTGTCACCTGCAGGAGGCTATTCTGCCTCCCCGCAGTCCGCAGCATCATTTTCCAGATTTTCATCAGCAGAAGATACGCCCCAAACGCAGTACAATAGAACAGGCTGGCCAAACGCATATAAGGGCGCAAGATCAGCATAATTCCTCCCATCAGGGCGGACACGGCATACAGAAGCAGGAACGCCCTGACAAACTGCGATGTATTCCTTACTTTAAGCCCCGTAAGGATCATCACACTGTTTATGACAGCATGGAACAAAAAAAGTTTTGCCATTCCCGGCAGAGGAGCCGCAGTCACCACACAAGTAAGCAGACTCCCAAGCGCGCCGCTCAGAAAGAGACGTCCCCGCGTGCTGCCGCATTTCAGGATATGGTTGAGTGCCAGAAGGAGCAGGCTGTCCATCATGAGATTTTCAAGAAAAAATATATCTATGTAAAGCTCATAATACATTCTCCACCTTCTTCCCCAGGAAATCAATCCGGGTATCATTATATCTCTATTACGCGTTGAAATTTGTCAGATAATGACAGACATCGAAAAATATGTTTCGACAGCATTCCAGGCACGGAATGCTTTTGAGTGCTTTTATATCATAGGTTAGTCCGAAGGACTTTCCTATGACATAAAAAACAGACGGTACATTTCTGTATCGTCTGTCTTGATCATATTCACTCTTCTACGAAAGCCTGTCCTCTATTTCTTAAAGAAATCCGGAATCTTAATTGACTGTTCTTTGACATTGCTGGACGGAGTCCTCGGCTGCAGTGTCGGCATTGTGCCGCCCTGCGGCCTTGCCGCTGTCCTATTCTCATTGTCGAGACGGCTTCTCACCGGAGAATCTCCCGACGGAAGGATTGACCCCACCTTCTGCTGCCCTTCCAGCCTTGCTTTCAGCTTGGAAGCACTTCCGCCTACATTATGTAAGCCTGTCGCGATCACCGTGATTGTACACTCGTCTGACTTCGTATCGTCATACATTGCACCAAAGATAATGCTTGCGCCCTCTCCCGCAAGTTCCTGTACGTAATCAGCAGCGTCAGATGCGTCCATAAGGGTAATATCACCAGATACATTAACAATGACATTAGAGGCACCCTGGATCGTCGTCTCAAGCAGCGGGCTTGCCACTGCCTCTTTGACAGCTTCAAGAGCCTTGTCATCACCGCGTCCGGAACCGATACCGATATGAGCCACACCCTTGTCCTTCATAACAGTCTGAATATCCGCAAAGTCGAGATTGATCAGTGACGGGACATTGATCAAGTCTGTAATTCCCTGGATACCCTGCTGAAGGACCTCATCCGCCTTCTTGAGCGCTTCTGGCATGGTTGTGCGTCTGTCAACAACCTCAAGAAGTTTATCGTTGGGGATTACAATAATGGTATCAACATTCTCTTTTAATTTATCAATTCCTGTAAGAGCGTTCTGCATTCTTGTCTTAGATTCAAAACGGAACGGTTTTGTCACGACACCGACTGTCAGAGCTCCCTGCTCTTTCGCGATCCGCGCGATCACCGGAGCTGCTCCTGTACCAGTTCCGCCTCCCATACCGCAGGTTACGAACACCATGTCCGCTCCCTTTAATGCCGCTGAGATCTCTTCCGAACTTTCTTCTGCCGCTTTCTCACCCACCTCAGGCTGTGCTCCCGCGCCAAGTCCCTTCGTGAGCTTCTCGCCGATCTGCATCAGCGTCGGTGCCTTACAGAGCTGTAATGCCTGTTTATCTGTATTCACTGCAATAAATTCCACGCCCGCGATCTGCTCGTCGATCATGCGGTTTACAGCGTTGTTTCCGCCGCCGCCTACTCCGACAACAATGATTCTTGCAGCCGCTTCTGATTCGTTGGTTTTAATTTCTAACAAGAGTATTTCCTCCTTTGTCGTCTTATTAATTTCTTATACATCCCTTTTATTGAACGATAGAATCCAATAAATATATAATAAGGTCTTTTCCGCAAATAATCAATAGATTTTTCTTATTTTTCTGATATTTTTGCACTATTTGAACCGCGGTTTCCAGGCCTCGCAGAGACGGACAGATCCTTATGCCGCAGGAACAAAGCGTATAGACTCGGAGTCCGATGAATAATTCTCCAGGTGCAGGGTTCCGGCTGTATCCGGGTATAACTCTGCCAGCTTTTCGAGAATCGGGGGTACTTGGCTGAGCTTTTCCTCGTAGCCGCCGCTTCCAAGGAGCACCTCCACACCCCCGAAATATACCTGGACATTCCCGTCTGTACAGCTCATCTTATCCGGCATAAGGCTGCATTTTTTCAGATTTTTTGAAACTTCAACGATTTTTTCAAAAATGGTGTCATCTTCAACAGGAAGCGTCTTTCCCATCTCCATTTTCCCCGCATCAAATGACAGGCCCTCCACGCAGGGCACACCTTCAATAAGCCGGTTGGACCGCAGTGATAAGATCCCGGCGCTGTCAAAATACAGGTACGCTCCGTCATAATTTAGATATCCTGCCATCTCTTTTTCTATCACCTTGACCTTGACTGTCCACGGACTTTTCAGGGAGATCTGGAGACGCTCTACCCCTGACGGAAGATCCGCGTCTGTAAAATTATATTTTGCCAGAATATATAATGAATTCACAGAAAATTTATCATTCTGTATCCATGTGGTGATCGTATTCTCTCCATAATAGGAACTGCCCTCAACTTCAAATGCGCGCGTCCGAAACAAAAATACAGCAGCCGCCGCAAGAACTACAAGCGCGCAGATAACTGAGACCACGACCGGCCATATCTTTCTCTTTTTGTGCTTTCTCCTCTTCATCCAATTGCCTCCTTCGTCCATCCCGGACCGCTCTATCATTCTACCAGACTTGACACGCTGAGCACAAGTCCCATTTCCATCAAAAGAAACATCACCGATGTCCCCCCGTAACTGATAAATGGCAGCGTGATTCCTGTGTTTGGAATCGAGTTCGTCACGACGGCAATATTTAAGATTACCTGGATCATCATATGTGCCATGGCTCCCGACGCAATCAGTGTCCCCAGAAGGTCCTGGCATCTGACTGCTGTCACGAAAAGACGCCAGATCAAAATCAAAAACAGAAGAATAATCGTGCCTGCCCCTATCAGTCCTAATTCTTCACATATAATCGAAAAGATCATATCATTCTGCGCCTCAGGAAGGAACCCCAGCTTCTGCACACTGTTCCCAAGTCCCCTGCCGAAAAGCCCGCCGCTTCCAATGGCGTAGAGCCCCTGCAGCGTCTGATAGCCTTTCTCATATTTCTCCGGGTGCTGCCAGATCGCGATCCGCTCTAACCGATAGCTCTCCATGGCAAGAAACACCGCCATAAACCCAATCCCCACGCTTCCCATCCAGATAAATTGGGAGTACTTGGGGCTTGCCACGAAAATAAGAACCACCGCGATTCCCAGAATAATGATGGCAGTACTCAGATTGCTGGCTCCTACCAGCCCCACCACGGGGAGCACTGGCAGCATCACAAGCACCAGTGTCTTAAACCGGTGCATCTGCCGGACATTCCTGCTCACCAGCCAGGCAAGAAACAAGATAACCGCCACTTTGGCGAACTCTGACGGCTGAAAAGAAAAAGGCCCCAAAGACAGCCATCTTTTGGACCCGTTATATTCATCACCAAACAGCATCACAGCCACCGAAAGCGCTATTGCCAGCAGATATCCAGGAATGGCAAACGGCAGCCATTTATGGTAGTCGATCTGCGCGATCACCACCATGCCAAAAAGACCGAGCAGGGTGGCAAATCCCTGCTTTTTTACATAATACAGAGAATCATGGAATTTCACCCTGCCATTGTAGGCGCTGGTGCTGTAAAGCACAATCAGACCGATCACAACAAGGATCAGGACCACAGCTGCCATGGTCTCGTCATACCGCCTCTTCTTCTTTTTGGAACGCTCCAATAAACTCCACTCCCTATAACTGTTTTACTAGTTCTTTGAATTTATCTCCGCGTTCTTCGTAATTTTTAAACATCCCCCAGCTGGCGCACGCAGGTGAAAGGAGCACTGCATCGCCTGGCCGCGCATATTCTACGCATTTCTCAAAAGCTTCCTCAAATGTGTCTGCCATCACCGTATTCGTAAACCCGAGTTTTTCCGCTGTCTGCGCAATCTTCTCCCTGGTAGCCCCAATCAGTACCAGCTTCTTCACTTTCCCGTCGAATGCCTGAATCCAATCGTCGTAGGACGATTCTTTGTCATATCCACCGCCGATCAGCACGGTAGGGCGGTTCATGGCCTGAATCCCCCGGATCGCCGCATCAGGGTTCGTGCCCTTGGAGTCATTATAGTATGCGACTCCGTTCTTCTCAGCCACAAACTCAATCCGGTGTTCTACTCCGGCAAACTCTTTCAGCGTCTCCCGTATGATATCCATAGGTACGCCATAGGCATATGCCATGGCCGTGGCTGCCATCGCGTTTTCATAATTGTGGGTCCCCAGGATCTGGAGCTCACTGACACTGCAGACCGGTATCTTCCCGTCCAAACCGCAGACAATCATATCTCCGTCCAGGTACACACCTCTTTTAAGTTTACGCCGGCTGCTGAAATATAGAACGCCGGCAGACACCTTTTCTCCAAATCCGCGGAGCACCTCATCCTCATAATTAAGCACACAGACATCTTCCTTTGTCTGGTTTTCCGCAATCCGTTCCTTCGCCGCGATATATGCCTCCATCGTGTGATGGCGGTTCAGATGGTCCGGTGTAATATTGAGAATCGCGCTCACCCTGGGCCGGAAAGTATGTACGGTCTCCAGCTGGAAACTGCTCATCTCCGCCACAATCACGGAGTCTTCCCTTGTCTCAGGCACAATGCTTGTGTAGGGATTGCCGATATTGCCAACAACAAAAGTGCTCTCTTTCCAATTCGCCATAATCTGCCCCAAAAGGGCCGTTGTGGTCGTCTTCCCGTTTGTCCCCGTAATGGCAAGGACATCGCCTTTTCCCAGGGCATAGGCGAGCTCAATCTCGCCCCAGATAGGTATTCCGGCTTCTCTCATCTGTTCCACAGCCGGAAGATCTGTGGGAACCCCCGGGCTGATCACGGTCAGCGAGATCTCATGGATAAGCGCTTCCGGAAACGCGCCCAGCACAGCCCGCAGTCTTCCGGCCGCCTCAGCCAGACAAGCCCCAGCGCCTTCTTCCGCAGCCTGGGACACCTGCTCTCCAATCCTCCTGACGATCTCTTCTTCATTCAATTTATCATTTCCATCATACAGGACCACCTCAGCGCCTTCCTGCAGGAGAAGGACCGCCGCAGCCTCCCCGCTGATGCCGGAACCAAATACAAGTACCTTTTTCCCTTTAATCTCCATCGTATTATACCCCCATTAACGCAATCAGGCAGAGAAGCGCCGTGATAATGGAAAACACAGCCACAACCCTTGTCTCTGACCATCCGCACAGCTCAAAGTGGTGATGGATCGGCGCCATCTTAAAGATCCGCTTTCCGCCTGTCTTCTTAAAATACGTCACCTGGATCATGACCGACGCCACTTCTACCAGATAAATAAATCCCACAATGATAATGAACAGCGGCATCTGGAGCATATATGCCGTTCCCGCCACAAAGCCGCCGAGGGCCAGGGAACCCGTATCCCCCATAAACACACTCGCCGGATATACATTAAAGAGCAGAAATCCGAGCAGCGCCCCCACTACCGCGCAGGTGACCGGTTCAATGCCGCTCTTCGTTCCCACGGCTACCACAGTAAAGAACGTCGCCACAAGGACAGTCACGCTGGATGCCAGGCCATCCAGCCCATCTGTAAAATTCGTGCCGTTGACGGTCCCAATCACAGCGACAAACAGAACCGGGACGGCCGCCCAGCCGATATCCAGATAATACCCGTTGGAGAAGGGAACCAGCATAGTCAGTGGAATATCCGCGACTCTCACCAAATAGAAGGCAAAAATCGCTGTAACCACAATCTGCAGCGCCATCTTCTGCATGGGCATCAGCCCGTCAGAACGCTTCAATACTACTTTCAAGTAGTCATCCAGGAATCCGATCAGTCCGAATGCCACTGTCAGGAAAAGGACCGGTATGATCTCCGGATAGTCCTTCACATAGAACAGGGAAGTCACAATCACCGAAATCAGGATGATAATGCCGCCCATGGTCGGCGTGCCCGCCTTCTTTAAATGAGACTGCACGCCTTCCACACGCTCAGTCTGCTTCATCTTCAGTTTCCGTAAAAAAGGAATGACCACCGGCCCCAGCACAAGGCTGATGGCAAACGAGATCAGCACCGGTATTACTACATGACTACTCATAAATCCACCTCTTCATCTCTTTCGTTTCTTAACCTGTTTAGTATAAACCATGGCTTACTTTTTTTCAATCCCGAGATATGGAAGTACATTGTCATAAATGTTCCTGAGCACCGGGGCGGCAATGGTTCCTCCATAGTATATTCCCTGGGGATCGTGAATGATCACCATGCCGAGGATCTGCGGATCATCCGCCGGAGCAAACCCGAGAAAAGAAGAAATATATTTATTCGCACTTCTGGGGAGCGTCTGGGAAGTGGCTGTCTTCCCGCCAATGGAATACCCTTCCAGATAAGCGTTTTTCCCAGAGCCCTCTGATACAACGCTCTCCAGCAGCATCCGCATTGTCTCGGACGTTTCTTTTGACACAATGCCCGTCTCCGTCTCGTATTTGAACTCCTCTACTACATCCCCGCTTTCGTCCAGAATGGCTCTTCCCACATGGGGTGTCACTCGGTTTCCCCCATTGACAATGGAACTGACTGTTACCGCCATCTGAATGGGCGTCACCTGAAAAGACTGCCCGAAAGTCATGGTTGCCAGCTCCACAGTCCCGATATCCTCTTTCTTATGCATAATTGTGCCTGCCTCTCCCGGCAGGTCAATATTCGTCAGCTTCAGAAGCCCAAATTCCTCAAAGTAATTGTAAAACCGGTCCGCCCCCAGCTTAAGTCCGATATCCATAAAGACCGGGTTGCAGGAATTCTGGATTCCCTGAACGAAGGTCTCCTGCCCATGTCCCCCCACCTTATGGCAGCGGATTCTGCGGTCCTCCACAATCCGGTAACCGGGGCAGAAAAATGTATCGTCGAGAGAGACCACCCCCTCTTCCAGGCATGCGGAAGAGGTAATAATTTTAAATACAGATCCCGGTTCATAAGTATCGTTGATACAGCGGTTCCTCCACATCTGGTTCAATTCATTCTGGAGTTCTTCATCTGACAGAGTTTCCTCATCCACACCTGTGTTGAGCTCATAAGGCTCGTTCAGATTGAATTCCGGCACATTGACCATTGCATAAATCTCGCCATTCTGGGGATTCATCAGAAGGATGGATACCGCCTCCGCCTGCTTCTCCTCCATGACTTTCATTGCCGCCTGCTCGCAGTACGCCTGAATATTATAGTCCAGGCTGACCTGCAGCGTCTCCCCGGCCACAGGCTCAATCCGGTCCTCCGCCACTCCTTCCAGCTCCACTCCTCTTGCGTCCGTCACAGTCAGGATCGTCCCGTTCACACCTTTTAAATACTCTTCGTATTTCACTTCCAATCCGATAATACCTTGATTATCACCTCCGGTAAATCCCAGAACCCTGGAAGCAAGCTCATCATAGGGGTAGTACCGCTTAAAATCTTCGTCCACCTTCACCCCTGCCAGGTCATAATCGCGAATCCGGTCCCCGGTCTCTTTATCCACATTCGTCTTAATCTTTTCCATAGAAGACACCTTCTCAACTCTCTCTCTCACTTCATCCTCATCAATCCCAAGTTCCCTGCTCAGTACAGAGATCACCTCCTCCGGCTCCTCCACCTGGCTGTGAATCACGGAAATGGTACATACCGTGCGGTTTGTCGCCAGAACCACACCATTTCGGTCCACGATCTCACCCCGGGCGGCCTTGATCTCACGCTCTCTCTCATGCAGATCCTGAGCCAGCTCCTGATAGTACTCCGCATCGAATATCATCAGATAGACAAGTCTTCCGATAAGGACTGCCAGGATAAAAGCAGCGCAGAAGAAAACGATCATAATCTTTTTTTTGTTGTATGTCTTATTTTTCTTCATATTATAAAAACCATGCAAAAGATGTTGTTACAGCTTATTACATCTTCTGCATGGTTATTCCCGTTTCCATCACTGAGGCGCTTCCCCGGATGCCCAGTCATCCAGGTCCGGCGCATAATTTTCGTCGATATAGGAACCGTCCGGGTTATTGTAGGTATCCTCATAGTTCTCGTCATAGTCCGTGTACGCCGTGTCCCCGAAATTCTGTCCCTCTGTCTGAGCAGCCTGGCCGCTTTCTTCGATCGTTGTAACCCCCAGATAGGGAAAGGCCTCTTCCATGATCTTCCTGCTCAGTTCCAGCACGAGACTGCTGTCACCTGCCGCGTCGTTCCTCGCCTCGTCGATCACTACATAAATCAACACTTCCGGGTTTTCCTGGGGCGCGTATCCCATATAAGAAAGGAGGTATTTATTATTCCCGCGGGGCAGCTTCTCAGCGGTGCCTGTCTTGGCTCCGATATCATATCCTTCCACCTGCGCGCGCTGGCCTGTGCCGTAATCCATCGTCGCTTTCAGATAAGTCTTAAGCTTTTCTGAAGTCTCCGCGGATATGGTTTTTCTGAGAAGCACCGGATCTTTTGTCTCGATCACATTTCCGTTCTCATCCTGGATCTGCTTCACAACGTGGGGCTCATAATAATATCCTCCATTGATCAGGGAGCAGAACGCGGACGCCATCTGCGTCATAGTCACATTAAAATTCTGCCCGAACGAGTTGCTGGCGAGATCGACCTCTGTCATCTTGTCCGCGGTATATAAAAGACCTGCTGTTGCCGCTTCGCCCGGAAGGTCAATCCCTGTATACTCTCCGAATCCAAAAATGTGCTGATATCGGGTAAAATTGTCCACTCCAATGACAGACGCCATATCCATCAGCGCTACATTGCAGGAATTCGCCACTGCATCCTGGATCGTCTCCGTGCCGTGCCCCTGGCGGTAATGGCATCCGATCTCCCAGCCCATAACATTCTTGGACCCGCCGCAGTAGTAGGTCTCATCCCCTTTCAGTGTTCCGGTCTCCAGGCCTGCCGCCACGGTAAACGGTTTTGCTACAGAACCGGGCTCATAAGCGTCACTGACACAGAAATTGCGCCAGAGATCATTCAGCACTGCCGCTTCTTTTTCCTCGTCCGACATTTGGTTCCATTCCTGTTCCCTGCCCTGCTGTTTGTAGAGCTCAGCTGTCTCCTGCATTTTCTCGGTCCATGCCTGGTCTGAGTAAATCTGGGAGGTATTCCGCGGATCATTCAGGTCAAAATTGGGATAAGATGCTTCAGCCAGGATCTCTCCTGTATTTGGGTTCATAATGATCACCGCGGTATTTTTGCTTCCCAGCTCTCCATCCCCTGCCCGGCTCTGGTTAAAATCCAGAATTGCCTTTTCCACAATATTCTGAAGGGTTACATCAATGGTGGATACCACTGTATTTCCATTCTTGGCCGGTTTCACCGTCCGCTCGACTGAGGACTGAGAATCAAAATATCCGTATTCTCTTCCGTCTGTCCCGTTCAAGATATCATTATAGGCGTTCTCAATGCCGATGGCACCCTGGTTTCCGTCATAAATAAACCCGAGTACATCGCTTGCCATGCTGCCGTATGGATAGCTTCTCGTATAGTCTTCCTCCAGCCAGATTCCCATTACGTCAGGGTAGTTTTCGTCATCCTCGTCTATCTCTTTAAATTTCTGAGCGGTTTCATAGTCGATCCCCCATTCCAAAATCTCATACCGGCTGTCCGGATCTTCTTCAATCAGCTCGTCCACAACGCTTTCCTCGATCCCGAAACACTCTTTGAGCACTTCCTTCGTGGGCTTTATATACTTGTCTTTATCTGTCATCATATTTACATCCAGAATCACGTTATATACGCGCTCGCTCGTCGCCATTTTCGTGCCGTTGCGGTCTACGATATCACCGCGTTTAAAAGCGATCACGCGGCTGTCATAATTCTGCTGGTCAAGGACAGCCTTTGTATATCTGCTGCCTTTCGTGACGTTAATATATGTGATCCTCCCTATAAGAACAACAAAAGCCAGTATCACTGCCATAAATAGCATTACCAGCTTCCGTTGCATTCTGAGCGGGAATTTTTTTGTCAAAAATTCAAATCTGCTCTTTTTTCTTTTTCTTCCTGCCATAACATATTATCCTTATTTTGATGCGTCGCTCGATTTCGCGAGCACTCCGCTCTCGGGAATGTCACTGTACTGCTTTACATACTCCTCTGAGGGGCTGTCATACTCTACCACCGCTCCCTCCGATTCAGGTACCATTCCCAGTTCGTTCATTGCGCGGTCCCTCACAGTTACCAGATTCACAGAATCAGCGGCCGCATTATAAGCCGTATCATTCGCCTCTGTAAGATCTGCGAGTTCTTCCTGCATTGCCGTCACATTCTCGGACCTGCTGACAACCTCAGACTGAAGGCTTAAGTACAACATGCAGACCAACACGGCACAGACTGCCGCCGCCGCGAGAAATACCGCGTACGCCGGGCTGATGCTCATGGCACGGTGCCTGTTCTTTACAACCTGCCTGCTCATCTGCCTGGGCTGTTTCTCCTGCCCCGGATGTGATTTTGGCATTCTCTTCGGAAGAGGCTCTGCCTGGCGCACAGCATTTCCATACACATAGAACTGTCCATGATCGTTTCCCCCACGTTCGATTGTCCTCCTATTGTATGTCCTGTATCCTGCTGCCATAACGCAATGCCCCTTTCCTGCATTTCCCTCCGGGCTCTCCCCTTCCCGGAGGAAAAAAATATTTTAAACTACTCCCTGTTATAACCGTTCAAATATCCTCAATTTCGCACTTTTTGAACGGCTGTTGGACTCCATCTCCTTCTCAGACGGAAGGATAGGCTTCCTTGTGATTACCTTTCCTTTTGATGTCTTCCCACAGACACATACCGGAAAGTCACTTGGACAGGTACATGGATTTTCGTTTTTCCGAAATGCACTTTTCACGATCCTGTCCTCCAGCGAATGAAATGTAATGATGCAGATCCGTCCCCCCGGACTGAGCATGTCAATCATGTCATCCAGCGAATCCTTCAGTACATCCAGCTCATGATTCAACTCAATCCGCAGTGCCTGGAACGTCCGTTTCGACGGATGCCCGGAGGTCTTCTGGATTTTCATTGGAATGGCGTGCCGGATAATCTCATTCAGCTGTCCTGTTGTCTCGATCGGCTCTTTTTTTCGTTCCGCGGCGATATGCTTCGCAATATTTTTCGCGAACCTGTCTTCCCCGTAGTCGCGGATCGCGCGGTAAAGTTCGGCCTCGCTGTACTCGTTGACAATGTCCCTGGCTGTCACTTTCTGTCTCTGGTCCATCCTCATATCCAGCGGAGCGTCCGCCCGATAAGAAAAGCCTCTCTCGGCAGTGTCCAGCTGATAGGAAGACACCCCCAGATCAAGGACAATCCCGTCCACCTTGTCAACACCGATCTTTTGGAGCTGCGGCTTCATATCACGGTAATTGCTCCGTATTATCGTGACCTTCTCCCCGAAGCCTGCCAGCCGCTTTCCCGCCGCTTCAACAGCGTCAGCGTCCTGGTCTATTCCTATAAATCTCCCCTTGTCATTCAACCGGCTGCAGACTTCAAAGGCATGTCCGCCTCCGCCCAGCGTAGCGTCCACATAAGTGCCGTCCGGCCTGACATTAAGCCCGTCCACTGTCTCATGCAGCAGAACGGATACGTGTTCGAATGCCATGGTCTCCTCCTTATCAGATCCTGATTCCTATGGATTCCATACGCTCCGCGATGGCATCCAGGTCTTCTTCGCTCACCTGGCTGCGCTCTTCCCAAAGCGCCTTGTCCCAGATCTCGACCCGGTCCTGGACTCCCACCAGGACCACGTCCTTCTCCAGATGCGCAGCCTTGCGGAGCGACGGCGGGACAAGAACTCTCCCCTGCTTGTCGAAGCTGCCCTCCGAAGCGCTTCCGAAGAAATAACGTTTAAAGATTCTGGCATCCTTGTTCATGCGTGGTAAGGTCTCAAGCTCGGCAACGAATTTATTCCATTCTTCCTGAGAGTACACAAAGAGGCATCCTTCCAGTCCGTTACAGATAACGAAGCTGTCACCAAGGTCATCCCGAAGCTTTGCCGGGATGATGAGTCTTCCCTTTTCATCAATGCTATGGTTAAACTCGCCTAATAACATCCGGAATCCTTTCTCTTAATGTGAGCCTCCACATCGCTCCCCACTTTGTACCACTAGCCACCACTCTTTACCACTTGACTCCATTCTAAACCACCACTCTCCCTTTTTCAACCCCCTTTTTTGATTTTTTTGTGTCGCCCGGGAAATGGAAATATCGTGGAAATCTCCTGTTTTTAGGGCAAAAAAAGAACATGTAGAGGATGGTTTTGATCCATCACCCTACATGTTGTGTTTCTGTTCCGTATAAGCGTCTTATGAAATTTTTATACAGTGAAGAAGATTACCACTTCTCCCCAAAATCTGCCCCCACCGCAGGCTACTGCGCTTCTGTCTCTGCGGCAAGACTGTTCAGATAGTCTGTAACGGCATCATAATTCACTTCTGCCACGACTCTCTCTTTTCCCGACTCGTACATGTCATAAGCTGAATATCCCAGCCATCCGATCAGAGCGAGTGCCACAATTGTGAGGACTCCTTTGCGGACAAAGCTCATCGCTTTCTGCTTTCTCATAAGCTGTTTTCTGTTGGCTTTCTCCTTTTTATAACGATCCACTTTTTCCTGGCTCATATGTTATATGCTCCTTTCCATGTTCCACTCAGATAATGACATTTTACCACATTCTGCGTCACAGTACAACAATTATTCCTCCGTCATTGGCATACATCGTGCTGATCCCTGCCGTATCCACGATAAAACTCCCTTTTACATGAATTTTGTCAAGCAGCATCCGCTCCACTTCCCGCGCGCGTTCCGGACAGCTACAGTGGGCGATGGCGAGAACCTTATCCTTTGTATGTTTTCCATCCCGGGAGATCTGTTCCACCATTTTTACAAGAGCGCGCTTGATCCCTCTGGCCTGCCCAAGCTGGCAGATCGTTCCCTCCGGCGTGGACCCCATGATCGGTTTAATATTGAGGGCGCTTGCCACAAAAGACTTAATCCCGGTAAGGCGGCCATTCTTTCGGAGCGTATCGAGATTTTCCAGGACAAAATACGTGTTCTGCCCGCTGATATACTCCTCCACCATCTTGACCGTCTCCTCAAATGTCATGCCCTGCTCTTCGCACTCTTCGATCTTACACGCAATCAAAGTCTCTCCCACAGACGCGGAACGGGAATTGAAAACATAGATCTGCTTCTCCTCCCCGTGCTCCTCATGCCAGAGCTTTTTGGCGAGCTGCGCGCTGTTATAAGAACCGCTCAGTTCAGAGGACAGTGTTACAGCATAGACTCTTTTTTCACTGCCGCTGTACAGCTCCATGTACTCCTCCGGGGACGGGCAGGATGATTTGGGACATTCCGGGCTGGCCGCGACCCGCCTCAAAAAATCAGCCTGGTCAAATGTGTCATCATCTATGATGGTATCCCCGTCCACCTGCATGCTGAGGGAGGCTGTGACATAGATCCCCTTTTTCTTCATTCTGCGCGTCAGCTCTCCACAGCTGTCTACCACAATCTTATAATCCATAATATTCCCTCCAGAACCGCAATGTATATTCTACACTTCTAGTATATGTAGTTTTTAATACCAGATTTAAATATACCATACATTTCCCTGGAAGGAAAGCCCTGAATGTGAAAATCCTGTGCCTCTGCCTCCTGCATATTTCTGTCACGCTTCTTCACCCTCAAGCCTGATCCGGCGCGATATTCCCAGGGCAATGCCCATCTCCGCCATAAGGAACAGAATCGCGGTCCCTCCATAACTGATGAATGGGAGCGTAATTCCCGTCGTGGGAAGCAGCCCTGTGACCACTGCAATATTCAGAATCACCTGGAGGGCAATGTGCGCAAAAATGCCTGTCGCAATCAGAGAACCATATAGATCCGGCGCATTTTTCGCTATGAACATCAGCCGGTACAAAAGCACCCCGAAAAGCACCAGAATTACGATCGCGCCGAACACGCCCAGCTCCTCACAGATAACTACCAGAATCATATCATTCTGTGCTTCCGGGATCACTCCCAGCTTCTGGGTGCTGTTCCCCAGCCCTTTCCCAAAGAACCCGCCGCTGCCGATGGCGTACAGCCCCTGCATGACCTGATAGCTTCCGGTATCCATCGTAGCTTCCGGATTCAGCCAGGAGAGAATCCTCTGGAGCCGGAAATTATCACTGTCCGCCGCCGCCACAGAAAGAATGGCAATTCCGATGGCCGCTGCCGCCGCTCCGATGCCGATGATGGCGAGGAATGGTTTCGTCTTGGGATGGATCACAAAAATCAGGATACAGGTAATCGCCATAACAATGATGGCGGTACTGAGATTATCCGTAAGGAACAGCACGCCTCCCGACGCCACCGCGCCCAGCACGAGCACACGGATAATCCCCTCCATGGTGTACGCCTTTCTGCCAAGGCGGCATAATTCGTAAGAAATAAAAAGAATCACCGCGATCTTTGTAATCTCTGCAGGCTGAATCGTCATATTCCCCGGAAGACCGATCCAGCGCCTGGCGCCATTGATTGTCACACCCAGAGGCGTCTGCACAAGCGCCATCATAATCATGGAGAAAATATAGATTTCCAGCGCGAAAGCACCATAAAAATGGTAATCGATCTTTGATACGATAAACATACACACAATGCCCGCGGCGCCGATCAACGCCTGTTTGGAAAAATAGAACATATCGTTTCCAAAGTCAGACTGGGCTTCATAGGCACTGGTGCTATACAGCATGACCAGTCCAAAGCACATCAGGAAAATAATAACCAAAAGAAGGTCAAAATCAAAGTACTGCTCTTTCCCTGCCGCCCTGCTCCTGCTCTTGGCAATCACCGCGGCAATTCCACTCCTTTTTGGAGCCTTTGGCGCCGGCTGCCGTCCGGACCGGGAGGACCGCTCCCGCGCTGGCGCCTGCCTCTGCGGCCTGTATTCCGGAAGGGGTTTCGGCGTGTGGAGCACCTGCCGTCTCCTGTCAATCGCTCTTTGGTAACTCTCATACCCGGAGCGTATACTTACCGGGCGCATGGGTCTTGTATCTGAGAGGGAGGACGTCTCCTCCCGATAATCTATCACTCCCATAGGCTGTGTATCGCCAAGATCTGCCCTTTTCTTCTTTCTGCTTTTTTTATTCTGTCCGCGCTCTCTGATCGGTCTGACCGTTCTGCTTCTCATATCATCACCTGTCCTGTGTTCCTGGATGTCTGTTCTAGGTCCCGGCCGTATTCTGTCTGTATGCCGCGGCCGGTTATCTAGTATTCATCGACGGATGTACCGGTTTCCCATGTTCGAAAAAGCGGTCATACCACACAAGAAAAATATACACCGCCCAAATCTTGCGGCTGTCATCCGTCTTCTCATTCGTATTTTTTCCCTCTCTGTGGTCATCCAGCATCTTCATCAGCATATCCGTGTTGAAAAATTTCTTCGCCGCACTGGTGGCGAACATTGCTCTGACTTTATTATAGTATTTCTCTTCTCTCAGCCATACTCTGATTGGGATCGGGAACCCAAGTTTCTTCTTCTCTGCTGTCTTACTCCGTATATTTCTCTCAGCAGCCGCCCGCAGGGCCACTTTCGTCTGCGGGGCCCTCACTTTATAATCAAGTGGAAGCGTCTCAGCCAGCTCCAGTACCTTTTTGTCAAGGAATGGCACCCTGACTTCCAGAGAGTTGGCCATCCCCATTTTATCTCCCTTCATCAGGATATCATGGACCAGCCAGAGATGCATATCTACATACTGCATTTTTGTCACCGGGTCCTTATCCTTCACCCGCTCATACAGAGGGCGGGTTACGTCCTGGATGCCCGGCCTGCAGCCCTTCTTTAAAATTTTGTTGGCTTCCCGCTCGGTAAAAATGTTGGTGGCATTGGCAAAATAGCGCTCCTCCAGTGTTTTTCCGTGGCGCATGAGGAACCCTCTCCCCTTTGTCCCCCGCGGGAGGCAGTATTCCGCGAATTTCCCGAGGAACCGCCGGATGACGAAAGGAATCTTATTAAAGGCCGTATGTTCCAGAGGTTCACAGTAAATATTGTATCCGCCAAAAAGCTCGTCCGATCCTTCTCCTGAGAGAACCACTTTTACCTTCTTGGCCGCCTCACCGCTTAAGAAATACAGGGCGACTGCCGCCGGATCTGCCACCGGCTCGTCCATATAATACTGGATATCTGACAGCTTATCCCAGTATTCGTCCGGTGTAATCACCTTGGCATCATTCTGCATATGAATACTCTCCGCAAACTCTCTGGCATCCTGGATCTCACTGTACTGCCCCTCATCAAAACCCACGGTGAATGTGTGGTCCACCTGTCCCAGCCAGGTCAGGTAGCTGGAGTCCACACCGCTTGACAGGTAAGATGCGACCTCCACATCGCTGATCTTATGTTTCTCCACGGACTCTTTCATGACCGCCTCCACCTCGTCAACGACTTCCTCAAAGGATTTTGTATTATCCCCCGTAAAATTCGGCTCAAAGTACCGCTTGATCTGCATCTCTCCGTTCTCATAGATAAAATAATGCCCCGGCTGAAGACAGAATACACCTTTAAAAAAGGTCTCGTTTGTGGGAACAAACTGAAACGACAGATAATTTCCCAGAGCGTCCTCATTAAAAATTTTATCAAATTTCGGATGCTCCATAAATGCCTTGATCTCTGAGGCAAACAAAAGTGTTCCATTCATCTGCGCATAGTAAAGCGGCTTAATGCCGAAAATATCTCTCGCCGCAAAAAGCCGTTTCTTCTCAATATCCCAGATTACAAAGGCATACATGCCACGAAGCCGGTCAACAAGGCTTTCGCCCCATTCTTCGAATCCATGGATCAGTGTCTCGGAGTCTGTGTTGGACACAAATACATGCCCGGCTTCCACCAGTTCCTTCCGAAGTTCCTGATAATTATAGATCTCCCCGTTAAAAACAAGGACCTTGCTCCTGTCTTCATTGTAGAGCGGCTGATCTCCCACGGAGGAGAGATCAATAATACTCAGTCTGCGGAATCCCAGCGCCGCATCCTCATCTACATATCTGCCTTCACTGTCCGGTCCCCGGTGGATAATGGTATTCATCATATTCACCAGCACCTGTTCTCTGTCTTCTGCCTCGCCTACAAATCCTGCGAATCCACACATATTCCTGTCTCCTTTTTACACCTGTGCGGCACCAAACTCATAATAATAGATAAGGAACCAGTTTCGGTAAGTCTTTTTACCTGATCTGATCCCTTACTGCCGTGTCTTGTGTCTGATAAAAAATATACTTTCTGTACAAATCGGGGTGACAGGATTCGAACCTGCGACCTCACGGCCCCCAGCCGTGCGCTCTAACCAAACTGAGCCACACCCCGCCGACTAATATATTATATATAATTTACTCCCAAATGTAAAGGAATTTTTTCTCTTCCGCACATCTTCCCGCCGGCACCATAATATAATAATGAGTTACCATCTATGAAAGGAGCTGCCCTGATGGCAAATTATCAGAATAACATGCGCTATATGCGCCGCCCTATGTCCGGCTCCGCAGCTGCGCCTGCTGCCTGCCCGTGCAGAATGGACGGGTGTCTGGACACAAACGATTTTTTCCCGTCTGATATCCCTCTTGCAATGGCTTACGTCAAATGGCAGGCTTGGCAGGATATCTATGAGCCGTGTAAGGCTCTGGAACGCGGAACACTTTTTCAGGAACTGGATAAACCATTTCTCGGGAAAGGAGGCTGCCGCAGATGAATACAATGCCGAACAATCACACAATGAACCGACGAATGAATGATATGTCCCAGCGTACCAGCGGAAACAACATGAACCGCAGACAGCTTATGAACCATATCAACCAGGTCAGCTTTGCGGTCAATGAAGTCCAATTATACCTGGATACGCATCCCTGCGACCGGGAAGCACTCGCGTACTTCCGTGAGATGAGCCGCAAACGCAGTCAAGCGTTGAAAGAATATGCGGCGGCTTACGGCCCGCTGACCGTTGATACTGCAGATGAATCCTGCACGGAACGCTGGAACTGGATCAACGAGCCATGGCCATGGCAGGAAGGAGGATGCTGATCTATGTGGAATTATGAGAAACGACTGCAGTATCCGGTGAAAATCACCCAGACCAACCCCAAAATCGCCCAGATCATCATCACACAGTTCGGCGGGCCTGACGGCGAGCTCGCCGCATCCATGCGGTATCTGTCCCAAAGATATACCATGCCTTATAAAGAAGTGACTGGGACGCTCACAGATATCGGGACAGAGGAGCTCGCGCATATGGAGATGATCTGCGCCATCGTCTATCAGCTCACAAAGGATCTGACCACTGAGGAAATCGAGCGCTCCGGCTTTGACAAATATTATGTAGACCACACACTTGCTCTCTGGCCTCAGGCCGCCAGCGGAACTCCCTGGACTGCAACTGTATTCCAGTCCAAAGGTGATCCCATCACAGATCTCCATGAAGACCTTGCAGCAGAACAGAAAGCACGCACCACGTATGACAATATCCTGCGGCTTGTCAAAGACCCGGAAGTCGCTGACCCGATCCGCTTCCTAAGACAGCGGGAGATCGTGCACTACCAGCGCTTTGGCGAGAGCCTCCGCATCGTCCAGGAGAAGCTGGACAGCCGGAATTTCTACGCGTTCAACCCGGAATTTGACAAATAGCAGGGACAGATATGTCTTTCAAATCTCCTTACAGAAATACGCCTGCCCCGGCAGCTGCCGGAACAGGCGTATCTTCTTTCACATATTTCATATCTGCTGATGGAATAACCGACATGCCTCTTAACTGCACCGCAACATTATCCCAAAGTTACATCCAAAGACTGTTCTTTATACTCTCCGTTCGTCTGAGGTACCAGAATCGTAAGGGTTACTGTCTCCCCTTTTGCGTAATACTGCAGCTGCTCCTGGAGTGCTTCCATGCTGTCAATTGAACTTCCGTTAATTCCTGTAATAATGGACCCTTTGGTCATGCCCGCTTCATCAGCTCCTCCGCCGGAGGTAACTTCCATTACATAAACGCCGGCCGGCATATCAATCTGCTGCGAGAACGCGTCCGATACACTCATTCCCGTAATTCCAAGCATGCCCCGCTCATTCTCCGCTACTTTCGTCTTTGTCTCCTGGTTCATCAGATTCTGAATCAGGTCTGATACATCACTGATTGGGATTGCATATCCGATGCCTTCTACACTTTCACCTGTCAATTTTGCAGAATTAATCCCAATCACCTCACCGTTCACATTTACGAGTGCGCCGCCGCTGTTACCCGGATTGATCGCCGCATCCGTCTGGATCAGCTTTGCGCCGCTCTCCTGTGTCTCACCAGTCTGAGTATCTGTTGTTGATACGGAACGGTCTACCGCACTGATCACACCTGTTGTGACAGACTGTCCGTAACCAAGGGCATTTCCGATCGCGATGGCCGGTTCGCCAATCTTCAGATTCGTGGAATCTCCCAGCGTTGCCGCTGAAATCGCATCCAATGTATCCTCAGAAATCGTATCCAGTGGAACAGCAATCACTGCCACATCGTAAGCAGCGTCTGTACCTTTGATATTCGCTTCTACGCTGGACTCATCATCAAAAGTAACTGTCAGTGTATCGCTGCCCGCCACCACATGGTTATTTGTCACAATCAAAAGCTCTGTATCATTCTCGCCAATAATAATTCCGGTCCCCGCGCCTTCACTCTTCTGCTCATATGTCCCGCCGAAAAAGCTCTGCACTTCTTCCACTGACATGCTCGTAATAGACACAATGGACGGCATTACTTTTTCCACGACATCAGACACATCCGATGTCACAACACTGGAAGAAGTTGAAAGTGTTGTCCCATTGCTGACCTTGTCTGAAGCCGCCGTCGTGGTCTCATCAGAACTGCGAAGTCCCAGTATCCTGCTTCCCACCACATTCGCGGTGAGGAATACCGCGCTTGAGACAATACCGAACAAAATAGCAAGTCCTGTCACGGCAGCTGCCTTCGGAAAGCTTTTGTGTGTTTTCTTCTCTTTATGGGGTTTCTGTCCCGGCTGCTCACCCCCCGGTGCAGCATTCTGGTTTTCCGGCTGTCCGCCCCCATATTGATAATTTCCGTTCTGGTTATAATAATTGTATTGATTATCCATAAAATTACCCGCTTTCTCTGTTTTTCTTTTTATGGTTCTATCATAGCTTTGGATTGTGATAAAACTGTGTTTAATCCATTAACAAACATTGAAAAAGAGACTCCTCTGTCTTCCAAGGATGATCCGCTTCTCCCGGACAGCCCCTGGCTCTTTGTGGAGTCTCTATCCATTCTCTTATTTTATTAGTGTCTCAAACACTTTCGCTTCCCTGTGTCTTACAGATCTATGAAGTTAATATCATAATCATCTCCAGAGGAATTGCTGTTCTTTCCGCTGTTCCGGCCGCTGCTCTGTCCAGACGTATCATACCCAGCGTCAAAATCCTCGTCATCCTCGTCGTATTCAAAATCATCCTCGTCATCATACTCAGAGTCTAAACCGTCATCTTCGTACTCATAGTCATCGTCATAATCCTCATCCTCGGCTTCGTCGTCGTATTCAGCGTCAAAGTCGTCGTCATACCCGATGTCATCGTCATCATATTCCTCGTCCGCTTCTTCGGCCTTCGCAGCCTTTTTCCCGGATTTCTTTCTGCTGTCTTCCTGCTCGTCATCATCATCCAGCGGAATGTCATACTCATCATACAGGTCATCCAGTTCCTGATTCCGGTGAACCAGTTTAACAGCAAAAATAATCATCAAAATAAGGAGCAGCAGGCAGACTGCGGCTGCCGCTACGAGTATGGGCAGGATGTGCTCACTGATAAACGCGCCTGCCGCACCCGGAAGCGCTGATTCCGGCGCCTCTTCCACAACAGGTTCCGGCGCCTCAAAATACTGGTAAGTCCCATCCTCTGAGTCATACTGATACAGACTCTCCTGTCCTGTCCTCGTATTCAGCGCATAGATCAGATAATATCTGTCAGACTCTGAGGGATCGGACCAGATGGGGAACACCTGATCCTGTACAGTCAGCTCAGACTCCTGATAATTATCAGGCAGATCCACTTCCTCCGGTTTGTCAAGAGGAATAATCGAAGTTGTATCAGAGATCGTCAGCTGGGCAAAAGGAGCGAATGTAGCGTCCTCTGTATTAAACAGGAAGAAACTGCCCGAGCCGGCCCCATCTGTCAGATAGCCCAGATAAACCCCTGCATCATTTACAATGAATTTCCTCTCTTCGCCGTTAAATGTCATTTTCGTCTCAGAGAATCCTTCCAGAATATCTGATGTCGTAAACGCTTCTGAAAAATGATAATCTGTTCCGTTCACAGTGACAATAATTCCAGTGTCTTCTCCCGGCTCTGCTGCTGCCGCTGCGGACGGCTCCACACTCGTTGTCCCGTCATCAGCAGCCGCAATGGAAATCGCGGAAGAACCTTGTTCCAGATTCAGTGTTTCTCCTGAAGACAGGGTTGCAGAACTGCTGTTAACGGTCAGCGTCGTATCCGTCGCCTTGAGGGCACGGAACGTCACCGTCGTCCTGAGTTCGCTGCCGCTTCCCGTTCCTGTGTAAGTCAGGCTGCCTGATCCATCGGCGGTAAACCCGTCACCGCTGACAAACTCCAGCGCCGCCGCATCATAACTCATCGTCACGTTTACGCTTCCCACCGTGCCTGCGCTGCTCTGAACGACGAGATCAATCCCGACATTCTCTCCGACTTTCGTCGAAGGGTCAGAGAACATCAGTACACCGTCTGCCGCAAATACGACCGTCCCCAGCATAGGAACCATAAGACATACCGCAAGGACCAGCCCTGCCAATTTCTTGAATACTTTCATATGCGTACCTCTTCTGTATTATTATGATTACTTTTGACAGACAGCAGAGTAACAGCCGTCCATCCACTGTCTATTATCATACACTTTCTGCGTAAAAATGTCCAGTTATTACTGCCCTGTGCCTTCAGCACCGGTTCCCGGGTCCGTCGTTCCTCCGGTTCCGGGGTCAGTTGTGCCTGTACCGCCTCCCGGGTCTGTCGCCCCTCCGGTGCCGGGATCTGTTATTCCTCCGGTTCCGGGGTCAGTTGTACCTGTGCCGCCTCCGGTGCCGGGATCTGTTGTTCCTCCAGCGCCCGCTCCGCCTGATGGTTCCTCTGGAACATAGCTTTCCCCACCGTTATAATCTCCTGAACCACCATCATAATAACTGTTGTTATCGTAATAATTATCACTGCCATCATCGTATGTGTCATAAGAGGATGACTGGGCTGAACTTACTGTATAAGCAATATTTCCACTGATAGTCTGTACAGTAGATGACGGTGTATATCCTGACCTGCCAAACAAGAATTCGTGGAGTTTCGATACATTGGATACAAGATCATCCGGTATGACAATACTTCCGAGACCAGAGACAAGATCCGTATACTTATCCTCCGGGAATCCCATGTTTCCAACAAGCTTGTACTCGTTGTACGCTGTCGCATACTTCAGGATCTCCTGGAGAGTAAAACTAGTGGATACCTGCGGGAATACCTTGTCAATAATCTCGTTCAATGTCCCCAGGTCAGCGGTCTTCGCTTTTTCGAACATCTTCTCAATCACAAGACGCTGGCGTTCCGTACGGGTAAAGTCACCGCCTGCTGTGGAACGGATTCGGGCGTAGGTGGTCGCCTGTGTGCCGTCAAGGATCTGGACTCCGGCATTTGTCAGGTATTTTGCTGATTTACCTGCTGAATCCGCTGTTTCGGGAATATACTGATTAATATATGGCAGTTCTTCCTCTGTAACCTCAATTTCCACTCCGCCCAGCAGGTCAATTGCATCAGCAATTGCGCCAAAATCAACCGTAACATAATCTTCTATATCAAGATCCAGATTCATATTCAGCATGTTGATTGCAAGAACAGGTCCTCCATAACTATATGCTCCATTGCACTTCTGATAGGTCCCCTCCGACAAATCAAGCAGAGTATCGCGATATACTGAAACCATTTTGATCTCTTTCGTTTTATTATTTAAACTCGCGACAATAATACAATCAGTACGGTTTCCTTCTCCCAGATTACCGTCCCGCGAGTCAACCCCGAAAAGGGCAACGTTTGTATATCCTTCCCCAAGATCTACTTTTTTATTCTTTTTTACTTCTTCATTTATGATGATATCATCTGCTTTTATATCCTGTTTATCGATCTTATTCCACTTTGCATAGACATACACTGCTGCGCAGAAAACTACGCAGATAAGGACACATACCCCGACAAGCAGCACTCTCTGCCACATCTTCATCCGTGTAAACCAGTTCCCTTTTTTCGCGCGCGCGCGCCTCCGCCCCCGGCGTCTTATGTTTTTTGACATTTTTATCACCTATATTAAAGTTTTTATACACTTTTTTCATAGTACAACAAAGTATTACAGGTTTCAAGAATATTTTCTGAATTTGAAGCGGCCAGAACAATTTGAATTACATCCTCTGCTGTCGGTTATTCATACTTTCTCAGTTCGTCCAAAATGCTCTTAGCTTTTTCAGCCCAGGTATTTTCAAGTGCTTCTTTATTTAGAAGTTCTAGATACTCCGGATTATCCTTTAAGTTCACCGCCTTGTCAAGCTGCTCCATAAATTCCTTATGATCGTGTCCAATCAGTACCGAGTCATATTTCCTGCATTCATCCATGTCTGTCGTAACAATCGGCTTATTAAGCGCCATATACTCAAACAGCTTTACCGGAGACGTCGCTTTTGTAATATCATTAATCAAAAACGGAATTGTAAGTATATCGATCTTTGAAGCATAATTTTGAAGCACATGGTAATCCCTGGACCCACAGAAATGTACATTTTTGCACTTTTCCAGCCCTGAACAGTCATAAGAATCATCATATTTGATTCCCAGCAGCACTACCTGATACCTGCCTGACGCATCAATCTCTTTGAGCAGATCATAGTCAAACCATTTTGCAAGTGCTCCATAATACCCGACAACCGGCTTTCCTGAACTGACTATGCTGCGAAACTTCTCATCTAATACATAGTTTTCATCCACCTCGTCGTGGAAGTGCGGATAATCCACCCCATTACTTGAATATATCAGTCGCTGACCGCCTCTTTTCCTCAGCACATCCCTCTCCAGGGCCCCAGCGGTGACAACAACAAATATTTCTGGATCATTCATTGCCATTTCGTATTTTTCTTTGACATTAACAGGAAGTTCATCCGTGCCTGCAAGATGAGGATTCAAATCATCTATATACTCATATATAATTTGATAACCCTGCTTTTTATACTCTTCGATCTTCTTTCTTGGCATTGTCCAATCCGTAGAATAAAACTGTACGTACTTGGGCACATCTTTTTTTTCGATCTCCTGCATAAGAAGCTTAGAAAATGCCGTATTAGCAAAATTTACAAGATACAGGTTAGCCATCTGCTTTTTCATCCGCTTTACATCATCTGTAAATCGAGTCACTTCATAAAATACCAAGGTTCTCTGTCTGGCAAAATTGCTGAAAATATGCTGCGGCCGCTGGTACAGCGGCACATCCCATCCGAAAGAACTCCGCCACACCACAATACGGTCATAAGTATTCTTTTCAAGAACTTTCTTTATCCCGACGGCAAAAGTTTTTCGGTGCACATGAAGCAGAACCCACTCTCTCACGGAAAGACGCACAAGATAGTTGGAATACATGTAATCCAGCGTTTTTTTTGCTGTTCCTTTAAGACCATATTTCTTTATCAGATTTTTTAATTTACTAATCTTATCTTTCATCCTTCTCCCACTGAGCCAGACATTTCTTTAATTCACGCGCTTTCGCGGACCAATCATTCTCCCACGCACACTGTCTCAGCTGCTCCTTTCTTTTCTGATCCTGGCTTCCGTGCCAGCAGTCATATACCGCATTTACAAACTCTTCATGGGAATGCACGGACATAACTGTATCATATTTCATGCATTCCGGAAGAGCAGTAGAGACAACTGGCTTTTCCATTGCCATATACTCAAACAGTTTAACCGGAGAAGTTGCCTCTGTAATCTCATTAAGAGCAAATGGGATCATGCATACATCAAAATAATGTACGTACCCCGCCAGGGTATCATAGGGCTTCTTCCCAAAATATTTTACATTTTTTCTGTCTAAAAGCCCGCTGTTCCTGAGCGAATCATCATGCTCCACTCCAATCAGGATGATCTGCATCTTTTCCTCATCCGCAAGCCTCTTCAGCAGTTCATAATCTATCCACGATGCAAGCGCTCCGTAGTACCCCGCTTTAATCCTGTCTTTGCGGACCCAGTCCAGATACTCCTTATCGGCTGTGACCGTATCCGGTAAAAAACGTCCGCATTCTGCACCATTTGAAATCAGGGTCAGCCGTGCTTCTGGCACAGTGCCTTTTGCATTCTCATATAATTTATCTGCTGTTGTCACTGTCAGTACATGGCTGTGTCCCAGCAGATACCTGTGGCGTTCCGTAATCTCATTAATCTTTCTGGGGGAGATCAGTTTGGGATTGATATCGTCCACATATTCATAAATCACGCGGAACCCTGCTTCCAGATACTGATTTATCCTGCTTACAGGCATTGTATCCGTGGAATACACACACAAATACCTGTTAGGAATCTGCTTTACCCTCTGCATCAGGCCGCGTCTGAAATAATAAAGATCCAATACATATACAGACCGGTCAATCCGCGTGATCCTGCCCCTGTTCCCATAATCTATATCATAATAAGAATTGTACAGAATTAAGGTCTCATCGTCCCCGCAGTTCCGCAAAAGATGCTGTGGCCTCTGCATCATAATATTGTGATAGCCAAAATGATTTTCAAAAATAATAATACGTTTATATTTTCTATTTAAAATTTTTTCTAAAATCATCCGCCTTGCAGGGGCAGATATCATTCCTTCGCCACGCTCCAGCTTTTTCCATTTTACAGCAGCCATCTTAACCGTTCCAGCTGCACCTATATCCCGGATCTTTTCTATTTTTGATCTAATGTCCATTTTTTTCTTTCCATATCTCAAATAAGAATTTAATATTGCTGTTCCAAAAACGCTTCAGCCGCTTAGGTTCCCTCACGATCCGATACAGCCATTCAAGATTAAATTTGATAAAAAAAGCCGGAGCACGTTTTTTCATACCGCTCAGCACATCAAAGCTTCCCCCGACCCCCATATAAAGCCCCGGCCTGTCCGAACAGTGAAATCGATGGATCAAAAGTTCCTGGGCCGGCGTCCCAAGCGCTACAAGTACAATATCCGGTTTTCGGTTAATAATTTCCTGAAAAACACGCTCTTTATTTTCTACATATCCGTTTGTGTATCCTGCCAGAATAATTCCCGGATACTCCCTCTTAATCTTCCCTGCCAGAGCCTCCAAAACACTTTGTTCAGCCCCGAACAAATAGAGGGACCTATGCTCTTTGTTGGCATATTTTAAAAGTTCCCCGCATATCTCAACTCCTGGAATCCGCTCTCTAAACTTAATCCCGAAAGCCTCTCCTCCTTTAATAATTCCGATTCCGTCCGGAACAATCAATGTATTTTCATCAAGAAGCGCTTCATCCATCTCAGCGTGAATCTTTCCCATCATAAAAATTTCAGGATTTGCCGTTACCACAAAACTGCCCTGTCCCGAATTGATCCGCCTTGTCAGCTCTTTGACAAGACCTTTCATACTGCCGCGATAAATCCTGCTATAATAGTTTTTCATTGATCTTGTCATTCTTTTGTGTCCTCAAATCCTTCTGTACTTTCTTTCACAAAAATAATTTTTATAGTCATAATTATAAGTTTTAAATCAAGCAAAAATGAATAATTCTGAATATACATCAAATCAAGCTTAAGCTTATCATAGGCAGTAGTATTATATTTTCCGTAAATCTGCGCATATCCTGTAAGTCCGCCTTTTACTTTAAGTCTGTAAGAAAATTCCGGGATCTCCTGTGTATACTGTTCCACATGCTCCACACGCTCAGGCCTGGGCCCCACCACACTCATATCTCCCTTCAGGATATCTATAAACTGCGGGAGCTCATCCAGGCGGGTTTTCCTTATCACTTTACCTACCGGGGTAATCCTGTCATCATCAGAAGTTGCCGGTATGACCTGACCTTCCTTCTCTGCATCTACAATCATGCTCCTGAATTTGTGTATAAGGAACTCATTTCCATCTATGGTGCATCTTTTCTGCCGGAAAAAAACTGGTCCCCCGTCATATAATTTAATCGCTACAGCTGTAATAAGCATTAAGGGGGAGGTGATAACCAGCATTATCAGAGAAATAACGATATCCATAAACCGTTTCATGAATTTCTGCTCAAAACTCAGCCCACTGTTTCGTGACAAAAGGAGCGGAGTATCAAACATGTGGATATTCTCGGAACTCCGGATAATAATATCCGAAATTTTCGGCGTAATGTATGATCGGATTCCGTTTGCGTAACAATATTTCACCAGGCGGTTGCGGAGAGGCGAATGAATATCACATAGAAACACTGCATCATAATGATGCATTTCCTCTGTGACAGTCTCCCAGCCCTCTTCTACATTCATGGACTTTTTGATAAGATACCGGTCCTTCCGCGAATTAACTTTCCTCAGAAGTGGAGACGGATCATACTCTTCATACAAAAGTAGGATATTCCTTGCCGGAAAAAGTCTTTTGAAAATTTGATTCACACAGAAAGTCCATATAAAAACCACAACAATGTCAATCGCCGTCAGTTCGACTATTGGAATCACGTTCACAAATCTTGCAGACAGGAGAACTGTCTCAAGATAAATAGATATGTTTGCCGCAAGCAGTGCAAGGGTCTGAGAAAGCATAAGACTGCTGCTCTTCAGATACCCAATCTTCATGCCGCCAAGGATATAAGAAAAGCCCACAAAGAAAAGGGCATAAAAAGCCCCCATCAACCAGAAACCTTTATAATAAAAGGGGAAAACAATTCGATCATTATAATTTACATCCCATATACGGATGAAAAAAAACATCAGGCACCCTAGAAGTAATATATTAAACGCGAAGCGTATCAGTCGTTTATACTGTTCTAATCCGCCAGAACTCATTGATACCATGCTCCTTTTTCTTCTAAAATATACTATATCTGCTAAATTATATTATATATCGTCTCTTTTTTCAAGGTTTCAGACGTGTAATATATTAAAAATGTTACAATTTTTTTACAATTTTAAGAAATAAGGCGCAGATATGATTTCATATCCACGCCAAAACAACAGCAAATTAATACTGTTCAAAATCACTGAATTTCTGAAATAAACTGATCCAACGTCTGAGTGCCCAGCATTCTCACCCTTGGAAGCAGATATGGATTATCCCCTGGATAAGCTTTTGAATTTTCTGTTGTCACTGCACAAAGCAGTCCAGCCTCTTCCAGCACAGCACACCCTTCCTCTTTATAATCCCCAAAAGGATATGCAAATGCTTCTTGATTCCCACAGATTTCAAAAGATTTCTGAAGATCAGCCAGTACCTCTTCCCTCGACATAGCTGTATAAATTCCTCCATGCCCAATACTTCCACCGCCCTGGTGCATCTTATAGGAATGTGATTCAAATGTCAGATAATTGCTGGCATATCCATATAGCATTTCCCGGCTGTTCCAGTATCCCGCAATTACAAATGAGGTGGCCGGAATCTGATACCGTTCAAGAATCGGTATCCCAAGATACATATAGTTCGGACCATCATCGAATGTAAGTACAATACTTTTCTCAGGAAGCAGAAGCTTTCCATCTATATAGTCTCTTACTTCCTGCCATGAAGGAAAGTAATATCCATTCTCATGGAGATACTTCATCTCCTCTGCAAGAGCAGTTGTTGAGATAAAATTATTATCAATATTTTCAGGCGGCGCAGCCGGGTCATATACATAATGATACATACAGATGGGAAGACCTGATGAGGCATATTCTGTATTGGGCAGAACCTTTACCTGACGAACGGTTTCTGCTTCTACTTGATTATTTCCCATAACTGTGTATACAACCTGCTGATCCCCCGCGCGGCTCAATCCGCTGGTATCCGCTTTAACCTGTGAAGTAAGATCTGTTCCATCTTTATCTTCCGCGGTATATCCAGGATCTATAAACGGCTCACCCAGCTTGATCTCTATAGGCTCAGTATCTTTTAAAGTAATCACAGCCGAACTTTTTTTATTCTGAAGCGGCTGGTTACTGTTTTTTCCCTTTTGGGTATCTGACTGCTGCTCTTCCACACGGATGCTTTCTTTCTTACTGCTCTCGAAATCATTAACTGAATGCTTCCATTCTGCCCCGACAATAAGTACAACAACCACAAAAAAGACTGCCGAAATTATAGAGCGGCGGATCAAATCCTTTATTACATAATTCCTGCTTTTCTTATTTTTTGGATATTCTCTTCTCTTCATCGCGCCCGGGCACCTGCTGAAACGCTTTTCCCTTGTTTACGGATTGTTCAGTTTTTCCTTTCAATCAATGTTTCCTTTTAGTCTACTTTTAATTTTTCTGCCAGCTTCTTAGCCGCAATCATACAATCTTCCATGGAACAATAGGTCCAGGCACCATATCGTCCAATTGTATAGATATCATTCCCTGCTTCCCGCTCTTTAAACTCCTGTATTCTCTTCTCTGTTTCCGTATTGATATGCACATATGCCGGGTCCATAATAATCGTTGAGTGCTCTTCCAGCTTTGTCTCATCATCAATAATTCCCAGCTTACGGAGATTGTCCAGGGTCAGTTTTAACTGTTCTTCTACATCTGCTTCTGTTATCACATCATTCTTCCCATATCCAATCTCAATATACATACTCAGCTTATCTGCGTCTAAAATATTGTCATAAAAGCCTATCCGATAGAAGTTCACCTTTTTATCCGGAATATACATCCAATGTTCTTCTGTATATTTCGATTTTTTATTAAATCCAAGATTAAATACAAGCACCTTATTGTAAGACAAAGCCTCCTGTAAACTTTTGAATTCTTCCCCATCAAAATAATCAAGGAAATGATTCAACGGAGAAGTATTGATCAGGTACTCATACGTAATTCTGCTTCCATCATCAAGTTCCGCAGTCTTATTTTCATTATCAATCTTTACAACCTTATGGTTCATCAATACTTTTGAACTGTCAAGTGCATCATAAAGGATCTGGATAAAGGAACCGGCCCCTTCCTTCGGATAAAGGAAACTATTATTATAAGATGTGCTGTCCTTATTTGCCTTCATATTGTCAATAATCGCAGGGATATCCGCGTATGGGAAAAAACGCCCCATGGCATCCTTATCCAATGTGGTAAGGTCTACTGCATAAAGCTTCTCATTATATGGCCTGAGGAATTTCTCCACAATAGATTTTCCGAATTTTCCATAAAGCATATCCAGAAAGCTATCGTAATCTTCCTTCTCCTCTCTGTGAAACAGATCGTAAAGGCAGTCGATAAATTCCTGTTTTTCCAACTGATGAATATTTGTCTGGAACGGATAGTCCACCAGTGCATCTTTATAAATAATTTTTGTATTCTTATCTTTATACTTAATATCATCCCGGCTCACACTGTCAAGGAATTTCCTTTTAAACTCCTCTGTACTGAAGTGAAAGAAATGTCCTGCGTAGTCCCATACATAGTCTTTTTTCTTTATAGTTCTGCAGTAGCCGCCTGCCTCGTCTTCCTTTTCAATAATTAAATAATCTCCATCCGCATAATTCGCAAATGTAAGACCGGAAATTCCCGCTCCAATAATTAAATATTTTACCTTTCTATCCATATTCTCTTCTCCTTTATTGAATTCTTTCTTACTGCAGGCATAGGTATCACATACATTATTTTAAAAGCCCGTTAAACTTTTCAATAATTGCATCTACAATCCGCTCGCTTGCATGGCCATCGCCATATGGGTTGCTTGCATGACTCATGGCATTATACGCATCCTTATCTGTAAGGAGCCTTTTTGTCTCACGGTAAATTATCTCTTCATCTGTCCCCGTCAGTTTCAAAGTACCTGCTTTGATTCCCTCTGGTCTTTCCGTTGTATCTCTAAGCACAAGAACAGGTTTTCCAAGAGAGGGTGCCTCTTCCTGTATTCCACCACTGTCTGTCATAATCAAATAACTCTTATTCTGGAAATTATGAAAATCAAAAACTTCTAAAGGCTCGATCAAACGGACTCTGTCGCAATCCCCAAAAACTTCATTGGCAGTTGCGCGTACTTTTGGATTCAGATGAATAGGATAAATTACTTTTACATCATCAAATTCATCAACAATTCTTTTAATCGCACGGAAAATATGATACATCGGTTCGCCCAGATTCTCCCTTCTGTGAGCAGTCAAAAGAATCATGCGGTCTTCTCCGATCCAGTCAAAAATCGGGTTCTCGTATGTGCTGTCCACGGTCGTTGACATCGCATCAATGGCTGTATTCCCGGTAATATAGATTTTCGATTCGTCTTTTCCTTCTTTGATCAAATTGCCGGCGCTTACTTCCGTGGGGGCAAAATGCATGTCAGCAAGACAGCCCACCATCTGGCGGTTCATCTCCTCAGGGTACGGAGAATATTTATTCCATGTGCGCAGCCCCGCCTCCACATGCCCGATTGCAATCTGGCTGTGGAACGCCGCGAGGGCTCCTGCAAAAGTAGTTGTCGTGTCTCCATGTACCAAAACAATATCCGGCTGTTCCCGCTCAAGAACCTCTCCGATTTTACCAAGGACACGCTGTACAACCTCATTGAGTGTCTGCCCCTGTCTCATAATATCCAGATCATACTCCGGTGTAATCTTAAAAGTTTCCAGCACCTGATCCAGCATCTGGCGGTGCTGAGCTGTCACACACGTAATCTGCTCAATTTCATCACGGGACTGCAGTTCTTTAACCACCGGCGCCATTTTAATCGCTTCCGGTCTGGTCCCAAAGACAGTCATGACTTTTATCTTTCTCATCTGTTCACCTCATCACAGCCGGTCTAATGTAAAACCCGGGTTTCAATAAATTTATCAAATTCTGCTGCCACATTTACAGCATCATACTTTGCCCTGTTTTTTTCATTTACAGTTATATGATAATCCTTGTATACAATCAAATATAAGTAGTTTTTAATCTCATCAACTGTATAAGATGCGGTCACCCCATTGACATCCCTGACAACATCAGCTCCCGCCCCGTCAAACATTGTAATAGCAAATATCGGCCTTCCGGCGCCAATATAGTCTGCCAGCTTTGCAGCAAAGAATATGTTTTCACTCAATATACTGCTCAAATTCGCATCAATATGGATAAGCCAGTCACTGTTTTTCATAATAGCAAGGCTTGTCTTATAATCTACTGGCTTTTTAATATGGACAATATCCAGGAGCTCGTTATCAAGAAGATATACTTTTTCCTTCGCAGACATATTTCCATAAAAGAATATCTCCAGGCGATCAGCTAAATCCGGCTGTTCTCTTCTAAGCTTTAACACGGATTTGAACAGCAGATGAGGCGACCGGATATCATCAAGATGACCGATATATACCATGCGTATTTTCTCTGTTTCCCTTTGTCCAATTTCCAGGTCATACAAAGAGGCATCAAAGCTATGGGGCAGAATAACTGCCTTTTTCCTCGTATTATCATCATACTTTGCCAGCATATATTGTTTTTGGTACAAATTATTCATGATAATATAATCACAGCGGGTAATAATATCCCGCTCAAGCTGCTGTTCCCTGCGGAACGGAAGCTGTTCATTTCTGACACGCCTTTTCCAGATTAAGTTTTTTAAAATCCGTTTGGGTGAAATAATCCCTTTTATCCCTATCTGGCCGGCTGATCTGCCCTTCAAAGAGTATGGGGACACCTTTTTCATCCCATTTAATACAAAAGGATTATCCGCAATCGGATCACCAAAGGATGCGATCCATGTAATCTCTGGTTTAATCGTTTTAATCCTCAATCCAATCTCATGGCATTCCGGAGGCATGGATCTGGTCATAACTATTTCATAATTATTTTTATGGGCAGAAAAGTATTCTATAACTTTTTCCTTCCACAATTCCAGAGAATCTCCCTGAATTGCAATCTTATGAACATGTTCTGATTCTGGAAGCATTTCATTTTTACCGTAAGACCAGGAATCATTCCCTT
This sequence comes from uncultured Lachnospiraceae bacterium, assembly GCA_959022495.1. GTDB lineage: Bacteria > Bacillota > Clostridia > Lachnospirales > Lachnospiraceae > Mediterraneibacter. The sequence goes on along the minus strand of CAUEYX010000027.1, from coordinate 6,864 downwards.
CCTGCATACATACGTCAAACTGCCTCTGAGAATTTCTAAGCAATTTATATGTTACCAGCCCTTCCGATGAATTAATCGGAGGATAAAACCAACTGATGACCAGTATTTTTTTCATGCCTTGATTCTTCCTTTCAAGCGTCTGGCTTCTGCCATCACTTTGTTCCATTTTCTGCCATTTATTCTCACAAATTTAAAATCTGTCTTTCTATTATAGCGAACATAAGCCATACAATTAAGCCGCTCATACAACACTGGATTCGTACACTGCAGATATCTGTCAAAGTCTTTTATCTCCCGATACGCTCTTCGATGATTATTGTCGTATTCACAATAAATAGAATAATGCGTATTCAAAGTATACGTAAGAATAATTTCGATATATTCTTTCTTATTAGATGATAGCTGATCTTTTACTCTTGTATAATATTCGATCAGCCATTTAATCATCTTTTTATGGTGTTCCTGATTCCGCACGAAGTTATCCATATTCATGCTCTGCTCTTTGCGCCCGATAAAATACCTGTAAATATCCAGATGATAATATGTGAAATTACTGACTTTTGTAATCGGAACAACATTATACTGCATATCAACATAAAAAGTTTTTTCCAGCAGCTTTAATCCTGACTGACGGAGAATGTCCGTCTTATATGTGGATGTTGCCATTACAAAATATTCGCCTTCAAGAACTGCCAGGTCAAATTCATCAAATTGGTAAACCTTCCCATCCTGCAGATTTTTGTACTGGAAATACTCTGATTTACTATTATAAGTATGTTCCTTACGATAATCGCACACTACTAAATCAGCATCTTCTTTTTTCAAGCGCGAAACAAATTCAGCAAATTCTAATGTATTAAACCAGTCGTCACTGTCTAACACACGAAAATATTTCCCTGATGCTTCTGTAATTCCTGCATTGATGGTCGAGCCGTGCCCTCCGTTTTCCTTGTCAATCAAAATGATTGTATTCGGATACCGCCCAACATACTCCTGAACAATTTCCGACGAGCGGTCTTTGCTTCCATCGCTTACAACAATGATCTCAATATCATCCAGAACTTCCGGAATTAACAAAGAGTCCAGACACCGCTTAATATATTTTTCTGTATTGTATACTGGAATAAGTACTGTTAAACTTTTCATAAAATCCCTCAGAATATATCATCCTTTTGCTCTTCTTTTCTGCTGCCAGATAGATTTATAAGCTCGCTTAAAATCGCTTCATATTTGTTATTATCAAATTTTATTTTCCTGTTTGTCTCGGTCTGATCAACGGGAAGCGCTCTTTTTAATTCCTCTAATGATAGAAATAAATCTGACTGCTGTTTAAATTTTTCAAAAAGATCCTGCATTTTGTTATAATAATGCTTATGCTGACTATACAGAAGGGCTAATGTCCTGCGCCCTCCCTTCAGACCGAGCAGCGCCCCGTGATACCGCATGGTAATTATTAAATCGCATTCATATATTTCACGGCAGGTCTCGCTGTAGTTCTGCGGCATATCTGATACAGAAAAACTTCCGTTCTTAAGTTCTTTACAGATATCATGATAAAAAACCGGATCACAATCGCAGTAGTTATAAAACGGAATAAACTTAATTTCTGTATTATTAGTATCATATTTATTTAAAATATAATTCAGCAGTTCATATAAAAGTCCTTTTAATTCATCATTGCAAATCCAAATGATGCCTATGCGATATTTGCCGTCAGCTCTCTCTGGAAATTCCGGGTCATCATAAGTGAGCACAATATCGTTTATTTCATTTATCTTATGCCCTGTTATATTTTCTAAAACCGCGGCGCTGTATTTGTCCCTGACAGAGAAAAAAGTACTATTATTGATAACATCTTTCAATTTTGCGATATACCGTACATCCGTGAGCATGTCATTGGTACTCAGTCCTAATGAATATACTTTTTTTCCTCTTCCTATAAATGCAGATGAAAGTTCAACGAAAATCCTTCCAAGGTCATATTGATAACTGTCACGCAAAGAGTACTTTGTGTCATCAATGATCGCTCCGCCGCCAAATATAACACAGTCAAACATATTGGACAAAAAATTAAAATCAAACTTGTTTTGGGGATAATGGATTATGTTAACCCCGGGATAAAGGAATGCATCCAGTTCTGCATTATCACACATTAGAACATAAACATCATTTTTCACGGGATTAAGGTCCTGATACAATTTCTGCAGCATTAATTCATCTCCAAGGTTAACAGCACCGTAAAACCCGGCTAATAAATATTTCGTCCTTTCCCCATTTGGAATCAAAAGATATTCCGGGTTGACGTAACGAATCATTTGTTTCCATTCATCCTCCAGCATAGAAATCCTGGAAAGCAGGGTACTTTTCATTTTTCCCTGCTTTTCTGCCAAACCATATATCTGCTGACAGACTTCCGAAATACGCAAATCCGTTTCCCGAAGCTTCTCTTCCAACCTGTCATTTTGAATCTGTAACAATGTCTGCTTCTTGTCAATCTCGATTATCAACCGATTAATATAGCGAATTTTTTCTCCTAATGCTTTTACACGCTTAAGCATTAATTTCCCCCATTTCGTTTTTGTATGATTTTCTTAACCATTCCATAGGGCAGAATACATTTAGCTGCTTTCTTCACACGCTGTTTCATAGATAACGCACCATTGCTTCCTAACATAAGAATGGGATCATCATTAATCGTCTCATACTCTCCCGGTATAATAATTGGCTTGTTTCCTCTGTGATACTTATATTTTCTCAGAATAAGCTGACAATTTCCCTTCTTATTTTCTATATAAGCGATTGCTTTTTTATAAATCTGCGGATATTCTTTTAAATGTGCAAGAAATCCGTCGATCTCCTGCCATGCCAGAGCGACATCATACATAAATATTTGGGAATCTACCATCTGTGTTATTAAGTGCTCATACACATACTTCTTTTTCCTCTGCGGATATTCTGTATCTTTTTCAAGCGTTGAAATAATATTAAATATAATTTCTGCATGGTCTTTGTATTTCTTTTTCCATGCTTCCCTTGATACAGTCTGACCAGCTCTTCCGATTAAATATCTATAAATATCGAAATCATAATATTTAATCGTATCCACATATTTCAAACTAAATGCATTAAACTCCATATCTACGTATGGCTTTTTCTCTGTTATTTTAAAATTCGCTCTCTTTAATAATTCAGTTTTTATATTCGTAGTCGTCAGCAGCGGGCCATAAGTTAAAAACCCATATCCTTTATAAACTAAATTATCAAATTTATATAATCTGCCTTCCTTGAGCATGTCATAATCTATAATGTTCTCAAGAAGACTTTTTTCTACGTACTCATAAGCCCCCTTTGTCAGGACAATATCAGCATCTTCTGTTTCCAGCTTATCAATAAGACGTGCCAGGTTCTCTCCGTCGACCCAGTCGTCCCCGTCTACTAACCGGAAATATCTGCCTTTTGCAGCCTTAATCCCTTCATTTATTGTAGAGCCATGACCGCCATTCTCTTTGTCAATTACTTTGATAATGCCGCAGGACTGCTCAGCTAAACTGTGGGCAATCTGAGAAGTATTGTCTTTAGAGCCGTCATTTACAATAATAATTTCTGTTTTATGGCAGTTTCTATGATTCATTAAAGACACCGCACATTTTTCTATATATTGCTGAACATTATAGGCGGGCACAATAATTGATAAAACAGGGTTCTCTGACTCTTTTTCTTTTAACGGGAATAATTCGCCGCCTGCCTTGCTTAACTTATCTTCTATTAATTTAATCTCCTTTTTGACTGTATTATCTATGCAGAAATTCTCCCTTGTAAACTTAGACAGCTCCCTGCTTATCGTCAAAAATTCATCCGGATTTTTATACAGCCTCTCAATAATATCTGCAAGTTCCACCGGATCCTCCGGATCAGCGAGCGTATGGAATCTTTCCTGCTGCATGAAATATGGATTAGATGTAACCTTTGACCCGACAACAACCAGCCCTGAGGATGCCCCTTCGCCCATTGCCACAGCATGGGCATCGTGCCGGGACGGTATAAGCAGAATCCCCGCTTTTTCATGGACTTCGGATATCAAACTGTTGGGAATAAATCTCCGGTGGAAATGAATATTCTTAAATCGGCGGATAGGCGCTGTCAAAACGTCATAATACTTTCCGTCCCCGTATATTTCAAATTCCAGCTGATCAAAGAAATCTCTCTCAGACAACTCTAAAATCGCCATCACAATCTGATCAATTGAATGTTGTATTATATTATCAAATTTTCTGATAACAACAATCTTTTTTCTCTGCTCAGCATTTTTTTCTCTATAAGGAAACTGCTTTTCACTGATAATATTATTTATTACCCTGCTGTGCTTAAATTTGATTCCCTGCTGCGCTTCTGAAAATTCTTTCAGCCAGTCTGAAACAAAAACCCATTCCACATTATCTTTCAATGCATACCGCTGCACATAATAGTCTTTTAATTTAAATGTCTCGCTATATGTGTAATCAGGGATTTCTTTCGTAAAATATGGCCTGGTCACATTAACAAGATACCGGTACACCGTCTCCGGTCCGTGACAGATGAAAATCATCTGATCCGACGGGTAGGTGTAGCCGTCATAAATACTGAACAGGTGCTCATCTACAAAATGGGTGACCGTCACTTTGTACCGTCTGGTACTTAACAAGCGCTTCAAAGACTCATACGTCCCTTTAAAAACTGAAATACCATCAATTGTATACAGCGTTTCAAACCAATTATACGCTGAAACAGACGCTACCTGCAGTTTTACCCCTGCAGATTTATATTCCCGATTCCTTGAATGCGCAAAAGCACAAAGATATAAATTTGAACTGGAAGGATAACTTGGGGTAACTACCAGAACATCGTTGGAAACATCACACCTTTCAACTAAATCCTCATATTCTTCCAATGACTCAAAAGATATTTCTTTCACCTGCAGTTCAGACTCAGCTGATACGACCAATTTAATCTGAAGTTCCACAGGTGTCTTGATTTCCATGATTGACACTGAATTAACCGGAATATCATATTGATCATTAATCAACAGATACCCTCCGGCATTTTTTGTATCCGCATTAAAACATATTTTACAATATTTTGCTTTTTCATCTGCCAGACGAACACTTTTGGCAGCCTCTACTACCTTCTTTTCCGCCCCATCATTTACTATTGTCTGCCCCGCAATGTTAAAACAGCTCAAATCTAAACTTTCTTTTCCCATTATTTTCCTCCATATTATAGCTATTAATGGTCCTATTTCATCTGGCTTTTATAGTACTCCTTGCACACCTTGTCAGTTTCTCCCACCATCATAACTCTGCCATGCTCAAGCCACACAACCCGGTCACAGAGACTTTGTATAGACTTCATTGAATGAGATACATACAGAACTGTTGTTCCTCCTGAAATTAAGCTGCGCATTTTATTTTCGCTTTTCTGCTGAAAGTTTAAATCACCTACGGAAAGTATTTCATCCACAATCAATATCTCTGGCTCTACAATAGTTGCAATGGAAAATGCCAGCCTGGCCGTCATACCAGAGGAAAAATTTCTGACAGGAACATCTAAAAAATCATGCAGTTCTGAAAAATCCACAATTTCCTGAAATTTACTATCCAGGAAATCTTTTGAGTATCCCATCACGGCTCCGTTCAGATATATATTTTCACGCGCGTTAAGATCCAGGTCAAAACCAGCGCCCAGCTCGATCATTGGGCAGATATTTCCACCCACCAGCACTCTTCCTTTGGTCGGGCGCATAACACCTGCAACAACCTTAAGCAATGTTGATTTACCTGCGCCATTCGATCCGACAAATCCCAGCACTTCCCCTTTTTCAACCTTAAAGCTCACATCCTGAAGTGCCCAGAATTCATTCTGATTTTTTCTTTCCCGATGTGCCTCTCTTGCCTTTCTGCTGAACAGATCAACTGCCATCTGTTTTAAAGAATTGTTTTTTTCAATTCCCAGATTAAACCGCATAGACACATTTTGAACTTCTATCATAATTTCCTCCTGATATATCACATGTAATAGATAAATTTATCCTGATTTTTCTTAAAAATGACTACTCCAATTATAAGAACTACCACCGCTGATACTCCGCATATAACGAAACTTCTCACTGACGGAATTTGATCATATAAAATAATGGTCCTGGCATAAGTAATATAATGATATAGCGGATTTAACTTTAACACCCTCTGAATCCATGAATCCAATATATTAATATCATACATAATCGGCGTAAAGTATGTCAAAATTGTAAGCACTATCCCGTAAATATAGAACATATCACGCAGGAATACGGATACAGTTGACAGCACAAGCCCCGCTCCTATTGTGAACAGCAACAGGCAGATAAACGAGTATGGTAAAAGAAGATGCAGCACTGTTATATGACATTTAGTTTCTCCACTTCCTGATAACAGAATAACTCCATATAACGGAATTAAAGTCAGTAGAAAATTAATTCCAACAAAAAGACATTTTGATAATGGGAAAATATACTTCGGAATATAAATTTTATTCAGCAGAGAAAAATTCCCCACAACTGAACTCATTGCCAGATTTGATGCTTCACTGTAATAGTTGAAAAATGTAAGCCCAGTCATCAAATAAACCAGATAGTTTACCCCTGGAACAGAAAACTTAAACACATTAGAAAATACGGCTGCCATTACAGCCATCATAAGAACAGGATACAGCAGGCTCCATAAAACACCAAGTACAGACCGTTTATATTTCACCTTAAAATCTCTTCCTACCAGCTGTTTTAACAAAAAAGAGTATTTTTTAAAATTGTCTATTATGTTTTTAATATACATTAACTCCACCTTTTCTTTC
>CAUEYX010000026.1 GCA_959022495.1 uncultured Lachnospiraceae bacterium | reverse complement strand
GGCAATCTATCCGGCATGGAGCCCGGACAACGTGCAGTATGCAGAGGATTGCAAAGTTCTGCATGAGGATATCCTGTACAAATGCATCTCCGCGCATACCTCCCAGGAGAGCTGGGCTCCCGGAGTTGCGCCAAGCCTCTGGACGGCAATCGAATCTGGAGAGCATTCCGGCACGGAGGAAGACCCGATCCCGGTGCCGGATACAGTAATGACTGCAGGGATGGAGTACGAGAAGGGTAAATATTATTCCGAAGCTGGCAAGGTCTATCTGATGGACCGTCAGGGCATGGACGAAGGGGAGAAGATCACTCTGTACTTCCCGCCGAGCGCGCTGATCGGGCAGTATTTCAGCCTGGCAGAATAGGAGGGATGCATATGGAAATCAGAGCAGGACCGTAAGGTCTTATTTTTATGCGAAAAATACATAATAAAGAAGGAAGTGAGGTTATGAAGAAAATGGAACAGGCAACAGCTATTAAAGCAGTTTTTACCGCGATTTTTGCGTTCTTATCATCCCTTTTGGGTGTGCTTGCGGTCCCGGTAATCCTGATGGTTGCATGTAATATTATTGATTATGCAACAGGGCTCATGGCAAGCAAGTACCGCGAGGAAGATATCAACTCATATAAGAGTATAAGGGGAATCATCAAGAAAGTAAGTATGTGGCTGTTAGTAATTGTGGGAGCGATTATCGATCAATTACTGATTTATACGGCGGATACGGTGGGGATCTCAATGCCATTTACCTTTTTGGTTGCATGCATTGTGGCAATTTGGATTATTTGCAATGAGATTATAAGTATCCTTGAGAACATAAAAGATATGGGCGTGAATATCCCGACATTCCTTGAGCCGATTGTTAAGAATATAAAAACGCAGGTAGAGGACAAAGTAACCGATAAGAAAGATAATGATTCAGAGGGCGCGTAGCGGCGTCCTATTTTGCATGTTGCAATGCAACGAAAAGGGGAAAATTATGGAAATCATTCAGAATATTTTAACTGCAAATAACTGTTATAAATCAGGGAAGAAACTGAGCCCGAAAAAGCTGATGGTACATTCTACCGCCGTACCCGGGGCTCCGGCAAAGAACTTTCTGAGTAGCTGGAATACTGCCAGACCGAACGGAAGAGAGGTCTGTGTACATGGCTTTGTAGATGATACGGGAGTTTACCAGACACTTCCTTGGACAATGCAGGCGTGGCATTGCGGTGGAAGCGGCAATCAGACGGCGATCGGCGTAGAACTCTGTGAGCCAAAGAACTACGGGGATAAAACCTATTTTGATACAGTGATCAAAAACGCGATCCAGCTCTATGCGTATCTCGCAAAGACCTATGGCATATCCCCGAGCAATATTATCTCTCACAAAGAGGGTCATGCCCTCGGGATTGCGTCGAATCACGGCGACCCCGATCACTGGTGGGGAAGCGTCGGTTACACGATGGACAATTTCCGTGCAGATGTGAAAGCGTGCATGGAAAGCGGGAATGTCAATGTGAGCACAGGCGGAAGTGTTTCTGCGCCAGTATCTTCCGGCAGTAATCCTACGATCAATTTTAAATATCGGGTAAGGACTGTGCAGGATGGATGGTTGCCGGAAGTGGTGAACCTAGCAGATTATGCAGGCATACCGGGACATGCTATCACAGACATTGCAATTGGTGTTGACAGGGGATCGCTGTGGTACCAGGTGCATGTCAAAGGAGGAGGCTGGTTGCCAGCAGTAACGGGATACAACATCAGCGACTATAACAACGGCTATGCCGGCAATGGTCAGGCGATCGATGCAGTCAGGGTGTATTACAATACTCCGGCAGACTACGCTGCGCAGTACGGGTACCAGAAAGCACAGTACCGCGTAGCTCCGGTTGGAGGTAGCTACTGGCCGTGGCAGTTTGACAATGAGGTCGGTGGCGGACAGGATGGCTATGCCGGAGTATTTGGACAGGCTATGGATCGGTTCCAGCTGTTCTGATGGTATAATAATACCCCGGGGCATCAGCTCCGGGGTGGAATATTGTATCATCTTCAGCCAAAACAGTAAAACACAGTTATATAAATACGTACGGTTTACAACAGGTTTACAACAAAAATATTTAAAAATATTGTAAATTCGTTTTGCTTCTTTAATGTTGTTTTAATCTTTCTGCCGTATATTCAGAGCAACGAAAACAAAACAATAAAATAGAAACCAGAAATGGAGAGGAGAACGAGGAATATGAGAAAAACAGTGATAATAGGATTGTCAGTGGCAATGGCGGCAGGAATGTTTACCGGGTGCGGAATCGTCGGGGGAAAAGATATCGGAAGGGATGCGGCGCTTGAGGCCGCGCTGAGTGACGCGGGCATCAGCGAGGAAGAGACCACAAGGCTGAAAGTTTCCGAGGACAACGATGATGGAAGAAAGATCTACGAGATACAATTCGACGCGGACGGGAAAGAGTATGAATATGAAGTGGGCGCATCTGACGGAAGAATCTTGAGCGCGGACATGGAGATGATAAGCGGCAGCACAGCGGACCAGGATTCCGGGACCGGCCAAAGTGCGGGGGACGCCCAGCCAGACAGTGGTTCCGGGCAGGGGCAGCAGTCCCAGGGGGGGACCGGCAGCGCGGACGTGGCGGTAAGCATGGAAGAAGCGGCTGCCATCGCCCTTGAGAGAGTACCGGGAGCCGCGCAGAGCGATGTGAGGATTGAGCTCGATTATGACGATGGGGTCTATAAATATGAAGGCGATATCATCTATGAACAGCGGGAATATGATTTTGAGATCGACGCCAATACCGGCACGATCCTTGAGTGGAGCGAGGAGCGGGAATAAATTGCGGGCACTCCCTTTTCCGGTAAAGTAACAAGGGAAAGGGAGTGCCACAGCTGCCGCTCCGTACCTTTATGCGCATTTTATATAAAAAAAATGCAGCAATCTGAAAATCTTCTATTTTCCTGGTCTGCCTGAAATCCTATACTGAATAAGATGGGAATTTTATGCAGAAAATTCTATCTCCGGAATCTGAAAATATTAGAATCGTTATCGCAGATCCGGAAGATTACAGAAAGGAAGAGGAGGAAAAGAAGATGCACAACAGACTGAAAAGATCAGTGATCAGCGTATGCACTGCGTTCACGCTGATACTGCCGTCTGTGCCGGTCAGTGCCGCGCAAACCCAAGGGGCGTATGTGAAGGAGTCCTCGGATAAAATTGAGATCGGGAATTCGGACATATCCAGGACAATCCTGATCGAGGATGGGCAGGTGCTCCCCGGGGCGATTGACAATGAGCGGATCGACAGGGCGCTGGAACCGCAGGAAGGTTCCGAATTGTTCCTGCTGAACACGGTTTTTGAGGCGGAGGGGGAGGAAACGCTTCCGCAGAATACGCTGGAACGCGCCCAGTGGCAGGGAGAGGTGAGCTGTGAAAACAGCGGACAGGTAAAAGATGCCGCTCTGATGTTTGACGGGAACAAGGATACGGATGTAGATTACTATGTCAAGGGTACGGAGTTCCCGTATACACTGACCATAGATCTGGGACAAGAGGAGACATTTCAATCTTTTGGCTATCAGAAGAGAAAAGGCGACGCCAATGCCGCATGGGGGATCAATGGCACTGTCGGGAAATACAGCCTGGAAGTGAGCAGCGACGGTAAGACCTGGATGCCCGCCGGGAGCGGCGAGTTTACGCGGGAGGACTATAATCTCCATGTAGAAAACGGGCTTTATAATGTGGGAGACATGGTTTATGGATGCTTTGATCAGGAATATACGGCACGCTATGTAAGATTCATATGCCAATCCGGCGCGCTCAGCGCGGAAAAGACCTTTAATGGCGCTGAATTCTACCTGTACAGTGACGCATATGTTCCGCTGGAAAAGCCGGAGACAGAAATCCGATCCAGCAGTCTTACGCTTGCGGATACGGTGGTCACGGATACGCAGACCGGCGGAAAAAAGGCGGATCTCATCTTTGAGCCGTATGTGCTCAACGGAATTACATGGAATTTTACATACAGTACAGTGATCGAGCCGGACGAGCATTATATGAGATCCTGGGTGGAGGTGTCTGCCGATAAGGAGGACCAGGCACAGATCGACTATCTGGACCTGGATCATCTGACAATCGATGGCGGAGTGGAAGGACTGTGGTACCGTCCCGATGATTTTAAAGTATCAGAGGGCGCTTATAATTTCCTCCACACGGAGATGCTGCTGGGGGAACCGATCTATGCGGAAGGAATGTTTTTTGGCTCCGAGTTCCCGGCAGTGGATACCAAGGTAGAGGACAGCACCATGCAGGTGCGTTACTATTGCGGAAAGACACTGGCTCAGATGCGGGAGGAGAACCGCCTGACCACGGATGGGAAATTCGTGAGCTGGCCGAATGTGGCAGGCGCGGCGCAGGGAACGGATACGGATGTGGTGCAGACAGATTTCTTTGATTATATTGATGCTATCGCCACAGAGACTTCTTTCAGGAAACAGTATAATTCCTGGTATGACAACCGCATGGGGATCACGGATGACCGGATCGCGGCGACCTTTAACGGTACAGAAAAAGGTCTGGCACAGCAGGGGTACGAGCCGCTTGATTCTTATGTGGTGGACGACGGCTGGAACAATTATAATGACCCGGTGTATACGGGAATTGACGTAGAACGTTCCGGAAATACCTACAACCAGACGGGATTCTGGGAGTTTAACGACAAGCTGCCCAATGAACTATATACAGCGAATGAAATGGCAGACAAATTCGGCTCCACCTTCGGGCTGTGGCTGGGCCCCCAGGGTGGCTATGAACTGCAGGGGACGTTTTCACAGTACATCGAGAGCTCCGGCACAGGATATGTGCATCCCACGGCAGCGCTGGGGAATGTGATCTGCACAGGTTCTGAGAAATATATCCGGAATCTGACAAATTTATTTACGGACTATCAGGAGCGTTTTGATATTGACTACTGGAAACTGGACGGGTTCGCGTCCAGGCCGTGCACCCAGGAAGACCATGACCACATGACAGGCGGATACAATAATATGTATTTCACAAGCGAATTGTGGGAGAACTGGACCGACGCCTTTGAGGCAATGCGCGCGCAGAGAGCGGAGGAAGGCAAAGATCTTTACATCAATGCCACCTGCTACGCGATTCCAAGCCCCTGGCTGCTCCAGTGGGTGAACGCAGTATGGCAGCACAACGCGGGAGATCTGGAGAAAGACGGGACAAATGGCGGTTCCGACGCGCAGAAGATGATCAGCGGCAGGGATAATATCTATTTCCGCAACGCGAGAGAAGCGCAGCTGCAGTTCCCGTTAAAGAATGTGTACAACCATGAGCCGATCTACGGATCATCCGCGGGCGTGGAGATGAATACGGAGGAGTTCCGCCAGTATATGATGGCAAACGCGGTGCGCGGAGTATCGTTCTGGGAACTTTACTTCTCGCCGTCTATGATGGATGAAGCAAAATGGCAGGTTACGGCGGACGTGCTGACATTCGCGGAAGAGAACGAAGAGATTCTCCAGCACGCGAAATTATTCGGGAACGCGCCGAAAACAGGCTCTGTGTACGGATATTCTTCCTGGAATGGAGAGGAGGGCATTGTGTCCTTCCGGAATCCGACTTCACAGACAAAGACATATGAGCTGAAACTGGACGAACTGGCGGGAGTGACTTCTGAGGTACAGGATGTGCATCAGATCCAGATCCTCCCATATTCGGATGCGGACAGCAGTCAGTATGTCAGCTATGGCGATACGGTTAAAGTTACGCTTCAGCCGTATGAAGAGCAGATTTATCAGTTTACCAATGAAAAGGCCGGCAGCCCGGAACTGGTATACGCAAAAGTGACGGATCAGAATACAATCCGTATAAAATTTGACAAACGTGTGGCAGATATGGATGTATATCAGATCAACGGGAAGCATGCGGACGCAGTGCTGATGGATGATTACCGCACAGTCGAACTGACATCCGCTTCTGCCCTTGAAGCAGGAGAAGAGGTGACGGTGTCTGTCAATGGGCTGGATGCCATCAACGGTTCCGCGCTGAAGACAGAGCTGGTACTGTCCGCCTATGAGGATCAGGTCATTGCGTCCGTATCGGAGAAAGATGACCTGAAAAACGCGGAACATGTGACAGAACAGGTATTTGAGCGGAACGGTGAGACATTCCTGGCGCTGGAAAAGGAATCCTTCGCTCTAAGCAGCGGCAGCAGCCTGGATGAGAATACGAAAGACTTTACCGTCTCCATGATGATCCAGACTTCATCCAAAGACGCGGTGATCTTTCAGCAGGAGAATGGCCCTCAGATTGGGATCGACGAAGAGGGTTATCTGTATTATAAAGACGGATGCATTGAACTGTCCTCCCGCAATGAGGTGACCACGGTTGTGGAAAAGGCGAGCGGAAGATACGGGACAGAAGAGTACACGCCGACAACCGCAGAAACAGCGGTGGAAGGGCTGGTCAGCGATGGAAATAAACATGCGGCTGCCATTGTGCGTGAACTCAACGGCATGGTGAAATTATACCTTGACGGCAGCCTTGCCGCCACCGCTTATGCAGACGGGACGATGGCTGATTTCCAGACGGGAACCGTGACAGTTGGAAGTGAAAGCCTAAGGGCGCAGATCGCGGACGTCATGGTCTATAACAGAGCGCTTGGCTATGACGAAGTGAAAGAAGTTTACGATCAGTACCGCTTGGATGCAGGTGATATTAAGCTTGCAAAAGATGGCTGGAAAGCAGAAGCCGACTCGGAAGAAAAGAATGGCGCGTCCAATGAAGGACCGGCCGCTTATGCGATTGACGATGATACCGCTACATTCTGGCATACAGATTACAAGACGGATAAACCGGTGTGCCCGCACTGGCTGATGATCGATCTTGGTGAAAGGACTGAATTCGATAAACTGGAGTATGTAAGCAGGAACGGAAACGGAAGCGTGAGAGACTATGTGCTGGAGATCAGTGGCGACGGCGAGACATGGACGACTGCGAAAGAGGGAGAAATGCCGAAAGACGGGACGACAGTGCTCACATTTGACACAACGCAGACAGCGCGGTACATTAGGCTGACAATCCATACATCTTATGGCGTGAATGCTGCCAATGAAAACATTTTCGGGGCTGTTGCGGAGATCTCTCTGTATAAAAACAACACTCCGGTAACGGATTATTCACAGCTGGGCGCTCTGCTTGGTCAGGCAGAGCAGCTGAAAGAGGAGGCATATACTCCGGAGAGCTGGGAAGGATTTGCGGAGGCGCTTGTGAACGCGCAGAGCGTATACAGAGATGTCAATGCAGAACAGACGCAGGCAGATCAGGCGGCAGCAGCCCTGGAAGCGGCGATGGGCAGCCTTGTACTCAAAGATGACACGCAGGAGACCCCGGAACCGGAAGAGCCGGGCACAGACGATCCGAAGCCGGAAGAACCTGCCGGTCCAGATCAGAGTCAGACGCCGCCGGGCGGCGGCACCGGAGCGGTTCCGGATCAAGACAAAGCAGTCCAGACCGGGGACAGCATGTCTCCCGCGCTCTGGGCAGCGCTCATGGGAGTTCTGGTGTGCGCGGTCGCGGCCACAAGTGTCAGAACATACCGCAGAAAGAAATAGAAATCTAAAATTGCGCGGATCATGGGAGGAGTCCGCCGGAGAATGGATATGCCCTGCGGGCCCGCTTTTGTTCGGGCCGCGGCATAGCAGGTGTATCCGTTCCCCGGCTGTTCCATGGCATGGTACGAAAACAGCAGAAGAGGCGTTTTCTCAGAGGGGATCAGCCGGTACTTGACGGATCAAAGATCTTCTGGTATAATTCGATCGATGTGTGAATAGAATAAGTAATGCACAGCAGTATACTTATAGCGGGGCGCAGTAGCCAAGTGGTAAGGCGTGGGACTGCAACTCCCTGATCACCGGTTCAAATCCGATCTGCGCCTTTTAGTTACCCCCGGGAAATGGATATTTCCCGGGGTTTTTCATTGGGAATCCCCCTGGAGAGGCATTCCCGGAGGCTGTGCGGGAAAAACTGGTTATAACTGGAGGAATTCTATGTGGATTGCAGAGAAATATATTGACCATGTGAAAGAACAGACAGCAGCCAATCCCGGCGGGAGCTGGAATGAGATGCTGCTGGGATTTAAGCTGAACAAGCTGCGTACAAAGCTTCTGCCGAAGAAGGGGATCTCAAAGGGATATCAGAAGCTGGAGGCCATGATGATGGCCTTTGTAGCGGATTCCCTTGGACACCCGGACAGGTATGTGTGGGGAAATATCTTCGCGCCCTGCGAGATCATAAGCTGTTTCGGGCTGAGCACCCTTTCCATAGAGTGCCTGTCCTGTTATTTCAGCGGTTATCATCTGGAAGATTACTTTATTGATTATGCCCAGAATACGGGAATTGCGCCGACGCTTTGTTCCTATCACAAGACCTTTGTGGGAGCGATTGACAGCGGGGCAGTGCCTGTGCCGGAATATGCGGTTACAACATCCCTCTCCTGTGATGGCAACCTGAATACCTTCCGTTATCTGGAGAAGAAAAAGGGAGTCCCATTTACGTTTCTTGATGTGCCTTACAGGGATGACGAAGCTTCCGTGGATTATCTGGCGGAGCAGTTAAGAGAGTTTACCTCGGAGCTCGAGAGACGGTTTGGGAGGAGGCTGGATGAAGAGAAGCTGAGGGATGCCATAAGGATTGAGAATGAGACGAGAAAAGAACTGATGCATTTCTTTCAGCTTCAGAGTGAGAGGTACTATCCGGGTGAGCTCATCAGCCATCTTTATATGATGATGGGGATGCACCTGCTTATCGGGACGCAGGAATTCCTTGACCTGATCCGGTTCATGATCAAAGATATTGAGAATTACCCGAAGTTTGACGGGAAGAAGATTCTGTGGATACATCTGCTTCCGTTCTATCAGGAAACACTGCAGAGTTATTTTAATTCCAGCCGGAAATATCAGATTATCGCCAGCGATATCATAATGGATTCCATGGAACAGATGGATGAGACGAAGCCTTTCCGGGCGCTGGCGAAGAAGATCATCCGCAACCTGTACAACGGGTCATACTCCCATAAGGCAGAGATGGCAGGGCATCTGGCAGAGACACTGCGGCCGGACGCAGTGATTCAGTTCTGCCACTGGGGCTGCAAGCAGTCCTCCGGCGGAAGCGTCCTGCTCAAGGAGAAGATGAGCAGGATGGACATCCCCATGCTGATTCTGGACGGGGACGGCATTGACCGGCGCAACAGCCATGACGGGCAGATCAAGACCCGCCTGGAAGCGTTTCTGGAGATGCTGGAATGCGGGGAATCTGATCCTGGGGATAAAGAGGAGACAGCAGAGAGGGAACAGAAGATATGTTAGGTTATATATGTAAATATGCCCCTGTGGAAATCTTTGAATCCATGGGCGTGAGAATGGAGCGGATTGAACCGGATGTGACGAGTTTCAGCCAGGCTGAGGTGAGGATGCATCCGAATATCTGCAGCTTTGCCAAGGGCGTGCTGGAGGAGGTTATGAACGGCGGGTACGAGGGGGTCATCCTCACGACATGCTGTGACAGCATCCGCAGGCTCTGTGATGTGCTCAGGGAGGAGTTCCCGGACAAATTTATCTATATGCTGGACACGCCGAGGATTGTCAAAGACGCAGGAATTACGCTCTATGCCCGGCGGATCAGGGACATGATCGCGGCGTATGAGCGTTTCTCCGGGAGAGAGTTCGAGGAGAAGCGATTCTTTGACTATTTAAGAGGAAAAGACGAAGAAAATCAGTACGCTGTGAAAAGCGGCGAGGTGAATATTGGGATTATCGGCGCTCGGGCAAATGACAGTATCAAGAAAATCTTAAGTGAGAATGGGGCCAATGTGGCGTTTGACCTCACCTGTACCGGGCTGGGGAGGAAGATGATCTGCGAGAAGGCGGACGTTTTGACCGGATATGCCAGAGGACTGCTCAGCCAGTTCCCGTGCATGAGGATGGAGCAGGCGGCAAACCGGGATGAATTGATCCGAAAGTGCGCGGGGAGCGTAGACGGGATCATTTACCACACGGTTCAGTTCTGCGACAATTATGCTTACGAGTATGCATGGCTTAAGGAGTGGATGGACCGGCCCATGCTGCTGCTGGAGACAGATTATACCAGGCAGAGCGAAGGCCAGGTGCGGACGAGGATCGAGGCGTTTCTGGAGTCGCTTGGCGCAGGGGAATGCGGGCCGCAGATACAGAAAGACGAGGGAAGAACAATGTATGTAATGGGGATCGACAGCGGGTCTACCTCCACCAACGCGGTGATTATGGACCAGGATAAGAAGATCAAGGCATTTTCAGTTGTGCGCACCGGAGCGAAGTCCGGCGTCAGCGCGAAGCGGGTATTCCAGGATGTGCTTGAGAAAGCAGGGCTCGCCCGGGAGGATATCTCCTGGATCGTCTCTACGGGATACGGGCGCGTCAGTATTGAATTTGCGGATGAGAATGTGACGGAGATCAGCTGCCATGGCAAAGGAGCGCATTATTTTAACCCGAAGATACGCACCATCCTTGACATCGGCGGGCAGGACAGCAAGGCGATCCGCCTGAACGCAGACGGCGAGGTGAAGGATTTCGTCATGAATGACAAGTGCGCCGCGGGGACCGGGCGTTTCCTGGAGATGATCGCGCGGACTCTGGAGGTGTCGCTGGATGATCTGGGGTCCATTGCCCTGACCTCCCGGGAAAAGATTGAGATCACCAGCATGTGTTCGGTGTTCGCGGAGTCAGAAGTGATCTCGCTGATTGCCAATAATAAGGAGAAGGCGGACATTGCGGACGGCGTCTGCCACGCCATTGCCAATAAGGCATCCGGGCTTCTGCGCCGGGTGGGAATGGAAGAAGAATATATGATGACCGGCGGTGTGGCGAAAAACCCAGGCGTTGTGCGGGCGGTGGAAGAGAAGATCGGTTCCAGGCTCTTTATCTGTGAAGAGCCGGAGATTGTCGGGGCAGCGGGAGCAGCGGTGTATGCACTGGAGAAATACGGGATCAAAGGAGAAAGATGATGAGCAGAAAACAAATGAAAAGGCAGGGAAGACAATCCCTGAAAAAACACTATTTTATCTTTGTGGCAGCTTGTCTGATTGCTGCTTTTGTGTCGGCGGAGTTCCGAAGTTCCCTGAATTTTTCTACAGCGCAGACATACGAGCAGGCATATGAGCAGATCGAGAGTGATATCAGCGGTACAGGGGAAACGGAGTTTACGGTTCACTCTAATGCGCGGAGCATTGGCTGGGCGGACGTGCTTAGGATTATTGCTGAGGACAATACCCAGGCAGGGAAGGAACTGGCAGACCAGATTAAGGAAAACGCTATCGAACATGCGGACAAAGGCAATCCGGCATTTGGCAGGACGCGGGGAGTGTTCTCCGGGATTGTCAATCAGGTGACTTCCGGTTCTATTTTCGTGACGGCGGTGGCGGTGATCGCTTCGGTTACCGGCTCTGAAAATATTGGAATTATGATATTAATTTTATTAGGGGCTCTGCTGATGTTCGCGTTCTGGTTCTTGATCCAGAATACGTTTCCCGTGGTGATAAGGAGAGTTTTTCTGGAGGGGCTTCTTTATCAGCGGGTGACAGCACAGAGGTTCGTGTTCCTGCTCCGGGTAAAGAAGTGGCTGAAAGCTTCCTGGGCCATGTTTGTGAAATATATTTTTTATTCCCTGTGGTGCCTGACGTTAGTGGGAATTGTGGTAAAGCGGTATTCCTATTACCTGGTGCCGTATATTGTGGCCGAGAACCCGGATATGGGGGCGCGGCAGGCAGTTACACTGTCCCGGCGGATGATGAAAGGGCATAAATGGGAATGTTTTGTTTTTGAATTGTCGTTTATCGGCTGGGAAATACTCGGCCTGCTGACCATGGGAATCTTCAATTTGTTCTATACAAACCCATATAAGACAGCGGCATTTACCCAGTATTACGCACGGCTGAGAGCTGAGGCACTGGAGAAGAAGATACCGGACGCGCAGCTTCTGTATGACCGTTATCTTTATGAGAAACCGGAGGAGTATCTTCTGAGAGAGAAATACGCGGATGTGATCGCGGTGGTGGAAAATGCTCCGGAAGAAGAGAGCGGGCTGAGCGGCTGGAGAGGATTTCTGGCCAAGAATTTCGGCGTGATTCTCCTGCGCAGGGAGGAGGACAGGGAATATGAGCGGCGCCAGGCGGAGATTGTCAAGGTGTATGAGCTGATTGACGATACGCAGGGAGAGGCCTATCCGGTAAGATTCTATCCGATCCCGGAAGAGAGCAGACGGAAACTTGTGCAGTCTTTGAATTACATGCGGCACTATTCGGTGTGGTCCCTGGCAGTTCTCTTTCTGGGACTGTCCTTTTTCGGGTGGCTGTGGGAAGTGGGAATGCACCTGGTGAGCTACGGTGATTTTGTAAACCGCGGCGCGCTGCACGGTCCCTGGCTTCCGATCTACGGGACGGGCTCCGTGCTGATCCTTACAGTACTGTACCGGCTGCGTAAAAATCCGGCGCTGGAATTCACGGCGACGATTGTCATCTGCGGCTTTTTAGAATATATGACGTCCCTGGTGATGGAGATCGCGACCGGAGGGACGAAATGGTGGGATTACAGCGGATATTTTCTGAACTTAAATGGAAGAATCTGCGCGGAGGGGCTTCTGGTATTCGGCATCGGAGGGCTGGCGATCACCTATGCCATTGCCCCTATGGTGGATAACCTGATCAGCCGGGTTCACGAGAGGCGGCTGAAAGCGGTATGTATCGCGCTGATGGCAGTATTCTTTGCGGATATGGTTTACTCTCAGATCCATCCCAATGAGGGGAAGGGCGTGACGGACATCAACGCGTCTTTCTCGTTGCCACATCCTGAAAACGGAAATAGTCAGGATGATGTCTTGACTGCGTATATTCAAACTGAATCCCGTTGTCATCAAAAGTCTGGCTTGTGATGACGGCCATACAGTTATAGTCTTTCAGATCGATATATTTTTCGTCGATCTGCGTGACGTGCTCAACGGTAAGGGTTCTTTTACTGGTCGCTATGGAGAGCCCGAGAGTCTCTTCAAGATATTCATAGATCGACTGCGAGGCGATTTCCGGCGTAAGCCCGGGGACCGCCTCTTTTAGAAAATAGTTATGGTCCAGGATCAGGGGAATCTCGTTTAGATAACGGAGCCTCTGTATATAATAGAGGCAGGTCCCTCTGCGGAAACCGGTTCTTTTTTCTATTTTTTCATCGGACAGGATTTCCGCGAACTGAAGCACCTGTGTCGTACCCCTGCGTTTATTGCGGGCGGTGGATTCTTTGAAGGATTCGATACCGCCCACGGTAAATGCCGCCTGTTCCACCGGCTGAAAAATATTCCGTACGCCCTTGCCGTGCATGGGCTGTACATACCCGTCCGCAGTCAGTTCGGAGATCGCCCGGCGCACGGTATTGCGGGAGCATCCATATTGGCTGACAAGCATATTTTCGGAAGGAAGCAGCTCCTGGTAAGAATAGACTTCCGTCTCGATCTTTTCTTTTAAGTCTTTGTATATAAAATTGTATTTTGCTTTTGGCATCGTTGATTCCACCTTGTTTAAACATCTTCTTTTATTATAAAACCCACACTGAGAAAATCAAGTAAAAAACAAATGAAATCATAAAGCAGATTTACTATAAATAATTATCCATTTTTGTGTAAAACTGCTAAATATAAAATAGTTATAAATTAACGTTGACATGTTTAAACAAGAGTGATATATTCAAGTTGTTCAAACAAGTTTGCATGTGTGCGGCTTGGATCAGGGAATACTAAGAAATGAAAGAAAGGAAGAGCAGCGATGGGAAAGTATGAAAATGACGTAAAGCGTCTGCTGGATCTCGTCGGGGGAAAGGAAAACATCCAGGCAGTCTCCCACTGCATGACAAGGATGCGTTTCGTACTCGTAGATCCGAAGAAAGCAAATGAAAAAGAGATCGAGGATCTGCCGAGTGTAAAGGGGACATTTACACAGGCAGGACAGTACCAGGTTATCATCGGCAACGATGTGGCCGTATTCTATAATGAATTTACTGCTTACGCGGGAATCGAGGGCGTGAGCAAGGACGCGGTGAAGGCCGCGGCAAAGACAAAGCAGAATCCGGCACAGAAGATCGTGGGTACACTGGGAGAGATCTTCGCGCCATTGATCCCGGCCCTGATCTGCGGTGGTCTTGTTCTGGGATTCAGAAACGTGATCGGTGAGATCAACTTCTTAAATAACGGCACACAGAGCCTGGCGGATGTCTATCCGTTCTGGTCCGGCCTGTATAATTTCCTCTGGCTCATCGGCGAGGCAGTGTTCCACCTGCTCCCGGTCGGCATTGTATGGTCCATCACCAAAAAGATGGGAACAACGCAGATCCTCGGTATTATCCTTGGTCTGACACTGGTATCCTCACAGCTTCTCAATGGTTTCAGCGTATCCTCCACAGCGGCAGAGGATATCCCGGTGTGGGATTTCGGATTTGCCAAAGTACAGATGATCGGTTACCAGGGACAGGTCATTGCGGCTATGATGGCAGGATTCGTGCTTGTTTACCTTGAGAAGTTCTTTAAGAAAATATGTCCGGAAGTGATCAGCATGATTGTGGTTCCATTCTGTTCGCTGATTCCAGCAGTTATCATTGCGCATACAGTTGTAGGTCCCATCGGCTGGAAGATCGGTGACGCCATCGGAAGCGCGGTGTACACGGGACTGACATCGGATTTCCGATTCCTTTTCGCGGCAGTATTCGGTCTGTTGTACGCGCCGCTCGTTATGACCGGTCTGCACCATATGACTAATGCGGTGGATTCACAGCTGCTGGCAATCCCGCCGAAGACAACCATTCTCTGGCCTATGATCGCGCTGTCAAATATCGCGCAGGGCTCAAGCGTGCTGGCGATGTCCGTCCTCCAGAAGAAGAACGAGCGCGCCCAGCAGGTCAACGTACCGGCATGTATTTCCTGTTACTTAGGTGTTACAGAACCTGCGCTCTTCGGTGTGAACTTGAAATATGTATTCCCGCTCGTATGCGGTATGATTGGTTCCTGCTGTGCGGCCATGATCTCCGTAGGATTCGGAGTTGAGGCGCTGAGTATCGGCGTGGGCGGCCTGCCGGGCATTCTGTCCATTAAGTCAGACTATTACCTGATTTTCCTTCTTGCAATGGCAGTGGCGATCGTGATTCCCTTCGTGCTGACATTTATCGTAGGTAAGATCAAGCTGTCCGCGGAGGACAAATACGGAAAAGACCGCGGGAACGCGGCGGCATCAGAGACTGCTGCAGGTGTGGCAGAGGGGGCTTCTGCTGTGGCTGGAAGAGAAGTATCTGAGGCGGCGGCTGACGGAAAAGAATTAAAATCAATCCTTGACGGAAAAGTAATTCCCATCACGGAGGTTCAGGATGAGGTGTTCTCCCAGAAGATTATGGGGGACGGCGTGGCAATCGAACCGTCTAATACGGTGGTGACCGCTCCGGCAGACTGTGATGTGTCAGTCGTCATGGGCGATACAGGACATGCGTGCGGTCTGACACTGGCCAATGGCATGGAACTTCTGATCCATGTGGGCGTGGATACAGTCGATATGGGCGGCGACGGATTTAACCTCCTTGTGAAAGAGGGCGACCATGTGAAGGCAGGTCAGCCGCTGATCGAGTTCGATCCGGAGAAGATCAAGGCAGCAGGCCATCCGTGCACCACAATGCTGATTGTCACCGGAGAAGGAAGCGCGGCAGGCATTACCATGCACACGGGAATGGATGCAAAAGCCGGTGAGACGACGGTAATCAGCTGGGAATAAATGTGAAAAAAGTGTGAACGGGGCCTGACCCCTTTGGGAAGGGGTCAGGCCCCGTTCACAAAAGAAAGGAAGAGATTTATGAACACAGATTTTAGGAAGAGCACCGTATATCAGATTTACCCGAAGTCGTTTTGTGATACGAATAAGGACGGACTCGGGGATATAAGAGGCGTGATCAGCAGGCTGGACTACATCAAAGAACTGGGTGTGGATTATATCTGGTCGACTCCGTTCTTTGTATCCCCGCAGAACGACAACGGATATGATGTGGAAGACTATTATAATATTGATCCCAGCTACGGCACGATGGCGGATGTGGAGGAACTGATTGCCGAGGCAGATAAGCGGGGTATCGGCCTGATGTTTGATATGGTGTTCAACCATGTGTCCACCCGCCACGAATGGTTCCGAAAAGCCATGGAAGGCGATCAGTATTATAAGGATTTCTTCTTCTTCCGCAAAGGGAAGCCGGACGGAAGCGCGCCGACAAACTGGGAGAGTAAGTTCGGCGGAAATGCATGGGAGTATGTGGAGAAATTTGATGAGTATTATCTGCATCTCTTTGACGTAACACAGGCGGACTTAAACTGGGAAAATGAAAATGTAAGAAAAGAAATTCAGAAGATCGTACGCTTCTGGATGGAGAAAGGCGTAAAGGGATTCCGCTTTGACGTGATCAACCTGATCAGCAAGAGCCGGTTTGAGGATGATATGACAGGTGACGGGCGGAAGTATTATACAGACGGGCCGAACATCCATAAATATTTAAAAGAACTCAATGAGATGACATTCGGCACGGACGCGCAGATCGTGACCGTGGGAGAGATGTCCAGCACTTCCATCGAGAACTGCTATCAGTATGCAGGGCGAGATACGAACGAACTGTCCATGGTATTCAGCTTCCACCATTTGAAGGTGGATTTCATGGGAAATGAGAAATGGGTTCTTGTGCCGGCTGACTTCCAGAAGTTAAAAGACATCGTCTTTGAGTGGCAGATAAAGATGGCGGAGCACAACGCATGGAACGCGGTGTTCTGGTGCAACCATGACCAGCCCCGCGTGGTATCGCGTTTCGGAGATGAAGAGAAGTACTGGAAGGAATCCGCCAAGATGCTGGGCACGGTCATCCACTGCCTGCGCGGCACCCCTTATGTATACCAGGGCGAGGAAATCGGCATGACAAATACTGACTTTACAGAAATCAGCCAGTTCCGTGACGTGGAGAGCTTAAACCACTACCAGATCCTTCAGGATAAAGGGCTGAGTGCCTCCGACGCGCTGCGTATCATTCAGATTCACTCCCGGGACAACGGACGCACTCCCATGCAGTGGGATGAGACGAAGTACGCGGGCTTCACTTCTGAGGACAGCGCGAAGCCGTGGATCGCGGTAAATGGAAATCATACGAAAGTCAACGCGGCTGCCCAGCTTCAGGACGCGGATTCGATTTTCCACTATTATCAGAAGCTGATTGCTATGAGAAAAGACTTGGATGTCATTGCGTACGGCGATATTGAGCCGCTGGCTCAGCACGACCCGTCCGTGTTCGCGTACCGCAGGACTTACGAGGATCATGAATTGATTGTCGCGGCAAATTTCTATGGGAAAGAATATATCTGGAAGAACGCGCCGGCCCTGGCTGGATTCGAGCGCGTGCTCGGGAACTATTCAGATACAGGCCGGACAGAAAGTGGCATGCTGGCCTTGAGACCGTACGAGGCGGCAGTGTGGTACAGATAAGAAAAGAAAGAATCCGATAAAACCAGCGCCGTGCAGGACAATGGACAGAAAAGTCCGCTTCCGCGCGGCGCTTGTCTTAAGCTGTTTTCAAGCTTAAGCGTATTTCAAACTATTCAGCAGTGTCTTCCTCTGACGTCTCTGTATCAGATTGACGTGTTTCCTCCGGACAGATATAATAAAAAAGGAAAAACTGAGGAGGACTTTTCATATATGAGACTTATGATCGCATCAGATATTCACGGGTCTGCCCGGTACTGTGACAGGATGATCCGTGCTTATGAGAGAGAGAAGGCGGAGCGCCTGCTTCTTCTGGGGGATATCTTATATCACGGCCCGAGGAATGACCTGCCGGAAGGCTATGCGCCCAAAGAGGTCGCTGCCATGCTGAATGAGAGGAAGGATCATCTGCTCTGTGTGCGGGGAAACTGTGATACAGAAGTAGACCAGATGGTGCTGGACTTTCCGGTTCTGGCAGAATACTGTCTTCTGGAGCTTCCGTGCTCGAATGCGCAGAACGGGGAGACGGGTCCCGTACAGCGGATGTCCACAGTATTCGCCACTCACGGGCATGTGTACAATCCCGGTCATCTGCCGCCGCTGAAAGAAGGGGACATCCTGCTGAATGGGCACACCCATATTCCGGCCAGGGAGGAGATCCTGGATGAAAACGGCGCCAGGTATATGTATCTGAATCCGGGTTCTGTGTCCATACCGAAAGAGGGATCACAACACAGTTATATGATCTGGGAGAACGGCATATTTACCTGGAAAAATCTTGAGGGGGAGGCTTATATGACATGGAAGACAGATTCGCGCTTCTGATTGACGCGGACAATGTATCCGCGAAATATATTAAGCCCATACTGGACGAGCTGTCCAAGTATGGGAATGTGACGTACAAGAGGATCTACGGGGACTGGACGAAGACCAACAATGCCAGCTGGAAAGAAGAACTGCTGCAGAATTCCATCACCCCCATCCAGCAGTTCAGTTATACGCAGGGAAAGAATGCCACGGATTCGGCCATGATTATTGATGCCATGGATATGCTCTATACCAGTGAGCTGGAGGGATTCTGCCTGGTATCCAGCGACAGTGATTTTACTAAGCTGGCCAGCCGTCTGCGGGAGAGCGGCAAGACGGTGATCGGCATGGGCGAGGATAAGACTCCGTCTCCGTTCAGAAAAGCATGTGATATCTTTACCGTTCTGGAGCTCCTTCTCGAGGATAACACGGACAAGGATGAGGATAAGGAAGAAAAGGGAACTTCCCACCAGCATCACGGAAAAGAGCGGAAAAAGGACACCGCGCCGTCCAAGGAACAGATCGAAGAAGCCGTGGTTAAGATTATTACAGAGAACCAGAATGACGACCGGGAGACCGGGCTGGGTGAAGTGGGGAGCCGCCTGGTCAAGCTGTACCCCGATTTCGACGTGCGGCGTTACGGGTACAGCCTGCTCTCAAAATTTCTTGAGACACTGCCCAAATTAAAGCTCATCCAGGAGGGGACCAAAGTATCTGTCACCCTCTATGAGGATAAGACCAGGCAGGAGATGGTGGAGGAATACATTCTCAGGCAGATACAGTCCAACGGGAGATTCGGTATTTCCCTGGGCTCCCTGGGCAACCGTATAAGATCCAGATTCGGCAACTTCAAGGTAAGAGATTACGGATTTTCCCAGTTCAAGCAGTATATCCAGAGTTTCCCGAGTGTGGAGATCGTGGAGGACGGAGAGCGGACAAGAGCCGTGTACAGGGAAGAGAGCGGCAGGAAATCATAGCTGCCGCAATGGGCGGATACTTGAACGATTCAAAAATCAGCAGATACAGAGAAATACCTGTCCAAGGTCAGGGGAACTGACAGTGGACAGGTATTTTCTGTCTGCACTCATCAAATTGTCAAAAAAATATCAATCTGGGCGCTCTTTTTTGTAAATTCATCTGTCTTGTCACATGTAAATGTGGGTGCTATAATGAGCACCATGAGTAAAAACTTTGAATTATGGATGAAAAATGAAAAAAGAGGTGTACCTATGACAGTCAGGGAAGAGATTGAACAGCTGAAAAAGGAGAAAAACGCAGTGATCCTGGCCCACTATTACGTGCCGCCTCAGGTACAGGAAATCGCGGATTATATCGGGGATTCCTTTTATCTGAGCAAGGCGGCCGCAAGGCTTACAGAGCGGACGCTTGTGTTCTGCGGGGTGTCATTTATGGGAGAGAGCGCGAAGATCCTGAATCCGGCGAAGACCGTACTGATGCCGGATGCCTGCGCGGACTGCGCGATGGCGCACATGGCGGACGGGGAGACGATCCGGCGGATGCGGGATCAGTATGAGGACCTGGCGGTTGTCTGCTATATCAATTCTACCGCAGAATTGAAGCGGCATTCGGATGTGTGTGTGACTTCCGCGAATGCGGTGGAGATTGTCCGCGCACTGCCGAATCAAAATATCTTTTTCATCCCGGACCGGAATCTGGCGCGTTTTGTGGCGGAGCAGGTCCCGGAGAAACAGATTATTTTTAATGAAGGGTTCTGTCCGGTTCACGAGGAGATCAGCCTGGCTGAAATCGAGGAGGCCAGGGCAGGGCATCCGGGCGCGGAAGTTCTTGTACACCCGGAGTGCCCGGAGGCAGTCTGTAAGACCGCGGATTATGTGGGCAGTACCTCCGGCATCATCGCGTACGCCGGAAGGAGCGGCGCGGAGGAATTTATCGTCTGCACAGAAAACGGCGTGCGGTATGAGCTGGAAAAGAGCTATCCGGATAAACAGTTTTATTTCCCACGCACTGAGCCGGTATGCCGGGATATGAAAATGATCACCGTTGAAAAAGTGCTGGATGTGCTCAAGAGCGGAAAAAATGAAGTGAAAGTCAGCCGCCTTGTCCGGGAAGAGGCAGAGCGGCCCCTTAAGCGGATGCTTGAGCTGGCGGACAGATAGCATAGGGAAAGAAAAGAGGCAGTGTGATGGGTACAGCAGAAAGAAAAGAATACGCGGACGTGGTGATCGCGGGGACCGGTGTGGCAGGGCTCTACAGCGCCCTGAACCTGCCCCGGGATAAAAAGATCATCATGATAACAAAATCAGATGTGGAGAGCAGCGATTCCTTCCTCGCCCAGGGAGGTATCTGTGTCCTGCGCAATGAAGCGGATTATGACAGTTATTATGAAGATACGATGCGGGCGGGGCATTATGAGAACCGGACGGAGTCTGTGGATATTATGATCCGGAGTTCCCAGACAGTGATCCGGGACCTGATCAGATACGGCGTGGAGTTTCAGCGCGGGGACCAGGATACGGAATATACAGGGCTTCTGAAAGGATATGCGTTTACACGGGAGGGGGCTCACTCGCGGCCGCGCATCCTGTTTCATGAGGACATTACCGGGAAGGAGATCACAAGCAGGCTTCTTGAGCGCGTCCGCATGCTTGATAATGTGGAGATCAAAGAGTATACTACAATGACAGATCTCATTGTCCGGGATGGGAAGTGCGGGGGGCTCACCGCCGTATCCCGCGGGGAAGAGACGCCCCTTGGGATCTATGCGGGAGATACCATTCTGGCGACCGGAGGCATTGGAGGCAGATATCAGCACTCTACCAATTTCCCACATCTGACAGGGGACGCGCTGGTGATCGCCAGGAAGCACGGGGTGCGTCTGGAACATCTGGACTATGTACAGATCCATCCCACGACCCTGTACTCCAGAAAACCGGGACGGAGATTCCTGATCTCGGAATCGGTCAGAGGGGAAGGAGCGGTGCTGCTTGATAAAAACGGAGAGCGCTTTGTGAATGAACTTCTCCCGCGGGACGTGGTGACCGCAGCGATCCGGGAACAGATGGAAAAAGACGGGACAGACCATGTGTGGCTGTCCATGAAGGCGATAGAGAAAGAAACGATTCTGGAGCATTTTCCGAATATTTACCGGCACTGCCGGGAGGAAGGATACGACGTTACGAAGGAGCCGATCCCTGTTGTCCCGGCACAGCATTATTTCATGGGCGGCATCTGGGTGGACAGCGACAGCCGGACGTCCATGGAACATCTGTACGCGGCGGGAGAGACCAGCTGCAACGGTGTGCACGGGGCGAACCGCCTTGCCAGCAACTCCCTCCTGGAGAGCCTGGTGTTCGCCCGGCGGGCAGCGGTTAAGATCTGCCGGGACAGAGGCTGGACAGAAACGGAAGCAGCGCGGGGGACAGAGGAAGGTTCGACAGAGGATACGAGAATTACAAGTGAAAGAGAGGAGATCGCATGAATCAGATTACAATGGAGCTTCAGGCAGATCACCTGATTCTGGAGGCTCTGAAGGAAGATATTTCAAGTGAGGATGTAAGCACCAACGCGGTGATGAAAGAAGCAGTCAGGGGCGAGGTGGACCTGATCTGTAAAGAGGATGGCATTATCGCAGGGCTGGAGGTATATCGGAGGGTGTTTACGCTCCTTGACAAGGACACAGAAGCAGAATTTTACTGTAAAGATGGAGATGCGGTGAAAAAGGGACAGCTCATGGGAAAGGTCACCGGGGATATCCGCGTGCTTCTCTCAGGAGAGCGTGTGGCCCTCAATTATCTTCAGAGGATGAGCGGAATCGCTACTTATACACGTTCTGTGGCAGACCTTTTGGAGGGGACGGGAATCCGGCTTCTGGATACACGCAAGACAACCCCCAATATGAGGATTTTCGAGAAATACGCGGTCCGCGTGGGCGGAGGATATAACCACCGGTATAATTTGTCTGACGGGGTGCTGCTAAAAGACAACCATATCGGAGCGGCGGGCGGAGTCGCGGAGGCGGTCAGGCTGGCAAGAGAATACGCGCCTTTTGTGAGGAAGATTGAGATTGAGACGGAGAACCTTGACATGGTCCGGGAGGCTGTGGAGGCAGGGGCGGATATTATCATGCTGGATAATATGTCTCCGGATGAGATGAAAGAGGCGGTCCGTATCATCGACGGGCGGGCGCGGACCGAGTGCTCCGGTAATGTAACAAAGGACAATATTGCCAGCCTGGTCCGGACCGGGGTGGATTATATCTCCAGCGGGGCGCTGACACATTCCGCTCCCATACTTGACATTTCGATGAAAAACCTTCATGCTGTATAGCAGGGAGAAAAAGAAGTACCAGGCGTGAGGAGGCTTTCCAAAAACCTGCAGGAACAAGGAGGAACAGGAAGGATGACGGGTTCTCAGAGAAGGGACGCAATTATAAAACAGATTACAGAGAGCGATTTTCCGGTGTCAGGGAAGAGCCTGGCAGGGACTTACCATGTAAGCCGCCAGGTGATTGTGCAGGACATTGCCCTGATCCGGGCTGCGGGACACAACATCATCTCCACGAACCGGGGATATATGATCCATGAGCCCCGTTCTGTCAGGCGTGTGTTTCAGGTGAAGCACACAGATGAACAGGTAGAAGAAGAGCTGAATTCGATTGTGGACCTGGGCGGCCGCGTGCGCGATGTGATGGTCAATCATAAAGTGTACGGGCATCTGGAGGCGGAACTGAACGTGACTTCCAGACGCAGGGCGGCAGAATTCCTCAGAGACCTGGAGAGCGGCAGATCAAGCCCGCTTAAAAATATTACTTCAGGGTATCATTATCATACCGTGGAGGCGGACAGTGAGGAGACGCTGGACATGATCGGGGAAATGCTGAGGGAAAAGGGATTTCTTGTAGAAGAGAACAGGGAGAAAGCATGAGAGGAATGAGGGCACTGTCAGCGGCACAGATATGTGGGCCGCTGGCAGTGTCTTTTCCTTGCGCCGGGGATGCTTTTGTTTTACAATGATGTAGAAAAACAGGCTTTTAAATACTGACAGAATGGAGTTTTGTTTATATGGAAGAGATTTTAAAGCTGCTGACGGAGATTTTGAATTTCGATTTTATCCGGGCGGTTATCAGTAATCCGCGGGATAAAACGGGGATACTAAAAGTGAAGGTCCGCCCTCTCGAAAAGAATGGGGAGCTGATCTTCCAGCTGGAATCATTTACAAAAACACAGGCATTCCATGAAAACCTGACAGGGGAGGATGCCTGTTCAAGGCTCGCCCGGTATATGGAGCAGTTCGGGCAGATGCAGATAGAGACCGTACAGGAAGAATGCACGGTTCTGACAAGCAGGAAGGGGAAAGTTACCATCAGGCGCAGGCGGAGACAGGAAGCCGCGGCCTGCGCGGACCGCTCCCACAACCGGAAGAAGCATTATATCCTGGAAGAGGGAATCCCGGTTCCGTTTCTGAAAGACTTGGGAGTTATGACAGAGGACGGCAGGATTGTGCGCTCTAAGACCGATAAATTCCGCCAGATTAACCGTTTCCTGGAATTTATCGAGGATATTCTGCCACGTCTGGAGAAAGGGCGGGAGCTTACGATCCTTGATTTCGGGTGCGGGAAATCCTATCTGACCTTTGCCATGTATTATTATCTCCATGAGCTCAAAGGATATGATATCCGGATTATCGGGCTGGACTTAAAGAGCAGCGTGATCGCGCGCTGTGGGAAACTGGCGGAGAAATATGGATATGAGAAACTGAAGTTTCTTGAGGGGAATATCGCGGACTATGAAGGCGTAGAACGGGTGGACATGGTCGTTACACTCCACGCGTGTGACACGGCGACGGACTATGCGCTGGCAAAGGCTGTGGGATGGAACGCGCGGGTGATCTTGTCTGTCCCGTGCTGTCAGCATGAACTGAATGCCCAGATGTCAGAAGCACACGATTCCTGCCTTGCGCCGGTCATGGATTATGGTCTCTTGAAAGAGCGCTTTGCCGCTCTTGTTACAGACGGGCTTCGGGCGAAATATCTGGAGGGCGCGGGATATGAGGTTCAGGTCCTGGAATTCATTGATATGGAGCACACGCCGAAAAATATTTTAATCCGGGCAGTAAAAAGCAGAAAGCACAGTCAGAAAGCGGCAGAGGAAGTTAAAAATTGCACAGAGTTTCTGGGGGTAGATCCCACACTTGGAAGACTTTTGGAACATAAAGGGGAGAATCGATCAGGATGAAAAGAAGGCTTATCAAAGCAGGAGTGCTGGCGGTCATCTTCGCGGCAGCGCTTGTGATCAGCAGCTTGGTAATAAACAGGGGGACAGAGGACACAATTGTGGCTATGGGGGCGCCGTCGCTTCCGAGGATTTCATTTCTCGTGGACGGAAAAACGGTGAATACACTGTCGGGGTACGTGCAGGATATGGATATCCCATCCATGCGGGATACCATCATCCCTCTGGGCGGGGATGGGTCCCTGTCCATGAATCTGGAAGAAGGGCGCGGCTCAGTCAGCGGTATCCGGTATGCAGTGTACTCCATGGACGGCAGGGAAACGTATAAAGAAGGGAAAGCAGATCTGCCGGCAGAGGGTGATGCGGCAGTGCTTCAGCTCTCAGGCGCGCTCAGCGAACCGCTTCAGGAGGCAGTGCTCAAAGTGATGCTGGATACGAATGCAGGCAGGACCGTCAGCTATTATACAAGAATTATTATGCCGGATGATCTGACAGCAGGAGAATGCCTGGCGTTTGCCCAGGACTTTCAGGCGAAGGCGCTGGCCGGTGATGAGTCGGCGGAGCTGGGGGCATATCTGGAGCCGGGGGAAGAGAGCGATAACACCACATATCAGACTGTAAATATTCACTCGGATATCACCCATATACTGTGGGGGGATCTGGAACCGCAGGTGCTTGGCGATGTGGAGTGGTCTATTAAAGAGAGTAATTCTGTGTATACGTCCCTGTTCGCGGAATATCAGACCTCCTGCGTGGATGACAGCGGGGAATCCGGAGTATATAATATTACAGAGTTTTTCCGTATCCGCGCTGTAGAAGGGACGGTCTATCTGCTGGATTATAACCGGGAGATGGAGAAGGTCTTTGGCGGGGACAGCCAGCTGATTGACAGCAGCGGAATCAAGCTGGGGATTGTCCCGGATGACATCCAGTATGAGATCAATCAGGACGGGACAATCGCGGCCTTTGTTCAGGCAGATAACCTGTGGCTGTTTGATACGGAAGCAGATGAGCTGATAAAGGTCTTCAGCTTTTCTGACCAGGAAGGGGCGGACGCGCGAAGCAGGAACCGCTCTCACACTGTCCGCGTCATCAGCATAGACAATAAAGGAAACCTTGCCTTTGCCGTATACGGATATATGAACCGGGGCGGGCATGAAGGAGAGACAGGAGCTGCCATCTACTATTTTAATAAGAAGTCTTCTGTTGTGGAGGAAAAGGCGTTTATCGCGGGCACCACATCCCCCGCGGCCGCGGAAATGGAGCTGGGTAAGATGGTGTATTACTCTCAGGAGCAGGATATGCTCTATGTGCTTGCCGGGAGAACGCTGTATCAGATCAATCTGGAGAATGAGGAGCAGACCGTGTTGGCGGAGAATCTGGAAGAGGGTCAGTATACCTTGTCAGCTGACGGCAGCAGGATCGCCTATCTGTCAGCAGAAAAAGAAGGAGAAGAGGGGACGTCCTCTGGAAGCGTTATACAAGTACTGGATCTTAAGAACGCAGAGGGCTATACAGTGGAAGCGGCAGATGGGGAGACTGTGCGCCCGCTGGGATTTGTGAACAGTGATTTTGTGTACGGGAAGGTGAACCCGGAGGACGAGGGGATCTCCCCGTCCGGCGGCGGGATCGCGCCGATGTATGAGGTGGAGATCCGCAGTTCGGCCAATCAGGAACAAGCCCGGTATACATTTTTGGATCAGGGAATGTATATCTCAGACATTTTGATAGAGGATAATCTGCTCACCCTGGACCGTGTACAGAAGAATGGCAGCCAATATACCGCCGCGGCCAAGGAGTATGTCACGAACAATGAAGAGCGGAAGGATACGAAACTTACGCTGGAAACATACAGCAGCAGTGCTGTGGGAACAGAGGTGCGCCTGACATTTACAGACGGGATAGAGGATCTGGAGCCGGCGGTGACGAAGGCGGAGATGACTGCGGAAAAAGAGCCTCTGGAGATTGACTTGGGCGCGGATGAGAACGGAGAGAAGTTCTATGTGTACGGTATGGGGAAACTGACCGCTGTGTGTGACAGCGCGGCAGATGCCGTGCAGAAAGCAGAGCAGGTGTCCGGGGTGGTGGTCTCCTCCAGCCAGGCGTATGTCTGGGAGAAGGGGAACCGGGATCTGGTGTACTCCACAGAAGCCGCCGTGTTTTCCCGGGAGGGGGAGGAGACCTCCCTCCAGGCGTGTGAGAAATATATGGAATCTTACGGCGCACAGAAGGTCGATCTGACCGGATGCACACTGGATCAGGTACTCTATGTGATTGGCAGGGGCTGCCCTGTGATCGCCCTGGTTTCCACGGACCATGCGGTCCTGCTGACCGGATACAGCACCACGGATATTACTTACATTGACCCGGACAGCGGTACGGCCCGCACTGTGGGAATCAGTGAGATGAAGGATATGGCGCAGGGCGCGGGAAATGTATTCATCGGGTACATCCGTTAAAACGACGATCCCTTTAACAGCCCGTCGATCAATTGGGAAGCCTCACTTCTGGTCAGTGTTTCAGGGTCCCAGTCCATTTTTGCGCCCCGTTTCTGTATCAGGCTGTTCAGGAAAGAGAGCTGCCTGGGGGTGGCGGGCTGAGGTTTCTTTACTTTATATGTAAGCTGTACGGGTTTAAAAAGCTTTGGATCATCCGCCTCAAAAAAGTGCGCCAGCGTCTGATAGAGTTTTGCGGTTGCAAGCGCGTCATGATAAGCGCGGTGCGCGGATTTGTTTTCAATGTGATAATAACTGCACAGGCTCCCAAGGCTTTTTGAATCCAGATCAGCGTGCACCTTCTTCGCGATCTTCAGGGTATCGATGCCCAGCTTCTCGAACGCAAGCCCGTCCTGCGCCGCGCTGCATTTTACAAAGCTGTAATCAAAGATCACGTTGTGCCCGATCAGGATATCGTCCCCGCAGAAATCGAGAAAGCGGGAGATCACCCGGCTGCGGGGGCCGGCGTCCGCGACCATCTCGTCCGTGATTCCGGTGAGGCCTGTGATCATGGGGGAGATCGGGGCGAGAGGGCGGATGAATTCAATAAAGCGGTCCGCAACCCGGCCTTCCCGTACCTTCAGAGCTCCGATCTCTATGATTTCATTTTCCATGGGGTCAAGCCCCGTTGTCTCAATGTCAAATGCAATGTATGATTTCAGCATAATACGCGCTCCTTTTCTGTCTGCTATTATAAAGGAAAAAAACAAGAAAATCCAATCTTATTTCACAGACAGAAAAAGCCGCGCGCGGAAACGGAATCCGCTATAGATATTTCTGCAGTTCCTTTATGAATTCTTCTTCTGTTTCAATGATCCTGTCAGCAAGATCCAGAGCCTTCTTGTCTGCACGGTTCAGTGTATTTCTGCGTTCCCCGAGAGTTTTAATGCCCATGCTGCATCCGTCTATGAGAAGCTTTGAGATCTGCGTATTGTCATCATTGAAGGCAAGTTTCATTTCTGTGGTAAATCGGGATAACGCGCTGGCAGCTGTACCGGGTTCTTTGGGCTCACAGCCGCTTTCCGCAAGGCATCTGTCCGCCTCCTGCTGTAGCTTCTGGTGGCGGTCTTTATAGCGTTTTACCAATTCCAGCAGGCTGCTGTCCTTGATATATACGCTGATCTGTTCCATGCTGTCCGCGGCCATCTGGCATCCGGAAGTGCACTCTTCCAGGAGTTTTCTTGTCTGTTCATCCATAACCCTGCTCTTCCTTTCTAAAATAATAAAAATATTTTACCCGTTTATCGGAAGGTTATTCGTGAAGGCATTGGCCTGCCGGCCTGATTTACAAACAAAATT
This sequence comes from uncultured Lachnospiraceae bacterium, assembly GCA_959022495.1. GTDB lineage: Bacteria > Bacillota > Clostridia > Lachnospirales > Lachnospiraceae > Mediterraneibacter. The sequence goes on along the minus strand of CAUEYX010000026.1, from coordinate 15,333 downwards.
TCATGATCCGCCGGTAGTCAATGACGGTTAATCGGATTGATTTTTCCGGTCCTATGCCATATAATAAAGCGGAACCGGAGCAATCCCGGCAGAGGTACGGGATGTTCACACAAAACAGAAAAGCAGTGCCCGGGCGGGCGCGCGGTTCTGTCAGATTAAGGAAGGGAGACCGCTTATGTTAAAAGGAAAGACAGTCCTGCTTGGGGTTACAGGAAGCATCGCCGCCTATAAGACCGCGTCGCTGGCCAGCGCCCTGAAGAAGCTGAATGCGGATGTCCATGTGCTGATGACGCAGAACGCGGTGAATTTCATCAATCCCATTACGTTTGAGACTCTGACCGGCAATAAATGCCTGATAGACACATTTGACCGGAATTTTGAGTACAGTGTGGAGCATGTGTCCCTGGCCAAGCGGGCGGATGTGGTGATGATCGCGCCGGCCAGTGCTAATGTGATCGGTAAAATCGCCCACGGGATTGCGGACGATATGCTGACCACCACGGTGATGGCGTGCAGATGCAGAAAGATCATTGCCCCGGCAATGAATACGAACATGTTCGAGAATCCCATTGTGCAGGATAACATGAAGATCCTCGGAAAGTACGGTTATGAAGTCATCAGCCCGGCAGTGGGATATCTGGCGTGCGGTGATACGGGTGCGGGGAAAATGCCGGAACCGGATGTACTTCTCGATTATATTCTCCAGGAAATCGCCTGCGGGAAGGACATGCTCGGGCTGAACGTCCTTGTGACTGCGGGACCCACACAGGAAGCAGTGGACCCGGTGCGCTATCTTACGAACCACTCCACGGGCAGGATGGGATACGCGCTTGCCAGGGTATGCGCCCGGCGGGGAGCGTCCGTGACGCTTGTGAGCGGTCCGGCGGAGCTGAAGCGTCCCCGGTTTGTAAAGACCGTGGAAGTAAAGAGCGCCAGGGAAATGTATGAGGCGGTTACCTGCAATGCGGCAGACCAGGATATCATCATCAAAGCTGCGGCTGTGGCGGACTACCGTCCCAGGCATGTGAGCAGCGAAAAGATAAAGAAAAGGGAAGGGGAGCTGACTATTGAACTGGAGCGGACCGATGATATTCTGGCAGATCTCGGCGCCCATAAAAGACCGGGGCAGTTCTTATGCGGCTTTGCCATGGAGACACAGGACCTGATCAGCAGCGCGCGGCAGAAACTTCAGAAAAAGCATGTGGACATGATCGTGGCGAACAGCCTGAGAGTGGAAGGTGCCGGTTTCGGAGGAGACACAAATGTGGTAACCATTATCACGGAGGATGAGGAGATCTCCCTTGAGAAAATGTCAAAAGAGGAGACCGCCTCACACATTATTGACCGGATTCTTGCTATGAGAGACCGGCAGCACAAAAAGAAACAAGGAAATTAAGGGACAGAATTTTGCTGTGCCAAATGTATTGTATCCCCTATAGGGAATGATAACAAGGAGGCAGTTATGAAACATTCAGAAAATTATGATTCAGGAACAGTGAAACAGGCTGACAGCAGCCGGGGACAGTCCGGCGGTGTACAGTCAGGAAACCGGTTCAGCACGGCGGGCATGGTCCAGGTGGCCATATTTGGCGCGATTATATGCGTCATGGCATTTACCCCTTTTCTGGGATATATCCCGCTCGGGTTCACAAGAGCGACGATTATCCATGTGCCCGTTATCATCGCGTCTCTTCTGATGGGGCCGAAGAAAGGGGCGGCGCTGGGATTTCTCTTTGGTCTGACAAGCTTCATTAATAACACGATGAACCCCACGCCCACGTCATTCGTGTTCACGCCATTTTACAGTGTCGGCGGCGTGGACGGCGGGATCGGAAGCGTAATCATCTGCTTTATCCCGCGAATCCTTGTGGGCGTAGTCCCGTATTTTGTATACAAGCTGGTGCTGTGGATCACAAAGGACCTGGTACAGAGAAAGAGCGGGATCTCAAGTGTAGGTCTGGTGCTTGCGGGAATAAGCGGCGCTCTGGTGAATACACTGCTGGTTATGAATTTGATTTTCGTATTTTTCAGGGAGGCCTATGCCGCGGCAAATGAAGTGGCAGTCTCCGCGGTATATACCTTCATCCTGTCGGTAATCGGCATCAATGGAGTGCCGGAGGCCATCGTGGCCGGAGTGCTGACGCTGCTGATCGGACGGGTGCTGCTGAAGAAAAATATCAGAGAAAGGCTGGGCTTAAAAAATGATCTTGGCTATTGATATCGGTAATACGAATATCGTTATCGGGTGTATGAAAGGAAAAGAACGCGTCTTCATTGAACGGCTGTCCACTGTGCGCACAAAGACAGAACTTGAATACGCCATTGATATTAAGAACGTGCTGGATATCTACCATATAAAAAGAACGGATCTGGAAGGAGGAATCATATCCTCCGTTGTGCCGCAGATCACTACCATCGTGAAGCTGGCGGTGGAGAAGATCTTAAAGAAAGAGCCCCTGGTCGTGGGGGCAGGCATCAAGACCGGACTTAATATCCGCATCGATAACCCGGCGCAGCTGGGGAGCGACCTTGTCGTAGACTCCGTGGCCGCCATAGCGGAATATCCGGGTCCCCTGCTCATCTTCGATATGGGGACGGCAAATACAGTGTGCGTGATTGATAAAAATAACAATTACATCGGCGGGATGATCTATCCGGGAATCGGGGTATCCCTTGACTCCCTTACCGCCAATGCGTCCCAGCTGGGCGGAATCAGCCTGGAGGCGCCGGAACATATCATCGGCAAAAATACAGCGGAATGCATGAAGAGCGGCACAATATACAGCGCTGCCGCTGCCATCGACGGTATCATAGACCGGCTGGCAGATGAGATGGATGAACCGGTGACCGTGATCGCCACAGGCGGGCTGGCAAAGAAAATCGTGCCCCACTGCCGAAGGGAGATCATGCTGGATGAAGATCTGCTGCTGAAAGGGCTGGCGGTGATCTATCAAAAGAACCGGAGGTAAAATCTGGATTTGTGGGGATCAAGGGATGTGTCCGCCGGGGAATGGATATGCCTTGCAGGCCCGCTTTCGCTCGGGCCGCAGCATAGCGGTACATAGGGCTGCAAAGGACGCAGCCCAAGTGCCGATGCTGCTCTACGGCCTTTTAGGCATACCCATTCCCCGGCTGGTCTCATCGCATGATCCGAGAACAGCAGGATTATTTGAGGGTGTATTCGTGGAGAGGAGCGGGGCGGATCAGGTTCCGTTCCATGATTTGGGAAAGATCTAAAAGGAAGGACACACGGCTAAAAGCAATTGACCAGCGGAAGATTCGGCATTAGCCTCAGGCATTACCTGCCGGTTACAGTAGTGCTTCATTTCTTCAGTTACGCGCCCCTTTCACCTTCTTTTGGAATCCTGCATATGCCGGGAAGACTCTTTCCGCCTGCGCAAAAGTAGAAAACAGCGGAGCGCCTTTTCGAACGCCCTTCTGTGCGGGGGCGTGGGTGGCTGAGGTGACTTCGGAATGGAACTTAGAAAAATAGAAATCCGGTAACATGCGTTGAAATAGGCAGAGAGATTGTTTGAGGCGGAGCCGAGTTGCTCTCTGCCTATTTCTGCTTTTAGCATGTTACCGGATTTCGTTATTTTTCTTGTTCCATGGAGCGGAGCCGAAGCCATCCACACCTCCGCGCAGAAGCCGTTTTCGATAATCTGCTCCGCCGGTTTTCGTCCGATTTGCCATTCCCTGTACGAGTCTCCCCTGGCAAATCCAGATTTCTCCTTTTAGAGGGTATCGCCTCGTTTGATGTATCCGGGTTTCTCCGGCGCCGCGATGACTCTCTTTCCGCGGATCAGCCTTGCGTGTTTATCTACGACAAGGTTTTCGACGTGAACGCCTTTTCCGATGACAACGTCAGCTGAGATAACGCAGTTCTTTACGACAGCGCCCGGTTTAATGACACAGCCTCTTCCAATGATGGAGTTCTCCACAGTGCCTTCAATCAGGCAGCCGTTTGATACAACGGAAGACGCCACTTTGCTGCCCTCAAAATACTGTGTCGGGCAGGAGTCATTCGTGCGGGTGTAGATCGGCCAGTCAGGGCTGAACAGGTCAGACGCATGTTTGAGGTCGATCAGATCCATGTTTGCCTGATAATAGCTGTTAAAGTCACAGATCGCCGCAAAGTATCCTCTGTGGGATACCGCGCGGATGTCAAGGTTCTCGCACTCTTCGTTGATAATATCAGCGAACGTATACATGGATGATGTCTTGTGAGCCTTCTTGACCAGGTCAAGGAACAGTTCTTTTGACATTACATATGTATCCATAGAAATATTTTTGTTCTTCGCGTTTCCATGGTTTGGCTCGATAGAGAGCACGCCCTTCTGTTTGTTGATGTTAAGTGTACTGCAGTTAAGGAAGGCATCTTTTGCATTGTCAACGGAGTGATACATCATGGAAATGTCAGCTCCGGACTCGATGTGGTCCTTAAGGAATGTACTGTAATCAGCGGTATAGATCATATAGCTTGGAGCCAGGACAACATAGGGGAGATGGATTCTCTCGATGCAGTCCATATTTTCAATATAAGCCGCGATGTCTGTACTGTAGATATCGCCGATCCGATTGTGCTCCGTATACATAATATTAAGCTGCCCGCGTTTGGAGTTGATATTATAATGGCGTCCTGTGCCCAGATGCTCTGTCAGAGAGCGTGGTTTTCTGCGTACATAAACTTCAATATTATCGATCCCGCTGTTGCTCATATTTGAGATCGGGAAATCGATCGTGCGGTACCTGCCGAGGAAAGAAAAAGCTCCGACCGGGCGGTATGCCTGAAGGCCGTCGACCTGGATGTGATTTCCGGCAAAATTAACGATTCCAAATGCCTTACTCATATTATTCATCCCCCTTTACACGTTTTGCGACAAGTTCAATATTTTTGCTGTCAGCGCTGCCAACCACGGCGTTTTTGCCGATCTTAATTCCGTCAGCCACAAGGGCGCGTGTCACGACTGCGCCTTCCGCCACCTCGGCGCCCGGCATGAGAACACTGTTGATGACTTTTGCTCCGGCTGCAACCTTTGCTCCTGTGAACAGGACAGAATTTTTCACTTCGCCGTCAACGACACAGCCTTGTGTAATAAATGCGCGGTCAATAACAGCGTCAGCGCCGATATACTGTGGAAGCGCGGTCACATCCTCTGTGTAGATCTTCCAGGTACTGTCATTTAAGTCAAGCTCATTATTCTTGTCCAGGAGATCCATGTTTGCCTCCCAGAGAGAATCGATGGTCCCAACGTCTTTCCAGTAACCTTTGTATTTGTACGCGTACAGGCTCTTGCCGTCGTTGAGCATTGTCGGGATGATATCCTTGCCGAAGTCATGGTTGGAATCCGGGTTCTTCATATCGGCGAGCAGCATCTTGCGCAGAAGCTTCCAGTTGAAGATATAGATACCCATAGAAGCGAGATTGCTCTTCGGATGTTCCGGTTTCTCTTCAAATTCTACAATGCGCCCGGTCTCATTGGTATTCATGATACCGAAACGGCTTGCTTCCTTCATGGGAACTTCGATAACCGCGATTGTGGCATCTGCCTTACACTCTTTATGATAGTCGAGCATCTTGGCATAGTTCATCTTATAAATATGGTCGCCGGAGAGGATCAGAAGATATTCCGGTGAATATGTATCGATAAAATCGATGTTCTGTGAGATCGCGTCAGCTGTGCCTCTGTATACATCGAGGTTGGCATCGGATTTCTCACGGGGCGGAAGTACATATACCCCGCTGTCCTTTGCGTCCAGACCCCAGCGGCGTCCCGCCGCGACATAGCTGTTCAGGAGAATAGATTCATATTGTGTCAGAACGCCGACAACATCGATTCCACTGTTGGCACAGTTACTGAGGGGAAAATCGATAATGCGGTATTTTCCACCATATGAAACAGCCGGTTTCGCCACTTTTTTCGTCAGGTCATGGAGACGAGAACCGCGGCCGCCAGCTAAAATCATGGCTAACATGTTATTTTGCTTCATAATGAGCCCTCACTTTCATTCTTAATGTTCTTATTATACATTCTCTGCCGCAAATTTTCTACAATTTTGTTCAAAAATTCAGTGAAATATAATTAAAATATAGAACATTTTTATAAAAGGAAGAGAAGGAAGCCGGATTCAATTGGGGGCTCCGGTTTTGGTTTGTATATTTTAGGTGTTGACAATAAAATTTTATCCGCATATACTGACTGTTAGTTACCGAACAAATTATATTTTAATGAAAAAAGCTGCCGCCCGGATACCGGGTGCCCGCTGTTTATGGAGTTTGGGGATCTGTTAAGAAGGAGTGGATGCGGATATGGAGAATCAGAAAGCAGATAAGGAAGTGTGTGGCTCCGCGCCTGATATAGGCAGGCTGATTAATACGATCTCCCACCAGCTGAAACGCCAGATGTGTGCCCATGAGGAGAAAGACAGTTTGACGAACATGCAGAGGCATGTGCTGCATTATATTTTGTTTCAGTCTCTGAAGCGGGAGATCTATCAGAAAGATGTGGAGCAGGAATTCCAGATCCGCAGGTCAACGGCAACCGGAATCCTTCAGCTGCTTGAGAAAAACGGTTTCATCACCCGCGAATCTGTGGCGCGGGACGCGCGCCTTAAAAAGCTGGTCCCAACGGGGAAAGCGGAGGGGATCAGAGACCGTATTCTTGAGAATATCAGATATGTGGAGAACCTTCTGCGCAAGGATATTGCTCCCCAGAGCCTGGCGGTGTGCCTGGAGGTGCTTGAGCAGATGTCCCTGAATCTGGCCGAAAACGAAAAGACAGCAGGGGATGGCGGAACGGACAGCAGGGAAATGGAATCTGATTTGTCCGGTGATAAAGAAAAGAAGAGAGGAGATAACAGACCATGAATAGAAAATTACTTCGTTCTGTCAGGGAATACAAACGTGAATCCTTCCTGACCCCTGTGCTGGTGTGCCTGGAAGTGCTGATGGAAGTCCTGATCCCGCTGCTGATGGCCCGGATCATCGATGTGGGGATCATGGAAGGGGATATGGCTTACATTATTAAGATGGGACTTCTGCTCATCGTCATGGCCATGCTGGCGCTGGCGTTCGGCGCAAAGGCGGGACAGCTGGGCGCGATCGCTTCATCCGGATACGCGAAGAACCTGCGCCATGATATCTTTTATAAAATACAGGATTTTTCTTTTGGAAATATTGATCATTTTTCGACCTCCAGCCTTGTGACAAGGATGACCACGGATATCACCAACGTGCAGATGGCGTACATGTTTACAATCCGCCTGCTGGCAAGGGCGCCGATTATGATTGTGCTTTCACTGATTATGACGATGACCATCAGCATGCCGATCGCGGTTGTGATGCTGATCGTTGCCCCGCTTCTGGGAGTGACACTGATTTTTATCGCCAAGAAGGCGCATCCCCACTTTGTCCAGGTGTTTGATGAGTATGACGTGCTGAACAATACCGTGCAGGAAAATGTCAATGCGTCGAGAGTGGTAAAAGCATACGTCCGCGGGGATCACGAGGTGGAGAAGTTCGGGAAAGTGTCAGCACTTGTGTTTCAGCTTTTCACAAAGGCGGAGAAGATTGTGGCATGGAACTCCCCGGTTATGCAGTTCGCTGTATACGCGGTTGTAATTGTTATGGTACTGATCGGCGGGGAAAGTATTATTACCGGGACGATGCAGACCGGAGAGCTGACCAGCGTCATTGTGTACGCGCTTCAGATCCTGATGTCACTGATGATGGTAACATTCGTATTCACGATGATTATGATTGCGGAGGCATCCACGGACCGTATCACGGAGGTGCTGGATGAAGTTCCGGAAATGCAGGATGTGAATAATGCGGTTACCGAAGTGGCGAATGGAGATATCGATTTCGAGCACGTGAATTTCAGCTATGCGGGGGAAGGCGGCAATCTGTCCCTCAAAGACGTAGATCTGCATATTAAGAGCGGTCAGATCGTAGGGATTATCGGCGGCACAGGAAGCGCGAAGTCTACCCTGGTCCAGCTGATTCCCAGGCTGTACGATGTGACCGGCGGAGCGGTGAAAGTCGGCGGGGTAGATGTAAGAAATTACAACCTGGAAGCCCTTCGTGACCAGGTGTCCATGGTTCTCCAGAAGAACGTCCTTTTTACAGGAAGTATTTACGATAATGTGCGCTGGGGCGATGAGAACGCCAGCGACGAGGAAGTACAGAGAGTCTGTAAGCTTGCCCAGGCGGACAATTTTATCCAGGAATTTCCGGGCAAGTATAATACGATGATTGTGGAAGGCGGAAATAACGTCTCCGGCGGACAGAAGCAGAGGCTCTGTATCGCGAGGGCGCTGCTCAAGAAGCCGAAAATCCTGATCCTGGATGACTCTACCAGCGCGGTGGATACAAGGACAGACGCGCTGATCCGCCAGGCGTTCCGCGAAGAGATCCCGGATACGACAAAGATTATCATTGCGCAGAGAATCTCTTCCGTGGAGGACGCGGATGTGATTATCGTTATGGATAACGGTGAGATTAACGGCATCGGCACATCGGAAGAGCTCCTTAAGAGCAACGCGATTTACCGGGAAGTATATGAATCTCAGGTGAAAGGAGGCGCTGAAGATGAGTGAGCAGAGGATGAATACCGGCAGCGGCGCAGCAGCATTAAAGCGGGGACGGCGTAAAGGCGGGCCTGAGATCACAAAAGGCACGCTGAAAACCGCGAAGCGCCTGCTGGGCTATGTGACCAGTACTTATAAAGTACAATTTATCGTTGTACTGTTTTGTATCCTGATGAGTTCGATTGCCTCTATATCCGTGTCTCTGTCCCTGAAATTCCTGCTGGATGATTTTATCATCCCCCTGATCGGACAGACAGACCCGGATTACAGTGAGCTGTACACCGCGCTGCTCGTGCTGGGGACGATCTTCCTGCTGGGAGTGATCGCTACGTTCATATACAGCCGGATGATGGTTGTGATCGGCCAGGGCGTGTTAAAGCGCGTCCGTGACGAGATGTTCGAGCACATGCAGACGCTGCCGATCCGCTATTTTGACCAGAATACGAACGGCTCCATTATGAGTCTGTACACGAACGATACAGATACCCTGCGGCAGATGATTAACCAGTCGATCCCGCAGGTTCTGATGTCCGCATTTACCATTGTGGTGACCTTTATTTCCATGCTTGTGCTCAGTCCGGTTCTGACCTTGCTGGCGGTACTGATGATTATTGTGATGACGATTGTGTCACGCCTGGTGGCGGGCAACAGCGGGAAATATTTTATCCGTCAGCAGCTGGATCTGGCGGATATCACAGGATTTGTGGAAGAGCGCATGAACGGCCAGCGTGTTGTGAAAGTATTTAACCATGAGAAGATCTCAGAGAGAGAGTTCGATGAGCTGAATGAGCGTCTGTACACCAGCGCGTCCCGCGCGCATACATTTGCCAGTATGATGGGACCGATCATCGGAAATCTGGGGAATCTTCAGTTCGTGCTCACCGCGGTGTTCGGCGGATTCCTTTCCGTAATGGGCATCGGGAATATTACCCTGGGTGTCATGGCGTCCTATCTGCAGTTTACGAAGAGCTTTACCCAGCCCTTTATGCAGATTGCCCAGCAGTTTAACTCCATCATAATGGCGCTTGCCGGGGCGGAGCGGATCTTTAATATGATGGATGAAGAATCCGAAGTGGACGATGGGTATGTCACTCTTGTCAACGCAAAGAAAGACGAAAACGGAAATCTTGTTGAATGCAGCGAGCGCACCGGGCTGTGGGCGTGGAAGCATCCGCATCAGGCAGACGGAAGCATTACTTACACGGAGCTCAAAGGCGATGTGCGGTTCTATGACATGACGTTCGGGTATACACCGGACCATATGGTGCTCCATGACTTGACCCTGTATGCGAAGCCGGGACAGAAGCTGGCCTTTGTCGGTTCCACCGGGGCAGGAAAGACAACGATCACAAACCTGATCAACCGCTTCTACGATGTGGCGGACGGCAAGATCCGCTATGATGACATTAATATTAATAAGATTAAGAAGGCGGATCTGAGGCATTCCCTGGGAATCGTGCTTCAGGATACTCATCTGTTTACGGGTACCATTAAAGAGAATATCCGTTACGGCAAGCTGGACGCGACGGATGAGGAAGTATACAGGGCGGCAAGGCTGGCCCACGCGGACGGTTTTATCAAGATGCTTCCGAAGGGGTATGACACCCACTTAAGCGGAGACGGAGAAGAGCTCTCCCAGGGGCAGAGACAGCTGCTCGCCATCGCGAGGGCGGCGATCGCGGACCCGCCGGTGCTCATTCTTGACGAGGCGACGTCCTCTATCGATACAAGGACAGAACAGATCGTGCAGAAAGGGATGGATAATCTCATGAAAGGGCGGACGGTCTTTGTCATTGCCCACAGATTGTCAACCATCCGCAACAGTGACGCCATCATGGTGCTGGAACATGGACGCATCATCGAGCGTGGAACCCATGAGGACCTGCTGAAACTCAAAGGCACCTATTATCAGCTGTATACAGGAAAGCTGGAATTGTCATAATATACATGACAACAGTGAACTGGATGGAGATATAGAGAAAAATCAAGAAAAGACAGAATCACAGACGGATGATTCAGGAGAAAGAGCACTGACGTGGAAATCAATGTGGCAGCGCTCTTTCTCTGCATTTGTCTCATAAGAGGCAGGCTCGGTTTATAAGGAGGTAATTGAAACGGCCGCCATTATGATCGTGATCAATATGTTATAGGAACACAAGATAAGGAATGAGGGCAGAGTAATGACATATCGAAAAGATCCTTTTGCCGGGGCGTGATCGGCAAACCATTTTTTCAATTTTTGATATCCTTTTACTAATACGAAAATGGCAATAACGGAGGCGCCTGCCAGAACCCCCAAATATACAATAGAGGATATGGGCTCCGGCATCTGATCTAACAACCATCCGAAACAGTCTCCTAAAAGCAGGTTGTTGGCAATATGGAAGAAAATTGCCCATTTTATAGAATATTCCATTGCGATGTAACTGAATAGCATTCCAGCAGGTATGGCAAAAATAATTTGAATCGGTATCATGTGAGCCATCCCGAATAAAATAGAAGAAAGAACGAGCGCGAATACTTTTCCATATTTCTGAAGGCTTCTTAAAATGAATCCGCGATAAATGAGTTCTTCCACCACCGGCCCGATGATGCCGGAATACAGAATCATAGCGAAATTGAAATCATCTTCCCCGGTGGCCAGACTGATCATGTTTTCCATTGTATAGCCCATGGAGTTTAAAATGATTTCGATTAAATTCGCCGCGATGGAAAACAAGAACTGCAGCATCAATAATAAGCAGAACAATTTAGCAAATGTATTAAGACGCAGACCTTTTCCTGTTTTTTGAAATATATCAGTTTGTTTATCAAAAAGAATATTTCTTATAAAGAGAAAGGAAACTCCAATAAGTGTGCTTATGATTCCCGCTGCTCCTGCAAGGGTATACTTATCTGTCCAGCCCTTTTGAAGAAGGTGAACACTGATCTCTGAAACCAGGGATACAACAATAGAATACCAGATCAATCCCCTGATAATATAGCCGGTGTCCCTGCGGAAAAAATGCTTTTGATCCTTGTCCATATCTACGGCTCCTCCCAAAATGTAAATCTGTATAAAACTAACACAAATATAACATTTTTTTGAAAGAATATAAATTATTTTTTTCAGGATAAATTTTAGGGATAGAAACAACTTGCGTGAGCTGTGTCTATCCCTATCTTTCAGACTGTCTGTTTTCCCAGAAGCAGAATGCGCGTTTTAGCCCAGACTGCTTCCGGTGAGCATTTCATACCCCTGCAGGTATATATCGATGGTCTTCTGCACGATATCGTCCGGCAGTGTCCAGTTATTATCCGGGTTGGCTTTCAGCCAGTCGCGGGCAAACTGTTTGTCAAAGGACGGCTGTCCATGTCCCGGCTCATATCCGTCAGCAGGCCAGAAGCGGGAACTGTCCGGCGTGAGCATCTCGTCTCCGAGTACGATATTTCCGTTCTCGTCCAGGCCGAACTCGAATTTCGTATCCGCGATAATAATACCCCGGGTCAGCGCGTAATCCGCGCATTTTTTATACAGCGCGATGGTATAATCACGCAGTTTAGCCGCGTATTCTTCCCCTTTGCCGGGGAAAGCTTTCTCCAGGTGCTGGATGCTCTGTTCGTAGGAGATATTTTCATCGTGGTCACCGATTTCTGCCTTCGTGGAAGGGGTGTAGATGGGTTCTGGGAGTTTGTCGGATTCCTTGAGGCCTTCAGGCAGTTTGATTCCGCATACAGTGCCGTCCTTCTGGTAGCTGGCCCAGCCGCTCCCTGTGATATAGCCGCGTACAATGCATTCGATGGGAAGCATGTTCAGCTTGCGGCACATCATGCTGTTTCCGTCGAACTGGGGCTGCTGGAAGAATTCCGGCATGTCTTTTACATCAGTTGAGATCATATGGTTCGGAAGAATGTCTGAAGTCATATCGAACCAGAATTTAGACATCTGCGTGAGTACAGTGCCTTTCTTTGTTATCGTGTTTTTCAGGATCACGTCAAAGCAGCTGATTCTGTCAGTGGCAACCAGGATCAGGCTGTCGCCGTTGTCATAGATTTCACGGACTTTTCCTTCTTTGATCGGTTTCATTTCATGTACCTCATTTTTTTATAGTTTGTATAGTTCCTATAATAGAATAGGCATAAATGCCGGGAAAAACAATAGTTTTTTTATTTTTTGTGAAAATGTGGGAAGACGGGAGGCGGAAAGAGTACCGATTTACAGCAGATAACCGATATGTTAAAATACAGAAGGACAGCGCCGGCATGAGAAGGATTTCCGGCGGCTGAGACAGAACATGAAATCGTTTATCGTTTATTTATGAAAGGCATGACGCATGACCTCTGCGGCTGGGACGCGGTTCTCTGCCGGGAGAAGGGAAAGAAACAGGAGGAGCACATATGATAACAGTAAAAGAATACCGCGGGCATATCCGCAACTGGGAAGAACTGTGCGAGAGGCTGAATATCCCGCTCACACTTACACGGGAAGAGCGTGAGGAGAGGATACTGGTCCGTGCGTACGAGACTTGGGGATATGAGATGGCAGACCACATGCACGGCATGTTCGCTTTCGCGCTGTGGGATGAAGACGAGAAGAAACTGTTCTGCTTAAGGGATCAGTTTGGAACGAAACCGTTCTACTATTATGAGACAGCAGACGGACGCCTGCTCTATGGCACCACGATCCGCCGGATTATGGAGCAGCCGGGATTTGTGAAGGAGTTAAACGAGGAGATGCTGCAGTTCTATTTAAGCCTGACCTATGTGGCGGGGGAAAATACCTTTTTCCGCGGGCTTAAGAAACTGATGCCGGGGAGGTACCTGATCTGGCAGGAAGGAAAACTCAGGATAAAACGGTACTGGACGCCCCAGTTCCATCCGGATGAGAGCAGGTCTCTTGAGGAGTGGGCAGATGAGATCCACACTACCCTGAAGGAGATCATGCCGGAAGTGAAAACCGCGGATGAGACCGCGGAGTCTTTTCTGTCAGGGGGAGTGGATTCTTCCTACGTGCTGGCGGTCTCCGATGTGGAGATGACCGATTCCTGCGGCTATGAGGAAGAACGTTTCGACGAGTCCGGGCTGGCACGGCAGACCGCGGAGATCCTGGGGAGGAAGAATTCGCGGTGCCTGATCACGCCGGAGGAATATTTCGCCATCGTGCCCTATGTGATGTATCATATGGAGCAGCCGCTGGGTGACGCGTCCGCGATCGCGTTTGCCATCGCGTGCCGGGCGACGGCCGAGCATACCAAGATCTGTTATTCCGGGGAAGGGGCGGATGAGTTTTTCGGCGGGTACAATATGTACCGCAATGCGGAGCGCTACGGAGAGAACCTGAAGAACTTCTATGTGGGCAACACCAATATCATGAAAGAGGACGAGAAAAAGCGCATTCTGAAGAAATATGACCCGGATGTTCTCCCGATTGAGATCGCGCGTCCCATCTATGAGGAGACAGAAGGGCTGGACCCGCTGACCAAGATGTCGGATGTGGATATCCAGATCTGGCTGGAAGGGGACATTTACCTGAACGTGGATAAGATGAGCCTTGCAGCCGGGCTGGAGATCCGGATGCCGCTGACGGACCGCAGGATCTTTGATATCGCGTCCAGGATGCCGTCCAAGTATAAGGTGAATGAAGAGCAGAATAAAGTGGCGCTGCGAACCGCGGCGGCAAAAGTCCTGCCCGAGGAGATCGCTTTCCGTAAGAAGCTGGGCTTTATTGTGCCCATCCGCATCTGGATGGCGGACGACCGGTATAACCGGGATGTGCGGGAGAAATTCCACAGCGCGATGGCGGAGAAGTTCTTCAATGTGGATGAGATTCAGGCGATCTTTGATGATTATGTGGGAGGTAATTCCGACAACTGGAGAAAGGTGTGGACGATCTATACCTTCCTTGTATGGTACGAAGAATACTTTGTAAAACGCTGAGGTGACATGAACATGATAATCGACACACACGCACACTATGATGACGAACAGTTTGACCAGGACAGGGACGAACTGTTAAAACGCATGGAGGCAGGGGGCATCGGGCTGATTATTAATGCCGGGTCCACACTGTGGTCCTGGGATAAAATCGTGGAACTGACAGAAAAATATCCGTTTGTATACGGCGCGGCAGGCATACATCCGGACGAGGCGGGCACCATGGATGAGGCGGCGCTCGCGCGGATGGCGGAGCTGCTTGACAGAGATAAAATCGTGGCCGTCGGCGAGATCGGGCTGGACTATTACTGGGATAAGGAAGCGCATGATATTCAGAAGAAGTGGTTTATCCGGCAGCTGGAACTTGCCAGGGAAAAATCCATGCCGGTCATCATTCACAGCCGGGAGGCGGCAGCGGATACGTTCCAGATCATGCAACAGCACGCGGCGGGCATGAAGGCGGTGATACACTGTTACTCCTATTCTCCTGAGATGGCGCGGGAATATGTGAAGATGGGGTATTATATCGGTGTCGGCGGCGTAGTCACCTTCAAAAACGCGAAGAAATTAAAGCAGGTCGTGGAAGAGATCCCGCTTACGTCGATTGTGCTGGAGACAGACTGCCCGTACCTGGCGCCTGTTCCGTACAGGGGAAAGAGAAACTGCTCGCTGTACCTGCCCTATGTGGCGGAAGAAATTGCGCGGCTGAAAGGGATAACGGCAGAAGAAGTCATACAACAGACGGAGGAAAACAGCAGGGAGCTGTATTGTTTGTAGAATATTCAGAAAATAGGGGCGAAAGGGGTCAGGCCCCTCCCGGGAGGGGCCTGA
>CAUEYX010000025.1 GCA_959022495.1 uncultured Lachnospiraceae bacterium | reverse complement strand
TTCCAGATTCTCTAACGCCTTTTACAGTATCCATTTCTGTTACTTCATCTTCTGACCCCTTTCAGAAAAGGCTGATCCTTCAGGAGGTTAAACTCATATGAAATTGAAAGATATGTTCAAAAAAACGAGCAACAGGTCCCACTATATATCACTTAAGAACGGAAGGCCGGAAGTGCCGGAAGGGCTTCTGCGCAAATGTAATAAATGCGGTGCGGCGATTATCGCCGAGGATGTGAAGAACGGATATTATATCTGTCCGAAGTGCCATGGTTATTTCCGGGTCCACGCATACCGAAGAATCGAGATGCTGGCGGATGAGGGATCGTTCGAAGAGTGGGATAAGGAGATGGAATTTGTCAATCCTCTTGATTTCAAAGGATATGAAGACAAAGTGACCCGCCTGAAGGAGCAAACCAAGCTGAATGAGGCGGTCGTGACGGGGAAGATCACGATCAATGGAAATCCCGCGGTGATCGGGGTGTGCGATGGAAGATTTATGATGGCCAGCATGGGCCACATCGTGGGCGAAAAGATTACAAGGGCAGTGGAGAGAGCGACAAGGGAGAAGCTTCCGGTCATTCTATTTACCTGCTCCGGCGGGGCAAGAATGCAGGAGGGAATTGTATCCCTGATGCAGATGGCAAAGACGTCCGCCGCGCTTAAGCGGCACAGTGACGCGGGACAGCTCTATATTTCCGTGCTCACGGACCCTACGACTGGCGGAGTGACGGCAAGTTTTGCCATGCTGGGAGACATCATCCTGGCGGAGCCAAAGGCCCTGATCGGATTCGCCGGGCCGCGCGTGATCGAGCAGACAATCGGACAGAAACTGCCGAAAGGTTTCCAGCGCTCCGAATTTCTTCTTGAGCATGGATTTGTGGACCGCATTGTGGAGCGGGAAGAGCTGAAATCGGTCCTCGCACAGATACTGGAAATGCACAAGGCGGAGAAGCCGTCAAAGCTGTCAGCTGATACAGAGCAGGAGGAGCAGGCAGACACCCTGCATATGAAAGAAATGTCCGCATGGGACAGAGTACAGCGCTCCAGAGAAAAAGGGCGTCCGGTGGGGACAGACTATATTGAACATCTTTTTACGGATTTCATGGAGTTCCACGGCGACCGTTATTTCAAAGATGACCATGCAATCGTGGGCGGCATTGCATACTTCCATGGCATGCCGGTAACCGTGGCCGCGCAGGCAAAAGGAAAGACCACGAAAGAGAATCTGGAGAGGAACTTCTCAATGCCGTCACCGGACGGGTACAGGAAGGCTCTCAGGCTGATGAAGCAGGCAGAGAAATTCGGACGGCCGGTGATCTGTTTCGTAGATACTCCGGGAGCGTTCTGCGGGCTGGAGGCAGAAGAGCGGGGACAGGGAGAAGCGATTGCAAGAAA
The DNA here is from genome assembly GCA_959022495.1 of uncultured Lachnospiraceae bacterium. GTDB lineage: Bacteria > Bacillota > Clostridia > Lachnospirales > Lachnospiraceae > Mediterraneibacter. The sequence continues at coordinate 43,341 of CAUEYX010000025.1, read as the reverse complement.
CCTGTTTGAACTTTCCGGGCTGAAAGTTCCGGTTCTTTCTGTGGTGATCGGAGAGGGCGGAAGTGGCGGCGCCCTGGCAATGGCAGTGGCAGACGAAGTGTGGATGCTGGAGAATTCGGTTTACTCTGTCCTGTCTCCGGAAGGCTTTGCGAGCATTCTCTGGAAAGACAGCAAGAGGGCCAGTGAAGCGGCGGAAGTCATGAAACTGACCGCACAGGATCTAAAGCACCTTGACATTGTAGAGCAGGTGATCCCTGAGCCGGAAGAATTCAGCGATGCCCGCCTGGATACCGTGTGCAAAGACCTGGACAGAAGAATCGCAGAATTTATCGACAAGTATTCTGCATATAGTACAGAAGAGCTGACAGCGAAGCGTTATGAAAGATTCCGCAGGATTTAAAGCGCGGCAGGCGTAAAAAATATCCGGCATACAAGAAATGTGAGGGCAGGTATGAAAAAGATCAGAATTGGTGAAAAAATCACGAAAATCCCTTTGATCCAGGGCGGCATGGGCGTGGGAGTCAGCCTTGGGAGACTGGCGGGAACAGTGGCGCGGGAGGGCGGCATCGGCATCATCTCCAGCGCTCAGATCGGATACCGGGAAGAGGACTTTGACAGAGCGCCGGCGGAGGCAAATCTAAGAGCCATTGAGAACGAGATGCAGAAAGCGAGGAAACTCTCTCCCGACGGTATCATAGGATATAATATCATGACTGCCTTAAAAGAACATGCGGCTCACGTAAAGGCAGCGGTCAGGGCAGGAGCGGACCTCATTATCTCTGGGGCGGGGCTGCCCACGGACCTTCCTGCATTGACAGAGGGCAGCAGCACGAAGATCGCGCCCATCGTCTCCACAGATAAATCAGCCGGCGTGATCCTGAAATACTGGGATAAAAAGTACAAAAGGACCGCGGATCTGGTGGTGATCGAGGGACCGGAAGCCGGCGGGCACCTCGGGTTTAAAAAGGAAGAGCTGGCAGAATATACCCAGGACTCCTACGGAGAAGAGATCCGGAAGATCATACAGACTGTCAAATCTTATGGGGAGAAATACGGCAGAGAGATTCCGGTAGTTGTGGCGGGAGGGATCTACGACAGCAGCGACGTGGAGCGGGCGGCAGCCCTCGGCGCGGACGGTGTGCAGGTGGCGACCCGGTTTGTCACAACAGAAGAATGCGACGCGGATATCCGTTATAAAGAAGCTTATATTCATGCTTCAAAGGAAGATATCATGATTGTAAAAAGCCCGGTGGGCATGCCGGGGAGGGCAATTCTCAATCCACTTATGAAACAGGTGGCCCAGGGGATGAAAATCCCGCACAGCCCATGCCACCGGTGCCTCGCGAAATGCAGTCCCGCCGATATCCCGTACTGTATCACGGACGGCCTGATCCATGCGGTGAAAGGGAATATAGAGAAAGGGCTTCTTTTCTGCGGGGCAAAAGCATGGAAAGCAGAGAAGATCGATACCGTCAGGGAGGCAGTACAGGAATTGTTTGCCTGACAGAAAGGAGAGAACATATGAGTCCACGTGAGACCATCAATGACATTCTGGTCAATCTGTTCAATGAGATATGGAAACTGGAAGAAGACGCCATCATTACAGAAGAATTTCAGGACATTACAAACAATGATATGCATATCATAGAGGCAGTCGGGCTTTCCGGGGAAAATACCATGTCCATGGTGGCAAAAAAGATGGGGATTACAGCAGGTTCTCTCACAACGTCAGTCAACGGGCTTGTCAATAAAAAATACGTGGTCCGCCAGAGAAGCGACCAGGACCGGCGGGTAATTTTCCTGCGGCTTACCGGGAAAGGGGTCAAGGCATATGAACATCATCAGGAATATCACCGTCAGATGACGGACGCGGTGCTCAATAATCTGGAAGAAGCGGAAATCCCTGTTCTCGTTAAAACTTTAAAAGGGTTATCTGAATTTTTTAGAGGATATTTATCCTGAGAAACAAAAAAGTTTGACCTTTTCTCCAAAATGATGTACAATCCCATATGGAACTTTGAAGATTAGGTTGAATACTTAGGGGCACTGACATCAACACAGATGCCAATGCCGGAAATACTTGGCTGTATTATTTTAGGAGGGAACAAGTATGGCATTAAAGAAAACAAATTCAACAGCAAAAGCAGCAGCAAAAAAAGAGACAGCAGTAAAGGCAGAGCCGGTTAAGGCAGCCGAGAAAGCTGTAAAAGCTGATCCTGCAAAAGCAGCAAAAGCTGAGCCTGCAAAGGCGATTGAGACAAAGAAAGACACAACGAAAAAGCTTGAGACAAAAGCGGCAGTTTTAGTAGATACACCAGCAGAGAAGACAGAAGAAAAGACAACTGCGAAGAAAGCACCGGCAAAGAAAGCGGCAGCAGCGAAGAAACCGGCGGCAAAGAAGGCACCGGCAAAGAAAGCAGAATTGAAGACAGAGATGTTCCTTCAGTTTGCGGGAAAAGAGTACACAGAAAAAGACATCCTTCAGAAGGTAAAAGACATCTGGACAAAAGTCCTGAAAAATAAAGTGGGCGATATGAAAGATGTCAAGATCTATCTGAAACCGGAAGAGTCTGCGGCATACTATGTAGTGAACGGCGACACAACGGGCAAGGTAGAACTGTAAGTTACAGACAGCAGAAGAGAAAATAATTCCTCTCTGTACCAGGGAAATTCCCTCAAGGGAAATTTCGGGCGCAGAGGGGATTTTTCTTTTTCGGCATTGTGTTATAATGAGAGAGAAACAGGGCGGCGCGGATTACAACACGCGGGTCCGCCTGTGGACGATAACAATGCAGGAAATGGAGACAGGCACAGTGGATGAAAGAAGGAGAAAAGAAAAAGAAAGGCTTGAGCAGCAGATCCGTTTTATTATAGAAGTGGACAAGGTAAAAAATATTTTTCGTCAGACCTATCTGGCAGACGGGAGGCGCAAGGAGAATGACGCCGAACATTCCTGGCATCTGGCGCTCTCGGCAGTGCTTTTGAAAGAACATATGAAAGAAGAGGTGGATCTGACGAAAGTGATGGTCATGGTACTGATCCATGATCTTGTAGAAATTGACGCAGGGGATACCTACGCGTACGACGACGCGGGGGCAGCCACAAAGCGGGAGCGGGAAGTGAAAGCGGCGGACCGTATCTTTGGACTGCTCCCGGATGACCAGGGGAGTTATTTCCGTGCCCTCTGGGATGAATTCGAGGAATATGAGACAGCGGACGCGAAGTTTGCTCATCTTCTCGACAATTTCCAGCCCCTTCTTCTCAATGACGCCTCTGACGGAAAGAGCTGGGCTGAACACGGCGTACACAAATCCCAGGTGTGCAGAAGGAACGCGCGGATACCGGAGACATCGGAACTTGTCTGGGAGAAGATGCTGGAGATTATGGAGAAACATATAGAAAAGGGGAATTTAAAATGTATGTAAATGAGATAGAACAGCTGCAGAGAATCATAGACGAAAGCAGCCGCATCGTGTTTTTTGGGGGAGCCGGAGTCTCCACTGAGAGCGGGATACCGGATTTCCGCAGCGCGGACGGCATCTATCAGCAGAAGTATCAGTATTCGCCGGAACAGGTGGTGAGCCATACGTTTTTTATGCGTTACCCGGAGGCGTTTTATGAATTTTACAAAGATAAAATGATGGCGCTGGACGCGAAACCAAACGCGGCGCACCTTAAAATCGCGGAACTTGAGAAGGCAGGCAGACTGACCGCTGTTGTGACCCAGAACATAGACGGACTGCATCAGGCGGCGGGGAGCAGGTGTGTGTATGAACTCCATGGAAGCATTCACAGAAATTACTGCATGAAATGCGGGAAATTCTATGACGCGCAGTATGTAAAGAGCCAGGAAGGCGTGCCGAGATGCGAGTGCGGGGGAATGATCAAACCGGATGTAGTGCTCTACGAGGAGGGGCTGGACCAGGAAGTCATACAGGGGGCAGTGCGGGCGATCTCCCAGGCAGACACATTGATGATCGGAGGGACATCCCTTGTGGTGTACCCGGCGGCAGGATTTATCGATTATTTCCGGGGAAAACATCTGGTGGTGATTAACAAGTCAGAGACCGCAAGGGCGGTCAGGGCGGAGCTGACAATCGCCGCGCCCATTGGGCAGATAATGGCCGGGATAACAATATAGCTTTCCCGGCCAAAGCGCCGGCTATCGCTGCCGGCGTTCCCATCTTGCGGATGCCCCGCAGGGCAGCACCAGCCCGGATTCTGAGACAGGCAGCCCGATCTCCTGAGATTCTACATGACCGTTCCACGGCTTTAATTCAGTGGCAGTCATGTAGGTGAGGACTGCCGGGGCAAGCCCTGTGGTGTATGAGTTGACGAGGAAAAAGAGTGCGTCCTTTGAGAGGATTTTCGTGCACAGCTTTATCAGCGGATGGATCATGTCCTCAATCTTCCATATCTCGCCTTTGGGGCCTCTCCCGTAAGACGGCGGGTCCATTATGATGGCGTCATAAGTATTTCCGCGCCGTATTTCACGCTCTACAAACTTTACACAGTCATCCACCAGCCAGCGGATGGGCGCGTCTTTGAGCCCGGAGGATACGGCGTTTTCCTTTGCCCATCCCACCATGCCTTTTGAGGCGTCCACGTGGGTTACCTGTGCTCCCGCCGCCGCTGCCGCAAGAGTGGCGCCTCCTGTGTAGGCAAAGAGATTCAGTACTTTGACCAGGCGTCCCGCGCTGCGGATCTTTTCAGAGAACCAGTCCCAGTTGGCCGCCTGTTCCGGGAAAAGGCCCGTGTGCTTAAAGCTGAAGGGTTTCAGATTAAACGTAAGCGCTCCGTAGTGGATCTGCCACTGCTTTGGAAGGCGGAAGAACTCCCACTCGCCTCCGCCCTTTTTGCTGCGGTGATAGTGGCCGTTCATCTGATTCCATCCGCTGTGGTTCCTGGGCGTATCCCAGATGACCTGGGGGTCCGGACGGACGAGGAGATAGTCCCCCCAGCGTTCTAGTTTTTCACCTTTTGAACAGTCAATGACTTCATAATCTTTCCAGTTATCTGCGATCCACATATATAAGATTCCTTTCTTTTCAAACACCGCGGCTCTGGCGCCGGGCGGTGGACTGGTTGTAGGTTCATCTGATTATAGCACAGAGAGAAGATGCGGGAAAGAGTGAATTACATGCGGGTCTCGGCGTCTTTTATGATCGTGCAGATCCGGGTGAGATACTCTTCCTCATTTGCGGAGAACTCATCCAGCACGGCTTCCTTGTACACGTAATCCCCGGGTGTCAGCCCCTGCTCTCTGACGTAGGAAAGAAGTGCGTCCAGGGCCTGGGCAGACCGATAATAATCGCCTCGGAGATAAACAACGGCATAGTTCCCTTTCCTTTTCAGATGCGTTTCCAGATGATCCGGGATCTGTCCGCCGGGGATGGATACTTTCGTGAAAAAATATGCATAAGTCTCATAATCCCCGGCCGAGAGCGCAGTCATGGGAAGCATTGCCCCATAGGGATGTCCGCAGTTTAAGCAGTGTCGTCCGCATTCCCCGATATGCGCGCACAGGCAGGGGAAGATTCTGTCGTGGTCAGCGGTAAAGAGAGGCGCGCTCAGAACCAGGAGCTCATCTGCCTCCTGCCGTTCCATGCGCACATCCGACAGGCCGTCAACGGCGCGAAGCTCCTCTGCCTGCCGGAGCAGGGAAAGCTTTGTATTGATTACGTTCTGAATGCGGTGGAGCCGTTTCAGCTCTGCGGCTGCTTTTTTCTGCTGTTCCAGCAGAAGGTGTTCCATGGACGCGGGATTCTGGTCATGGATATATTCGCGGATCTCTTTGAGAGGCATTCCCAGCTCTTTGAGGCAGGTGATTGTGAAAAAGAGATCACACTGGTTTTCGCTGTAATAGCGGTAGCCGTTCTCATCTGTGTACGCGGGTCGGAAAAGCCCGATTTCATCGTAGTGGATTAAGGTTCTTTTGTTCGTTCCGCACAGCCGGGCAAAGTCACCGGTCTTTATGCATGGAGTATTAAATTTCTGCATAATTATACATTCTCTCCTTGACTATACCGTAACGGTATACTTTATTATATGGGCAGAGTGCCCGAAGGTCAAGCAGGCCGGACAGGCAGCCGCGGGGAAAAAGAGAAAACAGAGGGATAAGACATGCCAAAATTAAGTGAACGGGTCGGAACCTTTACGGATTCTGTGATCCGGAGAATGACAAGAATCAGTGATGAATACGGAGCGATCAATCTTTCTCAGGGGTTTCCGGACTTTGATCCGCCCAGGGAGATTATGGACGCCCTGGCAGAGGCCGCCTATAAAGGACCGCACCAGTATTCCGTGACATTTGGAGCGGAGAATTTCAGGGAGGCGCTCGCGAAAAAGCAGGGGAAGGCCATCGGAAGAACCATTGACCCGGAGACGGAAATCGTGGTCACATGCGGCGGCACGGAGGCCATGATGTGCGCGATGATGACCATATGCAACCCGGGAGATAAAGTAATGGTGTTTTCCCCGTTCTATGAGAACTATGGGGCGGACGCCATTTTGTCAGGGGCGGAACCTGTCTATATTCCGCTGGTGCCGCCGGAGTACACTTTTGATATGGCCCTGGTGGAACAGGGATTCCGCGAGGGCGCAAAGGCGATTATTGTCTGCAATCCGTCCAATCCCTGCGGAAAGGTTTTTTCCAGGGAGGAGCTGACCGGGATCGGGGAGCTTGCCGTAAAGTATGACGCATTTGTAGTAACGGACGAGGTGTATGAGCATATGGTGTACGCTCCATACCGCCACACATGCATGGCGTCCCTTCCGGGAATGTTTGACCATACCATTACATGTAATTCTCTATCTAAGACATACTCTATCACAGGATGGCGGCTCGGGTATCTGATCGGGCCGGAGGAAGTGATTGAGGCCGCGAAGAAAGTGCATGACTTTCTGACCGTGGGAGCGGCCGCTCCGCTTCAGGAGGCGGCTGTGACGGGTCTGAACTTCCCGGACTCCTATTATGAGGTACTGCTGAAGACCTATACGGAAAAGAGGGATTACTTCCTGAAAGCGCTGGACGAGATCGGCCTGAAGCACAATGTGCCCCAGGGGACCTATTTTGTCCTCATTGATATCCAGGAGTTCCTGGACCTGCCTATGTTCAAGGGGTACACGGATCTGGAGTTCTGCGAGTGGATGATTCGGAACATCAAAGTGGCGGCAGTGCCGGGATCGAGTTTCTTTAAAGAAGAAGTGAACCACCTGATCCGCCTGCATTTCGCCAGGGAGAAGGAGACAATCGATGAGGCAGTCCGCCGTCTGGCGAAATTGAGGGAGTTAGTATCATGAAATCATATTCAGTCTATTTTGCAAATTATACGATCGGGGAGGACGCTTACAATGAGGCCGCGCAGGTATGCCGGGCCTTTGGAAGCCGTATCCTTTTGATCGGAGGGGAGAGGGCCCTGGAAGCGGCAGAGCCCCTCCTTCGAGGAGCCCTGGCGGGAAGCGGACTGGAGATCGTGGATACAGTAGTTTTCGGCTCAGACTGCACGTATGCAGCCATTGACCGCTGGGCCGCGCATGCGCGGGAGTGCCGGGCGGACATGATATTCGGCATGGGTGGCGGCAAGGCGCTGGACACCGCAAAGGGCGCCGCAGAGCGGGCGCAGATCCCGGTGTTTACGTTTCCCACCATCGCCGCGACCTGCGCGGCGTCGACCGCTCTGTCCGTTGTATATAAAGAGGACGGTAATTTTGACAGTTTTTACTTTTTTGACAAACCCGCGCGGCACTGTTTTATCAATACCCGTGTGATCGCCGACGCGCCCTGCCAGTATCTGAGGGCAGGCATGGGGGATACCATGGGCAAATTTTTCGAGTGTCATTTTGCCGCGAGGGGAGACCGGCTGGACCACAGTTCCGCCCTGGGAAGAGAGATCAGCAACCTCTGTTACGCGCCGCTTCTGGATCATGGTGTGCAGGCGCTCAAAGACTGTATGGAGCACAAGGCGTCCTATGATCTTCAGCAGGCCGTGCTGGCGAATATTATCAGTACAGGAATAGTGTCCCTGATGGTGCTTGACGACTACAACTGCGCGGTGGCACACTCTGTCTATTATGGGCTTGTTCTCCTGCCGGGATTTGAAGAAAAGTACCTGCATGGGGATGTGGTGGCGTATGGCGTACTTGTCCAGCTTGCGGTTGACAATGACATGGAGCGGCTCATTGAGGCGAAAAAATTCCTGAAAGAATTGGGGATACCCTCTACCCTCAGGGAGATGGAGGTGCCGCTTGACAGGGAGGCACTCTCAGATGTGCTCAGGGAGACCGTTACCGGGCCGGATATGGACCACATTCCTTATCCGGTGACAGAAGACATGATCTTTGAGGCTATGAAAGTTGTAGAGGGATTGGAATAAAAGGAATAGAAAGGATTGAGACGACAGTAAGATGAGTGGGAAGAAAACGGAAAATACATACGTGAATAGGAAAAATCTGTTGAAATTTATTTTTGGGTCCGCGTTTGGCGTGCTGATGTTCCTTGTGCCGATCCCTTACGAAGCGTCATTCACAACGCTGCTTGATTTTGTGAAAATGTGGATCGCGGCGCTGTTTGGAGGAAGCCTTGTCTATGTGATCATGGCGCTTTTGATTGTGTCCGCGGTGGTCAGCGTGGTTGATTTTATTTTTAAACCCGCGGTGATCAGAAACAACCGGTATCTGAAAAAGGCATTCTGTACCACGCCGTTGTATCTGGTATCCAAGATAATCGGGGCGGCGGCCGGCGTGATGGTGGTTTTCCAGATCGGGCCGCAGGTCGTGATTTCCCCGGACACGGGCGGCACGATCATTGACCTGTGCGGGACACTGTTCTGTATTCTGATCGCGTTCAGCTTCATGCTTCCATTTCTCACGGACTGTGGGATTATGGAATTTTTAGGCGTGATCGCGCGCCCGGTAGTAAGGCCCTTATTCCATGTGCCCGGGCGCGCGTCAGTAGACTTGATCGCGTCCTGGTTTGGCGCGGCCAATGCCGCGGTTATCCTGACAAGGGAACAGTACATGAAAGGGTTCTACACGAAGCGTGAAGCGGGATACATCATGACGAATTTTTCCCTCGTGTCCGTCCCCTTCTGCCTCATGGTGGCGAACACCATCGGATTGGATTCCAGCTTTCCGATTTTCTATCTCTGTATCTGCCTGGTGGGAGTGGTGCTGGTGGTGATCATTGCCAGGATTCCACCGATCCGTACCATCCCGGACACTTACCGGGAAGAGACCGGAAAGCAGGTGGGGGAGGACCTGCCGGATGAAAAAGGCGTTTTGGAGTATGCCCTGGAATCAAGCTGTAAGCGCGCCAGTGAGTTCCATGTGGGCACCGTGCTGAGCGGCGGTCTGGAAGTGATGATGGGGACCCTGTTTGACCTGATTCCGGTAGTGGCTTCCTGGGGTGTCATCGCGCTGGCAGTCGCGACCTACACGCCGCTCTTTGACTGGATTTCTTATCCGATGGGCATGTACCTGAATCTCTTCGGAGTGGAGGACGCTTTTGCTGTGGCCCCGGCCACGCTGGTCGGATTTACAGATATGTTTATTCCCGCGCTTCTTCTGACAGGGGCGGATGTGGCGGTAAAGACCAAGTTCATTATCGGTGTACTCTCTCTTGTGCAGATTATCTACCTGACAGAGGTGGGCACAGTGGTGATAAAGAGCGAGGTGCCGCTGGGATTCGGGAAGCTGTTCCTCCTGTTTATGGAGAGAACTTTGATTGCGATACCACTGATCGTGCTGTTTGCGAATCTCATCTATTGAGAAAAGAACTGCCTTTGAATTGTGCGGGCGGCGGGATGGAACGAAATCGATCCATCCCGCCGCCCGCCTTAAAAGGTATTTGAAAAGAATTAATTAAATCCGATAAGCCGCCGCGCCACACTGTAGGCGAGGGACGATACTTTCCGTCCGGAGCGCCCGGGCAGGTTCATGGTCTGCCCCAGGATGCCGTACCGGATCTTCATGTAGGTCTTGTAATCTTTTCTCTTCAAGTAATCCCAGAGCTCTTTCTTCTTCACAAGGTTTTCATGCTTTTTCGAGCGGATGCACAGGATCGAAGAGACCGTCATCATAATAGCCAGGTAATTGACCATGTATTTCCGAAGCTTTTTGCTTGTAATCATGCGCAGTTCATACATGGCGATCATGGTCTTTGTGACAAAGAGTTGCTGGTCAATCCTGCTGATCATGACTTTCTCATTGACAGACTGATCCTCGCGTCCGATGAAATACCTGTAAAAATCCACATTCAGATAATAGAGGGTGCGCACATGCGGGAGTGGATAATATACATAAATATTATCCACATAGAACGTATGCTTCGGAAGTTTCAGCTGGCACAGTTTCAGCATCTCTGTGCGGTAGATGACAGAATGCATGAGAATGTACTGGTCCAGACGGAAGCGCCCGATATCATCCCAGCGGAAAATCTGGTTCTCAGGGAGCACATTATCGTAGCGGATGACTTTTTTATTTGTCATGCCCACCTTCTCATACACATAATTCGCGATCACCATATCAACCTGGGAATCTGCTTCCACAAACCCCTTCACGGCCTCAAGGATCTTGAGCAGGGAGTCTTGATCCACCCAGTCATCACTGTCCACGACTTTGAAGTATTTCCCCGAAGCGTGCTGGAGGCCGCAGTTGACGGCGTCCCCGTGTCCGCCGTTTTCTTTCTTGACGGCTTTGACAATGCCGGGATATTTTTCCTGGTAACGCTCCGCGATTTCCTGGGTTCCATCCTTGGAACCGTCGTTGACTACGATGATCTCTACATCATCGCCGCCCGGCAGGATTGAGTTGATTGCTTTTTCCATATAGGCTTCTGAATTATAACAAGGAATGGCAAATGAAATATATTTCATAAATGATCTCCTTCCCATAAGATTCTTTTTCAGTTCCATTATAGTATACCATTCTTTCTTATATATTGTAAAATTTTATTTTTTCGGATATAGTAGATGCTGAAAGTAACGCCAAAATGATACAGCCGGGAAAGCCGTTATGGCATGACCGTTATTTAAAGGAGGAGACGAATGAAGAAAAATGCGATCGTAGGACAGTCCGGCGGCCCCACGGCCGTGATCAATGCCAGTTTGTACGGAGTGGTTTATGAAGCCCTGAACAGGGAAGACGCTGTCGGGACGGTGTACGGGATGATCAACGGGATTGAAGGATTTTTAGGCGGACAGGTGATGGACATGGAGCCCCTTGAACGTTCCGGTGAGCTGGAGCTTGTGAAGACAACGCCGGGATCTTATCTGGGATCATGCAGATATAAACTGCCGGAAGATCTTGAAGATGAGGTCTACCCAAGACTGTTTGAGAAATTCGTGGAGTATGGGATCGGCTATTTCTTCTATATTGGCGGAAATGATTCCATGGATACGGTGAGTAAGCTTTCGCGCTATGCAGAGAAGACAGGAAGTGAGATCCGTTTTATGGGAATCCCCAAGACCATTGACAATGACCTTGTGAATACAGACCACACGCCGGGCTTTGGCAGTGCGGCGAAATATGTGGCGTCCACAGTGCGTGAGATCGCGGTGGACGCATCGGTATATGACAATAAGAAATCCGTTACAATTGTGGAGATCATGGGGCGCCACGCGGGCTGGCTGACCGCGGCAGGCGCCCTGGCCCGCAGATATGAGGGGGATAACCCGGTGCTCATCTACCTGCCGGAGACGGCATTTGACACGGAGCAGTTCGTACAGGATGTCAAAGCAGCGCTGGAGACGACGCCCAATGTGATCGTCTGCGTGTCGGAGGGGATTAATGACGGGAAGGGCACATTTATCTGCGAGCTGTCAAGCGACGTGGGGGTGGATACCTTTGGGCACAAAATGCTCGCCGGTTCCGGAAAATTTCTGGAGAATCTCGTGAAAGAGCGGCTTGGCGTAAAGGTTCGTTCCATTGAGCTCAATGTGTGCCAGAGATGCTCTTCCGCCATGCTCTCAGGAACAGATCAGAAAGAAGCTATCGCCTCCGGCGCGTACGGAGTGAAGTGCGCGCTTGAGGGGCAGACCGGGAAGATGGCAGGCTTCCGCCGTCTGCCGGGGGCAGAGTACAGGATCGATTATGTAACAGAGGATGTAAATCTTATCTGCAATCAGGAAAAATCCGTTCCGCTTGAGTGGATTACAAAGAACGGTTCTGATGTGGGGAGAGAGTTCATCGAGTATGCGCTCCCTCTGATCCAGGGGGAGGTGAAGGTACCTGTAAAAGACGGGCTGCCCCTCTTTGCCTACAGGAAATAGAGCGGGCACTGACCGTATAGGATACTGGATTTCTTCTTTCGGCAGAGAAGAGGATACGCGGCTTAGAACACATAGGCTCAGGGAAAGCAGGATAAAATAAAACAAGTCCTTTCTGCATAGGATGATTATGGCTGAGAACTCAGCTTAGGGATAACAGGAATGATGCCCGCGGAAAGGAGAATGAGATGAGCCAGAAGATAGAAAACATCCTCAATCTGGCATTGGATGCCACGCCCCAGGAAAGGCAGCGGTCAGGGGAACTGGAGGTGGGATATGACCCCGAGGAAAGAGAGTGGGAACTGATCGTGAAATACTCCGGTTCTCTGGATGCCGTGAGGGAGATCGCTGTCACGGTGACGGAACTAATGAATGGGTATGCGGTGATTGTTATAAGAGAAGACCGTATTAAAGCGCTTGCGGGGATTTCGGAGATCGAGTTTATCGAGAAACCAAAGAGCCTTTATTTTGAGGCGGAGGCAGGACGGCAGGCTTCGTGCATTGACGCTGTGCAGTTTCCGCCCTATTCTCTGAGCGGAAAGGGAATCCTGGTGGGGATTATTGACAGTGGGATCGATTATGCGAATCCCGCGTTTCGGAACGAAGACGGAACAACGCGGATTGTATCGCTGTGGGACCAGACGATTGATGGCATCCCGCCGGAGGGATATCCGTCCGGCACAGAATATACCCGGGAAATGCTCAACGCGGCCCTTCAGGAGACCGATGAGGGGGCGCGGTTTGACATTGTCCCCAGCCGGGATATGAGCGGGCATGGAACCGCGGTGGCGGGGATCGCCGCCGGGAACGGAGCGGGGAGCGCGGGGCAGAGATACCGCGGAGCAGCGCCGGAAGCCGAGATAATCGTGGTTAAGATGGGAACCCCTCGGACAGAAGGGTTTCCCCGGACAACGGAGCTGATGATGGGAGTGGACTATGTGATCCGCCGGGCGCTGGAGCTGCGGATGCCGGTGGCAGTCAACATCAGTTTCGGGAATACTTACGGGTCACATGACGGCACATCTCTTCTTGAACGATTTCTGAATGGGATCTCTGAGGTATGGAAAAATGTGATCTGCGTTGGGAGCGGTAACGAAGGGACAACCGCGGGGCATGCGGCTGGAAAGCTGTCAGATGAAGAAGAAAAAGTGGTGGAAATGGCAGTGCAGGCGCTGGAACCCGCGCTGAATGTCCAGATTTGGAAATCGTATGTGGACGAAGTGGAGATTTCCGTGGTCAACCCTTCCGGGGTCCGTGTGGGGCCCTTTCAGGAAATCCTGGGACCTCAGAGGTTTGTTTTAGGAGGGACGGAGCTTCTGATCTATTACGGGGAGCCCAAACCATACAGCGCCAGACAGGAGATATACATTTCTTTTATTCCAAGACAGTCCTATCTGGACAGCGGTGTATGGAAGTTCATTCTCACCCCCAGGAGGATTGTGGATGGCAGGTATCAAATGTGGCTGCCAGCCCAGGCCGCATTGAATGTGGGGACAGCGTTTTTGTTTCCGGACAGCAGTTCCACACTGACGATTCCTTCCACAGCATCCCTTGTCGTCACAGTGGCAGCCTATGACGCGCGCACGTTTTCCTATGCGGATTTTTCGGGGAGAGGACCTGCCGCGGCGTATGAGGGGAGCGATGTGCCTAAGCCGGACCTGGCAGCTCCCGGGGTGCGGGTGACCGCGCCTGCGCCGGGAGGGAGCTACCGGGAATTCACCGGGACGTCCTTTGCCACGCCATTTGTCACAGGGAGCGCGGCCCTTTTGATGGAGTGGGGGATTGTGAGGGGAAATGACCCCTACCTTTATGGGGAAAAGGTGAAGGCTTATCTGCGCAGGGGCGCGAGGGAACTGCCCGGGTATGAGGGATGGCCCAACGCTCAGCTCGGCTACGGAGTACTGTGCGTCCGCGACAGCCTGCCCCGAAGAGTGTGACGTGGAATGCGGTCGTAATAATTTTATTTCAGTTCCGCGAAAGATGTGGTAGAATAGCTGAGGAAATCGGAGAGAAATTTTTACAGAAAGCAGGATACAATATGAGAGCACTCCTTATCTATCTGAAGAATTATAAAAAGGAATCCATACTGGCGCCTCTTTTTAAAATGCTGGAGGCGTCTTTTGAACTTTTGGTGCCGCTTGTTATGGCGGCGGTGATTGATGTGGGGATTGCTGGGCAGGACAGACCTTATATCGTAAAGATGTGTCTGGTGCTGATTGCCCTTGGCGTCATCGGTCTTGTCTGCTCCATTACGGCGCAGTATTTTTCCGCGAAGGCGGCGGCAGGATTTGGCACAGGAGTCAGGCACGCGCTGTTCGCGCATATTCAGGACTTTAGCTTTACAGAAATGGACACGGTGGGGAGTTCCACACTGATCACACGGATGACAAGCGATGTAAACCAGGTCCAGTCCGGGGTGAACCTGGTGCTGCGCCTGTTCCTGCGGTCTCCGTTTATTGTGTTTGGCGCCATGATTATGGCATTTACCGTGGATGTGGAAGCCGCGCTGATTTTTGTCGTGGTAATCCCTCTTTTGTCTGTGATCGTGTTCGGTATTATGCTGATCACGATGCCGCTTTATAAGAAAGTGCAGTCCTGCCTTGACAGTGTGCTGCTTACCACAAGGGAGAATCTGGCGGGGGCAAGAGTCATCCGCGCGTTCAATAAAGAGGAAGATGAGAAGGAACGGTTTGAGCAGAAGAACCAGACACTGACGGACGCGCAGAAATTCGTGGGCCGGATCTCCGGGCTTATGAATCCCCTGACCTATGTTATTGTAAACGGAGGGATCATTGCCCTGATCTATGCAGGCGCGCTGAAAGTACAGGCGGGAAATCTGACACAGGGGGAAGTAGTGGCGCTGATTAACTATATGTCCCAGATCCTTGTAGAGCTCGTGAAGCTGGCGAACCTGATTATCACGGTGACAAAAGCGGCTGCCTGCGGCAGGCGGATTGAGAGCGTACTTCAGATTACGCCGGGGATGAAGGACGGAGATAAAAGGTGGGAAGAGATCGTTCCGGCAGGAGAAACTGCCGGGGCGGCTCTGTCTGTTCCGGCGGTAGAGTTTTCCCACGTATCGCTGACTTACAAAGACGCGGGCGCGGAATCGCTGACAGATCTTTCATTTTGCGTGGAAAGGGGGCAGACCGTGGGCATCATCGGGGGGACAGGCTCCGGGAAATCTTCTCTTGTGAATCTGATTCCACGGTTCTATGACGCCACCCGGGGGGAAGTGAAGATCTATGGAGAGAATGTAAAGGAGTATCAGGTGAACAGCCTCAGGAGCCATATCGGGGTGGTGCTTCAGAAGGCGGTTCTCTTTAAAGGAACCATTGCTGAGAACCTCCGCTGGGGAAATGAAAATGCTTCGGAGGAGGAGCTGGAGGAGGCCCTTTCCGTGTCCCAGGCAAAGGAATTCGTAGATGCTAAGCCGGGAAGGATGGAATTCCAGATCGAGCAGGGCGGGCGCAACCTGTCCGGCGGCCAGAAGCAGAGGCTGACGATCGCCCGGGCGCTGACGCGCCGGCCGGAGATCCTGATTCTGGACGACAGCGCGTCAGCACTTGATTTTGCCACAGACGCGGCTCTTAGGTGCGCGATTCGGGGGATGAGGGAAGATCTCACGGTCTTTATTGTCTCTCAGCGGGCCGCGTCCATCCAGTATGCGGACCAGATCATTGTACTTGAGGACGGAAAGATGGCAGGCAGGGGGACGCATGCAGAGCTGCTTGAGAGCTGCCCGGCATACCAGGAAATCTATTATTCACAATTCCCAAAGGAGGCGGCTGGCAATGGCAGATAGAAAAAAAGAGAACAATTCCGCTGAGACGGCGGGCGGCAGAAAGAGCCAGCCGGAAACGCTGAAAAAGGTGTTCCGCTATCTGGGCAGATACCGGATCTATGTGGTGTTTTCTATCCTGCTGGCAGCAGTTTCCGTTGCCCTTACTCTGTATGTGCCCAAATTGACGGGACATGCAGTGGATTATATCATCGGTCCGGGACAGGTCGATCTGCCGGGGGCGGTAAAGGTGATGATACAGATCGGCATCTGTACCCTGGTCACTGCGCTTGCACAGTGGCTGATGAACGTATGCAACAATAAAATGACTTATCAGGTGGTGCAGGACATCCGCAATGAGGCATTCCAGAAGATTGAGGCACTCCCTCTGAAATATATTGACGGGCATCCATACGGCGAGGTGGTGAGCAGGGTGATCGCGGATGTGGATCAATTCGCGGATGGACTGCTCATGGGATTTACCCAGCTTTTTACAGGCGCTGCCACGATTATTGGCACATTTGGGTTCATGCTTTCCGTAAATGGGAAGATTACCGTTGTGGTTGTGCTGATTACGCCGGTATCTTTCTTTGTGGCTAATTTCATCGCAAAGAGGACATTTACCATGTTCCGGCAGCAGTCTGAGATCAGAGGGGAACAGACAGGCTTGATCGATGAGATGATTGGGAATCAGAAGGTGGTCCAGGCGTTTGGCAGAGGGGAGCGGGTTACGGAGGCGTTTGACGAAGTCAATGAAAAGCTGGGGAAAGCTTATCTGCGGGCAACCTTTTTTTCCTCCATTACCAATCCTTCCACAAGGTTCGTCAACAGCCTGGTGTATACCGGAGTCGGGATCACGGGTGCTTTCGCGGTGGTCAGCGGTTCCCTCACCGTCGGACAGCTGTCGAGTTTTTTAAGCTATGCCAATCAATATACCAAGCCTTTTAATGAGATTTCCGGCGTGGTCACGGAGTTCCAGAACGCGGTGGCCTGCGCGCAGAGGATTTTTGATCTGATTGAAGAAAAACCGCAGAAGCCGGACGCGCCGGACGCGGTGGAGCTGCGGGATGTCAAAGGAAGCGTAAATGTAAAAAATATCTCCTTCTCTTATGTGCCGGAGCAGAAGCTGATTCGCGATTTCAGTCTGGATGTCCGGCCCGGCCAGAGGATTGCCATCGTGGGTCCCACCGGGTGCGGGAAGACGACTTTGATCAACCTGCTTATGCGTTTCTATGATGTGGACGCGGGGAGCATCACAGTAGAAGGAATTGATATCCGGGATATGACCCGCAGAAGCCTGCGGGCGGGATATGGCATGGTGCTTCAGGATACGTGGCTTAAGACGGGGACGATCCGCGATAACATTACAATGGGGAGGCCGGATGCTTCGGAGGAGGAAGTGATCCAAGCGGCAAAAGCGTCCCACATCCACAGCTTTATACGGCGGCTGCCAAAAGGATATGATACCTGGATTACAGAGGATGGCGGCGGGCTTTCCCAGGGGCAGAAACAGCTTCTGTGCATTGCGAGGGTTATGCTGTGCAGGCCGTCCATGCTGATTCTGGATGAAGCCACTTCCTCCATTGACACGAGGACGGAACTGAAGATTCAGGCGGCCTTTGCGGAGCTGATGAAAGGAAGGACCACGTTTATTGTCGCGCACAGGCTGTCAACGATCCGTGAGGCGGATGTGATCCTGGTGATGAAAGACGGTCAGGTTATTGAGCAGGGAGACCATGAAACCCTGCTGGCCAAAGGCGGATTCTATAAGCACCTGTACGAGAGCCAGTGGAGCCAGGGACAGACCGCGGGATGAAAGCAGCGGCCGCGTGAGAGAAAGGAGGGATTCCGATGGAAAGATTGAGTACATTATGCTATATCGAGAAGGACGGGCAGTATCTGATGCTGCACCGGACGGTGAAAGAGAATGATGTGAATCAGAATAAATGGATCGGTGTGGGAGGACATTTTGAACACGGGGAGAGCCCGGAGGAGTGCCTTCTGCGGGAGGTCAGGGAAGAGACCGGCTATACGCTGACCTCATGGAAGTACAGGGGAATCGTGACCTTTGTCTATGGCGGGGATACTGTGGAGTATATGTCTCTGTATACAGCGGACAAATTTACCGGGGAACCGGCGGAATGTGATGAAGGGGAATTGGAGTGGGTGGACAAATCCGGGCTCTTTTCTCTTGAATTGTGGGAGGGGGACAAGATTTTCTTACGGCTTCTCGACGAAGGCCGGGAATTCTTCTCCCTGAAACTGGTATATAATACGGAAGATGAGCTTTTGTATGCGGCCCTGGACGGAGTTCCTCTTGAGCTGTAGGGCAGAGGCCGTACGGCCGTATGCATCGCGCGGGCCGGGGATGGAAAAGGGAAAAGGACACGGCGATACTTCCACAGATCCTCCGTGTCCTTGCAAGTCGTCATTCGTCTGTGCAGACGCGTATTCTTCTGCCATATCTGTCCGCTTTGCAATTTCTTTTACAATTTCCAGGTCGTAATAAGCGAAATGCAAATGTTCTGCCAGCTGCCTTCCGATTTCTCTGCCGCCGCTGCCAAATTCGCGGCCAATCGTAACTATTCTCTTCATCTAATCTGCCCTTCTATTTATTTGTAATACGTTGTTTTTTGCTTTTTATCAGCAAAATAAAAGCAACACAGGCTGTTATAGCTTCGCTGAGGGAATGACACAGCCAAATAATGCTTCCACCAAAAATGTGCGGCAAAATCAATACAAGGAGTGGCAGACAAATCACACTTCGGCTCAAGGAAACAGTCAAGGCTTTTGCTGTGTATCTCGTTGACTGCCAGAATGAAATCATCAGGATATTATATCCGGCAAGGAAAAAAGCAGAGAAATACCACATACTTTTATCCACAGTAAAGGCGATCAATTCTGTATCTCCAGGATTAAAGATTGAAAAGAAATACTTGGAGAACAGAACAATCAAGAGATAGCATACAATTCCTACGGCCAAAAACACTTTTGTCGCAAATCGGCGCATATCATTACAGCGGGCTATTTCACCTGAACCAGTGAAATAGCTGAAAACAGGCTGCAGTCCTTCAGCCATTCCAAGAAACAGAGTAAGGATAATAAGCATCAGATACCCAATCAGCAGATAAGCCGCCAATCCAATTTCCCCGTATCCGTATTTTACAATGGCGATATTATATACAAATGTAATAATTCCAATGGTAAATTCCATAATAAATGATGGAAAACCAAGAGTAAAAATATTCCGCACAGTTGGAAGCTGGAGCCTCGGAACGGCAAAGTACAAATTCCCCTTCTTCAATAAAAAATGAGGGAGCATGATCAAAACACTAAATACTGGGCCGATAGCCGTTGCCAGAGCCGCACCTCCGATTCCCATGTTCAGGGGACACATAAATACATAGTCCAGCACGATGTTAGAAACAGAGCCAAAAGCCAAAGCGAACATCGCTAATTTAGGGCTGCCATCATTTCTCACAAGGCCACTTAACAAGAAACTAAATATAAGGAATGGAGAGAACGACACAATATAGCGGATGTATTCTGTGGCTTCATCGTGTATCTGTGGTGTTGAACCCAAAAGCTCTGCCAAGGGATGGATAAACAAATTACTAAATACAGCAATTAAAATGCTGATAACGCCTGCACATATAAGAGCTGTATCGAACACTTGTAAGGCCTTTTCTTTTTCGTTTCGGGCGAGCTGCCCGGAAATGATAATGCCTGCGCCTGACGCGGCCGCCATAGAAATAGCGATCAAAATTTCGATCAATGGTACAGCTACTGCTGCAGCAGCCATTGAGTCGCGGCCCAGCACATTTCCAATAAAAATTCCATCCACGATCATATAGACGGAATTAAATACCAGACCGATCATTTGTGGAATAGCATACTTTACAAACAAAGTACGCGGTTTGCCTTCGTACATGGTAATCAACCTCCTTAAAAACAAAAAAGACCTGTGTTGTGTACCACAGGCCTACTACACAATAAAATGAAACCCCGGCGGGTTGATTTTATCAATTGCATCTTCAGTTGTTTATTTCTTGCTTCTTTTTACAAGCTCAATCGCTTCTTTACCGCTCATGTGATCGATACTCATCTCCAGCATACATAGCGGTTTCCATTCCCGTTCAATGGCCCTTCTGCGATTTCCCTCCGTACCATCTGGCACATATTTCAATGCCAATTTATCAATCGCATTTCGTTTTTCACTATCATCAGTCAAGATCCGCATAGTGCCAAATACAATTACACTACGAAAATAGGAAGTATATTCTTCTGGCACAATTTGATCGATTACACAAAAAGATGCTTTTTCATTTCTGTTAATGGCATCCAGTTTATGTCCGCTTTTGGCACAATGGAAGTAGAGCTTTTCTCCATCGTAGACATAGCTGATTGGGACAGCGTAGGGATAGTTGTTATCTCCGGCAAGAGCAAGAACACCGGAAGTTCCCCTGTTTAGAATAGCGGCGCAGTCCTCTTTAGAAAGCGCCTGTTTTTTTCTTCGCATTTCTCGAAATATAGCCTCACACCTCCTAAACAAAAAAACGCCTTATTCCTCATCCCTTCTTTGGCCTACGGAATGAAGAAAAAGCGTAACCCGGCAGTTTCTCTATATAGTATAACAACCTTTCCTAAAAAGTCAAGTGTTAAATTCAATATGAAATAAAATAGCGCGGCGGGCTCAGCATGAGCGGGAGCTGTCTGATTCCTACCAGGGACAGCAGGGGCCTCGGTGTGTTCCGCGCAGGAAGATCGACCGGCCGGGACATAAAAAACGCTGCCTTTCTCTTGAAGAAGCGACGTTTTGGTGCAGGCTGGCTCGGTTTTTGTTGTGATTTATGATTATGCCTTAGTAAAGAAACGTCCGAGAAATATCAGACATCTTTTCAACAGGCACTCGGCTATACCATTCAATATGAATCCGGCGGAGTGGAAGCTTTGGAAGATAACCTTGGAAAACGAAAAAACCTAAAGAAATGAGGTTTCTTAAAAAATCGAAGAGCTGAAAACCTACTTAACCGGGGACTTTATACAGATGCACATTCGATTTTTCATGGTGATCGGGGATTTAATATACGAATGATTATTTCACAGTAAGATTGTGAACACCGGCATGGCATAAAGCATGCCAAGAGCTGAAAAATGCATTGACAGTGGAAGGATTTCGCATAAAAACTACCAGCAGTTTTAAACCACTGGCAGGAAAAATTTATGCTTTTTACTTGTCTGATTGGCGGAGAGCGGTTTAGAATGATGTGGAACGTATCCTGATTCGCGCGCAGCCCTTGCTTTTTGTACTTATTTTTATGGAAGCAGGAATGCGTACATGACGATGAAATGGCATGCGCTTCCGCCCATTACGAACAGATGGAAGATCTCGTGGCTTCCGAAGTTTTTATGCCGGTTGTTGAAAATCGGCAGTTTCAATGCATAGATCACACCGCCCACTGTGTAAATAATGCCACCTGCCAGCAGCCAGCCAAAAGCCGCGGGAGACATATTGTTGAGGATCTGAGTGAAGGCGAGGACACAGGTCCACCCCATTCCGATATAAAGGACGGAAGACACCCATTTCGGGCAGTACACCCAGAATGCTTTGATCAAGATGCCTGCAATGGCGATTGCCCATACAATCGAGAGCAGGATAATGCCGGTCCTGCCCTTGAGTACAATGAGACATACCGGCGTGTAGCTTCCGGCGATCAGCACGGAGATCATCATGTGGTCGATCTTCTTGAGGACAGTGTTCACTTTTGTCGAAATATCAAACGTATGGTAAGTTGTGCTTGCCGCATATAATAGGATCAGGCTCGCCGCGTAGATCGCCAGTGAGATGATATAAATCCTGCTGGGCTCGTGAGCTGCTTTGATCAGCAGCGGCACCGCCGCGAAAATTGCCATCAGCATGCCGATAAAATGTGTAATCGCGCTGCCGGGATCTTTGATGTGTCGTTTGTTTTCCATGATCTGCACCTCCATGATGTAAGATGATAAGTAGTATTCAATACTACGTTTAGTATATGCATATATTACAACAAGAATTCATAAAAATCAATTTTAAAATTGCACAAAAGAAAACCGGGAATTCCCCGGTTTTCTGTCAAATTTTTAATTCATAATAATTTCAGTTTTATAGAAATGAATCAGCAGGCATCTGTGTCTCTGCGGATAACGGTGCCTGTCTTTCCTTTCAAAGCGTCTTTTACCTTATCAAATGTAGTGATATAAGCACAGCGTCCTTCGCGTCCGTCGACGAACTCTACGGCAGCCCGGAATTTCGGGAGCATATTATAGATGCCAAAATGACCTTCTTCCATGTAAGATCTTGCCTGTTCGGTGGTAAGTTCATTGAGTGGCTGCTCATTGTCCTTTCCAAGGTTGATGCAGACTTTTTCAACATTCGTCAGGATGATAAGCATATCCGCGTTAATGCCTTCGGCCAGCTTTCCGGCAGCGAGATCTTTTTCAATAACCGCGCTGGCGCCCTTCAAGTGATTGTCCTGTTCCATAACGGGGATACCGCCGCCGCCGGCGGCAATTACGATCTGGTCGGCATCAAGGAGAGCATTGACAGCGTCAAGCTCTACAATCTTTACCGGGTTTGGCGCGGACACGACACGGCGGAAGCCTTTGCCGGCCTCCTCGATCACGTAATTGCCTTTTTTGCGCTCTTCATTTGCCTCCTGGGCATTCATGTATCTTCCAAGCACCTTGGTCGGAGTATAGAATGCCTCGTCATATGGATCAACGATAACCTGTGTCAGGACTGTGCTTACAGCCCGGTAGATGCCCCGGTTTAACAGCTCTTCACGGATGCCGTTCTGCAGGTCATAGCCGATATAGCCCTGGCTCATAGCAGAGCAGACGGACATCGGCGCGGGAGTATATTCGGGATGCACCTGGGCAAATTCATTCATAGCAGTGTGGATCATGCCAACCTGTGGCGCATTGCTGTGTGTGATGGCAACCTGATAACCCTCTTCAATTAGATCCGCTATACATTTTGCACTGTGTTTTACAGCGACTTTCTGTTCAGGGAGTGTGGTCCCAAGCGCCCGGTGTCCCAGGGCAACAACAACTCTTTTTTTCATAGTATTCTCCATTTCCGCCGCCTTTTTGCGCAGGCGGCCTGTTATTTACGGTGGCAGGCAGACAGTTGGACACAGGCTGTCCCCAGTCTGGATCTGCGAAAAGATAACTTATAGAAAGTTTACTATTAATTGCATAAAAAATCAATACCGGCTCATGACAGCAGGGCGCTTTGGCGCTCCTTATCGAAATAGTACAATGCCGATATTCACGGCAAACAGAACGCACAGGCTGACGCTGACGCTCCACCGTACAGCAGGGCTGGGCTTTTCAAACAATTCTGTCCACCTCGGCGCGAGGAAATAGAGGAAGGCACACCCAAGCAGGGCGAAAGCAGCGGAGCCTCCCAGATAGACGCGGCCGTTCAGGTTCAGGAAGAATTCAGTGTAATCCCGCAGCGGATATCCCCGCAGGAGTTCTGCAGCCAGGTTGGAGAGATATTCCAAAACGGAATATACGGCAAAATTGACCAGGAAGGTTAAGACCGGCTTTTTGGTGACGCGCTTTGTCAGCAGCAGGATCAGAGTGCCATAGACTCCATACAGCGGAATCCATGGCGCAAAGACTGCGATTTCTGTGCTGTAAGTGCCGTTCTGGATGAGATGAATCACAGTTTCCAGAGCCCATCCGAAGAGAGAGAAGACGTGGAAGAGCATGATCCACGAGCAGGCATCATATTTCCGGTTGGCTTTGAACGGAGTCCGGACAGCACGAAGGGGCGGCTGCACGGAGAACAGGAAGACCGGGTACTGTTCTGGTGCAAAGTAAGAAATCTTTGTATACGGTCCGTTTGAATCGTCATAGAGTGCCTTGCTGATGAGCAGTTCATCCTCGGAAGGCACATGCTCCAGGTAGGAATCATTTAACCATTCGTATCCCGGTGAACGGGACAGGACATAATTCCGGCGCAGAGAGAGATAGAGTTCGGCTCTGCACGTAGTGATGTAAGGATTTGCGAATAGAAAGTCCAGCAGCCCCAGGGTGAGGAGGGAGAGGAGCCCCCAGCCAGCGAAGGAGACATCCAGGAGAAATAGTTTCCATTTATTCCGCGCTGTAAGCTGCTTTGAGAGAAAAAAAGCGTCCCGGCGGCTGATCCTGGGATTTTCGGCCAGGATAAAAGGAATCATGCTGTACTCATAATGCTTGATTATACCGCCGACGATCGTCAGATTCCAGAGGAACTGATAAAAGGACCGGCAGAGCATGACCCATGCCGGATTACAGAGACAGCGAAGCTTAAACAGATAGAAGAGCTTGGAAATGCTGGTCTGCGCGTAACTGTGGCTTTCCATGAAAAAGCGCTTCTCCCCGATCAGAAGAAGATTACTGATGAATATTTGGTACAAAAGGGCGAGGAGCAGCCCGGCGGCTGTAAGAAACAGCCCTATCCCGGAGGAATGAAAGAAAAAAGCATTGATTGTTTTTAACACACTGAAAAATATAGAGATATGAGTTGAAAACAGATCAATTATAAGCTGGCCAGCGCTGGAAATAATACGTCCGGCAAAACCGGGCAGGACGGAGAGGCCCGCATTTTCAAGAAAGAGGCTGACCGTCTGCCTGATGACCTCAGAATTGGGGATATCCAGGGCAAACGCAGCGTCCGAATATGCCGCTGCTGACCCGGGGGTAAGCTGGAGATTGATAAATGTGGTTGATATGGGGTAGGCTGTGCTCAAAAGGGCGATGATAAAGCAGACGGATACTGCTTTCCAATAATTCTGCTTCATGCATAAACGGGCGCGTTTTTTCAGTTCTGTCCTCTTCCACATAGCGGTCAGCCTCCCTGAAATTTGGTGATACTATATTATAGATTATTCAGGTATGATTTGCAAGCAGACGGGAAGGGAAAGCAGACGGCAAAGGACAAGGATTCTCTTCATTTTGCGGGAATGGACGGCAAAAGAAATTCCGCCCTGTATCTTCGTCATCCCACGTTGATACAGGGCGGCGCCGGCCCGCCTTCTGCCTAATCAGCCGGCTTCATAAAGAGTGATGGATTTCTTTAAAGCGGACAGGGTAAAGCGGGAGCCGGAAACTGTCAGATACAGCGTCTGCTGTGTCCAGAGGAACCGGGTCTTGGTGTAAATCCGCCCGCCGGAGCAGCTCCAGCCTGCCGCATCGGATACATCATCGGAAACAAACAAGGTTCTGGAATCACAGCCCAGATAATACTTTGTCCCATCCACTTCACAATAGATACGCCCATTGTCATAGTACCACAGAAGCTCCTCCCTCAGATCCACACTGGGCACATATTTCCCCTGAGAGGAACGCATGGTGATCTTCGTGCCGTCCAGAGATTTTCCGAGAGCATAGTTCCCGGACAGGATCAGATAGGCTTTTCCGCTGTCCATTGTATTCTTCTTGACTAAACTATCAGGAAGGGCAGTAGTATCTACTGTACTGCCGCAGCTGTCGCAGAGCCCGTCTCCGTCGTTGTCTGCACAGGCTGAGGCTGTGCCTGCTATGCCGCAGACCGTACAGCAGGGACTGTGCGTGCCGTTTCCGTTGTCAGCAGTCTCCCAGCTGTGATCCAGCTTCGCGATACTGCTTCCGGCTTGGACAACCATGCCGCAGATCGTGCAGATATAGGCACCTGTATAACCTTCTTCTGTGCAGGTAGCTTCTCTTGCATTGACCAGCTCTGCAGTATGGGCGGATGCCTCGTAAACCGCTGTCACAGTCAGATCCTCATCCACCTTATCAAAAGGAACATCCCAGCCGGCAAACACATAGTGGCAATCCCCATCCGGTGCCCGGTCAGGATCAGCAGGCGCTGCAGCCGCTGCGCCGGATACTGCTTCCTGGGTGTCCAGTACCGTGCCGTCGTGATCAAGAAACGTGACAGTAAAGGTCTGCGTCTCTGCCTCCACGGCCCGTATGCGGAGACTGCTGTAGTGTACCAGTTCATCTTCCTCGAGCTCGAAGGTCTTCGTCGTCGGATTGACGATCTCATAGTCCGGGCTGCCTGCTGTGACGGTATAGGTGACTCCCTCGCGGATGCCTGCCGCCAGATAGCAGTTTTCCTCGTATTCATATCCCCTGTTCGGATTATAAAGACCTGCGGTGATCACACTGCCGTCGTCTCCTGTAAGGACAATACTGCGCAGGGCTTCGGTCTGCCCCAGTTCATTCCGGGTCGGATCTGCACTGTCGGTGTAGGCGTAGATTTCTGCCAGATAGGCTCCGGTCACCACATGGAACATCGTCGGAAAATGGTGATAGCCGGCAGTGAGACCGTCATAGCGGTATGTATCGAGTATTTCATCGCGTTTTTCACACAAGGCATCAAATCCGTCATAGAAATAAGTCAGATCTTCAGTGACAGAATAATAGTCATTGTTCGGCATGGTCTCAAAAATGGTCTCCACCGGCATCCCGAGCGAGCGGCAGAGCTCCACCTCATCCGCAATGGCTGTCACCTGTGTCGCTTTGTTATAGTTCATCAGGGAAAGTTCATCGGCACAGGTCTCAAGGAACAGGGCGAATAACTCCGGATCGATCTTATCAAAATGGACGGGTATCACCTGTACGACCGAAATACCGTGCTCCTTTGCGTAATTATAAATCTGCTGCATCTGTTCTATATATGCGGTGAACCCTGTCACGGGATCATTCTTCCAGCTGCTGTAGGTATAGGTTTCTACATCCAGCGCAAGTTTTGTTACCGGCGCGGCCTGTCCGATGGTTTCATTGTACTGAGACAGCGTATCAATGTAAGTCTTGATCTCCGTCAGGTCGTTATCCTTAAGTCCCCAGGAGCGGTCTCCGGTGAGGGCGACGACCTCAATGCCCCTTTCTGTCAGACGTGTGACCATGTCAGCGGTCTCTTCCCGAACCAGATATTCTGTGGGAATATCCTGATATACCCGCGCGGTATTCAGGCTCTCAAGGAAGCCCAGAGTATCCGGCGAACTTCCTTCATTGAGCAGATACAGGTTCCAGCAATACATGGAAGTATCCGTATTGGCTTCGTAATCCTCTTCCTGGATGGCAAACTTATAAGTGCCGCCTCCGTGAGTGGAGACATAGAGCGTATCACCGTCGGGAGACACGTTCACACGCTTGAGCATGTAGAACAGGTCGTCCGCCATAACGGTAAATTCCCCGTCCGCACCTTTATAAAGCCTGCTGTGGGCATCCACAGCATACATGGTTCCATCTGGGGCAAAAGTGCTGCTGATCACGCCGCTGTCACAGGAGAAGATCTGTGTCAGTCCGGAATCCTCATACAGGTAAATGCCGCCATTGTCATTTTTCCAGAAGCCGTCGTTATATTCGGCCATCCATTCATAATGATAGGAGGGCAGAGCATTGATATACAGTCCCTGTCCTTCACGCCATGTAATGCTGTTCACCCATACCAGTTCGCCCAGATCTGCCTGCGTTGTCGTTTTGCTGTTCAGGTCGTAAATATATAACTCTGCAGAAACCATATCATTATCGCGTGTATAAGGCGCTGTGAGGCAGTAGACTGTATCCCCCGTCAGGATCACATCTTCTCCCCAGATCAGCCCATTTTCTGTATTCATGCCGCTGTTGATGGAGGAAAATGTTTTTCCGCTGTCATAGCTGATGTAGAAGCCACGGTTGAAAGTGGCGACGGCAATTGTCAGGGCATCGCCATTTTCCTGTACACTCATGCGGACAGGGATACAGTCCTCCGGCAGCCCGGTGCTATAAGAAAGATCCCATGTAATACCGCCGTCGGTGGAGACACCGAATTTCCCCTGCGTCCATCCCGTATCACTCTGTGTGGGCGAATATGGAGCGTCATGGCGGTTAGACCAGATCCCGTAGACTAAGTCTTTCGTGCTGCGGTCCATATACAGATCGTAGCAGGTATTGTAGATGTCATAGTTAGTACCTGTGATCTCCATTCTGCGCCAGCTTTCCCCGCCGTTATAGCTGATCTGCATGCCCATATCCGTTGTAGGGATGATCAGATGCTGTTCGTCAAAGGGGTCTTCATGGACGCCGTAGGTAGTCTGTACATTCAGGCCCCGGGTGGAATAGGTGCCGTCAGCATATCCGTCGCTGCTCAGGCTTTGGATACTGCGGCTGCCTTCATCATCCAGTTCCATCAAATATACTGTTTCGATAGTGCTGACAATGCAGCGGTCATCATTCGAAGGATCGGATGAGATGCCGTAGAAGGGACCATAACAGCCGTAACTCCAGCCGCCGGGGGTTGTTGCCTCCCGGGTATAGCGCACGGAATCATAGATCCACTGAAATTCTTGGCCGTTAAATTTCAGGATACCGTCAGCATCTTCACAGGACATCGATAAAAAAATGCTCTGGAAGTTGTTTCCGCAGATTCCGTCAAAATGCCACTCAATGGTATAGTCCGTTCCCCATTGATTGAAATTGGGATCAAGCGTATTGAAATCCATCAGATCCTGATAAGTGTTGAAATCTTCTGTATAAAGGATCTGTGTCTGGCTGCTCCCGTCGTCCAGGATAAACCAGTACGGTCCGATCTTCTCCAGATCCCGGATCGTGCCGGCCGCTTCATAGACCGTGGACATTTCCTGCTCTGTCAGCCCGAAGCAGCGGACCACACGGTCTTCCGCGAGATAGATCTTGCTGCCGTCAACAACCATCTGCATGGCAAAACCCATTGGATTGGTGTGTTCCGTCTGCTCCGTATACAGAAGCTCGAAACCACTGCCGTTGTAATCCGTGCGCATCAGGCGCAATATCCCTGTCCAGTCCACTGTGACAAAATACACATATTCATCTGTAGTGTCCACGCATTTGAGATAGCCGTTGTCAAAACCGGGAGCGAACATCAGGTTTTCATTCCAGCCGCAGCGTCCGATCTCGTAGACTACATTTTTTGGATAGATCATCTGCAGGCTCTGTCCCTCATCACAGCTTTTGTATAAGCCGTATCCTCCGGTAAAAATCGTACCGTCATCCGCGATACAGGCGGCCTTAAGCCGGCCGGCTGTTTCTGTCCGTCCCCAGGTGCTCCCGGCGTCATGAGAGTAATACAGCCCGCCCATGTCGCAGGCAGAGTAGATATTACTGCTATCAGTCGGATCGATCAGGGGAAGAAAGAATGCGCCGCCACCGCCGATTCCGATACTTTCATACTCCCTGCTGATCTGGTCAGTTAGGGATTCGTTTTTCTGTATATCTGTTTCAGCAGCGAGCGCTTCTCCCGGGAAAGCTGCCGCCAGCATAACGATGCATAATAATGCAGCTGTTAATCGTTTCATTTCCCACCCCCGTTCTGCCGCAGAGCAGCTACAACTGCGGCAATTCTTCTTTTGTTTTATCGGTTAAATTTATTATATGGAAGGAGCTGTGTACTTTCAAGCAAATAACTTCTTGAAAGTCACTCCATTTTCCGTTATCATTGAATCCATCATACAGAGAGCTGCTGTTTTTCTCAACAGTTGAACTGTATAAACTTAGACTTATGTCTGCGGCTGGAAGGGGGACGCATATGTCGGAAGTGAGGAAACATATTGTATTTTATGGACGGGTCCAGGGGGTAGGGTTTCGTTACACAGCCAAATATCTTGCGCGTTCATTAGGGCTGACCGGATGGGTGCGCAATGACTGGGACGGTACAGTTACAATGGAAGTGCAGGGGAGAGAGGCGCTGATTAACAAACTGCTCACAGGACTGAACGGGGGACATTTCATCTCCATTGAGTGGATGGATACAAAAGAGATTCCGTTGGAAGAAGAACGGGAGTTTTCAGTAAAAATGTGAATTGTCTGAAAAGTTTTCGGAAAGGGGTCAGGCCCCTTTCGGGAGAATTGTCAAAAAATTATGAAAATAGGAGAAAATGACTTATGATGAAACTCGGATTTATTGGAACAGGAAATATGGCAGGAGCTATTATGGGCGGTATTATTAAGAATGAGATTTTCCGTCCGGGGGAGATCATCGGCGCGGATATTTCGGAAGCCGGCAGACTAAAAGTGAAAGAGGCTTATCAGATAGAAGTTACGGAAGATAACCGGAAAGCGGCGGAGGCGGAAGTGGTAATCCTTTCAGTGAAGCCGCAGTATTATGCAGATGCGATCGCAGAAATCCGGGATGAAATCCGAGAGGATCAGCTCATTATTACGATCGCGCCCGGGAAAACGCTGGCATGGCTTGAGGAACAGTTTGGCAGACCGGTGAAGATCGTGCGGACTATGCCGAATACGCCGGCGCTGGTGGGAGAAGGTATGACCGCCGCATGTGTGAATCAGTATGTGACAGAGGAAG
Organism: uncultured Lachnospiraceae bacterium; assembly: GCA_959022495.1. GTDB lineage: Bacteria > Bacillota > Clostridia > Lachnospirales > Lachnospiraceae > Mediterraneibacter. The sequence continues at coordinate 12,956 of CAUEYX010000025.1, read as the reverse complement.
AAAAAGCATACGCTCTCAAAATTTTAAGTGCGTTCGGTAAAGTCGAACTGGTGCCAGAGCATCTGATCGACGCTGTTGTCGCGGTCAGCGGCAGTGCTCCGGCATATGTATTTCTGTTTATTGAAGCAATGTCAGATGCGGCGGTGGCTGAGGGAATGTCCAGAGCCCAGGCGTATGCGTTTGCCGCCCAGGCGGTTTACGGAAGCGCCAAAATGGTGCTGGAGACAGGAAAACACCCGGGCGAACTGAAAGATATGGTCTGCTCTCCGGCAGGGACGACCATCCAGGCGGTCCGTGTATTGGAGGAAAAAGGATTCCGCAGCGCCGTCATGGAAGCAATGCGCGCGTGCGCGGATGTATCCCGCAGACTGTAAACGGTATAAGCGGAGAGAATGGATTTTTCAGAAGATTCAGACAACTTTGGCGGAAGGGGCCTGACCCCTTTCGTAGAGTAAAGGGGATGATACCATGAATATTCAGGGACTGCAGAAAGTGACTCTTTTAGATTTTCCGGGCAGGGTGGCGTGCACGGTGTTTCTGGCGGGCTGCAATTTCCGCTGTCCGTTCTGTCACAATGCTTCCCTTGTAACACATGTAGACCCGTCCCGGGACATTCCCCGGGAAGAAGTCCTGTCCTTTTTAAAAAAGCGCCGTGGGATTCTTGACGGGGTCTGCATTACCGGGGGAGAGCCGCTGCTGGCGCTGGGACTGGACCGCTTTATCCGTGAGATTAAGGACATGGGATTTGAGGTGAAGCTGGATACAAATGGAAGCAATGCTGAGCGGCTGAAGTCTCTTGTCGAAGCAGGGCTGATCGATTATGTGGCAATGGATATTAAAAACACCCCTGATAAGTATGGAATGACGATCGGAATTGAGGGATATGATATGTCTCATATTTTTAAAAGTGTGGAATACCTTCTGTCGGGTACGGTGCCGTTTGAGTTCCGCACCACGGTTGTCCGCGAGTTTCATAAAAGGGAAGATTTTGAGGCGCTGGGGAAGTGGCTGAAAGGAGCGCCGAGATACTATCTCCAGGGATTTGTAGATTCCGGTGACCTGATACAGCCGGGCCTGCGCGGTTATACAAAAGACATCATGGATCAGGCTCTCGAGATCGTGCGCAGATATGTGCCCTGCGCAAAGCTGCGCGGGGTGGATTGAATCTCATGATACAAAAGACATAAAATAAACAAAACACCAATATCTAGTATGATTGAATAAGGATAAAATCTAGATATTGGTGTTTTTTGTCTTGCGTTCCCCAAGGCAAAATGATAGAATGGATTCAGGCTCCCGCTGATATGGCCTCTGTTCCGAATGGAGGATTCGTACCATATTATACCGGGAAACATACGGCGATAAAGGCATGCCGCGGCGTGCTTAAAAGAAAAAAGCAAAAGACAGATTTACAGGGAAGGGGATCAGGACGATGTATCAAGTGAAAAAAAGAGATGGAAAGATTACAGAATTCAATCTGGCGAAGATCGGAGAAGCGATCCGGAAAGCATTTGAAGCGCAGGAAAAGAATTACAACCAGGATATCATTGATATGCTCGCGCTGAAAGTGACTGCCGGCTTTGAGCCGAAAATAAAGGATGGGCTTATTTCCGTGGAGGATATCCAGGACAGTGTGGAATCTGTTTTGATCCAGGCCGGATATGATGACGTGGCAAAAGGTTATATTCTGTACAGGAAGCAGAGAGAAAAAATCCGCAACCTGAACTCCACGCTTCTTGACTACAAGGAGATTGTGGACGGATATGTCAAAGTCACAGACTGGCGTGTAAAAGAGAACTCAACCGTCACCTATTCTGTGGGAGGCCTGATCCTGAGCAATTCCGGCGCGATCACGGCAAATTACTGGCTCTCTGAGATTTATGACGAAGAGATCGGCAGAGCCCATAAAAACGCGGACGTCCATATTCATGATCTGTCTATGCTGACGGGCTATTGTGCCGGCTGGTCATTAAAACAGCTTATCCAGGAGGGGCTTGGCGGTATTCCGGGCAGGATTACATCCGCCCCGGCGAAACATTTAAGCGTGCTCTGCAACCAGATGGTGAACTTCCTGGGAATTATGCAGAATGAGTGGGCGGGTGCCCAGGCGTTCTCGTCCTTTGACACGTATCTTGCGCCTTTTGTCCGGACGGATCATCTGACCTACCCAGAGGTGAAAAAATGTGTGGAGTCGTTTGTCTATGGTGTAAATATTCCCTCGCGCTGGGGAACGCAGGCCCCGTTTACCAATATTACGCTGGACTGGACTGTGCCGGACGACTTGAAGAATCTGCCGGCGATCGTGGGCGGGAAAGAAATGGATTTCACCTATGGCGACTGCGGAGAAGAGATGGACATGATTAACCGCGCGTTTATCGAGACCATGATTGAAGGCGATGCGCAGGGACGCGGGTTCCAGTACCCAATCCCCACATATTCTATTACCAGGGACTTTGACTGGTCCGAGACGGAGAATAATAAACTGCTTTTTGAAATGACTGCCAAATATGGAACTCCGTATTTTTCAAATTATATTAACAGCGACATGGAACCCAGCGACGTGCGCAGCATGTGCTGCCGTCTGCGTCTGGACTTGAGAGAACTGCGTAAGAAATCCGGCGGCTTCTTTGGAAGTGGAGAGAGCACAGGGTCTGTAGGCGTAGTCACAATTAATATGCCGAGGATTGCATATCTGTCAGAAAATAAGGAAGAATTTTATAAGAGGCTGAACCGTCTGATGGATCTGTCGGCGCGGTCCCTGCATATTAAGAGAACCGTCATCACCAAATTGCTCGACGAAGGGCTGTACCCGTACACAAAGAGATATCTGGGGACATTTGAGAATCATTTCTCCACAATCGGGCTGATCGGGATGAACGAGGCCTGTCTGAACGCAAAATGGCTCCGAAAGGATCTGACTCACAAAGAGGCACAGGAATTTACAAAAGAAGTGCTGAACCATATGAGAGAGAGGCTCTCTGACTACCAGGAAGAATACGGCGATCTCTACAATCTGGAGGCGACTCCGGCAGAGTCTACCACCTACCGTCTTGCAAAGCATGATGTAGAGCAGTTCCCGGATATTATCACAGCGGCTGAGAAGAATGGGACTCCCTATTATACAAATAGTTCTCATCTTCCGGTGGGATACACAGATGATGTGTTCGAGGCCCTGGACATCCAGGACGAACTTCAGACATTATATACATCAGGGACGGTATTCCATACATTCCTCGGGGAGAAGCTGCCTGACTGGAGGTCCGCGGCATCCCTTGTGCGGAAGATCGCGGAGAATTACAAGCTCCCATATTATACAATGTCACCTACGTATTCGATCTGTAAAAATCACGGCTATCTGTCCGGCGAGCAGTTCAAGTGCCCGCACTGCGGCGAAGAGGCTGAGGTTTACAGCAGGATCACAGGGTATTACCGACCGGTTAAGAACTGGAATGACGGTAAGACCCAGGAATTTAAAGAGCGGAAAGTGTACGACATCACGAACTCCCATATGAAGCCCAAAACCCACGCGGCCATGGAAGAGACCACAAAGGCCTCTGTGGACGAAAGTGAGACAAAGACCCTGCTTTTTACTACAAAAACATGTCCCAACTGCCGTGTGGCGACAAATTCTCTTAAAAAGGCACATATCCCGTATGAGTTGGTAGACGCGGAAGAGAACATGGATCTGGTGGAAAAGTATGGCGTTATGCAGGCGCCGACCTTAATCGTGGTAAAAGACGGGCAGGTAACGAAGCTGGCCAACGCGTCGAATATAAAAAATTATGCAGAGAAAGAAGGATAAAATCATATGTATGATATTGGAATTATCGGCGGCGGGACTGCCGGAATGACTGCTGCCATTTACGGACAGCGCGCGGGGAAAAAGACCATCATCCTCGAAGGCGGAGTGTTCGGAGGACAGATAACCGCGTCTCCGAATGTAGAAAACTATCCGGGGATCGCAAGCGTCAGCGGGAGTGAATTCTCCATGAACCTGCTGGACCAGGCAGTAAAACTGGGGGCAGAGACTGCCATGGAGCTGGTGACGGGCATACGCGGGGAAGGCGGCGCAAAAATTATCGAGACGTCAGGAAAAGAATATCCGTGCAGGAGCGTGATCCTGGCAACCGGGGTGACCCACAGGCATCTGGGCATTCCCAATGAAGAACGTCTCACAGGGGCGGGAGTGTCTTACTGCGCAACCTGCGACGGCATGTTTTTCCGGGGGAAGGATGTAGCTGTGGCAGGCGGTGGGAGCACAGCCCTGCAGGATGCGGAATTTCTCGCCAATTACTGCCGGAAAGTGTATCTGATCCACCGCCGGGATGAGTTCCGTGGAGAGGACAGCATTGTAAAACGTCTAGAAGGAAGAGAGAATGTAGAATTTATCCTGAGCTCCACTGTGAAGGAGATTATAGGCAGTGATGCCGTAGAAGGGCTGATCGTGAACAGCAAAAAGACGGGAGAAGACTTTCAGCTTGACGTGTCCGGCTTATTTATCGCAGTAGGGCAGATCCCGAAAAATGAGGTGTTTGCTGAAGTGGTGAAGCTGGCTTCCGACGGCTTCATCCTCGCTGCGGAGGACTGTATGACATCCTGCCCGGGAATATTCGCGGCGGGGGACTGCCGTACAAAAGAGGTCCGGCAGCTTACAACGGCCGCGGCTGACGGTGCGGTTGCCGCGCTGGCGGCCTGCAGGTACATCGCGGAGTAAAATTCCGGGCAGCATTCAAGCGGACAGCAGGACCGCGCATAGACGACAGATACAGTCTGTGTGCGGTCCTGCTGATTTTATAAGAGAGACTCTCCTTTGTGAAAAAGGATGCAGGACAGTGAAAACGCGTCTGGATATTCCCATTCTGCTCTGGTAAAATAAAATCTATAGATAAAACGATAGGAAAACAAGGAGGTTTTCGCTATGAAAGTCATTGACTTTAAAGATGCAAAATGCCGGCACTGTTATAAATGTGTACGGAACTGTGCGGTAAAAGCGATTTCAGTCAAAGATGAGCAGGCAAGAATCATGGTGGATCACTGCATCAACTGCGGGCGCTGTCTTGAAGTCTGTCCCCAGAATGCAAAAACATTCGCCAGTGATATGGAGCGGGTCAAAGGATACCTCAATCAGGGATTGAAGACGGTGATATCGATTGCCCCGTCCTATGCCGGAGTGCTGGAATTTGACCGGCCGGGACAGGTGGTGGACGCCCTTCAGAAGCTGGGGTTCTGGGAAGTGCGCGAGACAGCGGAGGGAGCGGCCCTGGTGACCAATGAGTACAAGAAGCTTGTGCGTGAGAACAAAATGCCGAACATTATTACCACATGCTGTCCCAGTGTGAACGATTTGATTGAGAAATACTACCCGGACTGCGCCAGGCTGATGGCTCCGGTCGTCTCGCCGATGATTGCCCACGGCCGGTATATCAAAAAAGTTTACGGGCCGGATGTAAAGGTGGTATTTCTGGGGCCATGTATTGCAAAGAAGCAGGAGGCCATCGGAGATGAAAGAGTGTTTGGGGCGGTTGACGCGATCCTGACATTTGAAGAACTGGCAGAATGGTTCCATGAAGAAGGGATCGACCTGCGCGCGTGCGAGGATAAGCCAATGGGCAATCCGGACCCGAAGATTAACAGGCTTTATCCGGTCAGCGGCGGGGTGATCCAGTCTGTGATCACAGAAGAGGAGGCGGACGGTTACCACAAAGTGTTTGTGGACGGGCTTGAGAACTGCATGGAGATGCTGGAGTGCCTCCAGAAAGGGGAACTGGACCACTGCTTTATTGAGGCGAATGTCTGTGAGGGCGGATGCGCGAAAGGCCCGGCGTCAGCGCACTGGAATACCTCTTATGTGAAAACGAAGGTAAAGATTGAAAATGTAGTATCTTACAAAGCGGCAAAAGAACTCCCGGATATGGTCACAGAAGAACTGGCAAAAGAATTCGGAAACCACAGTCTGTCGGACGTTGTCCCGTCGGAAGAACAGATCAGAAGGATTCTGCGCTCCACCGGGAAATATTCTCCCGAGGATGAGCTGAACTGCGGCGCCTGCGGTTATTCCACCTGCCGGGAAAAGGCAGTCGCTGTGTTCCAGGGCAAGGCAGAGCTGTCCATGTGCATGCCTTATGCTCTTGCGCAGGCAGAGTCCATGTCCAATGTGGTTATGGACGTGACGCCGAACATGATCTTTGTTATCGGAAGCGACATGCGGATACTGGACTGCAACCGGAAGGGACAAGAGCTCCTGGGCGTGGGACATGAGGAGGCGGTGCAGCGGTACATATTTGAGTTTATTGAGACAGCGGATATCGAGACAGCCCTGCTTACGAGGGAGCCGGTTCTCCACAAGAAGATCCAGCTCGAGAACGGGAGGATGGTGGCAGAGGAAACCATCGTCTATATTGAGAACCTGGACGCGGTGCTCGTTACGTTCCAGGATGTGACGCGGGAGGAAAAGATCAAGGAACAGCACTACAATCTTAAAGTGGAGACAGTGGAGATGGCGCAGAAAGTCATTGAAAAGCAGATGATGGTAGCCCAGGAGATTGCCGGGCTTCTCGGGGAGACAACAGCGGAGACAAAGGTGACGCTTACAAAACTGAGAGATTCCATTCTGAATGAAGAGGAGTGAGACCGGGTATGAGTGTGAGTATCGATGTGGCATGGAAAAGCCTGAATAAACACCATGAGGAACTGTGCGGCGATAAGGTAGAGATTATAAAAACTGCCGAATCTGACATCATGATTCTCGCGGACGGCATGGGAAGCGGGGTGAAAGCGAATATTCTGGCAACCCTGACCTCGAAAATCCTTGGAACTATGCTCTATGAAGGAGCGGACATTGAATCCTGTGTGGAGACCATCGCGAAGACGCTGCCCATATGTAAAGTAAGGAAAGTCGCGTACGCTACGTTTTCTATCCTCCAGATCTTCCACAGCGGAGAGGCGTATCTGGCGGAGTTTGACAATCCGTCCTGCGTCTTCATCCGGGATGGCAGGATCGTGAAATATCCTTATGGGACCCGGGAGATCGGGGGAAAGAAGATTCATGAATATCGGTTCCAGGTGAAAAAGAATGACTGCTTTGTACTGATGAGCGACGGGGTCATCTACGCGGGCGCGGGCTCCATTCTCAACCTCCAGGGCTGGACATGGGAAGCGATGGCAGAGTATACCCTGAAATGTACCAAAAAGACGATGTCCGCGTCCAGGCTTGCCGTTATGCTCAGCCAGGCGTGCGACGAACTTTACGAGGAGAAGCCGGGGGACGACACGACCGTGGCAGTGGCAAGGGTAATTGAGCGCAGGGTGGTCAATATTTTCACCGGGCCGCCCAAGTCAAAGGAAGATGATGAACGCCTGATGCAGGAATTTATGCACATGGAAGGGAAAAAAGTCGTTGCCGGCGGCACAAGCGCGAACATTGCGGCGCGCGTCCTGGGGCGCGAGATCGTGACAAAGGTGGACAGCCGCAATCCGGATGTGCCGCCCATGGCGGTCCTGGAAGGCATTGACCTGGTGACGGAAGGAGTGCTGACCCTCGGGAAATGCTTAAAGATCCTCAAAAAGTATGTGAACGATGAGTTCGACCCGGAATTTTTCGAGGAGCTGGACGCTGAAAACGGGGCATCCCGTCTGGCAAAACTTCTAATCGAAGAGTGCACGGAGCTGAACCTCTTTGTGGGCATGGCGGTCAATGAGGCGCATGTGGAGTCCGAGCTGAACTTTGACTTAAGCATGAGACAGAATCTGGTAGATCAGCTTATAACAACAGCGGAGAAAATGGGGCGGACTGTGACAGTTAAATATTATTAAATCTGGAATTTGGCCGCGGTTTCGCGGCCGAATTCCATTATCAAAGTCTTAGTTGAAGCTTTGTGAATATTGTGCTACTATGTCTATAACACGCGTCAGAAAGGATGGTCACTATGCTGATAGAAGTTGATTTTGACAGTGATGAGGCGATTTATATTCAGCTCTGTAATCAGATTATTATGGGGATTGCCACGTCTGTGATCCGGGAGGGGGATTCTCTGCCCTCTGTGCGCCAGCTGGCGGACAGGATCGGGGTGAACATGCATACAGTGAATAAGGCGTACAGTGTGCTGAAACGGGAAGGTTATATCAGTCTGGACAAAAGGCGGGGAGCCGTGATCGCGCTGGACATCGACAAGCTTGAGCAGATGGAAGAAATGAGACGGGAGCTGCGGATCGTACTTGCGCGTGGATATTGTAAAAATATTTCACGCCAGGAGGTCCATGATCTGGTAGATGAGATATTCGATGATTACAGTGAATATATGGGGGAATAATTGGTAAGCCGGAGGAATGGCCGGGACTGAAAGACAGGAGGATTTTATGCATATTTCATATACAGAACAGGCACAGCGTGCCATCAGGTACGCCTCAAAGAAGGCGAATGAGATGGGGCATCCCTATATCGGGACGGAGCATCTTCTGCTGGGGCTGCGGGCGGAGTACTCCGGCGTGGCGGGGCAGATTCTCGCGCAGAACGGGGTGGAGGAAAAAGAGGTGCTCCGCCTGATGGATGAGCTGATCGTGCCGCCGGAAGATGTATTCGCGGGGCACAAACCGGAGGAGAGCCCCAGATTTCAATATATTTTGGAAAACAGCGGGAGGGAGGCGCATCGCCTGCATACCTTTGAGGTGGGGACAGAACATCTGCTGCTGTCAATTATAAGAGATGTAGACTGTGTGGCCGCCCGCATACTGATTACGCTGAATATCAATCTACAGAAAATTTTCCAGGATATTATGACAGCCGCGGGAGTGGACCCGAAGGAATATCAGGACGAGATCCAGGATACCCAGAAGGGTGCGGGCGGCATGGTGGAGCAGTTCTGCACGGATTTGACAGCCAGAGCGGAAAGCGGGAAACTGGACCCCGTATTGGGGCGGGAACAGGAGATGTACCGTCTTATGCAGATTTTAAGCCGCAGGACGAAGAATAATCCCTGCCTGGTGGGCGAGCCGGGCGTGGGAAAGACTGCGGTTGTGGAGGGACTGGCACAGAGGATCGCGGCGGGTGTTGTACCGGAGAAGATGCGGGATAAGCGGATTTATACTCTGGATCTGCCGGGACTGATTGCCGGTTCGAAATACCGGGGAGAGTTCGAAGAGAGAATGAAGGGGCTGATCTCCGAAGTTGAGTCAAATGGCAATATCATTCTCTTCCTTGACGAGATTCATACCATGATCGGAGCCGGAGGCGCGGAGGGAGCCATCGATGCGTCAAGCATTTTGAAACCGTCTCTCGCAAGAGGGGAACTGCAGCTGATTGGCGCCACGACGATCGCCGAATATCGTAAATACATTGAGAAAGACGCGGCGCTGGAGAGACGTTTTCAGCCGGTGTCCGTGGAAGAGCCGGATAAGGAAGCGTGCCTTCAGATTCTGCGGGGGCTGAAAGAAAAATACGAGAATCACCATAAGGTTATGATCGAGGACCAGGCGCTGGAGGCGGCGGTACAGATGTCCCAGCGGTATATCACAGACCGCAATCTCCCGGATAAAGCCATTGACGTGATGGATGAGGCGTGTTCCAAAGTAAACCTGAAAGGGTACAAAGTGCCGGACAATCTGACAGCGCTGGAAGAAGCGGTGAAAGAACTGACGGGGCAGAAAGAAGACGCGGTACAGAGAGGTGATTTCACAGAGGCTTCTATGATTCAGAGAGAGCAGGAAGAGGCGCAGGCGAAGCTGGAAAAGGTGAAAAAGCGTTTTCAGAAGAAAATGGCGTCGGCCCGCCCGGCAGTGACAGAAGAGGATATTGCAGAAGTTGTTTCCGCATGGACGAAAGTTCCGGTGCAGAAACTTGCGGAGAGTGACGCGGACCGTCTGAAGAAATTAGAACATGTCCTGCATAAGCGGGTGATTGGCCAGGAAGAGGCGGTCAGTGCAGTGGCGCGGGCGGTCAGAAGAGGGCGTGTGGGCTTAAAAGACCCGAAACGGCCGATTGGCTCCTTTTTGTTCCTTGGTCCAACAGGCGTGGGAAAGACGGAGCTGTCAAAGGCTCTGGCGGAAGCGCTGTTCGGAAGCGAGGAATTCATGATCCGGGTGGATATGTCAGAATATATGGAGAAACATTCGGTATCTAAGATGATCGGCTCTCCTCCGGGATATGTGGGACATGAGGAGGGCGGACAGCTCAGCGATCAGGTGAGGACCCACCCGTATTCGGTGATTCTTTTTGATGAGATTGAGAAAGCCCACCCCGACGTATTCAATATCCTTCTCCAGGTGCTGGACGACGGTCACATTACGGATTCGCAGGGCAGAAAGGTGGATTTTTCTAATACGGTGATCATTATGACGTCCAATGCCGGGGCCAAGGCGATCGTAGACCCGAAGAAGCTGGGCTTTGCGGCTAAAGAAGATCCGGCAGGGGATTATAAACGGATGAAGCAGAATGTCATGGACGAGGTGAAGATGATTTTCCGCCCGGAATTTTTAAACCGTATTGATGAAATCATTGTGTTCCATGCGCTTGAGAAGCCTCATATGAAGAAAATCGTGGCGCTTATGTGCCGCGGACTTACAAAACGTCTGGCAGAGCAGATGAATATTCAGCTGACCCTGAGAGAATCGGCAAAAAATCTGATCGCGGAGAAAGGTACCGACGCAAAATACGGGGCAAGGCCCCTGCGCCGGGCACTGCAGACCGAGCTGGAGGATAAGCTGGCAGAGGCGATACTGAATGGGGAAATAAAGGCGGGAGACTGTGTGGAAGCGGGAACTTTGAAGAAAGAGATCCGGTTTACAGTACGTCAGCCATCATAGGCGTGCCGGGACAGGAGCTTTATGCGCAGGTTCCCGGGCAGGATTTCCGGATGAATTTTCACGCATGTTTCAGTAGAAAAAAGAAAGGCTTTATATTATAATATCGATAGCAGAATTATTCTGAAATACTTAGGAGGAAAAACGAAATGGCAGCAGTGAAAGAATTATTGCGCGCAGAAAGTGACGGGACACTTAGTTTCGGAGATTATACGCTCGCATCGAAGACAAAAAAGGATAATTACGAATATCAGGGCGATATCTATAAAGTGAAAACGTTTTCGGAGATCACAAAGCTTGAGAGAAACGGAATGTTTGTATACGAATCCGTGCCGGGCAGCGGGGTTGAGAATTTCAGGCAGACGGGGACAGAGGTTGAATTTGCTGTCTCAGCAAAAGAAGATGTACAGTTTACGCTGGAGCTGGAGCCGGAGAGTGAATATGAGGTGTTTATCAGCGGGGAATCAGCAGGAAGAATGCATACGAATCTGAGCGGGAAGCTCAGTGTCAGCGTTGAACTCGCAGCAGACCAGAATGTCCAGGTGAAAGTCGTAAAGTGTTAAGCTGGTACGGCCGGCTGCCGGAGCGCCGGCGGCGTAAGATGTGTCAAGTGGATAAGGCCGTCAGGGGTGGATGATGCGTCCGCCCCATTTTTATTGGGGGCTGTATGGCGGGAACCGAGAGAATCTTTTAGAAGCTGGGAAGAAGATCAATTGAAAGGAACGAGCATGGCAAAAGGAAAGAAAAGTGTATTTTTCTGCCAGAACTGCGGGCATGAGGAAGCGAAATGGCTGGGGCAGTGCCCCGCGTGCGGGGAGTGGAATACATTCGCGGAGGAGAAGATAAACACAGGGATTACAAAGGGAACCACAGTATCGGCCAGGTCTGTCAGAGAGTCCGTCAGAGCGGCTGGCGTAGTTGCGCTGAATGACGTAACAGCGGACGATAATGCCAGGATCAGGAGCGGCATCCGGGAGCTTGACCGTGTACTGGGCGGTGGGATTGTGCCGGGCTCTCTCGTGCTGGTGGGGGGTGATCCGGGAATTGGGAAGTCCACACTGCTCCTCCAGGTGTGCCAGCGCCTTGCGGGGGAGAGGAAGGTGCTGTATATATCCGGGGAGGAATCACAGGCGCAGATCAAGCTGAGGGCGAACCGGATGGGGGCGTTTGCCTCGGGGCTGTATCTTCTGTGCGAGACGAATCTGGAGACGATCAGGGGCGTCATAGAGAGAGAAAAGCCGGAACTGGTGATTATAGATTCGATCCAGACGATGTACAGTGAAGAAGTGTCTTCAGCGCCGGGGAGTGTTTCCCAGGTGCGGGAGTCCACAAATATCTTTATGCAGCTTGCCAAGGGATTGTGTGTGCCGATTTTTATCGTGGGGCATGTGACGAAAGAGGGGAATGTGGCAGGACCCAGGGTGCTGGAACATATGGTGGATACCGTGCTCTATTTTGAGGGAGACCGGCATGCGTCCTACCGAATCCTTCGGGCGGTGAAGAACCGTTTTGGCTCGACCAACGAGATCGGTGTGTTCGAAATGCGGCAGACCGGGCTTGAGGAGGTGGAGAACCCCTCGGAATATATGCTCAGCGGCAGGCCGGAGAATGCCTCCGGATCGGTGGTGGCGTGTTCCATGGAGGGCACAAGGCCAATTCTGATTGAGATCCAGGCGCTGGTGTGTCACAGTAACTTTGGCATGCCCAGGCGGACAGCGGCGGGCACGGATTATAACCGGGTGAATCTGCTTATGGCAGTCCTTGAGAAGCGTCTGGGCATGGCGCTGGGGAATTCCGATGCCTATGTCAACATTGCGGGGGGAATCCGCATGAATGAGCCGGCGATCGACCTTGGAATTGTAATGGCGCTGGTATCCAGTTATCGGAACCGTCCGATAGATGAAAAGACAATCGTCTTTGGCGAGGTAGGGCTGAGCGGAGAAGTGCGCGCGGTGAATATGCCGGAACAGCGGGTCGCGGAAGCCAGGAAACTGGGGTTTCAGACGTGTATCCTGCCGGAAGTATCGATGAAGATGGTTAAGGGAATCAGGGGGATTAAGCTGGTTGGGGTGAAAACAATCAGTGATGCGGTGAATACAATTTAGAAATATTCTGAAAATGGGAGGAAAAGGGGCCTGACCCCTCCCGGGAGGGGTCAGGCC
>CAUEYX010000024.1 GCA_959022495.1 uncultured Lachnospiraceae bacterium | reverse complement strand
TTTTCCTGCCCTGTGGAGCGGAACCGAAGCCACCCACACCCCCGCGCAGAATACGGCTTCGAAAATCTGCTCCGAAGTTTTCGTCCGATTTGCCGATGCCCCTGCGAGTCTCCCTCGGCAAATCCAGATTTGTTATCCAGTTCTTATTTTACAAATATTGGTGATATGATTGTCTATTCAATTGTCTTCTTTTCGGAAATAGAATGGTATCAGGAAATCTTTCGGAAAATGGCATCTAATGTGGTGAATTATTAGAAAGTGTGCGAATGTGACGGAAACGGTGGAGTTGAAAAGGAAGAAATTGATAAAGTATATAAAAATCAAGAAAAAAACGACATGAATATATAAAAAATGTCGATTAAACAGATGGAATGAAAGGGGTTAATCGGTTATAATAACTAAAAATGATATACTGGCATAGGTGTTTTATGCGGTGGTTTCATTCAGAACAGTAAAAGTGAAATGGGAGGAGGCAAGTTATGAAACGAAAAAAAGTTTGTGCGGCACTGCTCTGCACAGCGATGGCCGTGTCGGGGGTCCCGCTGGGGGCACAGGCGGCCGGCGGACAGGATGGAGACGGACAGGAGATGGATTTTGACATCTATGTATCTCCGGACGGAAGTGACAGTGAAGGGGACGGAAGCGAGGAGAGTCCGTATGCTACCATCGAAAAGGCCCGCGAAGCGGCGCAGAAAGTGACGGCGGAGAAAGGAAGTGCTTCGGTTTCCATCGGCGAAGGCCGGTATTTTCTTGAAGAGCCTGTCACATTCGGGCCGGAGGACAGCAATGTCACCTATGTGGGCAGCAATGCGGTGCTGACAGGGGCGAAGACGCTGGAGAACTTGAAATGGGAGACATATGATGGAGAGATCCAGGTCACGTCCGTGGAATCGGGACTGGGGATTGACCAGCTCTTTATCGACGGAAGCCAGCAGATTCTGGCAAGATATCCGAATTATGACGCGGGGCAGGTACTGCAGGGAAGTACAAGCCAGGCGGATATCAAGGCGAGGAGCGCCGGCTGGGAGGACCCGTCAGGCGGATATATCCGCGCCCTTCATTCCAATAAATGGGGCGGGAATTCTTACAGGATCACGGGCAAAAATGATTCAGCACTGGGACTTTCCTACGAGTGGGTCGGCGATAATAACAGAGGGTCCGGCATGCTCTCCAGCGCTGTCATGGTGGAGAACATTTTTGAAGAATTGGATTCCCCGGGTGAATGGTACTATAACAACGAAGAAGGAAAACTCTATGTCTGGCCGCAGGATGGAGTGGACTTAAATGATGTCACAGTGGAAGGCGCTGTGACAGAAGAGCTTCTCCATGTGGAGGGGACTCAGGACGGTTCCCAGGTTACCAATCTGGTCTTTGACGGCCTTACACTGGAGAATACCAAGAGAACCATGTTCACCGGTACATACGTACCGCTGATGAGAAGCGACTGGTGTGTCGTGCGTTCCGGCGCGCTGTTTATCCAGGACGCGGAAAATGTGGCGTTTCAGAATGGTACAATCCAAAATATCGGTGGAAATGCGGTCTTTCTGTCCGGACACTCAAAGGGAGTGACCATCGACAACAATGAGATTATTAATATCGGATCTTCGGGTATTTTGGCAGCCGGGTTCCCGGACTCCTGCCGGGAGGCGTCGTTCTGGGGATACACAGCTCCACTGGACCCGGAGACGGATGAGAAATATGTACATAAAACGACAATTGAGGATACAGCCTCCGGACCGCAGGCGGAACATTATCCGAGAGAGGCAGTGATCTCCAACAACCATATCCAGAATGTAGGTATCTGGGAGAAGCAGTCCAGCCATGTGGCTCTGTCCGTGGCTTATCAGGTACACATTCTCCACAATACGATGCATGAAGGACCGAGGGCCGGCGTCAATGTAGGCGACGGAACATTTGGCGGACATGAGATCGCGTACAATGATATCTTTGATGTCCAGAAAGAGACGGATGACCACGGGATGTTCAACTCCTGGGGACGGGACAGATTCTGGTCTTTGGGCGGATATGATACCGGTGGAAACAATGCCGCGCAGAAAGAACCCTACAGCATGATCGATGCCATTGAAACAACCACCATCCATGACAACAGGATGCATTTCTCCGGCCGTGTGGACGGAGGATCAACCTTTGGTATTGATCTGGATGACGGATCAACCAATTACGAGATATATAACAATCTGTGCCTGAACATGGGCATTAAGCTCAGAGAAGGGTTCCACAGAAGCGTATATAATAATATTATTGTAAACGCGCAGATTAATCTGCACTGCACGTTTGAAGATTCTTATGATACGATCGAGCGAAATATCGTAATAAAGGGAACACCGTACAGCCTGGCCGCGACCAGTGAGAGCAGGTTTAAGGTGAGCGAAGATGTGATCAACAATAACTGGTTCTATGATTTTGGAATGAAAGTCAATTATCCGGGAGATTGGTGGGAAAAACTGGGCTTCGATACAGATTCTGTCAATGCGGACCCAATGTTTAAAGATACGTCAGCAAATGACTATACCGTGACGAATGAAGCGGTTATGGAAGCCACCGGCTTCGAGAATTTCCCCATGGACCAGTTTGGAAAACCGGGCTGTGAATATCAGGCACCGGTTTATGAGAAAACAGAGCCTGACGGAACAGTAGATATGCTGGAGCGGGAAGAATGGCACGGCGCCACAATCAGCGCGCTGAATGACGCGATTATGTCATCCACGGGCGCGGGCGGCCTGGACGGTGTATATATGGAAAATGTACCGGAGAATTCACAGGCGGCACGGTTCGGGCTTCAGACAGGTGATGTGTTGAAGAGCGTGAACGGACAGCAGATCGGAAAGAAAGCCAACTTTGTCTCCATGTTTGACGCCATCGACGAGGGATATATTGTCAACATGGTGATTGTCAGGAACCAGCTCGTTGAGGAGATTAATTTCATCAAATCAGTTTCTGGGCAGATTGTGGATGACCAGGACAGCGTGATCGTGTACCACGGTGACGGATGGGATGAATCCACCCCGGACAGAAATGCGTCGAACTCGGCTGACTGTATAGAAAAGACAATGTCTTACTGTAATCTGACAAAAGAAGACCGAGAAAAATCATATATTGAGATGTCTTTCAGCGGTACCCAGGTGGAATTCTTCAGCCGTGTAGAGAACAACATGGGCAATTATGAGATTACGATCCGGGATGCGGAAGGTGAGATCGTTCAGCAGGAAGTATGCAGCGCATATGCGGAAAAGAGACAGGACCAGGTATCGATATTTAAATCAGAGGTATTCCCGGCTGGGGACTATACACTGACACTGAGATGCCTGACCGGAGATTATATCATCATTGACGCGTTTAAAGTCTCAGGGACAACAGAAGGCATTGATCCGATCGTGGTGGAACCGGTTTCCGTCAATGCCGGCGGAGTGCGTGTAACAGAGCTGGAATCCGGGGATAAGCTGGATCTGGCTGTGCCGGTTAAGAACAACGGATCATCCGATGTAAAAGTCTCAGCAGCGGCAGCGCTTGGCGGAAGCGGCACCATCGCCCTGGAGGCGCTGGTTCAGGACGAGGTGACTGTAAAGGCGGGAGACAGCGCGCGGATTGAACTGACAATGGAACTTCCGGAGGGAAGCGAGTCAAAGCGTCTGGAGATCTTCGTGTTCAATACGGACAGCGGCAGAGTGTATTCTTATCCTTTGACTGTGGACGGCAGCGCGGTTGTGCCATATGAGCCGGTGATCTTTGACGCGGCAGGCGATGATGTCGAGTACACATACACAGCGGAAGAGCGGCTTCTGACCACGGCGGCGGGAGGTTTCGTCCCGGGTGTACAGGGCATGGTGAAGATTGTGGCAGAAGACGGTACTCTGCTGGGTATCCGGCAGGAAACCGTGGATGAGAGCGGTCAGATGAAATGCGGTTTTATTCTTCCGGAGAAGACGGAGGGCAGCATTCAGATCCACGTCTATGATGAAGCGGGGACAGAGAAAGAAACAGCCGCGGAGATCAGTGCGGACAAAAATGTGCTGAATAAGGACGCTCTTAAGGCGGCGGCTGAGGCCGCGGCGGAAGTGCTGGGTGATGAGACCCAGGAAGCGCTTTATACAAAAGACAGCTGGATGGCACTTTACAATGCGTATTATGAGGCGCTGAAGCGGCTTGAGGACGAGGGCGGTTCCCAGGCGGACGTGATCGAGAAGACTAACGCGCTCACAGAAGCGCAGGCCGCGTTGAAGCTGCTCCAGTCGTCTGTATCCTATGCTCCGTCAATTTCAGGTATGGGCAAAGATTTCCGTATCCTTCGGAATGACGGCACCGAAGACGGAGGAAATAAGGATTCAGGAAACGGTGATCAGTGGCAGGCGCGCGCGTCCCAGGTGGATACCGTTTATAAAGGCGCTTACGCTGAGTTTAAAGGGAACTATACATCCTTTGTCATTGACGGGGCCAACAAATATGATTCCGCAGATTTTAAGGTTGTGATTACGGACGACGCCACAGGAGAAGTTGTGGTGGAGGACGAGATTGTCCAGAGCAGGCAGCAGAGCGGGACAGTAAGAATTTATGAAAAAACAGGCTTGAGCGGCGCGGCGGTAACAGTCCGCGTATATCAGAATGACAGCAGCAGTGCCACCCGTTATCTGGAACTGCGCAGGATCAGTTACACGGAGCGCGATCCTGAGGCACAGCCTGTGCCGGAACTGACGGGAATCGAAGTGACCAAGCTTCCCAGTGTGACAGAATATGACAAGGGATACGAGGGTCAGCCCTCACTGCTGGGCGGCGAGATCACAGAGACATACAGCGACGGCAGTACAAACGTAATCCCCATGAACAGCGGAATGTACCAGGATGGGTTTGACGCGTCACAGGCAGGGACAAAGACTGTTACAGTCACACACCGCGGCCTGACGGCCCAGCTTGAGCTGACAGTTAAAGAGGACCAGGAAGAGCCGGAGAAGCCGGTGAACAAGAAGACACTGGAGTACTTCCTTAATCAGGCGAAAGGCTATGTGGAAGATGGAACAGTCAGCGGACTGGTAGAATCCGTACAGAAGCTGTTCAGCGACGCCATCGCCAAAGGAGAAGCGGTCATGGCGGATGCGGATGCCACAAGAGAAGAAGTAATCGACGCGGCCGCGGATCTGATGTTTGCGATCCATGCGCTGGAGATGAAGGCAGCGGACAAGACCGATCTTGAGATGGCGCTTGAACTGGCAGAACTGATTGACCTGTCCAAGTATGTAGAAGCCGGACAGGATGAATACCTGGCGGCGAAGGAAACGGCAGAGGCAGTCATGGCGGACGGCGACGCGATGCAGGCAGAGACAGATGAGGCGTGGAACCGGCTTGTGGAGGCTATGGACGCGCTGAGGCTCAAAGCGGATAAGTCCGTGCTTGAGGATCTGATCAGCCGTATGGAGAGCCTTGACCTGACCGCGTACACAGAAGAGAGCGTGACCGTATTCCGCGCGGCATTCGCGGCGGCCAATACGATTTTTATGGATGAGGCGGTTTCTGTGAATGATCAGGCGAAGGTGGACGACGCGGCGGCAGTACTTCAGGCGGCATATGACGGGCTTGTGAAGATCCAGGGCGGAGAGACAGAAGATCCGGATACAGAGAATCCAGACACCGGCGATGCTGAGAATCCAGGTACAGAAAATCCGGATAACGATCAGCCGAGAACAGATGGAGAGAATCCTTCCGGCAGCTCCCAGGATCAGGTTTCCGGAAACGGCCAGAATGCGGACAGCCAGAATGGAAATGGAACGCAGAACACGGCGGCAGCAAAACCGGCGGCTAAGACCGGAGATGTATCAGCAATGATGCCGGCGGCAGCGGGAATCGCAATGCTGATTTCCATAGCTGCAATCGGATGCGTGCTGAAACGGCGCGTAAGAGGCTGAAAAGAGAAAAAAGCAATAAAAGAATAGAAACAGGGCGATAGAAAAGGGCTGCGGCACGGGAATCATCCATGCCGCAGCCCTGTTTTACGCCCCCAGACGCTGATTTAATATTGTGATTTTTCTGTAAGTTCAGTTACCATAGTGAAATTCTCCCTGAAATAGAATGTATATTTGAGCCGGCTGCTCTCCTGCATTATTTACTTTACCAGTGGCGGATTACAAGAGCTGAGGATGAAAAAGACAAAAAATCTGTAAATAATACATGCTGTCCGCCTGTATGGAAAATACTGTGAGAAAAATTAAATGAAATCGTAGGTGAAGGCATAGTAAAGAAATTTTCTTATTTTTATAATAAACTCAGTATCAGTCTGCTCTCTGCCCTGTATATGGCGGGCGGACTGAAATACCCATAGGAAGAGAAGGAGGATGAGAAAAATATGGGCAGACCAGCAGGAATGAAACAAAGAGCGCTGGCGCTGATGCTTTGTGCCGGCATGACGGTTACGATGGCGCCTGTGACAGCACAGGCGGCGGACCCGGTGCCGACGCACATCGCCGCCTACGCAGGGGAGATTCCCGTGGTGGACGGGGTGACCTGGGCGGACAGCGTGACGGCGGAGCTGTTTGACACAGCTTATGAGACGGTGACTGCCGAGAGCACAGACGGAACCGATTACACGGTGGAGGTCGTGCCGAAGGAATTGGTGTACTTTATTGACAGTTACAGCGACGCACCTTCTGAGGAGAATGACACGCCTCCCTATCTGGCGGTGAAGGCGCTGGCGGGGGACACCTTGAAAAATCAGACTGCGGACCAGCTGTATATAGAGGGGAAAACGCAGTGGGGACTGAGCGGCAGTTCCATAAAGGCAAAAGGCAATACGAATGCCGCGGACAAACAAAATACAGGAATCTACCACGGGAATAACGCCGCGGGAGAGACTCTGTCATATGAGCTGGAACTGGAGGCGGGAACGTATACGTTCACTTCCGGGCACCAGGAATGGTGGAATATGACCCGGCCTATGAATATCAGCATTACGCATGATGGTGAGAAACAGTCCGTTGCAGATTTTACGGTAGACAAGAATAACCTGGTTCAGGTTGTCAGCAGTACAGTGACAGTCAAAGAAGACCAGACGGTTACATACAGTGTGTCATCTACGGGAAGCCAGGCGCCGGTCATCAGCTGGCTGGGCGTTGCGAAGTCGGAGGGAGAAACTCCGGGACCGGGTCAGACCGGTGAAGCGCTGGAAGACAATGGGAAGGTTTCTGTGAGAAACGGAGCTTCCTTCACGGCGGATTTTGGAGACGGACAGATGGCGTCTGTGACAAGTGGATGGATCAGCGGAGGAAACAGCGCGATTGACGGCGGCGCGGCAATCGATTCCGCGGACAGCTACTTCCGTACACCGGAATTTACACTGTACGCAGACCTGATGCTTACAGGGGAGCCTCAGGAGAAAGCCGGTATCGCGATGATTGGAACCTCAGCGGCGAACTTCAAGATCATCCAGAAGACAGCGGATGCTCCCGCAATCCTGGCTGTGGGATCAGCAGAATACCCACTGAATGTGAAATTTGAGAAACGGGTATGGTATGGTCTGGGAATCGCGTACGCAGAAGATGATTCCCAGGGATACGTTACCATATACAGAGATGGGGAGAAGATCAGTGACACCATCGGCCTTGGCTTTAAACTGAGCGCCCAGAGCGGCATCGTGGCAGGATTTGGTATCAGCTACGCCACGGGATTTATGCATACAGGATACTATGATAATATTTCTGTGTCAGATACAGCGGATGAAACGGCGGTTACCGCGGAGACGCGGAAACGGGCGGAAGCAGTTAAAGACCGCGACCCGGATACTGCGAGGATCGTGATTGACGGGGCTGACGTAGAAACAGCCGCGCAGAATAAGAACGGCCTTACATGGAAGGGATGGGGACTCTTAAGCGGAAACGGCACAAGCAATCTGCTCATGGACTACAAAGCAGAGAATCCGGACGCTTACTGGGAGATGATGGAGTATCTGTTCGGCGGAGACAACCCGATCTTTACCCATGTCAAAATGGAAATGGGAAATGATGGAAATAACTCCACAGCGGCATCTTCCTGTACCATGCGCAGTGAGGATGACGAGGCTGATGTTTCCAGAGATCCGGGATTCCAGATCGCGGCGGACGCGAAGAAAGTAAACCCGGATGTAAAGGTGAGTTTCCTGCGCTGGGAGATGCCGAACTGGGTAAGAGATTACTGGAACAGCGACAGAACCGGGAAAGGTTATGAGGCAGTCTATACATGGTACAAGGAGACGGTATTCGACGCATATGAGAAGTACGGGTATGTGGTCGACTTTATCAACCCGGATAAAAATGAAACCAGTGATCCGAATGAAGACTTCATCAAGTGGATCGCAGGTAAGATTGAAAATGAGACGGATTTTCCTGCGTATTTTGATCAGGAAGCCATTGACGCGTATCACGAGATCCGCATCATCGCTTCTGATGAGAACAAGAGTCTGAACATCGTGCCCAGCATGAGAGCGGACAAAGACCTGTATGACGCGGTGGATATTATCGGATTCCACTATCGCACCGATGCTACAGATGATTATGTAAAGATGGCGGATGTGGACGATAAGGAAGTATGGTACAGCGAAGGCTGCGCGACATTCGGTTACTCGGAGTACCATGAGAATAAAACAGCGGAGTATGGCCAGCAGAGTATCGGTGGATATCAGGGACCACTTGCTATGGCGGAAGGCTTTATGGTATCCTTCGTATCTTCACGCAGGACCCACTATATCTTCCAGCCGGCAGTGGGCGGATTTTATGAAGGAATCCAGTACGGGCACAAAGAGCTGTTAAGCGCCCGCGACCCATGGTCCGGATATATTCACTATGATCCGGTTCTTCAGATCATTGCGCAGTTCTCCAGATTCGCGGAGACTGGCTGGGAGAATGCAGACAATACGGCTGGAATCTGGCGCATGATTCCCCAGGCGAGCGCAGGCGGATTCGCGGGAAGTTCAAGTGAGCACAACACGTCCGGCATCGATGGCAATGCAAGTTATATCACGATTGCCTCCCCGGATAAAGAGGATTTTTCTGTCGTGCTGCTCAATAACACACGCAATGAGAAAAAATACCAGATTAAAGCAAAAGATATGCCCAAGGCAGCAGCGGGCAGCCTGAATCTGTGGGAGACAGCCACGGACAGCTATATGAAATATAAAGGCCAGGCAGAGCTGAAGGACGGCGTGTGGGAGATCACGCTGGCGCCGTACAGCATCCTGACCGTTACCACCCTGGATACATATACAGACGGCACAGAGGAAGGAACAACTCCGGATGAGCTCTCCATGCCGGCAGAAGGAATCAACACAGAGGACCGAGCGGTTCTCGACACGGATGAGACCGGAAAGAACACGGATACGGAGGATGAATATCTGTATGCGGATGACTTTGAATATGCGGAGGAAGACGATGTTGAAATTTATCATGCCGCATCCAAAGAGACGGTAAAAGAAGACTATCTTACATCCCGCGGGAATGAACCTCGGTATATGGTTGACACCCATGGCGCCTGGGTTGTGGAAGACGGACGTCTGGCGCAGATTTCAGAAGCGTCTGTGAATCAGTGGAATGGCGGAGACCCGATGACGATTGTCGGCGACTTCCGCTGGATGAACTATATCGCGGGCGTGGATATCACCATGCCCACAGATAACGACAATGCGTGGGCCGGTCTTGGCATCCGCACGCAGACAGGCATGAACTGGAATCAGGACGGTTATACCCTGCGCATCTACGGAAGCGGCAGATGGGAACTGTATCGCGCGGGAAGCGTTGTTGGCAGTGGAAGTACCGCGAAAGCCGAGGACGGCGTATACACAGTGAAGCTGGCGGCTCAGAACAGCCAGATAACCGCGTTTATCAACGGCGAAGCTGTATGCGCTTACTCGGACAGCCAGTCAATGGACGCGGGACGCGTGAAACTGAGCACATCCTGGACAAAGATTTATTTTGACAATCTGGAAGTCAAAACAATACCGGGGACAATCCCCTACGCGTCCGGCATGGTGGATGGCTCTGACGACAGTATTGAGTATGATGAGAACTGGATGGTAAGCAGCGCCAGTGAGACGGGCAATTCTCTCGCGGGCAGCGCGGACCGGTGGTATCGTACAAATTCCATCAATACAGCGGACAACGCGGCATTTACTTTTGAATTTCCAGTAGAGGGAACCGGGTTCTCAATTATCGGAACAAATGGTTCCTCAGCAGTTCTGGACGTGTATGTGGATGATATGGATACACCGTATGACAAGGATGTAAGCACAAGCACGTCATCCAACCGTTACGCGTCCTACACCCTGAGCGGGCTTAAGAATGAGAAACATACTGTAAAAGTTATGGTGAAATCCGGCACGCTCAATATCGACGCCCTCTATACGCTGGGCTCAAAACTGGACGCAGACGACTCCCTGCTGATCTCCGTGCAGGATGATACACTGCCGAAGTTGATGGCAGTAAAAGCAGGAAAGAAGGCGGAAGGCCTGCCGGAGAAAGTGACGGTCCTGACCGCGTCCGGCGATACAAAAGAAATGGACGTTACCTGGGAGAATGAGGTAGTACAGGCTGATACCATGTTCGGACAGACCGCGGTCAAAGGAACCATAGAAGGCGGCATGTCTGTACTTGGAACCCAGCTTACGGTATCCGTACCGGTTATCGTAATGCCGGATAACCTTCTGTACTTTGCCAATATGTCAGTGGACCCGGTGAGCAGTGATTACACCACGGTTATGGATGCGTCCGCCAAGACACTGTTACATACAGCAGAGAACCATGACCAGGCATACAGTGAAGAGGCGGGATTCGGATATTTGGGTACAGGCGGAACGTTGCGCACTACAAATGTAGATCTGTTCGAGAGCATGAGATATGCGGCAAGGAACGAGACGCTGACGTATCAGTTCGATGTAGAGCCCGGCGAGTATAATGTATATGTTGGTATGTTTGATCCGTCCGGATGGTATGGCTCCCACAATGGAACCAGGTATGCGGACATTGCGTTGAACGGTAC
The DNA here is from genome assembly GCA_959022495.1 of uncultured Lachnospiraceae bacterium. Lineage (GTDB taxonomy): Bacteria > Bacillota > Clostridia > Lachnospirales > Lachnospiraceae > Mediterraneibacter. The sequence continues at coordinate 36,381 of CAUEYX010000024.1, read as the reverse complement.
TGTTGTGCAGGAAAAATATCAGTACCTGAACAATATCAATGACACACTGGCCTATGAGGAGGTCACGGTGGGCGAAGACGGAAAGCTTACGGTAGCAGTGTCACCGACAGCGGGAGCGTCTCAGGCAATTCAGGTGAGCTTCATCGCGGTGGCGGGACAGCCGTCCGAAGAGCCCTCAGAGCCGGTGAGCAAGACCATACTGGAGCGCTTCCTCAATGAGGCCAAAGGCTATGTGGAGGACGGAACTGTCAGCGGTCTGGTAGAGTCTGTACAGAAGCTGTTCGCGGACGCGATCGCGAAGGGTGAAGCAGTTATGGCAGATGAGAATGCCACGAGAGAAGAAGTAATCGACGCGGCGGCAGACCTGATGTTTGCCATCCACGCGCTGGAGATGAAAGCGGCGGACAAGACGGATCTTGAGATGGCGCTTGAGCTGGCAGGGATGATTGACCTGACAAAGTACGTGGAAGCGGGACAGGAAGAGTTCCTCGCCGCGAAAGAAGCGGCAGAGGCAGTCCTGGCGGATGGCGACGCTATGCAGGCAGAGACAGACGAAGCGTGGAACCGGCTTGTGGAAGCTATGGACGCGCTGCGGCTCAAAGCAGACAAGTCTGTGCTTGAAGACCTGATCAGCCAGATGGAAGATCTTGACCTGACCGGATACACAGAAGAAAGTGTGACCGTATTCCGCGCGGCATTCGCGGCGGCAAACGCGATCTTTGAGGATGTGACACTTTCTGTAGATGACCAGGCTGAGGTAGACGACGCGGCGGCAGTGCTCCAGGCAGCGTACGACGGGCTTGAGAAGATCCAGGGCGGAGATACAGAAGACCCAGACCCGGAAGATCCGGATGATCCGGGAACAGATGATACCGAAGATCCGGGGACAGACAATCCGGGAACAGGCGATCAGAACCAGGAGCAGAATCCTCCAGCAGGAACCCAGGATCAGACTTCTGGAAACGGCCAGAGCGGAAACGGAGCCCAGAACGCGGCATCCGTAAAACCGGCGGCTAAGACCGGGGATACAGCTGGCATGATGCCGGCGGCAGGCGTGACGCTTGTCTCACTGATCGGAATCGCCGCTGTCATGATCATGAGAAGACGCGCGAGACAGTAAGAGATCTTGACAATGCTGGGAATTTATGTATTTCTCAGCGCGCTTTTAAGGAAAGCCGGCAGGGCGTCTGCGCTGCCGGCTTTCCTCAAACAGGAGAAAAGGAGCAGGATAGATGGGAAAGAGAGGAAGTTTCAGACAGAGGGCGCTGGCCTTGACGCTCTGTGCCGGCATGACAGCGGTTATGATGCCGGCTCCGGTACAGGCGCGGGAGACATCGCCGGTACATATCGCGTCATATATAGGACAAGTGCCGTCGGTGGACGGGGTAACCTGGGCGGATAGTGTGACCGCGGATCTTTTTCATAGTGCTTATGATACGGTCACAATTGACAGTACAGATGGAACCACATATACAGTGGAAGTTATTCCGGAAGACCTGGTATACTTTGTAAGCGCGGGCACAGGAACCGGATATTTGAATCAAAATACCCAGGCCGCGGTTTCTGAACCATTCCAGGCGATTGCCGCGCTGGAGGATGGACTTAAGAATGATATGTCCGACGCGGCTTATACGGAAGAATCCGGCTGGGGCTATGTATCTGACAGCAGCACTTATAAGGTGAGTTCAACGGTGGACGGAGGAGACCGGCCGAACAGTTACACCAGCACGGATAAGTATACTGTGGGCCTTCGGGATAAAACAGGCGGCGCGGCGCCCATGACGTACCGTTTTGCCCTGGACGCGGGAAAATATGAACTGACAACAGGCTATCATGAATTTTATGGGGCGAACCGTTCCAGGGATATGCAGCCGAAAGTGACATGGACAGACTTTATGGGAGCCCAGCAGAGTGTGGAAGGTGATCTGATCCAGCTTCGGAGCGCAGATCAGACAGGGACGATCTCATTTCAGATCGACAGCCCCGGGGTTGTGAGCTATGAGCTGTCAAAAGTCAGCGGCGAGGCACCCATGTTCAGCTGGATCGCGGTGCGCAGGACAGGAGATGTGGAGATAGAGGCTGGTTATAATATCAGCTATCTTGCGCAGGTGCTCAGCGGGCAGCAGGATGAGATTAGGGAGAAGCAGGACGAAGGATACATTTATATCGAATCCAGCCTGTCAGAATATGAAGAGGCAAAGGCAGCCGCAGAGGAGCTGATCGCGGGAGGCAGCCAGGACGAAGCGGCAGTCAAAACTGTGCTGGAACAGCTGATACAGGTCTTTTCTAAGTTGAAGACGACGATCCATTATGACAGCTTTACCGGTTCCAAAGGCACAGGAACCCAGGAGTGGCTGGACAATAACGGGGAACATATACAGGCTCACGGCGGACAGGTACAGTGGCTGGATACTCTGGACCTGGACGGTGACGGGGAGGCAGAAGGCGGCTGGATCTGGTACGGCGAAGATAAGACCCGCAATGGCAGGCCCATCGATGGCGTGCGGTGCTATACGTCCCCGGATCTGTATAACTGGACAAGCCACGGTACAGTGCTCTGGACACATGACATGGTTCCGTCTAAATTGACGGCGGACGAGAGCGGGATTGAGGATGACCTGGAAGCGCTGGAGAATCTGAAACAGTGGGCGGGCATGTCCGAACCCTCCGGGGAGGTGAGTCAGGAAGACATTGACATGGCCAAGGCATTTACCGAAGCGTACAAAAACGCGGACGGTAGTTACGATGAGGAGAATCTGCGCCTTGCCTTCCGCAATCTGTTCAGCGGATACTGTATCGTGGAGCGCCCGAAGATGCTGTACAATGAGAGTACGGGGAAATATGTGCTTGTTTACCATGCAGATGGACCGTCTGACGCCAATATTGCGGCGTGGCTGAAAGACAATTCAAAGTCTCCGTCTAGATATACAAGGGCAAGTATGGGATTCGCGGTGTCGGATACCCCCTACGGACCATTTGAGCTTGTAAATGTGCAGAGAATGAATTATGTAGAGGGATATTATGACTCCAGCCAGGGAATGGCCAGAGACATGAATGTGTTCATTGACGACACGGATATTGATAAAAACGGGGTAAAAGATGCCTACGCGATTTATTCCAGCGAGGAAAACCGGAAGATGTATATTTCTCTTTTGAATGAGGATTATACAGGTCCTGCCACAGAAGGGACCCAGGACAGCATGACGCTGGGGGACGGCACAGAAATCCAGACCTTTGCCGCCAGGGTGCTCCCGGCGGATTCCCGTGAGGCACCGGCGCTTTTCAAATACGACGGATATTATTATATGATCACTTCCGGGACAAGCGGGTGGTCGCCGAACCAGGCGCTTTACTACCGGGCGGACAATATCTACGGGCCCTATGAGGCCATGGGAGATCCGTGTGTGGGCGACACTGACAGGAAGACATTCTATTCCCAGAGTACCTGTGTATTCCCGGTGGACGCAGAGAACGGGACGTTCATTTACATGGGCGACCGCTGGCTGACAGGAAGTACCGGATCAGCGGCCTGGTGGTCCAGCTATGTGTGGCTTCCGGTCCAGCTGAACCCGGATCATACCCTGTCGCTGAATCCGTACGAGGACTGGAGCTTAGAAGATACAGCAATGGTTTCCCCTGTTGAGGTGACTGTGACAGAAGGGCAGGAACCACAACTCCCGGAGAAAGTGACACTGGAATATTTTGACGGCAGGACAGAAGAGCGGGCAGTGACATGGGATCTGGAAGGAATTAGTTTTGAGAACAGTCTGTTTCAGGATGTTTTGATCACTGGGACCGTGGAAGACTCCGATGTGTCCGCGGCGGCAGAAGTGTTTGTGGTACCGGATCATCCGGAATATGTGATTGACTGTGCAAATCCAGAATCAGAGACATTTGCGCTGGTGCAGGAGATGGCAGGCGAAAACCTGATGCAGGAGACAGCGGACCAGGCAAAAACAGACAGTAGTACCTGGGGATATATCAGCGCGCTGGGGACCGATATCAAAAGTAAAACAGATACAGGATCAGGAATTTATGATACAGGGTGGTACGCGCTTGGCGGAAAGGATATTGCTTACCAGATGCTGCTTCCGGCGGGAGCCAATAAGATTACACTGGGCTTTCAGGACTGGTGGGGACAGTATGAGAACCGACCGATGACCGTGTATGTACAGACAGAGGGCGGCCAAGAGACAAAGCTGTGCGACGTGCCTTCACCGGGGCAGAAACTGGTGCAGGCATCTGGAACGGTGGAACTGGATACGGAAAGTCTGGTGACAGTTACCGTGAAACGCGCCGGCAGCCGGGACCCCATACTGAACTGGATTACAGCTGAGAACCTGGAATCTCAGGAAGAGCCCTCAGAGCCGGTGAGCAAGACCATACTGGAACGATTCCTCAATGAGGCCAAAGGTTATGTGGAGGACGGAACTGTCAGCGGTCTGGTGGAGTCGGTGCAGAAGCTGTTCGCGGACGCGATCGCGAAGGGCGAAGCGGTCATGGAAGATGAGAATGCCACGAGAGAAGAAGTGATCGACGCGGCGGCAGACCTGATGTTCGCGATCCACGCGCTGGAGATGAAAGCCGCGGACAAGACCGATCTTGAGATGGCGCTTGAACTCTCAGAGATGATTGACCTGATTAAGTACGTGGAAGCGGGACAGGAAGAATTCCTCGCCGCGAAAGAAGCGGCAGAGGCAGTCCTGGCGGACGGCGACGCAATGCAGGCAGAGACAGACGAGGCGTGGAACCGGCTTGTGGAAGCCATGGACGCGCTGAGGCTCAAAGCAGACAAGTCCGTGCTTGCGGATCTGATCAGCCGGATGGAAGGCCTTGACCTGACAGCATACACGGAGGAGAGTGTGTCCGTATTCCGCGCGGCATTCGCAGCCGCGAACGTGATCCTTGGAGATGAGACGATTTCTGTAAATGACCAGTTAAAGGTGAACGATGCGGCGGCAGTGCTCCAGGCGGCATACGATGGGCTTGAGAAGAACCAGGGCGGAGATACAGAAGACCCAGACCTGGAAAATCCGGATGATCCGGGAACAGAAAATCCTGACAATCCAGGAACGGGTGATCCTGGAACGGACAATCAGAATCCGGGAGGTTCCCAGGGAGAGAATCCTTCTGACGGAGACCAGGATCAGGCTTCAGGAAACGGCCAGAACGGAAACAGCGCGCAGAACGCGGCATCCGTAAAACCGGCAGCCAAGACAGGAGATGTGTCAGGCATGATGCCGGCAGCCGGTGTGACGCTGATTCTGTCCCTGGCGGGGGCGGTATCAGCGCTGGCAGCGCGCAGGAAAAAAGATAGAAAAAGTATATGAAAGATTTGGAAACAGTCCGGCGGAGGGTCGGATTGATACAGGGGGATGAAAGAGAGCCGGCAGGGTGCAAGCCTTGCCGGCTCTCAGTGTAGAAAAATATATGTTTTCGTAGAAAAATACATGGAGGGATGCCTTCCAGCAGGCCCGGCTTAGAAAATGGCAGGAAATCATAGACGTGTCCATGGTAAAGAAATTATGAAATTTTTATAATAACTTGAAGAAACGGGGGAAAAGTCTGAGGGCGCGGGAATGGCTGCGGGATACTGCACCGGATGGCGGGACCCTTAGAAAAAAGGAAAGGAGAGCGCGTTATTTAGCGCAAAAAGGGTATGGATAATTCAGTTGAATTGAAAAAAGGAAGAAAAGCCCGTGACAAAAAGCGTGCATTAGTGGCATATTCCTTTATCGCACCGAACTTTATCGGGTTTGCCGTATTCACACTCGTACCCATTGTATGTGCGTTTGCACTGGGATTTTTAAAATGGGACGGCAACAATCCGATCCAGTTTGTAGGGATTGAGAACTTTAAAGAACTGGCCGGGGATTCCATGTTCTGGGCGTCGCTTAAAAATACGATCATCTACTGTATTGGTACGGTTCCGCTTACTATGATCGCGTCCCTCGGACTTGCAATTATTCTGAATCAGAAGATCAAGGCCAGAGGAATATTCCGTACAGTGGCATTCTTCCCGTATGTGGCGTCACTGGTTGCGATCACGGCTGTATGGGCGATGATTTTCCATCCGAGCAAAGGCCCCATCAACGCGGTGCTTTATTATGTGTTCCACATGGAAGAACTACCGAACTGGTTCGGCAAGGACCTGATCCTGCTGACGCTGATTTTATTCAGTGTGTGGAAGTACATGGGATATTATATGGTGATTTATCTTGCCGGGCTTCAGGGCATCTCGGGAGAACTCTATGAGGCTGCTTCCCTGGACGGCGCGGGCACATGGCAGAAGTTCCGCTATGTGACATGGCCGCAGCTTCGCCCGACAACGTTCTTTGTTGTGGTTATGCTGACAATCAACTGCTTTAAGGTTTATGATATCGCGATTATGCTCGCGGGAGGCGCGGACGGAAGGCTGGGAACATCCTCCACTGTGCTTGTGTATTACATTTACCAGAAGGCATTCGTAGAGTGGGATCTTGGATATTCCAGCGCAATCGCAATGGTACTGTTCCTTCTCGTTCTGATCATCACATTGATCCAGTTCAGAGGAAACGCGAAATATGAGAATTCATAGGAAAGGAAGAGAAGAGATGGCAAAGAAATCATCAATGCATCGAAACAGAGTGATCGGAAAAGTGCTCATCTACGTGCTGCTCATTCTGATTACGGCAATCATGGTCGTTCCGTTCCTGTGGATGCTGTCTGCTTCGATTAAAACGAACACAGAAGTTTTTGATATTACTCCATTCCAGTTTATCCCGGATGTTCCTCAGTGGAGCAACTACCAGGAGATCTGGACGAAGATACCGCTGGCTAAATTTATTGGAAACACGGTTTTCCTGACGATCGTGGTCACAACGCTGCAGATGCTCACCAGCAGTTTTGCCGCATACGCGTTCGCGAAGCTTGAGTTTAAGCACAGGAACGCGCTGTTCCTTGCGTACATAGCGACGATCGCAATGCCCTGGCAGGTGTACATGGTGCCGCAGTTCATCATGATGCGCGGGATGGGGCTCAATGACAAGCTGCTTGCAATGATCTGCCTCCAGGCATTTTCCGCTTTCGGTGTATTCCTGATGAAGCAGTTCTATGAGGGGATTCCGGATTCCCTGTGTGAGGCGGCAAGGATCGACGGCATGAGCGAGTACAAGATCTATTCGACGATCATGCTCCCGCTGTCCAAGCCGGCGCTGTCCACACTCATTATCTTTACATTCGTAAATACCTGGAACGACTATCTTGGGCCCCTCATTTACTTAAAATCAGAGGCAAAGAAGACGATCCAGCTCGGTCTGAAAATGTTCATCGGACAGTACGCGGCCGAGTACGGCCTGATCATGGCCGGATCAATTATCACATTGATCCCGGTGCTGATTGTGTTCCTGGCACTGCAGAAATACTTTGTAGAAGGTGTCGCGGCAACAGGAATCAAAGGATAATAGAATAGGACGAAACAAAAGTTAAATCAACAATCAAAGGAGCAGTGGTTATGGCTGGCCGGGTGAAAAAGAAGTTTGAGAATATCTTGTATTATCATAAATCAAAGATTCTTGCCGGGGCGGCCGCCGCTGCTCTTCTTATCTGGGGCGCCTGTCTGTTCGGCGGAGGAAGCCCTGACACAGCCCTTTATGGTGAGGCAGTCAATGTGGAGATCTCCAGGGAGAGCGCGGATGCGGCGTGCCGGGCGGGGATCGCTGCTCTGGGGAAGAACCCGGACCGGGAGCAGATCATCCTGGAGACAGGCATGGAGATCGATGTAGAGTCTCCGGAGGCAAATGCAGGAAACGGAAATCTTGAGAAAATGACAACCTCGATCTTTGCCCGTGAAATTGACTTTATAATCTGTACGCCGGCAGTGATGGACTATTACGCGGAAAAAGACGCACTTGAAAAGCTGGGCGGCGGGTATGGGATGGATATTACAGACCGCTTTCCCGCGAAGGACGGCGGCAAAACGATGTTCTGTATTTTTAAAAACAGTGAACATAAAGAGGATGCGCGTCTCTTTGGAGAGAGTCTGGTACAGTTTGACAGGGAGGAATAAGTGATGAAAAATTTATTTCATGTTGAAAATCCGGTGTGGGTGTTTATGGGGAAACTGGTGGATCTTCTGATTCTGTCAGGGCTGTGGGTCATCTTAAGCCTCCCGGTCGTGACCATCGGCGCTTCGACGGCGGCCCTTTATTACGTGACGCTGAAGCTTGCCAACAATGAGGAAGGCTATACGGTCCGCTCTTTCTTCTGCGCGTTTAAGGAGAATCTTCTCCCGGGTATCCCGTTCGGGATCGGGGCCCTGGCAGTGGGCGTCTTCCTGGGCTGTGATATCTATATGTATTCCCAGATCGACGGGAAGATGGGGATTGTACTTCTTTGGTCCGTGATCATTCTGACGGCGGTCTATCTAATGACAGTGGTCTATCTGTTCCCACTGACAGCCCGGTGCAAGACAGACTGGAAACATCTGCTGGTGATGGCGTTTGTCATGTCCATTAAGAATTTTGGCTGGACGCTTCTCATGATTGTGAGTGCGGGATGTCTTTTCGCGGTTGGCCTTTTCGTCTGCGCGCCTCTTTTGATGCTGGCGGTGGGCGGCACAGCGTATATACATTCCAAAATATTGAATCTGCTGTGGAAAGACTATCAGCTGGGACTGTCCGCGTGAGCAATGTGTGCCGGGATGTGGTTTTAAGAGAAAGCCGCAGGATTGGGATTTCCTGCGGATGATTTTATGACGGTAGAGCTGAGAATGGCGGAAAATATAACAGCTGTATTTCCGTAAGCAGAGAGAAATGTATGACAACAAGGTAAAGGAGAAAAATCAATATGCTGTATCCAAAAATAAATGACGCGAGGACAGTGATGGACCTGTCCGGAATATGGGACTTTAAGCTGGATAATGGAAAAGGATTTGAAGAAAACTGGATGGGCTGTCCGCTGGCAGACCCTGTGCAGATCGCGGTGCCGGCTTCCTACAATGATCAGGTGGAAGGGATTGAATACCGGGACCACTGTGGCTGGGCCTTCTATCAGAAAGAGATCGAAATCCCAAAACTTCTGCTGTCCCAGAGGGTCGTGCTCCGGTTCGGCGCGGTGACACACAAGGCAAAAGTCTACTTAAACGGGGAGCTGATCTGTGAACATACAGGCGGGTTCCTTCCTTTTGAGACAGAGATCGGCGGGCTGGTGAATCCGGGGAAAAATCTGCTCTGCGTGGCAGTGGACAACCGGGTGGACTACTCCACTCTTCCCATCGGAAATGAGGTGGGGGCGGCATTTTTCGGATCGGACCTGCCCGATATCCCCAGTGTCAATCACACGGTGCAGAAGCCGCACAACGCGCCGAACTTTGATTTCTTTAATTATGCGGGGATCAACCGTCCGGTGAAGATCTATACCACGCCAAAATCTTACATACGCGACATTGTACTTGTGCCGAAGATAAAGGACGGCTGTGCGGAGGTGTTTTACCGTGTGGACTGCTGCGGGGAAGACGAAGGAGAAACCGCGGTACATTTCTTTGATGAAGAGGGCGTAGAAACAGCATGCGCAGAAGGCAGCGAGGGAACGGTTGTGATTGAGAATCCCCATCTGTGGGAACCGGGGAACGCTTATCTGTATACTGCGAAAGTGGAGTTTGGCGGGGATATGTATGAGGAGAAGTTCGGTGTGCGCTCCATTGAGATCAGGGGGACCCAGTTCCTCATTAACGGAAAGCCGTTCTATTTCAAAGGATTCGGCAAGCATGAAGACAGCGAAATCCACGGCAGAGGTATCAATGAACCCATGAATGTAAAAGATCTCTCCCTCATGAAATGGCTGGGCGCGAATTCATTTCGGACTTCTCATTATCCGTACGCGGAGGAAATGCTGGATCTGTGTGACCGCCTGGGGATCGTGGTGATTGATGAGACAACAGCAGTGGGGCTGAACTTCGGCTGGAATGACGAGGGGTACGCCAAGTTCCGCACAAAAGAGCACCACGAACAGGTGATCCGCGACTTGATTGCAAGGGATAAGAACCATCCGTGCGTGGTGGTGTGGTCCATCGCGAATGAGCCGGACACGGAGAAGCAGCCGCAGGCAGCGCACGATTACTTCATGCCGCTGTATCATTTAGCGCACGAGTGTGATCCCCAGGACCGTCCGGTGACCCTGGTTATCTGCCAGAATGACTATACGAGGGATATCACTGCGCCGGAGATGGATATCATCTGCGCCAACCGCTACTACGGGTGGTATGTATTTGGCGGTGATCTGGACGCGGCAGAGCGTGCCATGAGAGAAGAGATGCAGTATTGGAAAAAGATCGGAAAACCGTGGATGATTACAGAGTATGGCGCAGATACCGTGGCAGGGCTCCACAAGGCTACCGGAAATATGTTCAGTGAAGAATATCAGGTTGATTATTATAGGACAATCAATAAAGTCCTGGATGAATGTGACTTTGTTGTGGGGGAACATGCGTGGAACTTCGCGGATTTTGCGACAATCCAGGGTACACTGCGGGTGGACGGGAATAAAAAGGGCCTGTTCACGAGAGAGAGAAGACCAAAGCTAGCGGCGCACTACTTCAGACACCGCTGGCATTCGGGGACGTAGTAAAATCGAATTTGACTACGTCCCGAATTGAAAATCACCCTGTCCCTTTTTGAAAAATGCTGTATCTCAATTGGAAACTAACACACCAAATAGAGCAGAAACCGGGGAAAAAGAGCAATATATTTGATAAAATTTAAATAGGGACAGGGCTGATGTTAAATGGGGACGTAGTGAATTTGAATTTTACTACGTCCCCGAAGGAGGTAAGATGAGAAATTTTTCTGAATCAGATTTTTTTACAAAGAAGGCAGCGGAGCAGTCGCTTCTGGATATTCTGAATCCGCTGAAGCCTTTTTACAGCGCGAGCGGAGCCAGGCTGAACATCGGGGTGACAAGTACTCACTATGAGAACGACACGATCCCCATGGAAGCGTTTGCGCGCCCCTTGTGGGGGCTGGTGCCCTTCTGGGCAGGAGGAGGCCGGGACGCGGAATTTGAGGAGATATACCGGAGAGGCCTGGAAGCGGGGACAGATCCGGAGCATCCCGATTACTGGCATACCTGCCGCGACTATGACCAAAAGTTCTGCGAAATGGCGGCCATAGCGTATGGGATGCTGTTCTGCCCGGACAAAGTCTGGGAGCCGCTGTCCGAGCAGGGCAGGGACAATCTCACGGAATGGCTCTGGGAGATCAACCGCCATGAATGCTGCGCCTGCAACTGGCAGTTCTTCAGCATTATAACAAATGTGGCGCTGTATAAGGCTGGGCGGCCTTATGACAAGGAGCGGCTGCGGGAAGGGCTGGACTGTATTGACGCTTACTACGATGCGGGAGGCTGGTACAATGACGGGAACGGTGGGGATAAAGATTATTACAACCCCTTTGTCATGGTGACATATGGAATGGTCTACGCCCGGTTTATGGAACAGGAAGATCCGGAGCGCTGCCGCAGATTCATGGAGCGTGCTGTAGAGTTTGGGAAGGATTATATTTACTGGTTTTCAGAAGAGGGTTCCTCGTTTGCGTATGGCAGGTCCATGACCTACCGTTTTGCCCAGGCCGCGTATTTTTCTGTGTGCGCATTATGCGGTGTTGAGGTGTTCCCGCTCCCGGTTATGAAAGGGATTATCGTGCGTCACCTTGTGCACTGGCTGAACCTGCCCATATGGGATAACGCGGACATCCTGACCATCGGTTATGCCTACCCGAACCTGCAGATGTCCGAGAGTTATAACGCGCCGGGCTCGCCCTACTGGGCAATGAAAGCATTCCTGTTTCTGGCGCTGCCGGAAGGGCATCCGTTCTGGGAGGCAGAGTGCGCGCCCCTGCCGGCGCTTGACAGACGGAGATATTTAAAGCATGCCAATATGGTGATCCAGAGGGGCAGTGAAAATGTTGTGGCGCTGCTCCCGGGGCGGCTTCAGGCGGACGGGCACAGCCACACAGTGGAAAAATACTCGAAATTCGCCTATTCAAGCAAGTTTGGGTTCAGCATTATGCGTTCCAATGTGACGCTCCCGGAATGTGCGCCGGACAGTATGCTGGCTTTCGGGGTGTACGGTTACTTCTTCGTAAAAGATGTAATCGAACCGGAATTTACGGTCAGCGAGAATGAAATAAGCTTTTCCTGGACTCCGATCCGGGGGATTCATGTGAAGACCACCATTGAGCCTTCTGCATCGGGACATGTGCGTACACATGAGATCACCAGTGATATTGCGTGCACTGCCTATGACTGTGGGTTCGCCCTCTCCACTGATGACAGGCAGCCGTTTGTGAGAAACGCCCAGGGGGCGCGGGCCAAGGTGGAAAATAAGGATGGATACTGTACGGTTATATCACTGGGAGGAGCCGGAGAGGGAGAGATCCTGATCCCGGACCCGAATACGAACCTGATGTATCCGAAGACGTCCATCCCTATGGCTGTGTACCGGATTCACCCGGGTACACAGACCATACGCACGGAGGTTCAGTATTTCTAAAAATAAAAATATAAGCCGCTATACCGGGGTGTTCTGTAAATATAGAGCGTTTCGGCCGGCGGCTTTTTCGGATTTTCAGATGAAAAAAGAAGGGAAGCTGCAGAGTATGAGTGAGACGTTTCAGGCTGAGTGGTTCACCATCCCGGAGTTCGCGCGGACTGCGCCAAAATGCATGTACCACAAGGAAAATGAAGACGGAGGTTCCGATGGCTGTACAGTCGGAGGGAAGGGAGATGACAGAGGCAATCTGCATGTCCTTGCCAGGGCGCGGCTTTTATGGGGAGACAGCGGAGAGATTCCCGCGGAGTTCACCGGGCGGGTGATTCTGCGGATTACTGCGGATGATTATTATAAACTATATGTAAACGGAAGATATGCAGGGCAGGGACCGGCGCCGGCATACCCGGCACATTACTACTACAATGAACTGGACATCACTCCCTGTCTGCATAAGGGGAAAAATATTTTGGCCGTACACCTCTACTATCAGGGGCTGGTCAACCGCGTGTGGAACAGCGGGGACGGACGCTTTGGGATTGCCTGCGAAATATTAGGGACAGAGAAAGAACAGGAAAATAAGTACAGGATCATTCCCCGATGGAGGTACCGGATTTCTCACGCGTATTCCGGGGAGGTGACTGGATATGACACCCAGTTTTTAGAGGATTTTGACAGCCTGCGGTGGGATGAGAACTGGCGGGAAGAATCCTTCGACGACCATCTGTGGAGCCCGATGGTCAAAGCCGGGTGGGCGGATTATAGGTGTTCGCTCCAGCCGGTCCGGATGGTTTCTGTCTATCGGCGTAAGCCTAAGGAACTGCGTAAGACTCCGGAAGGCTGGTTCGTGGATATGGGAGAGGAAATTGCCGGAGCATTGACAGTCTGGGCCCGGTCCGAAAAAGACGGGGGCCGGATTGTGATCCGCTGCGGAGAAGAATTGGAAGAAACCGGCGGAGAAGAATCGGAAGCTGCCAGCAGAAAAGAAGCGGCAGAAACCTGCCTGGAGAATGCCAAAGAAGAAGCGGCAGAGGTTCCTCACAGGTCCTCTCAGGTGAGATACCAGATGCGCTGTAACTGCCGCTATGAGGAGACCTGGACGCTGAAGAGGGGAAACTGCCGTTTGGAGCCCTACGACTATAAGGGGTTCCGTTACGCCAGTCTTCAGTGTGATCCCGGTGTCACTGTGATCCGGGTGGAGGCGGAAGTGCGCCACTATCCCATGGATGACAGCCTGTGCCGGCTCTCTTCCGGGAGCCCTGTCCTGGACGGTATTTTCAATATCTGCAAAAACGGTGTAAAATACGGAACTCAGGAAGGATACCTGGACTGCCCAACAAGAGAAAAGGGGCAGTACCTGGGGGACGCGGTCATTGCATCCCACGCCCATGTATGGCTGACGGGGGATGTAAGGATGCTGCGCAAATGTATTGACCAGTTCGCCGCGTCTGAGGGGATCTGCCCAGGACTCATGGCTGTGGTTCCAGGTTCCTATATGCAGGAGGTAGCGGACTTTTCCCTTCTCTGGTCCCAGCTCCTTATGCTGGATTATCAATTTACCGGGGATAGAGATTTTCTGAGAAAATATTATCCCACAGCCGCAGGGATTATAGAACATTTCCGCCAATATGAGCGGGCGGACGGCCTTCTGGAGCAGGCGGCTGACAAATGGAATCTGGTAGACTGGCCGGAAAACTTAAGGGATGGGTATGATTTCCGGCTCAGCCGTCCGGTGGTGGCGCCAGGCTGCCATAATGTGCTTAATGCCCTGTATCTTGGCGCGGTAAAGACACTGGAAAGGATGGGGGAGATCCTTGGTGATTCTCAGAGAGAGCGGCGCTTTGAAATGCTGAAGGACGCTTTTGTGAATGCCTTTTTCGACAGCGGCGCCGGACTGTTCCGGGACAGTACAGTCAGCGCCCACAGCGCGCTGCACTCGAATATTTACCCACTGTATTTGGGGCTGTGTCCGGCGGGACGTGAAGGGCGGATCGCAGATTTCCTTGTGGAAAAGGGGCTGTGCTGCGGTGTCATGACCGGATATTTCTATCTGAAAGCCCTGGCAGCGGCAGGACGGCATGAAGAGATGTACCAGATGCTGGTCAATGAGACGGAACACGGCTGGGCCAACATGCTGCGGGAAGGGGCCACATCCTGCTGGGAGGCCTGGGGGAAAGACCAGAAGTGGAATACCAGCCTGTGCCACCCCTGGGCGGCCGGTCCCATCCCGGTTATCATTGAAGATGTGGCAGGATTTGTGCCTGATCCGCAGGAGGAAGAGGGCTTCCGCTTTGAACCGCATATACCGAAAGAGGCAGGAACACTCTGCCTGCAGTTTCCCTTTCGGGGAAAACAGTATCAGATACAGAGAGAACAGGGCGCGTGCCATGCAGAACTGTCCGCGGGCTCCCTCCAGCAGGAAGAAGCCGGGGCATCAGGGAACACGAACTTGAGCTGAGAGCCGCGCGGTTACAAAGCGGCATGGCACAGGGCAGAAAAGCAGAGAGCAGGAGATCAAGAAAAGGGTTTAAAAGGAGAAAGCAGCATATGAGAGTATTTGATTATGAAAAGGTAAAAGATCCCCGATACTTTAAAGATAGAAGACTTGAGGCACATTCAGACCATATTTTCTATACGTCTGAGGATGACATGAGGGATGGGCGCTCTGATTTTACGGAAAGCCTGAACGGGATATGGAAATTTCATTATGCAAGGAATTATTATTCCACGATCCCGGGATTTGAGAAGGAAGACTACTGCTGCGCGGACTGGGATGATATCCGTGTGCCCGCGCATATCCAGATGGAGGGGTATGACGCTCCCCAGTATGCCAATACCCAGTATCCGTGGGAGGGGCATGAGGATATCCGCCCGGGCCAGATACCGGAGCATTTCAACCCTGCTGCCAGTTATGTGAAATACTTTACTGTTCCGGAGAGAATGAAGGGCCGGAGAGTCTTTCTCTCTTTCCAGGGCGCGGAGAGCGGTATGGCTCTCTGGGTGAACGGAACATTCGCGGGATACAGTGAGGACAGCTTCACGCCCTCGGAGTTTGAGCTGACAGAGTACCTTAAGGAAGGGCAGAATAAGCTGGCAGTCCAGGTGTTTAAATGGACATCGGGAAGCTGGTGTGAGGATCAGGATTTCTACCGGTTCTCCGGGCTGTTCCGGGACGTGTACCTGTATACTGTGCCGGATGTACATATCCGGGATCTGTATGTGCGGGCAGTGCCGGACGAGACGCTGACAGAAGGAACTTTTGAAGTAAGAACCAGGACATGGGGGAACGGCAGGGCAAGGTTTATCCTCTCCTACAAGGGCGAAATCTGTCTGGATGAGGAGAGGGCGCTGGCCGATGTAAATGTCTATGCGTTTCCAATGACGGAGGTGAAACTCTGGAGCGCGGAGGTCCCCAGGCTTTACGATCTGCTGATCGAGGTCAGGGGGGAAGACGGGACCCTGTGCGAAGTGATCTCCGAGAAAACCGGGTTCCGCCGGTTCGAGATAAAGGATCATCTTATGATGCTCAACGGGAAGCGGATTGTCTTTAAAGGAGTCAACCGGCATGAATTCAGTTCGGTCAGCGGCCGCTGTGTGTCGGAGCAGGAGCTGCGCAAAGATCTGTCAGTCATGAAGCAGAATAATATCAACGCTGTGCGCACGAGCCACTATCCCAACGCGTCTCTCTTCTACCGCCTGTGCGACGAATACGGGCTGTATGTCATTGACGAGACCAATCTGGAATCCCATGGTTCCTGGGACACCGTGGAAGAGACGGGGGACTATGATTATATTGTCCCCGGCAGCAGGCCGGAATGGCTGGGCATGATCCTGGACCGCGCGGAATCGATGTACCACCGGGATAAGAACCACCCGTGCATTCTGATCTGGTCCTGCGGCAATGAGGCATACGGCGGGAAGGATATTTACGAGATGTCCCTATTTTTCCGGCGGGAGGACCCGGACCGGCTCGTGCATTATGAAGGGGTGTTCCGAGACCGGAGCTACAATGAGACAAGCGACATGGAGAGCCAGATGTATCCCTCTGTGGAGGCCATCAAGGAGTTCCTTTCCAGGGACCGCAGCAGGCCGTTTATTTGCTGCGAGTACACCCACGCCATGGGGAATTCCTGCGGAGCAATGCATAAATATACGGATCTGACGGACACGGAACCTCTCTATCAGGGCGGATTTATCTGGGATTATATTGATCAGACCCTGTATAAAAAGGACCGGTACGGCAGAGAATTCCAGGCTTATGGCGGCGATTTCGGGGAGCGCCCCACGGATTATAACTTCAGCGCGAACGGGATTGTCTATGGCGGCGACAGAGAACCCTCGCCGAAGATGCAGGAAGTGAAATTCAATTACCAGAATATAACGGCAGAGGTCCGAGAGGAAGGAGTACGGATCATCAATAAGAACCTGTTCGTAAATACGGATGGCTTTGAGTGCAGGGTGTCCGCGGCCAGAAATGGCGTCCTTATCAGAAGCGCGGTCCTTGAGACGGACGTGGAGCCCCTGTGTGAGAAGACGTACCCACTTCCGTTCGCAAAAGAGACGGTTCCCGGGGAATACACAGTGACAGTTTCCTTTCATCTAAAAGAGCAGACCATCTGGGCGCCGGCAGGACATGAGACCGCATTTGGCCAGCATGTCTACAAAGTACATGGCGAAAAAGCGTTCAATATCTTCGGCACGGGCATGATGGGCAGGACAGGCGGAAGCAGTGCTTTGAGTGTGGTCAGGAGCAGGCACAATCTCGGCGTGCGGGGTGAACATTTCCAGGCCGTATTCTCGGAACTGGAAGGTGGACTTGTGTCATACCGGTATGCGGGAAAAGAGTTGATCGAAGAGATGCCAAGGCCCAATTTCTGGAGAGCGCCCTGTGACAATGACCGGGGGAACCAGATGCCTCAGCGTTACGCACGGTGGAAGTGCGCCAGCCTGTATGCCAGCCACAAAGATTTCCGGGAAGGCGTCTGCGGGAAAACACTGAAGCCGGTGATAGAGTGCGGGGAAGATCTGGTGCGGGTATCTTTCAAATATATCATGCCCACAGCGCCGGTCAGTGAATGTACCCTTACCTATGAAGTGTCCGGGGATGGAAGGATCAGGACCAGCCTGAAATATGATCCTGTGAAAGAGCTTGGAGATATGCCGGAATTCGGGGTAATGTTTCAATTTCACGCGGACTATGACCGCCTGACTTGGTACGGTCTGGGACCGGAAGAGACGTACTCGGACCGCAAAAAGGGCGCGAAACTGGGCATTTATCAGAATCTGGTCCGGGAAAATATGGCCCGCTACATCGTTCCCCAGGAATGTGGGGCAAAACAGGAGGTACGGTATGCGGCATTGACAGACCGCAGAGGCAGGGGAATCCTCTTCGAGATGGATGAAAAGAGCGGCCCTATGATGTTTTCCGCCCTGCCATACACACCCCACGAACTGGAAAATGCCAGACATCCCTACGATCTGCCGCAGATCCATCATACCGTGGCGCGGGCGGCAATGGGTCAGATGGGAGTCGCGGGAGATGACAGCTGGGGATCATTCACCCATCCGGAGTATCTTCTGCATCCGGATAAAACGATGGAATTTGCTTTCAGTTTCCGGGGAATCTAGCTCAGAATATTCTGCGGACGGGCAGAAGAGAGGGACTATCCGCGGGACAGGCGTATCCAGCAGGAAAAACAGATGGCAGGCAGATAACAGCTGTATTTTCGTAAGACGGACAGGTTGACGAAATGGTATTTTTGAACTAAGATGTGACCACGGGATGAAAGAAAATTCCAGGAAGGGAGAAGAATACCATGCAGTCATCAACGGATTTGAGAAGTTTGTTGAACAGGATTGACCACAGAGGTTATCCTGCATATAAAGATACGAAAGGAATGTACCAGTTTCCGGGATATGTGCTGTCCATTGACCATGTCCAGGGTGACCCCTTCGCCTCCCCCTCAAAAGTGAGTGTGCGCGTCAGCGGCAGAGTGGCGGGGTTCCCAAAAGAGCTGTACAAGGGAAACCATCAGAGGACAGCCCTTCAGGACGAGCTGACCCGGCAGTTCGGCAGGCGGGCGGAACAGTTCGCTTTTAAGGCCAAGGGGTCCGGTAAGAGCGGACTGATCTCCGTAAGCCGCTGCTGCCAGGAGGTGCTGGAGCGCACCGCGTGCCGGCTGGACCCGGGTACTGGGGATATCATTCTCAGGATGGAGATCGGATTTCCGGCTAACGGAAGGACCATCAATGCACGGGAACTGGAGAAAATCCTGTTTCAATTTGTGCCGGAGTGCGTGAAGGCATCCCTCTTCTATAAGAATATGGACGGCGAGCGCCTGCGGGAGATCATTGACCTGGCAGAGGACCAGCAGTATATCCGGGAGCAGCTGCCGAAGATGGGGCTGTGTGCCTTTGTGGCGGACGGAAGCATCCTCCCGAGAGAATCCGGTGTGTCACCCAGGCCTATGAGAGGCGGCGTGAAGTTCCAGTCACCCGGGGAACTGGCAGTTACCCTTGACCTGCCCCATAAAGGAAAGATCACGGGCATGGGAATCCGCAGAGGGATCACCCTGATTGTGGGCGGCGGATATCACGGCAAATCCACGCTCTTAAAAGCACTGGAACTGGGAGTGTATAACCACATCGCGGGAGACGGCCGGGAGTATGTGATCACGGACGATACGGCGGTCAAGATCCGCGCCGAGGACGGCCGCAGCATCCAGAAGACAGATATTTCCATGTTTATCAACGATCTGCCCAATGGGAAGGATACCACCGGCTTCTGTACGGAGGACGCCAGCGGAAGTACATCCCAGGCGGCGAACGTGGTGGAGAGTATTGAGGCGGGAACCTCTCTCCTTCTTATTGATGAAGATACCAGCGCTACGAATTTTATGATCCGGGACGAGCTGATGCAGAGGGTGATCCACAGGGACATGGAGCCCATCACACCGTTCATTGAGCGTATCCGGGAGCTGTATGACAGCTATGGGATCTCAACGGTGATTGTGGCCGGAAGCTCAGGCGCTTATTTCCATATCGCGGATACGATCATCCAGATGGACCGCTATGTGCCAAACGACATTACAGAATACGCGAAGAAAGAGGCAGAGAGCTTCCCCATGATCAGCGGGCCGGAAGCGCCTGCCGAAGCACCGGATTTCCGGCGGTGCCCGAGACCGGGAGCGGCATTTAGAGGGAATGACCGGATTAAGATGAAGACCCTGTCAAAAGAGGGCGTGATGATCAACAAGGAGACCATAGACCTGCGCTATGTGGAACAGATTACGGACAGTGAGCAGGTGACGGCCCTGGGATACTGCATGCGGTATGCGCAGAAACAGATCCTGGATGGGAAAAAAGACCTGCGTCAGGTGGTGGACGAACTGGAGAAAACAATCCGTAAGGGTTCTCTTGCTGCCCTGTGTGAAAGCCCGTCCAGCATATCCTGCATGGCAGCGCCCAGACGGCAGGAGATCTTCGCCTGCTTTAACAGATACAGAGGATTAAAGGTGTGAAGCGGCGTGCCGGAAAGAGCGCCGGAGAAGGAGAATCAGACAATGAGATTAGAAGAAGGAAGACCGAAAGATACGAAAGGGAGACTGGCAAAAGAGATCCGGGTGTATGATCTTTTGGATTCTCTCGGAGTCAGGTACCATCGGATTGACCACGAGGCGGCAATGACCATGGAGGCGTGTGTGGAGATTGACCGGACGCTGAGTGAAGGGGCGGACAACAGTGTATCGATCTGTAAGAACCTCTTTCTCTGCAACCGGCAGGAGACAGAGTTCTATCTGCTGCTCATGCCGGGGGATAAGCCCTTTAAGACGAAAAACTTATCCGCGCAGATCGGATCTGCCAGACTGTCATTCGCCAAGCCGGAGTACATGGAGCAGTATCTGGATATCACGCCCGGTTCCGTGAGCATAATGGGGCTGATGAATGACCATGAGAAGAAGGTGCGGCTCCTGATCGATGGGGATGTGCTGGAAGAGCAGTATTTTGCCTGCCATCCCTGCATCAATACATCCAGCCTCAGATTCCGGACAAAGGATCTGACTGAAAAGGTGATTCCAGCCATGGATCATGAGCTCCGGATAGTGAAGCTGTAGACAGGAGGCGGAAAAACAGCAGAAAAAGGGAGAGACCACTCTGTTACAAAACAGGGGGTCTCTCCCTTTGCTGAGCAGTATTTAAATCTGCCGGAAATATTGGATGCTGTAAGGCGGCATGACGATCTGTCCCTGCAGCACAATCTGACCGCCGGCGTCATCGGCATTCTCTGGGGTATTCACATTTTCGGATTCCGGCTCCGGGTATGTCAGTACACGTTTGAAAGTGCCCTGAAGCTCGTGATGGCCCGCTGTGTACTCTGTATCAGAAGCGTTGATGGCTGCCAGCATCCGCTCACTGTCCGTCTTCCGCTCAAAGATCAGCTGATGGTTGGTGAGCACCACATTCCGGTAAGACCCGCCGCACAGCGCACTGCTGTCCCGGCGCACTGCGATCAGGCTGCGGATCAGGTCCGTCAGCTCATTCGGCTTTGGTTTCTCAAAGCAGGGGCGGAGCTCATAATCATTGTCCGGGGCTTTCGCGCCTTCTTCCCCCCACTCGCTGCCATAGTAAATACAGGGGATGCCGGGCATGCCAAAGAGCAGACCGTAGGCAAGGGGGATATGCTTCTTGTTGGTCAGGATTGTCGCAAGGCGGGACACATCGTGGTTGTCAACGAAGGTCATCAGGTGTTTCCCTCGATAGATGCACCACTGTTCCGGGCCGTACTGGCGGTTCAGGGAATGGCCGATCTCGAACATGTTCATGCTGTTGAAACTGGAGTAAATTCCCTTATAACACTCATAATTTGTACAGCTGTGCAGCATCTCATCATTTACAATCAGATTATAATCGCCGAAGAGGACTTCCCCGATAAGGGCAAATCCGGGTTTGAGTTCTTCGCAGTAAGCGCGCAGCCGTTTCATAAAGCCGTGGTCCAGGCAGTAGGCTACATCAAGACGCAGACCGTCGATGCCGAATTCTTCGATCCACATTTTCACACAGCCCAGCAGATAATCCGCCACCGCCGGATTCTGCAGATTCAGCTTGACCAGCTCATAGTGCCCCTCCCAGCCCTCATACCAGAAACCATCGTTGTATCCGCTGTTCCCGTCAAAATTAATATGGAACCAGTCCTTGTATGGGGAGTCCCATTTCTTTTCCTGCACATCCTGAAATGCCCAGAAGCCCCTTCCCACATGATTAAATACACCGTCCAGCATGATTTTTACGTTGTGTTCATGCAGTTTCTTACAGACAGACCGGAAGTCCTCATTCGTTCCCAGCCGGCAGTCAATTTTCGTGAAATCTCTTGTGTCATATCCGTGATTGTCAGATTCAAAAATCGGATTCAGGATAATCGATCCGATCCTCAGTTTCTCCAGATATTCTGCCCATTCTCCGAGCTTTAAGATCCGGTGCGCTGTCACACCGTCATTGTGCACAGGCGCGCCGCAGAAGCCGATGGGATATATCTGGTAAAAAGTTTCGTTATAAGCCCACATAATTAGTTTTGTCCTTTCTTCCACATCATTTATTTATGGCCGTCTCAGGACGATGTAATCGTCCTGGATCGCACATCATGCGATCATTATACCACAAGCGCGGGAAAGGAAGCGCCCGCAAGGGCATTTACTTTCCAAGCAGTGGCTCCGGGTATAATCCCTGCAAAGCAGGGCAGGACGATGTAATCGTCCTGGATCGCACATCATGCGATCATTATACCATATTCATCCCTCTGAAAGAAGGAAAAGATGTTCTGGAAAACCATGCCCGTGAATTGACACCCGCGCGGGCAAAAGTTATACTTAAGGAGGAAGAATAAGGGGAAATTCATCCCTGCCAATAAACAGGCGGGGATTTAAAGCGGGAGGGATATATTTGAATAAGAATAAAATGAATAAAAGCTGGAAATCAAGAGAGAACACGGGGAGAAGCAGAATTGCAAAGAAGATCCGGACTATTCTTCTGGCCGCTGTGGCAGTGATGCTGGCGGCAGGAGCAGTACCGGGCAGCGCTCTGGCGCAGGAAGAGAACCTGCCGGCAGATGAAGAAAAAGTATCATCAGATGAATATGCAGCAATGCCGGGGAATGAAGAGCCCGGGGAAACAGAACCTGACTTTGAGACGGAGAAACCAGAAGCGCAGGAGCAGGATGGATTGCAAAGGGAAGAGGTACTTCCTGAATCAGAGGACCAGGGGCAGGCAGTCTATCCGATTTTCATTCCCGTTGAAAGCGGGGAGCAGTATGAACAGCTGAGTGCATTTCTCTCTCTGTCAGCTGATCATTTCAGGATTTATATGCTGGCTTTTGTGGACGGGCAGGGCCTGCCGGTACAGCCGGAGGGACAGATTCCGGTTTCCGTGGATGTGCCCGCTGATTATGATATGGGAAGGACCGTTATCAGTGAGATTACATTGGAGGGGGATGTGCCCCAGAGGATGGAGCTGGCATACACAGCCGCGGCTGGGAAAGCTGTCTTTCAGACGGATCATACGGGACTGTTTGTGATCATGGAGAAAAAGATCCAGGCCGATCTGCCGCCGTCCCTGGAGATGACGGATAAAGTGGAAAAACTGGAACTTACACAGCATGATTCAGCCGCGGCATCAAGAGCGGGTTCCGGCGGGGGAATGTCAGTGCCGAAGACAGGCGACCAGACAGCCCCGGTCCAGTGGATTATCCTCTCGGCTGTAGTCTCAGCAGGGCTTTTGCTTCTGGTAATTGCAGAAAGCACGAAAAATCAAAATAAATCTTGACACAGCCAGATCATGGGACTATAATATTACAGCATGACTAAAGGAGAAACAGTATGCGCCATAGCCCCGGAGTATGCTGATTTCACATATACAAGTAAATGTTATCTGATGATTTTATAGGAGGAACACCCATGAAAACTTATATGGCTAACCCTGACAAGATTGAAAGAAAATGGTATGTGGTTGACGCTGACGGCTGCACATTGGGACGTCTTGCATCTGAGGTCGCTAAGGTGCTCAGAGGAAAGAATAAGCCGGAGTACACACCGCATGTTGATACAGGCGATTACGTGATTGTTGTAAACGCTGAGAAAGTGAAAGTAACAGGAAAGAAACTTCAGCAGAAGATCTACTACAACCACTCCGATTATGTAGGCGGCATGAGAGAGACTACACTTGCTGAGATGATGGCAAAGAAACCGGAGAAGGTAATCGAGCTGGCTGTTAAAGGAATGCTCCCGAAAGGACCTATGGGAAGAGGCATGATTAAGAAACTTCATGTTTACGCTGGCCCAGAGCATGCGAATCAGGCTCAGAAGCCGGAAGTTCTGACATTTTAGGTAGAAGTTGAAAGGAGGAAATAACAGTGGCTAACGCAAAATATTACGGAACAGGAAGAAGAAAAAAATCAGTTGCAAGAGTTTATCTTGTACCGGGAACGGGCAAGATCACGATCAATAAAAGAGACATCGATGAGTATCTCGGTCTTGAGACTCTGAAGGTTGTTGTACGCCAGCCGCTCGTGGCTACAGGCACAACAGATAAATTCGACGTTCTTGTAAATGTACAGGGCGGCGGTTATACAGGACAGGCAGGAGCGATCCGCCACGGCATCGCGAGAGCACTTCTTGAGGCTGACGCGGATTACAGACCGATTCTTAAGAGCGCAGGTTACCTGACTCGTGACCCGAGAATGAAAGAGCGTAAGAAATACGGTCTCAAAGCAGCCCGCAGAGCTCCGCAGTTCTCCAAACGTTAATCACGGATTGGTTATACAATTACAGAATGATTTACAGACCTCTCAGGGGATTTTCTCTGAGAGGTTCTTGTTTGAAATGAAAAATAAAAGATTACAATCCTCCCGGGGAAAGTGCCGCAGGAGGATTGTTTTAATCCAAAATTCTTCCGTCAGTTGAAATGGTGACTACCTGCCATGGAATGAATTTGCCGCTGTTCTGCAGGGCGGTTTTCACTGCCTGTTCCAGCCCTCCGCAGCATGGCACTTCCATGCGGACGACCATGACGCTCCGGATATTATTACAGCGCACAATCTCAGTGAGTTTTTCCGAGTAGTCAACAGCGTCCAGTTTGGGACATCCAACGAGTGTAATACGTCCTTTTATAAAAGACTCGTGGAAAGATGCGTATGCATATGCGGTACAGTCAGCGGCAATAAGCAGTTTTGCTCCGTCAAAATAAGGTGCGTTTACGGGAGCCAGTTTGATCTGTACCGGCCATTGGGAGAGCCAGCTGGTACATTCCCGGGCAGGCGTCTCCGGTGCATCCCTGTATTCGGAACGGGAGACTGCCTTTGCCCGTGTACCGGGGCAGCCGCTCATATGGTTCTGCGTCCTGGCCTGGACTGCGGCTTCGTTGTAGGCATCCGCTTCCCGTTCTATGATAGCAATCGCCCCGGCAGGGCAGGCGGGCAGGCAGTCCCCTAATCCGTCGCAATAATCATCCCGGATCAGCCGCGCTTTTCCATTTTTCATCTCAATGGCGCCTTCATGGCAGGCATCCGTGCAGGCCCCGCATCCATTACATTTTTCTTCATCAATCTGTACGATTTTTCTTTTCAAATAGTCCACCTTCTTTTTATTGTATTATGAAATATAGCATACTATTATAAAGTCAACATGTCTGTTGAATTTTCAACAAAAGGAGGATTTATGAAAGATTTTTTATGCACGATAAGAAATACACAGCTTTTCTCTGGTGTTGGGGAGAAAGAGACACAGGAAATGCTAATGTGTCTTGGAGCAAAACAAAAGCAGTACCAAAAAGGGGAATTTCTATTCCGTACAGGAGATACCATAGAAACACTGGGGCTTCTTATTTTCGGGACTGCGTTTATCCAGCAGGATGATTTTTGGGGGAACCGAAATCTTCTGGCTCATGTGACACAGGGGCAGA
Organism: uncultured Lachnospiraceae bacterium; assembly: GCA_959022495.1. GTDB lineage: Bacteria > Bacillota > Clostridia > Lachnospirales > Lachnospiraceae > Mediterraneibacter. Next base: position 10,910 of record CAUEYX010000024.1, on the reverse strand, counting down.
CATTCGGGGAAACCTTTGCCTGTACACCCGGAACAGAGATGACAGTGAGTGTAATTGCGGAATCAAGCTGTGAAGTCCTGTTTTTGGATGTGAGGCGGATTTTGGATATCTGTCCGGCGGCATGTCCGCATCACAACCGGATAATCCGTAATCTTCTGTCTGATCTGGCGGCAAAAAATCTTGCCTGCAATGAGAAACTGGCACATATGGTGCAGCGGACCACCCGAGCGAAACTCCTCTCTTATTTTTCGTCCGCGGCGCAGAAAAACAAGAGTTCCGAATTCGACATTCCCTTTTCCCGCCAGCAGTTGGCAGATTACCTCTCGGTAGAGCGAAGCGGTCTTTCGCTAGAACTGTCCCGTATGAGAAAAGAGGGACTGATTGATTATCATAAAAATCATTTTATCCTGAGAGGAGGAAACAGTACCGTGACAACAGCAGAATCATAAATTGTGTGTTTCTCAGAGAAAGATTATGATAAAATAAGGTAAATCTGTGCCCGGAAATGTTTCCAGCAGCTTTCGGTCTGATAAATGGCCAAAAATTATTGAAAACTGCACAAAATACAGCGCTGCCTCATTGGTGAGAAATTACGAAAATGTGGAAAACTATCAGGATTTCTTACATTCCCTGCGGGAAAATGTTAAAATAATATGCGGATAGACAGCGAAAAGGCCGTTACAGCGTTGTATCGGTCTTTTTTGGCAATACTTAAGGGGAAGGTAATATATGGAAGCGCCGTAGAGGCGGAAGTGCATGCGCAAAAAGGAGGAGCGGTATGCTGGACAAAGGAGACGCAGTGGTTTATAAGTGCAGGGGAATGTATAAAGTACAGGAGGTCGGCACGCTGGACTTTTCCTATACGGACAGGGCCAAGGTGTATTATACCCTCCAGTCCGTGGAAGATGAGGGGGACAGGGTGTACGTGCCCGCGGATGATGAGACACATATCCGCAGACCGGTCAGCCGGGAGGAAGCGCTTGCGCTGATCGGACGCATGGCGGATATTGAGACTCTGCATGTGAAGAATGAAAAGCTCAGGGAGCAGGAATATAAGGACTGTATTGCTGGATACAGCCTGGAGGACTGGGTGCGTGTGCTTAAGACCACATACACCCGGACCAGGATGCGAGGCGCGGTGACCAGCGTGGATAAGAAATACCAGATGATCCTGGAACACGCGCTGTACAGTGAGCTCTCTTTCGCGCTGGGAGTGCCGCGGGGAAAAGTGCCTGAGTTTATAGAAAAGCATGTCAATCCTGACGATGTCGGCGCTGCCGGGAAAGACACAGACAGCTGACTTGCGCAAACAGCATTCACATGATATACTTCTCCTGATAATATTTTATTAGGAGGAGTTTTTTTATGGACGCGGACCCTGCGGGGAACACTATTATTTTTGACTTGTTACTGTTGTTGTTTTTTACTTTGCTGAACGCATATTTTGCCGGAGCGGAGATGGCGGTTGTATCGGTGAATAAGAACCGGATACGAAGCCTTGCCGAAGAAGGAAACAAAAAAGCAAAGGTAATTGAGGGCTTGTTTGAAGATTCAACGAAGTTCCTCTCCACGATCCAGGTGGCGATTACATTTGCAGGATTTTATTCGTCGGCCTCTGCGGCGTCGAGCATCTCACCGGTACTGGCAGAATGGATGAACGGTGCGGGGATACCTTACAGCGGACAGATCGCCCATAACGGCGTGACGCTGATTTTGATGTTTTTTAATTTAGTTTTCGGCGAGCTTGTGCCCAAGCGGATCGCGCTCCAGAAAGCGGAATCCTTCTGCATGATGACAGTCATGCCGATCCATTATATCTCCATTGTGCTGACTCCGTTTACGAAACTGCTCTCTGTATCAACGAAACTTGTGCTGAGAATTCTCCGCATGAAGACAGAGGACCAGGAAGAGGCTGTGACAGAGGAAGAAATCAAAGCCCTCCTTAAGATGGGGAATGAGAGCGGAACGTTTGATGACGATGAACGGGAGATGATTGATTCGGTGTTTAAGTTCGATGAGAGGACAGCGAAGGAGATCATGGTCCCGAGGCGTGATGTGTTCACGATTGATATCGAAGATTCCTTTGAGTCGCAGATTGATGAGATACTTCAGACAAGGCACAGCAGGATTCCGGTCTATGAAGAAAGCATTGACAATATCATCGGTGTGCTCCACGTGAAAGATGTAATGATCGAACTGAGGAAGAACACGCTTGGCGAGGGGGACATCAGACGGATGCTCCGCAAGCCGTTTTTTGTGCCGGAGACAAAAGATGCGGATGAGCTGTTCCGCAGCATGCAGGAGACCAGGCACCACATGGCGATCCTGGTGGATGAGTACGGCGGGTTCTCCGGTATTGTAACAATCGAAGACCTGGTTGAGGAGATCATGGGTGACATTAACGAGGAATACGAGGAAGTTGTGCCCGAGATCCAGGCGGTCAGCGAGGACGAATACCTGCTTGACGGCGGCATACTGATTGATGAGCTCAATGAAGAGCTTGGATTGAAGCTTGAGACAGAGAACTATGACACACTTTCAGGATACCTGATTGAGAAGCTGGGCCATATACCGGAGAAGGATGACAGGGATACCGTCACAACGGGTAATCTGGTATTTACCACTGAAGAGGTCAGGGATAACAGGATTACCAGGGCGCGGCTTAAGATAGAGCCTGCGGCGGAAGAAGAGGAAGAACACAGCGGGAAGAAGAAGCGCCGCCTGTCCGATGGGGATGAAGACATAGAGTGACGGACGGAAGATTATATAAGGATGATACAGAAAGGAGATGCAGTGGGATGAAGATGCTGTCAATTGAGGAGGAACTGAAAAATAATTCTTATCCGGGAAGGGGGATTATCATAGGGAAGACCCCGGACGGAAAGAAAGCGGTCACCGCTTATTTTATCATGGGAAGAAGTGAGAACAGCAGGAACCGGATCTTTGTGGAGGACGGGGAAGGAATCCGCACCCAGGCGTTTGATCCCTCCAAGCTGACAGATCCGAGCCTGATTATCTATGCGCCGGTCCGCGTGCTGGGCAACAAGACCATCGTGACCAATGGCGATCAGACAGATACAATCTATGAAGGGATGGATCATCAGCTGACATTCGAGCAGTCCCTGCGGACCAGAGAGTTTGAGCCGGACGGACCCAACTATACTCCGCGCATCTCCGGGATTATGCATATCGAAAACGGCGGATATAATTACGCGATGTCGATTTTAAAAAGTAATAACGGCAGTCCTGAGAGCTGTAACCGATATACATTTGCGTATGAGAATCCGGCGGCGGGAGAAGGACATTTTATCCACACGTATATGCACGACGGAAGCCCGCTGCCAAGCTTTGAAGGCGAGCCGAAGCTGATCAGCGTGCCGGATGACATGGACGCGTTTACGGACCTGCTCTGGAACAGTCTGAACGAGGAGAACAAGGTTTCCCTTTTTGTCCGCTATATTGACATTGAGACGGGGAAATACGAGACAAAAATCGTGAACAAAAATCATTGATATAAAGGAGCGGATGAAAAGATGAAAGAATTAGAACTGAAGTATGGATGCAACCCGAATCAGAAGCCGTCAAGGATCTACATGAATGACGGGAGCGAGCTCCCCATTGAAGTGTTATGCGGCCGCCCGGGATATATTAATTTCCTGGACGCGTTTAACGGCTGGCAGCTTGTGTCTGAGTTGAAGAAAGCGACAGGGCTTCCAGCGGCGGCTTCATTTAAACATGTTTCCCCTGCAGGGGCAGCGGTGGGCCTGCCGCTCAGTGATACCCTGGCAAAGATTTACTGGGTGGATGATCTGGGTGAGCTCTCACCTCTGGCATGTGCGTATGCCCGCGCGCGGGGAGCGGACCGGATGTCTTCTTTCGGAGACTTCATCGCTTTGTCTGACGTCTGCGATGTGGATACGGCAAGGCTGATCAAGCGCGAGGTATCTGACGGCGTCATTGCGCCGGGATATGAGCCGGAAGCGCTGGAACTGTTAAAACAGAAGAAAAAAGGAAATTACAATATCATTCAGATTGACCCGGATTATGTTCCCGCGGCGCTGGAGCGCAAGGAAGTGTACGGCATTACCTTTGAGCAGGGGCGCAATGAGCTTAATATTGATAAGGATTTCTTCTCTCATGTGGTGACAGAGAATCAGGAGCTTACGGACGCGGCGAAAATCGATCTGGCGATCGCCATGATTACTTTGAAATACACCCAGTCTAATTCCGTGTGTTATGTAAAAGACGGACAGGCCATCGGCATCGGCGCGGGACAGCAGTCCCGTATCCACTGTACCCGTCTGGCCGGGCAGAAGGCGGATAACTGGTGGCTGCGCCAGAGCCCGAAGGTGCTGGGGCTGGAATTTAAGGACGGCATCGGACGCGCGGACAGGGATAATGCGATTGACCTCTACATTGGAGAGGAGTACATGGATGTCCTTGCGGACGGCGTGTGGGAAAATACATTCAAAGTGAAACCGGAAGTATTTACACGGGAGGAAAAGCGCGGCTGGCTGGATAAGATGAACGATGTGGCGCTGGGTTCGGACGCGTTTTTCCCGTTCGGGGACAATATCGAGCGCGCCCACAAGAGCGGCGTAAAATATATCGCGCAGCCGGGCGGTTCCGTGCGGGATGATAATGTGATTGACACATGTAATAAATACGGCATGGTGATGGCGTTTACAGGAATCCGTCTGTTCCATCACTAAGAGAAGGCGGCAGTATGGCAGCCGGCAGGACGCAGCCAGGGAAAGGACCGGCGGGCTGTGCGCCGGCTGCCGCGCTGTGTGCAGGCAGAAGGAGGCATGGATATGGTGATAGAATCGAACTCCCCGGAAGATACATTCCGCGTGGGGATGGAGCTTGGGGAGAAAGCGCTGCCCGGGCAGGTGTTTACGCTGACGGGCGACCTGGGCGTGGGAAAGACGGTGTTCACCCAGGGGCTGGCAAAGGGCCTGGGCATTGAAGAACCGGTGAACAGCCCGACCTTTACCATTATCCAGGAATATGACGGCGGAAGGATGCCCTTCTATCACTTTGATGTGTACCGGATCGGGGATGTCGAGGAGATGGATGAGGTCGGTTTTGATGACTATATTATGGGAGACGGCGTCTCCCTGATTGAATGGGCAGATCTGATCGAAGAAATCATACCTGAGAAACGCACAGAGATTTTGATTGAGAAGGATCTGGAGCGGGGATTTGATTACCGGAGGATCACGGTGACATCCAAGGAATGAAAGGAAGCCGGGGCAGAAATGCTGCCAGGGCGGCAGATGTCTGGTTTCCGGTAAAAATTGACGGAAAAGAAAGCGGGACAGATTATGAGAGTATTGGCCATAGACAGTTCAGGACTGACAGCCACAGCGGCGGTCGTTGAGGATGAACAGACGGTCGCAGAGTATACAGTGAATTATAAGAAAACACATTCGCAGACCCTCCTGCCTATGATTGATGAGATGGCGCGGATGACAGAGATGGATCTGTCAACGGTGGACGCCATAGCCGTGGCAGGAGGACCGGGCTCGTTTACAGGACTGCGGATCGGGTCGGCTACGGCAAAGGGGCTGGGGCTGGCGCTGGGAAAGCCGCTGGTCCACGTGCCGACAGTGGATGCCATGGCGTACAGTGTGTACGGATGCGAGGACATTATCTGTCCGATCATGGATGCGAGGCGAAAGCAGGTGTATACAGGGATCTATACATTTGTTCCTGAAGCAGCATCGGAAAATTCCTGTGAGATGAGATATCGCTTCAAAATCGTGCGTGTTCAGATGGCGGTGTCAGTGGAGGAACTGATCCGGCGGCTGAACGTATATGGAAAGCGGGTTGTATTTCTCGGGGATGGTGTGCCGGTGTACAGAGAGATGCTGGCAGAAGGGCTGAAGGTCCCCTATTTCTTCGCGCCCTCCTACATGAACCGCCAGCGGGCGGCGGCAGTGGGCGCGCTGGGAATTCGGTATTATCGGGAGGGCAGATATGAGACGGCGGCAGAACATAAGCCGGAATATCTGCGCGTATCCCAGGCAGAACGCGAGCGGGCCCAGCGGGAGAAGACCGCAGTGCCCGAAGTGCGCGCCATGGCAATGGAAGACGGTGCCTCGGCGGCGGAGATGGAGCATCAGCTCTTTTCGGACGCGTGGAGTGAGAAGGCGGTCCTGGAGACGCTGGACCAGCCGAATACGGTCTGCCTGATGGCGGAAAAGGCAGGGCGCGCCGCGGGATATCTGCTGGCATATGCAGCGGCCGGAGAGGCGGAGATCGCCCGAATCGCGGTGGCAAAAGAGTTCCAGAGGCAGGGGGTGGGGACTGCCCTTTTAGCCGGACTGGAAGCGTGCTGTAAGTCCCGGAAGATCGAGAAGATCCTCCTGGATGTGCGGGAGGGAAATGCCGCGGCGAGAAATCTTTACGCGAAGGCCGGATTTACGGAAGACGGGATCAGGCAGAGATTTTATGAAGATCCCAGGGAGGATGCGATTCTTATGAGCCGGGAGGTCTCCGCTGAGCAGGAGGCTGCTGAAGAGAGCGAATAAGACTGCGGATGCGTCGGGCGCTGTACAATACTGCCCGTCAGGGTGCGTGCAGGCTGGAAAATGAGATGCAGCTGCGGCAGCAGTTCCCAGTAGGAATCCGCATAAGAATCCGATATACTTTAGGCGTGACAGAGAAAAGAACTGTTTTTTACAGGAGGAAATTGTATGCGCCAGTATCAGATAAAAGAAACAAAAGAAGTAAAAAAAATCATCTGCAATCAGTGCGGGAAAGAGATCCCGGTCGCGGATGGATACCCCAGGGAAGGGGTGTTCAGCGTGGATTATCAGTGGGGATATTTTTCCGAAAAAGACGGCGAGAGACACAGCTTCGACCTGTGCGAAGAATGCTATGACAAGCTGCTTGCGTCCTTCAAAGTGCCGGCAGAGATTGAAGAATAGAGTTTAAAATGGAATAAAATTTAGGATCATAGAAGACAGAGGGATCAGATGTTAGATGTATGTTTGCTTGGATGCGGCGGGATGATGCCGCTTCCGTACCGGTACCTGACTTCGCTGATGACCCGGTTCAACGGGAGCAGCCTGCTCATAGACTGCGGTGAGGGCACGCAGGTGGCGGTAAAAGAAAAAGGGTGGAGCTTTAAGCCGATCGATGTGATCTGCTTCACGCATTATCATGGGGATCATATCAGCGGCCTTCCGGGGCTGCTCCTTACCATGGGGAACGCGGACCGGACGGAGCCCCTCACACTGATCGGGCCGAAAGGTCTGGAGCGCGTGGTGGGGTGTCTGCGCGTGATTGCCCCTGAGCTGCCGTTCCCCATTATTTTTAAGGAAATCGAAGGGGCAGAACAGACATTTGAGATGAACGGATACAGGCTGAAAGCATTCCGGGTCAATCACAATGTGCTCTGTTACGGTTATACTTTGGAAATTGACCGCGCGGGGAAATTTGATGCCGCAAAGGCTAAAGCGCAGAATATTCCCCTTGCCTATTGGAGCCGGCTCCAGGGCGGGGAGACGATTGAGACAGAAGAGGGAGTATTCACCCCGGATATGGTCCTGGGACCGCCGCGGAAGGGGCTTAAGCTGACTTATACCACAGATACCCGGCCAACGGAGTCCATCCGCAGAAATGCGCAGGCCTCGGACCTGTTTATCTGCGAAGGCATGTATGGAGAGAAAGAAAAAGCCGCCAAGGCGGCGGAGTATAAACATATGACATTTTATGAAGCGGCCCAGACGGCGAAAGACGCGCAGGTGAGAGAGATGTGGCTGACCCATTACAGCCCGTCGCTGACACGCCCGGAGCCATTTATGGATGAAGTGCGCCGCATTTTCCCTGCGGCAAAGGCGGGGAAGGATGGAATGTCAACAGAGCTGATGTTTGAAGATTGAGAGGCGGATCATGAAAGAGATAAGAGATATCAACATCCTGGCGGTGGAGACATCCTGCGATGAGACGGCGGCAGCGGTCGTGCATAATGGGAGGGAAGTACTCTCTAACATTATATCTTCCCAGATAGACCTGCATAAGCTGTATGGAGGGGTTGTGCCGGAGATTGCTTCGAGAAAACATATTGAGAAGATCAATCAGGTGATCGAGGAAGCCTTGAAGGAGGCGGACGTGACGCTGGATGATATTGACGCGGTGGGAGTGACTTACGGGCCGGGGCTTGTGGGGGCGCTTCTCGTGGGGGTGGCAGAGGCCAAAGCGATCGCTTATGCCAGGAATCTTCCGCTGGTGGGCGTCCATCATATTGAGGGGCACATCTCGGCTAATTACATTGAGCATCCGGACCTGGAGCCTCCGTTTCTCTGCCTTGTGGCGTCCGGAGGGCATACCCATCTCGTGCGAGTGGCGGATTACGGGAAATATGAGATTCTGGGGCGTACCCGGGACGACGCGGCGGGGGAGGCTTATGACAAGGTTGCCCGGGCGATCGGTCTGGGATATCCGGGCGGCCCGAAGATTGACCGCATAGCGAAGGAAGGGAATCCGGACGCGGTGAAATTTCCTAAAGCCCATATCGAAGGCGCCCCGTATGATTTCAGTTTCAGCGGGCTCAAGTCAGCAGTGCTCAATTATATCAATGGCTGCAAGATGAAAGGGGAGAGCTTTGATCCGGCGGATATCGCTGCTTCCTTTCAGAAGGCGGTTGTTGAGGTGCTGACGGAGAACTCCATGCGTGCGGCAGAGGACTTTGGAATGTATCAGTTCGCGATCGCGGGCGGCGTGGCTTCAAACAGCGCCCTGCGCGCGGCGATGGAGCAGGCGTGCAGAGAACGGGAGATCCGTTTCTACCATCCGTCACCGATTTACTGCACGGACAATGCGGCGATGATCGGCGCGGCCGCATTTTATGAATATCTCGCCGGGACAAGACATGGCTGGGATCTCAATGCGGTGCCGAATTTGAAATTGGGTGAGAGATAGAAAAGAGCCGGACCCGGCAGGGTCATGAGGAGGAGAAGAATGGATAAGCAATATTGTACAGCCATCGTGCTGGCAGGCGGCAGCGGGAAACGGATGGGTACAAAGATACACAAGCAGTATCTCCTGCTGGGTGAAAAGCCGGTGCTGTATTATTCTCTGCGGGCATTTGAGGATTCGGAGCTGATCGATGAGATTATCCTCGTGACAGGCAGCGGGGAAGAGGACTACTGCCGGAAGGAGATCGTGGAAAAATACAGGCTGTTAAAAGTAAAAAAGATCATTCCCGGAGGCGCGCAGCGCTATGATTCTGTCTGGAACGGCCTTCAGCAGACGGTGGAGGACGGTTTTGTCTTCATCCACGACGGCGCGAGGCCATTTGTAGATCAGGAGATGATCCGGCGCGGGTATGAATGTGTGTGTGCTGACCGCGCGTGTGTGGCAGGAATACCGGCTAAGGATACGATAAAGATTGCAGACGCGGACGGCTTTGTGGTGGATACTCCTGACCGGAGCAGGGTGTGGATCGTCCAGACCCCCCAGGTCTTTGAGGGAGCGCTGGTGAAGGAAGCGTACCGAAGGCTTATGGAACAGGAGCATTCCATGGTCACGGATGACGCTATGGCAGTGGAGTGGACGATGAAGGTCCCGGTCCGGTTTTTTCAGGGAGCTTACGAGAATATTAAGATTACCACACCGGAAGATCTTGAGACAGCGGAAGTATTTTTGAAAAACAGGTATTGACATGGATTTTATATCTGTGATAGAATAAACAGCGTCGCATGAGGGAAATATAGTAAAGATGCGGCGTGAATATGGAGAGGTATCGAAGTGGTCATAACGAGGCGGTCTTGAAAACCGTTTGTCCGAAAGGGCGCGTGGGTTCGAATCCCACCCTCTCCGCTTTAGGGAAGCTGAAGAGCTTCCTTTTTTGTGCGGGTTTATCTGTGTGCTGACGGAGGAGGGGAGGTGCAGGGTCTGGAAGTATTTCATACAGATCCTCTGAAATTGCGCATACTGTAAGAAGTCCCTGTTTAAATATAAGTTTCACGAAAAGAAATGAGAAAAAGATACAGCGATGGACATTTTAACAGCAAAAGGACTTGTGAAATATTACGGGAAAGTGGAGGGTCTTGTAAAAGCGGTCGACCATACCAGTTTCTCTGTGAGGAAGGAGAGTTTACGTGGATATTATGAATTATGGCAAAGTGATTCCCCGACAGGAATATCTCAAGATTTTTGCCCATTATTACAGAGGCAGAATGCTGTATTTGTACAAGAGGGGATCGGGATGGGACTGTACCTGTCCAGGGAAATTATCTCAGATCAGGGTGGTTAAATAAAAGTAGAGAATGTCAGAGACATGGGGAATGTTTTCAGTGTTTTTTTGAAAAAGCAGTAAAATGTCTCAATTTTAAGATTTGGGAAAAAAGTACTGGACAAGAGAAGGAATATCGTGTATATTAAATAGCGGACATTTGGAGAAGTACCCAAGCTGGCCGAAGGGGCTCCCCTGGAAAGGGAGTAGGTCGTTAGTAGCGGCGCGAGGGTTCAAATCCCTCCTTCTCCGTTCGGTATTATCCGAAAAACTACTGGAAAGTTCCGGTAGTTTTTATATTTCTGACGAGGCAGAATTGTGGATGATACCTCATAAAAACACCAGATGTTGTACTGGAAAGATACTGTAAAGAAAAAGTTAAAAAACTTGTAAAAAATGGTTGACAAACAGTATGGCTCAGTGGTAATATGGTTAAGCTGACCCGTGAGGGAAAAGCAAAATAAAAAACTTTAAAAAGTTCTTGACAAACGAAAAGTGCTTTGATATAATATTAAAGCTGTCGTTTGAAAAGAACGGCAGAAAGTTAAGAACCTTGATAACTGAACAATAGACAACAACCCTTGAAAATTTCTTTAAAGAGAAAATTTCTAAGAACGGTTCAAAACGAACCAACAACAGTAAAGAGGGAAAGAATTAGCTAGCA
>CAUEYX010000023.1 GCA_959022495.1 uncultured Lachnospiraceae bacterium | reverse complement strand
GCCCGCTGAAGATTTTCTACCTGTACAGCATTCAGACTGTCCATGGCAATCGACATGGGAGGGGTCTGACCCCTTTTCCCGCCATTTTCAGAATTTTCTTAATATAAAAAGAGCCAGGCGCCATTATCCAGTCCCCCTGACTCTTTTTGCTCCATTGTGTATATTTTACAGATATTTTTTCAGCGCGTCAACCTTATCCAGTTTCTCCCACGGCAGATCCAGGTCATGGCGTCCGAAATGTCCATAAGCCGCTGTCTGTTTGTAGATCGGCCTTCGCAGGTCAAGCATTTTTATAATACCTGCCGGACGGAGATCAAAGTTCTCCCTTACGATCTCCACCAGTTTCTGATCGGATAATTTTCCCGTCCCGAATGTATCTACAGAGATTGATGTGGGCTGTGCCACGCCGATGGCATAAGACAGCTGGATCTCACAGCGTTTGGCAAGTCCTGCTGCCACAATATTTTTGGCCGCATAGCGTGCCGCGTAAGCCGCGGACCGGTCCACCTTCGTACAGTCCTTTCCGGAGAAGGCTCCGCCGCCATGGCGTGCCATGCCGCCGTAAGTATCCACGATGATCTTGCGTCCTGTCAGCCCGCTGTCCCCGTGGGGCCCTCCAATCACAAAGCGTCCTGTGGGATTGATAAAGAACTTCGTCTCATCATCCACCATATCCGCGGGTATGACAGCATCGAAGACATGCTTCTTAATATCCTCATGGATCTGCTCCTGTGCCACATCCGGATCATGCTGTGTGGAAAGCACCACAGCGTCCAGCCTCTTCGGCGTGCCATCCTCATTATACTCTACCGTCACCTGTGTCTTCCCGTCAGGACGGAGATACGTCAGCGTGCCGTCCTTCCGCACTTCTGTCAGGCGGCGTGCCAGTTTATGTGCCATCGCGATGGCATAGGGCATATATTCCTCGGTCTCATCGGAGGCATAGCCGAACATCATTCCCTGATCTCCGGCACCGATCGCCTCTATGTCATCTTCTGACATTTTATTTTCCTTCGCCTCCAGCGCTTTATCAACACCCAGCGCAATATCCGCGGACTGCTCGTCAATCGTGGTGATCACGCCGCAGGTATCCGCGTCAAAGCCGAATTTTCCTCTCGTATATCCGATCTCCCGCACAGTGTCACGCACTATCTTGGGAATATCCACATATGCCTTGGTGGTGATCTCACCCATTACCATCACCATTCCCGTCGTACAGCATGTCTCACACGCCACACGGCTCATCGGGTCCTGTTCCATGAGCGCGTCCAGGATCGCGTCTGATATCTGGTCGCACATCTTGTCCGGGTGTCCTTCCGTCACGGATTCTGACGTAAATAATAACTTCTCCATTTGTTTCTCCTTTCCTTGAACCGCCGCCGTCCCGCGGCATAACTTTCTCTTCCGGATCAACAGAAAACAGCCCGCGTAAGCGGACTGTCAATGTATCTTAACAATCCTCTTATTGTTCGATCGCTCGCTCAGGTTGGCACCTTCCTTATAGAATTAAGGGGTTGCCGCAGCTTCACAGATCCTTTGTATCTCCACTGCTCTGAATAAGAGAAAGTCTTATAATTAAGTTTGTTCCAGTACATGACTTTACATTGCAGACAATAAAATGTCAATACATTTTCTGTTTTTTTCATAATCTTTTTTCATAATTTAATCCGTCATTTTATTTCTGTAATAACACCATCATCATCGATCTGCGCATTCGGTGAAAGCCCCTCAAGAAAATCATACATTTCTCTCTGTTCTTTGGCGTCCTTTATGTACTGTGTAGTAAACCCAGTCTGGAGGCACGGGGTGAATGACATCTGCTCCAGCCCCTCCGGCGAGATCTCCAGATTCAAGAGCCCTGTGTATTTCGTCTCCCCGTTAAACCAGAAGTCGCCCATACTGTAAATCACAGGCTTCCCATCCATGTATTCCATTCCCTGTAGTACATGCGGATGGCCGCCCACTACAATATCCGCCCCGGAATCCAGAAACTCCTTTCCCTGCTCTGTCTGATAGGACGCGTACTGGTTCACATCCTCCGGTCCCCAGTGTATATACGCGATCAGATAGTCGCATTCCTTTGACGCGTCCGCAATCACCTGATTATAATACGCCGTATCATAAGCTTCCAGTATTCCTGGTGAATCCGCGCCGGCAGCCGGTGTATACAGCGTTAACTCCGCATTGCTTGCCGCCACGAAGCCGATCTTCATGCCGTTTACAATAAAATATACCGGACGTGCGGCTTCTTCCAGATTCCTTCCGCCGCCCACATATGGGATCTGCGCATCATCCAGATATTCCAGGGTATCCAGCATCCCTTCTTCACCATAGTCATAGATATGATTGTTCGCAAGGGAAACCAGGTCCGTCCCCATCTCTTCCAGCAGCGCCATGCGCTCCGGCTTTGCCCGGAATGTATAGAGTTTCCCCGCCAGAGCTTCGCCCCGCTCACTGACCGTGTACTCATGGTTCAGATAAAAGAGATCCGCGCTTCTGGTTAACTCTAAAATCTCCGGCGAGATACACCCTTCCAGGTCATTCACCTCATCGTATTTATCCATCACAAATCCGTCTTCTTCCAGACAGAGGTCCCCCGCAATCGCAATCCGCGCCGGCTCTTTCTCCCCGGCTCCGGTTCTCCCGGACTCGGCCCTCTCTCCGCCGAAGTAAATGCCGTGCTCCTCCGCTGTCCCCGCGTCCTGAAGCCACCCCCGGTACTCATCAGAGAGGACATGCATGGTCGCTCCCAGGACCTGATAGGCCTCCTCCGGGGTAAAATCCCCGTCAGCAACAGCCGCTGGCAGCTTCTCCTTCATTTCTTCCGGGTACTGCTCTGACACCCACTCCGCAAATACAGCGCCTTCCTCAGACGCATTCTCTATATAAACGGCTTCCCGTGTATTCCCGGCACTGCCGGCTTCATTGACGGCTGCGTCTCCGGAGTCCTCCCCCTGTACTCCCGCCTGCGCATTCACTTCAAGAAACGCTTCATATCCCAGCGCGATCTTCTGTTTTACTTCCTCTGCCCGGCGTGCCGCGCGCTCCTCATCCTGATGGCTGCGCCATGCATTTATCCCAGCCGCGGCAGTCACCGCTGCGATTAAAATGCAGCCAGCTCCTATGGCCATTCTCTGCCGCCGCACCTGTCGTCTCCTCCTGCGCCGTATTTCCTCGGTCCGTCTTCTGTACATCTTTCCTTCCATCTTCCGCTGTCCTCCACAGACACTTCATCCGCCCACAATACAAAAGGCAGAACCCTCCCGGCTCCGCCCTCTCCTGTTATCATATTATCCTACTTTCAACTTAAATTTCTGGATTTCCTTCTCACTGGACACTTTCTCAATCATTCCGCCAAGGCTTCTGAGTTTCTCCTCAAATCTCTCATATCCTCGCTGAATGTATACGATATCATCCACAATGGTAATTCCATCCGCCGCGAGCCCGGCAATGCAGAGCGCAGCGCCTGCTCTCAAGTCTGGCGCGCTTACTCTTGCCGCCGAAAACTTCGCAACGCCCTCTATGGTTGCTGAATTGCCTTCCACCTTTACCTGCGCACCCATGCGCGCCAATTCGCCAAGGTATTTAAACCGATTTTCGAAGATGCTCTCCGTAATGGTGCTGGTTCCATTAGCCAGCGCGAGAACCACGCCGATCTGCGGCTGCATGTCGGTCGGATATCCCGGATAGGGCAGGGTCTTAACCTGTGTACATTTAAGCCGTCCCTTCGCAACGACACGCACAGCATCGTCAAATTCTTCCACCTCGCAGCCGATATCAACCAGCTTTGAGATCGTAGCGTCCAAATGTTTCGGTATCACATTCAGCACCGTCACATCTCCCTTGGTTGCCGCCGCCGCGAACATAAATGTCCCGGCCTCAATCTGATCCGGAATAATGGAATATTCTGTTTTATGAAGGGATTTCACACCACGTATTTTAATCACGTCCGTGCCGGCCCCCCTGATATTCGCGCCCATGCTGTTCAGGAAATTGGCCACGTCCACTACATGGGGTTCTTTTGCTACGTTCTCCATAATCGTCAGCCCGTCTGCCATTGCGGCCGCCATCATCACATTGATGGTTGCGCCGACTGTGACAACGTCAAAGTAAAGATGTGTCCCCTTCAGTTTATCTGCCTCAGCGACGATCTTCCCATGTTCAATATCCACATCCGCGCCCAGCGCCCGGAATCCTTTCAGATGCTGGTCAATCGGCCTGCTGCCGATATTGCATCCGCCCGGCAGGGCTACCTCAGCGCGCCTGTACTTGCCAAGCAGGGCGCCCAGAAGATAATAGGACGCTCTTATCTTTTTAATATAATCATACTCTATATTAAAATCACCGATTGTACCGCCGTTGATCTTCACTGTGTGCCGGTCAATGCGCTGTACCATCGCTCCGATCCCACTGATCGCTTCGAGCATCACATTGACATCATTGACATCCGGCAGATTATCGATCAGGACTGTCTCATCTGTCATAATAGCTGCCGCAAGAATCGCAAGAGCCGCGTTTTTCGCGCCGCCGATTTCTACTTCCCCTACCAGCGGATTCCCGCCTTTTATGATATATTGCTCCATTTCGCACCTCGATTAACATTCTGTTATCATATCTGTACATTCATTCAGCCGAAATTATTGTACCATAAAAACGGCTTTTCCCAAAGCCCTATTTTAGTTTGGGACGTGCCTCCTTGTCAAGTTTTTTACGCGTCCTCTCTTTTTTTCGGCGTTTTTTCACTGCGTGAATGACATTTTCTATGGTCTCTTCTATTCGGCATCCGTCCTCACAGACTGTGATATCCGCATACTTTTCAAAATACCGCACACGCTCGTCGTACAGATCCCGGAAAGTCTGCCCTTCACGCAGCACGACCCCGCGCTTCTTCGGATTCCGTATCCTCTTCTTTATTGTCTGATAAGAAGCCTTCAAATATACAATGGTTCCAATCTTTTTATAATGTTCCATGGCCTCTCGGCAGTAGACCACGCTGCCTCCCGGTGAGATAACCGCGTTCTCCGCGTTTACGGAAGCGTTCACCTGGTTCTCGATCTTAAGGAAGCCGTCTTCTCCTTCCTCCGCTATGATTTCCCTGAGCAGTCTTCCTTCCTGCTCCTGGATCAGAAGATCTGTATCAACAAATTTCATGCCAAGGCGCTTTGCTACCACAATCCCCACGGTACTCTTACCTACTGCCGGCATGCCTATAAAAACAAGATTTTTCTTTACGTGCTTCATTTTCTTTATACTCCGCCTTCCACCCCTTACCGGGGCAAAGCACAGTATCCCTTCCTTATTCATCCTGTACACTGCCCCAGACGCCGCAGTGACGTGCATATACGCGCGCCGGCGCGCCGCTTCGCGCGGCTTCTGTATTCACGCGCCGCCGGATGAAGCAGGTTTTAATAGAACCGCCGGCATCTTCTCCGATGGTCACACCTGCGCCGGTAGATTTCCTGAAAAAGCATAACCTCAATCAGATCACGCAGGGACTGCGCTTCTATGGTTTCACTCTCTCTGGCGCCGCTTCGATCTGAACCGCTCACACCGCTGTCACAGCCGCATCCGCCATTTCTTCCCCCGCCCAGACAAAGGTGCTCATGCCTGCACACATTGTCACAGACACGCCTGCACATCAACTTTAGCTGAAGTTTATCAGGATACTGGTCATACACCATACTGTTCTCATATTCCATTCGGTCGCATTCTTCTTCCACATAGGGAAGAATCCGCTTTGGAATGTCAGGATACATGCTTCTCAAATATTCAATATCTCTTCGCTCAGTTCTCTCATCATCATATGAAAATGGGACTGGATACGCCATATAATAGGGCATTCTTTCATTCATACACTTCACTCCCGGACAGACATTATATATGTAGTATATGCATATCTGCCCCTGCCCGTGAATGTACGCTGCTTAGGCCGATGGCTTCTCTGGGGAAATCTTTTATTCACTTTCCCTGAGAATCCTCTGTACCTCCAGGCGTGTCTCACCTATACCGATGATATCATCCCTCTGGATCGGCTCCGGTCCTTCCAGCCTCTCTCCGTTTAAATACGTGCCGTTCCGTGATCCTTCATCCTTCAAATACAGCTTATCCCCTCTGTGGATAATCACACAGTGAATCTTGGAGACTCTGCCATCATCCATAACCGGCAGATATTTTTCATACATGCTGCCGTCCCTGCCTCTGCCGATCCCCACGGTATCATAAAACACGAATGTATATTTATCCCAGCTGTCGATATCTTCCAGAACGATCTTCCACTGCCGCCGCTTTTTCCTCCGGGGACGTTCTTCCCGCTCCGGCGGATATGCCTCTTCTCTCCTGCGCCTGCGCGGAGGCTCATTATAATCCTCCTCGTCATCGTCATATGGGCGGCTCCGCCGTCCGCCGTCCGCGTACACAGCCCTGTCGTTCCGCTTCTTTATGCTGATAAATGACACTGCCAGCATGGCAGCACATCCCGCCACGAGCACAAACATCACGATCCAGTACCACATAAAATTTATCACTCCTTTGAGTCTTAATACTACTATACTTTTTACTGCCGGGCAAGTAGAAATACGGTTTTTGTCGAATCGTGCGGTGGCGGCCGGAGGATTTCTGTGTTAGAATACTCTGGTATCGATTATTAGAATGTTACGGCATCAGGATGCAGAACAGCACGCACCTCTTGCCTCATGAAAGGAGACTGCCATGAGTATCATCCGCCCGTTCCGTGGAATACGCCCGAAGGAGGATCTTGCCTCTTCCATCGCCGCTCTCCCTTACGATGTGTACAGCAGCGATGAAGCAAGACAGATCGTTCTTAAGAACCCTCGGTCATTTCTGAAGATCGACCGCGCAGAGACCCAGCTCCCCGAAGGGACGAATATGTACTCCGCTCAGGTGTATGAAACCGCCAGGGAAACGCTTGATCATATGATTCGGGACGGCTCTTTTATCCAGGACCGCACAGACTGTTACTATATATATGCGCTTACAATGGACGGAAGGACTCAGACCGGCCTTGCCGCGTGCGCTTCGGTCGATGATTATCGAAATGGTGTGATCCTGCGTCACGAGAATACCCTGGAAGCAAAAGAGCAGGACCGTATATGCCACATCGACGCGTGCAGCGCTCAGACAGGACCTATCTTTCTCACCCACCGTCCCCACAAGGGCCTGCATCATATAATCGAGCGCATAAAAACAGAAAAACCACTATATGATTTTACCAGCCCGGACGGAATCCGCCATCAAGTATGGAAGATCGACTCAGTGGAATATATTGAGAAGATTTCTCAAATTTACGCTCACATTCCCCGGCTCTACATCGCTGACGGACACCACCGTGCCGCCTCTGCAGTGCGGGTGGCAGAGGCAAGGAGAGCAGCAGATCCGGGCTTTTCCGGCACAGAAGAATATAATTTCTTCCTCTGTGTCCTCTTCCCTTCCGATGAGCTCAGAATCTATGGCTATGACCGTTTAGTCACTGACAAGAATGGCTATACATTTGCTTCATTTCTTGATAAGATAAGAGATGGATTTGATGTTACCGCGCTGGGTGACGGGCCTTACCGTCCCACCTGTAAAGGTGAATTTGGTATTTACAGTGACGGCATATGGTACCAGGCCAGGGCGCAGGACCGCCTGCTGTCTGATGATCCGGTAAAAGGGCTGGATGTTTCCATCCTGCAGGATTTCATCCTTGGCCCGGTTCTTGGCATCCAGGACCCCAAGACTGATCCCCGCATCCGTTTCGTTGGGGAGATCAAAGGGGCACATGCTTTAGAACAGGCGGCAGACATATCTGGAGGGATCGCATTTTCCATGTATCCTACATCCATGGAGGAATTACTGCGGATTGCGGATGCGGGCAGGCTGATGCCGCCGAAATCCACGTGGTTTGAGCCAAAGCTGCGCAGCGGCCTGTTCATTCACCGTTTTTAAATCTCAGGCAGGACTGGGCATCATCAATGCGCATTTTGCAATTATATTGTTTCTTAATATCGCATATTATAACTATTAAAATTATATTCTGCATTTCAAGTATCATTTATGGGCGTATATAATCTAGACAGTTATATGATATAATTATTATATTTTAGAGGAGATGTTATTCATGGAAAGAAATGACCTTTGCTGGTGTGGCAGTGGCAGAAAATACAAAAAATGCCACATGCCTATTGAAGAAAAAATGCTCCTGCATGCTGAAAGAGGAGAGATCGTGCCCACGCGGCAGCTCCTCAAGACACCGGCGCAGATCGAGAAAATCAAAGAAAGTGCAGCCCTTAATACTGCGGTTCTCGATGAAGTAGCAAAACACATTCATATCGGTATGAGTACCGCGGAGATTGACGAAATTGTCCACCGCTTTACTGTAGAACACGGAGGCATTCCTGCGCCCCTGGATTATCAGGGCTTTCCGAAGAGCGTATGCACATCCATCAATAATGAGATCTGCCACGGCATCCCGGACAAGGAAATCTTCCTTAAAGAAGGGGACATCATCAACGTAGATGTGTCAACAATTCTGGACGGATATTTCTCAGATGCTTCCCGTATGTTTAAAATGGGACAGATCTCCGAGCGCGCGGAGCGTCTCATCCGCGTCACTGAGGAATGTGTTGAGCTGGGGCTGGCCGCCGCCAGACCATGGGGACATCTGGGCGATATCGCAGACGCCATCAACACCCACGCTAAGGCCAACGGTTATTCCGTGGTTGAAGAAATCGGCGGACACGGCATCGGACTTGCTTTTCACGAAGATCCTTTCGTAAGTTACGTCACTCCCAAAGGCAGTGAGATGCTCCTTGTCCCCGGCATGATGTTCACTATTGAGCCCATGATTAACGAAGGGAGCCCGGACTTTTTCGTAGACGAAGACAACGGATGGACTGTGTATACTATTGACGACGGATTATCCGCGCAGATCGAATACATGGTGCTCGTCAAAGAAGACGGCATAGAAGTCCTAACGAAATAATCTGGATTTGTGGGGATCATGGATGCGTTTGCCGAGAAATAGGTATGCCTTGCAGGCCCGCTTTCACTCGGGACGCAGCATAGCGGTACATAGGGCTGCAAAGAACGCAGCCCAAGTGCCGATGCTGCTCTACGGCCTTTCAGGCATACCCATTCCCCGGCTGGTCTCACTGCATGATCTGAGAACAGCAGAAGGGGACGTAACTGGGGAAAGTGTCTCCCATTGCGCTCCCTCCTCACCCCATTTTGAAATCCTGCATATGCCGGGAAGACTCTTCCCGGCCTGCGAAAATCCTAGAAAACAGCGGAGCGCCTTTTCGAACGCCTTTCTGCGCGGAGCCGAAGCCACCTACACCCCGCGCAGAATACGTCCTCGAAAATCTTCTCCGAAGTTTTCGTCCGATTTGCCGCTGCCTCCATGAGTCTCCCCCACAAATCCAGATTTCGCCAGCATTGCAAGGTACTTCTCATATTCTGCCCCCTCATTTCTTGGCACGCCTTCCCGCACCGCATCACCAACCGCCCTGCTGATCATCATGCCTGCCAGCTTCATGCTGTCCTCCAGCGCATCCCCTCTCGCCTTTCCGCCGGCAATCACAGAAGCAAATAAATCCCCTGTTCCAGAATAACTCTCACCGATAAAAGGATAAGCGGAAAACACCGCCGAATCTTCTGTAACCGCAAGATTGCCCATCAGCTCCGGCCCTTCTTTTTCCACGCGGCAGCGTATGCCGGTGACAACAACCTCCGACGGTCCTTCCCTCATCACCTCTCTTGCCATCTGTTCTGCCGCTTTCGTCACTTCCGCGCGTTCCGGAATATTGCCAGGATATCCCGCCCGCTCAGACCGTCCTGCGCCGGCAAGTTCCTGCATAAACCGCTTATCCGCTCCGGCAAGAAGACACAGCTCAGTCAAGTTCGGTGTAATAATATCCGCTCTTTTTACAAGCAGTTTCATCTCCTCCTGGAATCTCGCGGAAAAGATCTCAAAACGCACGCCATTATCTCCCATAATCGGATCAACCAGCAGGAAATTCTCTCCTTTTTTATGGAATGCATCCAAAAATTGAAATGCCTTTTCTATCTGCCGGCAGCCTGACATAAATCCCATATAGATTCCGTCAAAGCACGCCCCCATCTTCTCCCATTCCTTCTGGATCTCCCCCATCCGGTCCGTATAATCATCATAAAAATAACTCGGATATCCTGTCTGCGCGCTCAGGACTGCTGTCGGCATAGGGCATGGCTGTACTCCCATTGACGCGATTACAGAAATAGCAGCCGTAAGAGAGCAGCGCCCAAAACCAGACAGATCATTTATTAACGCAATCCTTTTCGTCATATTCCTTCTCCTATCACCAATCCTGCATTTCTGCATAAATTGACTGCCAAAAACAAAATATTCTGAAAACGGCGGCGGAAGGGGCCTGACCCCTTTCACCGCCGTTTTCAGAATATTCTAAATCATTGTCCTGCCCAGCGGCTTAAGTACTGCCGCGGAATGTCTTCCCATGTTGATGACAATTTCGCCATTTTCTACGATGTACTCATCATACGCGGTCGTATAACCGTTCTCATATGTATAGATCAGCCGCTTCATCCGGCCTTCTTTGGGCACCCCCGACAGCCAGACGGGAATGGTTACCTCTTTTAATTCCTTACTGTTATTCAATATCACGATGATCTGCTCATCTCCCTGGAACCTTGCGTATGCCAGGATATTCTGGTCTGCGGAAAGAAGCTTGATGGAGCCTTTCCGAAGCGGTTTTTCTTCCTTATGGATGCGGATCATCTCTCTATGAAATTCCAGCAGGTCTTTGTCTTCCTTCCCCCACGGGAATGTCCGCCTGTTGTCGGGATCTGTAAATCCGCACAGTCCCACTTCATCTCCATAATAGATCGTGGGGGCTCCAACCCATGTCATCTGGACCACTACAGCCTCTCTCATAACCGCATGGTTCACACCTTCTTCAGCAGCCTTGGAGCCTACATGCTCCACCCGTCCCACAATGTGATTCGTGCGTGTGAGGAACCGTGAATGATCATGGTTTGACAGTTCATTCATTGCCACCTGGAGCGATGGTGTGAGCATGCTGGCCATAAAATGGCGCATCGCCCCCACGAAACTGTCCGGATTGCCCCACAGGTCTGTTCTGCGCTCATCGCTGTGCTTTTCCATCCCCGTAAGGAACCATGTCAAAGGTTCCATAAACGCGTCATAATTCATGACGCTGTCCCACTCATCTCCCTGCAGCCACTCTACGGGATCACCATAATGCTCTGCCAGTATGAGCGCGTCCGGGTTCGCCTTTTTTACCTCTGTCCGGAACCGTTTCCAGAACATGTGATTATATTCATTGCTGCACCCCAGATCCGCTGCCACATCAAGGCGCCAGCCGTCCACATTATACGGAGGAGAAACCCATTTCTTTCCAATATCCATTATATATTGCTCAAGTTCCGGAGAATCTTCATACGAAAGCTTGGGAAGCGTATCATGTCCCCACCATCCGTCATAGCTTCCATTGTACGGCCACACTTCATCCCGATTATCTGAAAAATGGAAAAAGTCTCTGTACGGGCTGTCGGCACTCACATATGCCCCCTTCGGATACTGGGGCTGAGGCTCATAGATCCGCTCTCTGTCCATCCATTTATTAAAGGAACCGCAGTGGTTGAATACACCGTCCAGAATCACGCGCATCCCTCTCTTGTGCATCTCCTCCACCAGCCGGGCGAACAGCTCGTTGCTCGCCTCAAGATTGCGGATATCTCCTGTACGTTTCTGGTACTTTGTGGCATGAATATTATCACGCGCCCCTTCCGGGAGCGGCTCTCCACCGTCAGCCACGATCTTTCCATAATGGGGATCTATATAGTCATAGTCCTGAATATCATATTTATGGTTAGACGGGGACACAAACAGCGGGTTAAAATAGATCACTTCCACGCCCAGTTCCTGAAGATAATCCAATTTGTCCATAACTCCCTGGAGATCACCTCCATAGAAATTGTGGATATCCCTCGCGGCCGGCATCTGGTTCCAGTCCCGGATCTTGGAGCTCGGCTCGCCGATATAAATATACTCGCGGTCCTCCACATCATTGGAAGGATCGCCGTTGCAGAAACGGTCCACAAAGATCTGGTACATGACCGCCCCTTTTGCCCACTCCGGCGTAGAAAAACCGGGGACGATTGTAAAAGCATAGTAGTCTTCCCTGTGGTCCGACACCCCATATCGGTTATAATACCAGATCTGCTCCCCCTTTTTTATCTCAAAAGAATAGCGGAACGGCTCGTTTCCAAGCTTCCATTCAATCTCATAAAAATCAAAATCATTCCCGGAACGCATTTTCCACATGGCATGGCTGGACTCTCCCGCAAGAAGATTCACCTCTTCCACATCATTATGTGCCGTCCGGAAACGCAGAAATACTTTCTCATTCACTCCCGGTTCCGCAGGGAACACATAATCCTGCGTGCCGTCGCAGAACAGCGCGTCTCTGTTCATAGTCTAAGCCTCCTCTGTCTCGCTGTTCTCATCAAATAATGCTTCAAACTCACTCCTCGTTATCTTCTCTTTCTCTAAAAGGAGTTTGGCGCATTTCTCCAGCACACTGTGGTGCTCCTGGATAATCCTGCGCGCTCTTGTATAACACTCATCGATGATCCGTTTTACTTCTTCATCTATTGTTCCGGCAACCTTCTCTCCGTATCCTCTTGATGTGTGCCCGAAATCTCTGCCGATAAACACCTCATCACTGTCATTGTCATAATTAATCAGCCCCAGGCGCTCGGACATGCCGAACTTGGTAATCATCGACTTGGCGATCGCTGTCGCCTGCTTAATATCCTGTGAAGCACCTGTCGTAATATCGTCGAAAATCTCTTCTTCCGCTACGCGGCCGCCCAGAGCCACTGTAATCTCCTGGAGCATATGGCCTTTTGTATTAAACATGTCATCCTTCTCCGGCAGCGGCATCGTATATCCGCCGGCTCCTCCTGTCGGGATGATGGATACACTGTAAACAGGCCCCACATCGGGAAGCGTATGGAACAGGATCGCGTGTCCTGCCTCATGGTACGCTGTGATCCGCCTCTCTTTCTCTGAGACAATGCGGCTCTTCTTCTCCGGTCCGATGCCCACTTTTACAAATGCATGGCGGATATCCTGCTGCTGGATAAACACGCGGTTATCCTTGGCCGCAAGAATCGCGGCCTCATTCAACAAGTTCTCCAGGTCCGCCCCGGTGAACCCGGCTGTCGTCTGCGCGATCTGGCGCAGGTCCACGTCGTCTCCGAGGGGTTTGTTCTTTGCGTGTACCCTCAGGATCTCCTCTCTGCCGCCCACATCCGGCCGTCCCACGATCACATTGCGGTCAAACCGGCCCGGACGCAGAATTGCGGGGTCCAGAATATCTTTGCGGTTCGTCGCCGCCATAACGATAATTCCTTCGTTTACACCGAAGCCATCCATCTCAACAAGCAGCTGGTTCAGCGTCTGCTCCCGCTCGTCATGCCCGCCGCCGAGCCCACTGCCCCGGCGCCTTGCCACCGCGTCAATCTCATCGATAAAAACAATACACGGGGCGTTCTTCTTCGCGTCCTGAAAGAGGTCGCGCACCCGGGACGCGCCTACACCTACAAACATCTCCACAAAATCAGATCCGGAGATGCTGAAAAACGGCACTCCCGCTTCCCCTGCTACCGCTTTCGCCAGCAGCGTTTTTCCGGTGCCCGGAGGTCCCTCCAGCAGGACCCCTTTCGGAATCCTGGCGCCAAGCTGTACATACTTCTTCGGAGCTTTCAGGAAATCCACAATCTCCTCCAGCTCCTCCTTTTCTTCTTTCAGACCTGCCACATCCGCGAATGTCACTTTAATCTCATCCTGTCCTGTCATTCTCGCGCGGCTTTTCCCAAAATTCATGGCCTTCGCGTTCGTTCCTCCGTTCTGACGGTTCATCAGATAGAAGAGAAGAAAGACTCCGGCCAGCGTCACCAGCAGCGGGAGAAAGACGGTTGTAAATACAGACTGTTCGGGAACGGCGGACATGTCGTATTTCACATCATACTTATCCAGAAGATCTTTCACCTGTTCCACGTCAGACACATTGACCGTCCTTGCCCCATCCTCATCTTTCAGCATGAAAGATACCGTACCTGTCGGCACGGCGCTGTTCAGGTCGATATATACATCTGTTACATTCTCATCTTCCACCTGGGTGACAAAATCAGGGTATGTCATCTGCTGCCGGTGCATCTGCATCCTGCCTGCCATCCAGAGCGCCGCCACTACAATCACGACAAACATCAGAACCGTGGATACATTGATGCTTCTGTATTTTCCGTTATTATCCAAAACTTATGCTCCTTCCTATTCCAGTCCTTCCACCACTCCGATGTAAGGAAGGTTTCTATATTTCTGGGCGTAATCCAGCCCGTATCCCACAACGAATTCGTCCGGGATCTCAAATCCGCAGTAATCCACCTTGACGTCTTTCACCCTGCGCTCCGGTTTGTCCAGGAGCGTGCACAGCTGCATGCTGGCTGGATTCCTCTTCTTAAGGACATCCATAAGATAGTAAAGTGTATTCCCGGAATCAATGATATCTTCAACAATCAGTACTTCTTTCTTTTCAATGGATTCATCCAAATCCTTCGCGATGCGCACAACACCGCTGGACGCTGTCCCGTCTCCGTAGCTCCCCACACACATAAAGTCCATGGACACCGGCACTGTAATCCGCTTTGCCAGCTCACACATAAAGAACACGCCGCCCTTTAAAACACAGATCAGATGTACCTGCTTTCCAGCATAATCAGCGCTGATCTTTTCTCCCAGCTCCCTGATCCTTTCATCAACTTTTTCCTCGGGGATCATGACCCGGATCGTCTCTGCCATTTTCTTCTTCCTCCGTTATCTTTATCTCAAGAATCCTCTTTGTCCTGCCGCTGACATAGTATGCCCGGCTCATTCTGTACCCGGGTATCCATACAATGTGAGCTCCGTCCGCGATGAGAACCATATGCTCCCTTTCTTCCCGCGGGATCTTTTCATTGATGAAAAGGGCCTTCAGCTTCTGCCGGCTCCCCTGCTCATCAATGGTCAAATAGTCGCCAGCCTGCCGCGTCCTCGCGGAAAGACTGTATTTTATTATATCATAATCAAGCCATTTCGTGTAACTTTTTTGCGGAATCTCCTCCGCCGCACAGCGGTCCGTGCGCTCCATAACCCGGCATTCAATATACCGTCGACTTCCGGGGATCTTCACCTTCCCCGGAATGGCCAGCATAATCCCGGCAGCCGCGTTCTTTTCTGGCTCCTCTTTCCTTACCTGCACCCCAGTGTAAGTGCGCTCCGCGCGCACCTTCCCCGGGAGGTCAATGCGCCTGCCGGCCTGCTTCCCGAATAGTTCTGCCACAGCGGCTGTATGCACAGTCCCAATGTCCTTCTCAGCGCCTCTGACATATGCCAGGCACCTCCGCAGAAGCTGGTTTTGTACAGCGGGCATCTCCTTTTCAAACTGACAGGCACTGATCTCGAGCATACGCCCCCTGACCGGTCCGGGTGCAGCGGCATCCGTTTTCTTTTTCCTTTCATGTCTCCCTTCAGCATACCCCAAGGTCACACAGTTCTCCCAGGCCCGATCTACGCCCTGTTCCAGGTAATCCCACACCTCCCGCGCCTGGCGGGACAGTTCATCCAGATGCCGCGCGGCGGCCGGATTGATCTGCTCTTTCAAAGCAGGCAGAATATGATGCCGGATACGGTTCCGCGTATAGTCGTCGCCGTCATTGGTCCTATCCTCACACCAGGGAATCCCTCTGTCCTTTAAATACTGTTCTGTCTGCTCCCGGGTGAGCGCAAGAAGCGGACGGACCCACTTCCCTGCTGCCGGACGGATGCCTCCCAGTCCTTTCAGACCGGTGCCCCGTGCCATATTGAAGAGCAAAGTCTCCGCATTATCGTCCTTGTGGTGCGCTGTCGCGATCTTTGTGCCCCCATCCTCACGGCACATGGCCTCAAAAGCCTCCCTGCGCAGCGCGCGTCCCGCCTCCTCAGCAGATTGTTTCCGTTTTTTGGCTGTTAATTCCACATTTACAGAAAAAAAGCGGCAGGGAACCCCCAAGTCCAGGCACAGTCTCCTTACATACGCTTCATCCGCGTCCGCATCCGCGCCTCGCAGCCCGTGGTTTACATGACACGCCTTCACTTGGAATCCCAGTTTTTCCCGCAGGGCGCAGAGTACAAAAAGCAGGCATACCGAGTCCGCTCCGCCCGATACACCCGCGATCACCACGTCACCCTTCTCGATCATGCCGTGTTCCCTGATAAATTTTTCCACAACTCGCTCTTCATTTCCCATCATATGTAAACTATACCCAATTCACTCCCAAAAGTAAAGACTTCACTGTCTGTCCGCTAGGATTCCCAGAACCCCACCGCCAGCACCGTCATGTCATCCGCCGGTTCTTTCCCGGTCCATGCCAGTACCTGCTCCAATATATGGTGTGCCATCTCCCGTGGGTTGAATATTGCGCTCCCCTGGATAATTGTCTCCAGAAGGATATCCTGCTCTCCCACAGGCAGTGCGTCCAGCACGCCGTCCGTTACCATAATCACAAAATCCCCGTCCTCCAGCTTCCTTTTCACAGAGTCAATCTCAATATGGTTCGTCACGCCGATTGGCAGGCTGGTGGAGCTCAGATGCTCCACGCTGTCCTTTTTCTTAATAAAAGTAGAGGATGCTCCCGCCTTTATAATCTCGCATTCGCCGGTATACAGGTCAAATACGGTCATGTCCACAGTAGAATAATGAATCTCCTCCCGTCCCATAACCAAGGTTGTATTAATCATCTGAATCGCGGTCTTCTCCGGGAATCCAGCCGCCAGCAGTTCTTCCAGAAGTTCAATAACCAGTGTGCTCTCCCTGCAGGCTTCCTCACCGGACCCCATCCCGTCAGAGAGCACCACCCCCCGCCTGCCGCCGGGCATGTCCATCATGGAGAAATTATCCCCCGAAATATTCGCGCATCCTTTCCCGATGCGGGCCGTTCCCTGCATCGTGTAGAAAGCCGCGCCCTCCCTGCACACGATGGTCATATATCTGGTC
Source organism: uncultured Lachnospiraceae bacterium (assembly GCA_959022495.1). Classification (GTDB taxonomy): domain Bacteria; phylum Bacillota; class Clostridia; order Lachnospirales; family Lachnospiraceae; genus Mediterraneibacter. Next base: position 33,204 of record CAUEYX010000023.1, on the reverse strand, counting down.
CCCAGCATCTGCGCGCTGTCCCCCGGCAGCACAAACCGTCTGCCGGCCGCGTCTGACACAGCGCGGACCACCTCTTTGACGGTCGTTTTCTGTTTCGTCATACACCGTGCAGTCACATGGATCTCATACTTGCCGTCCCCGTTCATAAAGAAATGCGTGTACAGTACACGGATGCCTTTTTTCTTCAGGGCGGCGGCAATCTTCTTCTCCAGGCGCTCATCCGTAAAAATACTGTCCTCCAGCTCTTTTGCCGTGTGCTGCATCATGTCCGCGAACGTGTCGAGCTGAATGGCACAGCTCTCGCGCCCCCTTGCCATGCGGTTCACCCAGATAATATTCTGCCGCGCTCCGTGAAATCCCTCCAGCATCTCCCGCAGGAACCTGGGCGCCATGATACATCTCTGCATCAGCTTCCGCTTTGTCTCTGTATTCAGCTCATTCCCATACTTGTCCACCGCGGAGAGCACATCATACCCCATCTGGTAAGTATGGACGAAATTTTCTCCCCAGCACCAGCTGCATTTTTCGCATTTTGCGCATACCTTTTCCCGCACTCTTGAAAATATTTTCTCTATCTCCTCAGATGAAAATGCCTGGCGCTTCTCCTCCAGCCCCATGAACGTGCGGGAGATCTGCCGCAGTGAATGCGCGAATTTCTCAATCTGTTCTACGTACGGGCTGCCGTGCAGCGTCTGTCCCTCATTCATACCGTTATCTCCTTTTCTGAGCAAAATACGGAGATGCCCTCTTCCGAAATCTCCGCCCCGTCCCCGCCTTATCACAAAGTAAAGACCCCGGGGAACCTCTCCCGGAGTCTTCATTCGTAACTCTTGTCCTTATTTTATCGATATTTCCGCCGCTTATTCTGCCGGCCTGAACAGGATCTCATTCGGATCAACCAGCTCCAGCTTCTCCTCCGCGGTCTCTTTGATATACTCATCTGTTTTAACGTATTCTTCGAATTCCTTAACCTCTTTGGAGCGCTGCTTCTCTTCTTTTATCTGCGCTTCAAGTTCCTCCTCCTGTGCCTTATACTGGGCATTCTTCGCGTGCAGATTCACGGAGCTGACCGCGAGCACACCTGAGAGAGCTGCAAGAACCATACAGATCAAAAGAATGCTCCTCTTATGCTGCTTAAGCTTTAAATCTCTCCTTCTGCTCTTCTGTCTTCCCGCTTTCTGCTGTTTCGTCTTATTCATTCACACTCACCCTGCTTATCAATCTATATTTTATCTCCCCGTTATTAAGTAATATTCTATCTGTTTTCTTTTCTTTTTTCAAGGCTTTTCTTTATTCCCCGGAAGATTTCCTTTCCGTCTGCCGCGATTCAGGGCGGAACTTACTCTTCCGCATGCTTTCGCCCCGAGGCGGCGCAGCAGATACCCTGCCCCGGCCCCGCAGACCAGTCCCAGAAGGAAAAACCAGCGGATGCTGCCGAATGTAGTCTCATACATCCTGCTGAACAGATAGCCGCTGGCCCCGATCCAGAAAATAAGATCCTCCACTCCCATCAGCCCCAGGCTGTGTGGGAACAGCTTCCTTAAGCAGGACAGAAGCTCATAGGCAAACAGCACGGTCATCCCTGACAGCCCGGCATAGAGAAATACCCCTGCCTCTGTTCCGATCCCAAGTATCATAGCTGCCTACTTAAACAGTTTCGACAGGAATCCCTCATTGAGTTTCCCCGCCGTCTGTGATACATTCGAGTACGCGATGCTGTCAATGCTTCCGGAGAGATCCACCTCGCCTTTTTCCACACTGAGCCTGTTCACGTGCAGATCTGTCCCCTTGACCATCAGCATCCCCTGCTCTGTCTCCAGCAGAATTTCATTCAGGTCAAAGGAAAGAACATCCAGCACCCCTGTCACCATTGCCGTTTTCCTGTTGTTGACCACAAGTTTGTGTGTCTTTGCGATACGTTGTTCTTCCATCCGCGCTCCCTCCCACTCTGCTTTTAAATATATGAGAGGTTGTTTTTATTTATTCCTAAAGATATTTGAACAGATCCTTTGCCTGTTCTTTTTTCGTCGTCTCCTGTACATCGAGTACTTCCACTCTTACGCTTTTGGTGCCGAATCCGATCTCAATTACATCTCCCGGCTTTACCTGTACCGACGCTTTCGCCGGTCTGTCATTGACCATGACACGCCCGGCGTCGCACGCCTCATTCGCCACAGTCCGTCTTTTGATCAGGCGCGATACTTTGAGAAATTTATCCAAACGCATATCTCTTCCTCCTTCCGGCATTTTGCCCCGCATATTCCCGCCGGGGGTCTGTCCCGCGGAAATCAGAAAAAGCACCTGCGATGCCTTTATCTGCATCGCAAGTGCCTGTCCGTTCTTTTATCTTAAATGTAAGACGAAATTAGTTGATAGCATCCTTTAATGCTTTTCCAGCTTTGAACTTCGGAGCCTTGCAGGCTGCAATCTTCATTGTCTTTCCTGTCTGCGGGTTTCTTCCCTCTCTTGCCGCTCTCTTGCTTACTTCGAATGTTCCGAAGCCTACAAGCTGAACTTTATCATCATTTTTCAGCTGCTCTGTAACAACGTCGATAAACGCTTTTAACGCTTTCTCAGAATCTTTCTTGGAAATTTCAGCCTTTTCAGCAACCGCTGCGATAAGTTCTGTTTTGTTCATAGGTAAATCCTCCTCTTTATTGTACCTGCATACAATTTTATTCTGATTTTTAAAGGGAAATGTGCCCTGTCGTCCGCATCATTCCGCCTTTATGTACTGTTATAACGGTTTCATAAGGCTTTGTCAAGATTTTTCGTTGTTTTTTACAGCTTCTTGCGGTTACGATTCCCAGAGCCTATTCCATTATAGGTTTCAGCGCCTCCGCAAGCTTGTCTTTCTCTGCCTGAGCCTCAGCCAGATCCCTGCCCATTGTCGTATAATAGATCTTGATCTTCGGTTCTGTCCCCGACGGGCGAATGATCACAGTCGCGTTGTTCTCCAGCTTATAAATCAGCACATTTGCCGGCGGCAGGCCTGTCTCTTCCGGTTTCTGATAATCTGTCACTGACACTGCCTTGTATCCCGCGATCTCTGTCAGCGGTTCCTCACGGAGCTTCTGCATCATGCCTGCCATCTTGTCCATTCCGCTCAATCCCGGGAATTCAAAGCTGTCCACCTTATTCAGATAACGCCCGTACTGCGCGTAAATCTCTTCCATCCTCTGCTTTAAAGAGCTTCCGATGCTTCTGTAATATGCTGCCATCTCGCAGATCAGCATAGAACCGATTACCGCATCTTTGTCCCTTACATACGGTCCCGCAAGATAACCATAGCTCTCCTCAAAACCGAAAATAAACCGGTCGACTTCTCCCGCCTGCTCCAGCTGTGCGATCTGATCCCCGATCCACTTAAATCCTGTCAGCACGCTTCGCAGCTCCACGCCATAGTGCTCTGCCACGGCGTCCGCAAGAGGAGTGGACACAATGGATTTTACTGCCACCGGATTCTCCGGCATTGTTCCCTTTTCAATCCGCCCTGCACAGATGTAGTCGAGAAGCAGCACACCGACCTCATTTCCGCTCACCAGCTCATAGGAACCATCCGGGCACTTCATCGCGATTCCCACGCGGTCTGCGTCCGGGTCCGTCGCCAGCATCAGATCAGCGCCCGTCTCCTTCGCCAGGTTCAGCCCCTGCTCCAGCGCCTCAAAGATCTCCGGATTCGGGTAGCTGCAGGTCGTAAAGTATCCGTTCGGGTATTCCTGGTCCGGAACGATCGTGATATCTGTCACACCGATATCCTTCAGGATCTGTGTAACCGGTACAAGCCCGGAACCGTTCAGGGGACTGTATACCAGCTTCAGTCCCGCGGTCCTGCACAGACCCGGACGCACCTGACGGGACTCAATCGCGTCATACAGCGCCTTTTTACAGTCATCGCCCACAAAGTGGATCAAACCTTCCTCGACGCCCTGCGCGAAGGACATATATTTCGCGCCTGTCAGCACGTCCGTTTTCTGGATTTCATCATATACGACCGCGGCGGCATCGTCAGTCATCTGGCATCCGTCCGGTCCGTATGCCTTATAGCCGTTGTATTTTGCAGGATTATGGGAAGCAGTCACCATTACGCCTGCATTGCAGTTGTAATAACGCGTTGCGAAAGAAAGCGCCGGCACAGGCATCAGCGCGTCATAGATACGGACTTTGATCCCATTTGCCGCCAGCACGCCTGCCGCTGTCTTTGCAAACACATCACTTTTCAGACGGCTGTCATAACTGATGGCCACCGTCTGTGTGCCGCCTTGGGTTTTTACCCAGTTCGCGAGCCCCTGGGTCGCCTGGCGCACCACATAGATATTCATGCGGTTCGTCCCAGCGCCGAGCACGCCGCGCAGTCCTGCTGTTCCGAACTTCAGCGCGACCGCGAAGCGTTCTTTGATCTCTTCCTCTTTTCCTTCGATCTTTGCCAGTTCCGGTTTCAGATCCGCGTCTTCCAGATCTGCCGCCATCCAGCGCTTATACTCTTCCTGATACATTTTTACCACTCCTACTATCTTTTTATTGATTTTTTTGTACAAAATCACAAACAAATCCAGTTCTAATATACCATGTTTCTGCCCTGACAGCAACAAAACTCTGCTATATATTCAAAGAAAATACTTCCTCCAGAAAATGTGCTTTCTCTTCTGCCTGACGCACCGCAAGTTTTAATTTTTCAACATATTTTTCGGGAAGCCACGCTTTATTTGACCGATAATAAGTCCCGGCTGTCTTCCAGAATTTTTCGGGATACGCGAGGAACAATCCCAGATATTCCCGCTCTCTTGCCGCAAGAGGACGTTCTTCCTCGTATGCTTTCAAGATTTTTTGTCCTGTTTTTTGTTTCCAATGATGTTTTTCCATTGCTTTTCTTATAAAATAATACAAATCATGCACTTGAATGTCCGTCCGCATATGTTCAAAACCAGTGACGGCCATCCCCTCTTTCAATATAAGAAGATTGTGATAATTATAATCGCCGTGGACCATACACCCCTGTTCGGCACTTTCCCTGTACAGTTCCAGGCACCCGGATTCTTCCATCCTGCGCAATACTTTTTCCGCCATGCCATACATCTTTTCAAAACTCTCCAGATACAGGTACTCGAATTCATTTTTTGCCACCCGGCCGCGGATAAACGCGCGCACCTTCTTCAATTCCCTGTTGTGGCGCACAATCTCTTCCACAGGACTTTTCCCCGCAGCAAAACGTTCCTGCTGAGCATCCGCGTTCCACTGCGACAAAACTTCGTCCAGTTCCCTGTGCAGAAGGGCCAGCTGACCGACCGCGCGCAGGAGTTCCCCCTCCTGCCGGATATCGCACTCCCGCCCCTGATACCACTTCTTTAACATATATACCGCGCCTTCCCTGGACGTGGCAAGCAGATCGCCGTTCTTTGTGAACACAGGCGTGTCAACTTTCATATTTCCTCTCTTTTCTATACAGCTGAGCGCCTCATACAGCAAAGGGGCGCGCCGCCCGGACACCTTTGTCTGCTTCAGCAGCATCGTTCCTTCATTCGTATCGCAAAAAAACGCACCCCTTATTCTTCGGGTGCCTTTTACTTCTATATTATACTGCTCCAATACTTCCAGTTCATATTCCTCTCTCATAGCCGCCCCCTGTCAGACACTCTTTGTTCATGACAGTCCCCTGTGCGCCATCCCGCCCGTAACCGCTTCCGGGCGGGGCACACCTGAACTGTTATTCTAATCTATGAGAGATCCGGCCCGAGTATGATTACTGGCCGAGTTTTTCTTTTACATACGCGCAGAGTATCTCCTTTTCATTCCTTTTCGGATCGTCAATGACATATTCAAGGAGCTCGTTGAGCATGCCGCCAAGCTCTCTGCCCGGCTGCATCCCCAGATCCATAAGTTCCCTGCCGCTGACTGCCAGCTGACGCAGGGTGACGCACTCTTCATTCAGGAGCGCCTGCTGATAGAGCTGTCTCATCGCCACAATATTTTCAATCTTTTCCCGCCGCCTGTACGTACTCTGAGCTTTCGCGTCTGCCATGCGCACCGCCAGGTAATAGGGAAAGAGCTCTACCCCGATCCGGTTCATGGCGCGGCGGACGTTCCTGGGTGTCGCTTCCACCCGGTAGTCATGGTAACACACCAGGCGGGCCACCTTTTTCACTGTATCATTGTCAAACTTCAGCCTGCGCATCACCTTCCTTGCAATCTCCTCGCTGACAAGGGCATGTCCTTTAAAATGGTCCCTGCCCTGCTCGTCTGTTGTCCGCATATATGGTTTCCCCATGTCATGGAACAGCATAGTAAGGCGCAGAACTTTATCCCGCTTCACATTTTTAAGAGCGTGCAGGGTATGCTGCGCCACATCGTATTTGTGGTGCGGCGTATTCTGCTCCACCCCTTCCATGGCATCCCACTCCGGCAGGATGACCTTGGTTATCCCCAGCTCATACGCGTCCTGAAGGCGTTCCGGATGAGGGGATACAAGCAGTTTCACAAGCTCTGTCTGTATCCGCTCCGCGCTGATTTTCTCCAGGGTGGGAGCCAGTTCTCTGACCGCTTCCGCTGTCTCCTGCTCGATGGGGAAATTCAGCTGGGCGGAAAAGCGCACCGCCCGCAGAATCCGCAGGGCATCCTCAGAGAACCGTTCTCTGGGGTCACCTACACAGCGGATCAGGTGATGGTTTAAGTCCTTCATCCCCCCAAACACATCCACAAGGCGCACTTCTTCATTATAGGCCATGGCATTGATGGTAAAATCCCTGCGGCGCAGGTCTTCTTCCAGATTTCTTGTGAAGCGGACTTCCTTCGGGTGCCTGCTGTCCTCATATGCCCCATCGATCCGGTAAGTTGTCACCTCGAAAGAATCCTTTCCGATCAGCACGGTGACTGTCCCGTGTTCAATCCCCGTATCCACTGTCCTGCGGAAAAGTTTCTTTATTTCCTCCGGGCGCGCCGATGTTGTAATATCCCAATCCTCCGGACGTCTCGCAAGAATGGAATCTCTCACGCATCCACCCACGGCATACGCTTCATATCCGTGGAGCTGGAGATTATTAATAATCATCATCACTTTTCTTGGCAATGCTATTTTCATGAGTAAATGACCCTCTTTACTATCTCTTCTTCTCTCTTATGACAGGTAAATATTATAACCTGTTTTCCCTGCCGGCTCAACCACTTTAATGCAGACTCCAGCCTTATGCTGTCATAAAAGGCAAATGCGTCGTCCAAAATAACCGGCATTGGTTCCTCGAGAAGGATATCCGCGGCAGCCAGCCGCACTGAGAAATAGATCTGCTCGATTGTCCCTCGGCTCAGCCGCTCCGCCGGTATGCGCCTGATGCCGTCCCACACGGACAGATGCCTGCCTTCCTCCATCCGAAGCGCTCTGTACGCGCCGTCTGTCACTGACGCAAGGATTTCCGACGCCCGCCTGTTCAGAAGCTGCGCCGTCTGGTCTCCCATCTCCCGCGCCGCCTGCCTCAGTGCCTGCTCCGCCAGGGAAAGCGCCTGCTGCCGTCTGACAAGCTTCACCCCCATGTCACTCGGCCCATATTCCCCGCACTGCTCCCGCAGACTGCCGCATCGGATCTCTTTTTCCTTCCACGCAGAACGAATATGCTCCAGTTCTCCTTGAAGGCGTTTCTTTTCATCGCGGTCTGCTTCCGCTCTCACCGCCGCACTGTCCTGCCCCCGCTTCGCAGCGGAGTCACGGCCGCGCCCGCCGCCGTTTCTTTCCATGCGCTTTCTCCTGACTGAGGCCGTGAGTCCGGCCGCCAGGAGCAGAAGGCCCGCGGCAGAGACGATTCCGGAAATCACGGTAAAAGGCGCCGCGGGAACAGCCTGGGCCGCTCCTTTTAAAAACAGGCTCCACAAAAAGCCCACCGTTCCCGCCAGCACCCCCGCAATGCCCATCACAATCAGGCTCCTGCCGCCGGATACACTCTCCCGGGCCTGCCCGCCGGATTCCCGCTCCTCTGCGCCCCCGTCTTTCCCGGCCGCCCCAGAGAGTTTCTGTCGATCCAGCGCCTTCAGCCGCTCCTGTTTCTCTTCATATTCTTCCTGCAGTGCCCGCATGTCCCGTTCCAAATACCCACACTCCATACGGATCTTCTCCAGCTCCGCTTCCTGCGCCGCTTCCTCCCCGCGCAGCGCCCGTTCGGTATCCCGCTGTCTCTCCCGCAGATCCCGCAGCGCCGCTGAGATATCAATCTCTCCGCTCCCTGTCTCAAAATAATTCGCCGCTCGGTTCTCCAGCGCTTCATAAAGTTCCTGGCCCGGCTCTGCCCGAAGCTGTCCCACGGACACCGTACTGTCAAAAAGCGCCGGTGTGATGCCGCCGAGCAGAATATCAAGATCGCCCTGCTCCAGCGACAATTCCTCCCCATCATCTTCACAGACAAGAGCTGTCCTCCGCGCGGCGCGGGCAAAACTGCGCTCCAGCCGGAAATTCCGTCCCCCGCATGTAAAACGCATGACCCCCGCGTAATTCCCCGGATTCTCCCACGGCTCATAGCGGCTGAATTCGTCCTTCTGAGCGGCCCGCCCGCGCCCCCGGTCAAGACCGAACAGCATGGCACGGATAAAGGCGTGGAGGGTTGACTTGCCGAATTCATTCTCCCCGCATATAACCTGCACCCCTTCTTTTAGATAAAAGTGCTCTTCTGTAAATTTCCCGAAACTTTTCACATACAGCTCCCTGATGACCATATAAACTCCCTCTTTATCTGGCTTTTTCCCTGCTCTCAAGCAGAGCGCTCACACCCTCGCACAGCGCCTCATACTCCAGACTGCCCTCCGCGCATCCGATAAAATGACCGATATACTGACCAAGAAGATTCCCTCTATTCTCTTCATAAAGCTGTCCCATATCGTATGCCGGGAAAGTCTCATCCAGCACCTCCAGAATATTCCCAAGATCCGCCATCCGCTTTGTATCAAAGCGGATATCCGCATCCCTCTTTCCACGAAGAATTATCTTGTAAATATTTTCATTTCCTTTCATTTCTATTTGTTTCTCGATTTTTTCTTTGATGCTTCCTTCTGTATCCGCTTCATCCACCGGAAGTTCCAAGTGCACATACTCCCGGCACGCGCACGGAATCCACTGTGTCTTAACCCCCCGTTCCGCAATCTCTCCCCGGATATATCCGTGGGGACCGGTATCATTTCTGTCCACAGGTTCCAGCGCCCCCGCGTAAATGATCTTATCCTTCTCCACAGCCTGAGGTTTATGGATATGCCCGAGTGCTGTATAGGCAAATCCAGAACACGACAGCGCCTTCATATCAATGGGGATATGCTTTTCATCTCCGCCATGGGCCAGCAGAATCTCCACCGGTTCCACACCGCCCGGTACAATCCCGTTATACCGGCGCTCTTCCATCTCCCTGCTGTAATAACTGAACCCGTACACCGCTGTACGCAGCTCCGGAAAATCCACATATTCCATCTCCCTGCCAAAAAGCGGGTACACATTGCCGCTCCAGGCAAATGTACGGTAATAGGAATCCTGCCTGATATAATCGTGATTTCCCGCGATCAGCACTACCTTTGTGCGGCTCAGCCTGGAAAAGAGATAATCCACTTCTTTTAATTCCCGCAGCAGAGGCTGACGGTGGAAGAGATCCCCCGCGATCAGCAGAAGATCTGTCTGCTCGTTCTCGCACACGCGGATCACATATTCAAATGTATCCCACAGTTCCCGCTCCCTGTTCTCACTGTACAGCGGTCCGGCGTCCGGCCGCGCTCCCAGATGTACGTCCGCGATATGTATGAATCTCATGCCGCGCCTCCCTTATCCAAACATGTCATCCTGCCTATCTTCTGTTTCCGCACATAGACAGGACCAGAAAAGGGCGCCACATCCGAAATGTTACGCCCTCCTGTCTCTTCTTTTCCTGCGCCGTCGGCGGCACGAAACTGCCCCGGCTTATAATTCACAGTTATTCACTGTCCTCGGGAACGGAAGCACGTCGCGGATGTTTGACATGCCCGTCAGATACATCACACAGCGCTCAAAACCAAGCCCGAATCCTGCATGTCTTGTAGAACCGTATTTTCTCAGGTCCAGATAGAAGCCGTAATCTTCCTCCTTCAGCCCGAGCTCCCTCATACGGTTCAGCAGTTTATCATAGTCATCTTCTCTCTGGCTTCCCCCGATAATTTCACCGATACCGGGCACAAGGCAGTCCACAGCCGCCACTGTTTTTCCGTCATCATTCTGCTTCATATAGAAAGCCTTGATCTCCTTCGGATAATCTGTGACAAACACGGGACGCTTATAGATCTGCTCCGTCAGATAGCGCTCATGCTCTGTCTGCAGGTCACATCCCCAGGAAACTTTATATTCAAATTTGTCATTATTTTTCTCCAGGATCTCCACTGCCTCTGTGTAGGTCACTCTCGCGAAATCAGATCCCGCCACATTGTTCAGCCTCTCAAGAAGTCCCTTGTCCACGAAAGAATTAAAGAAATTCATCTCCTCCGGCGCGTTCTCCAGCACGTAGCTGATTACATATTTGAGCATCGCCTCCGCCAGATCCATGTCATCCTCAAGATCCGCGAACGCGATCTCCGGCTCAATCATCCAGAACTCCGCCGCGTGTCTTGTTGTATTCGAGTTCTCCGCGCGGAATGTGGGGCCAAATGTATAGATACTGCGGAATGCCTGAGCGTATGTCTCACCGTTTAACTGCCCGCTCACAGTCAGGCTCGTCTCCTTTCCGAAGAAATCCTGTGTATAATCAACAGTGCCGTCCTCATTCTTCGGAACATTCTCCATATCAAGAGTGGTGACACGGAACATCTCTCCCGCCCCCTCACAGTCGCTTCCTGTAATCAGAGGAGTGTGCACATACACAAATCCTCTTTCTTGGAAAAATTTGTGGATCGCGTAAGCCGCCAGCGAGCGGACGCGGAACACCGCCTGGAATGTATTGGTTCTCGGGCGAAGGTGCGAAATCGTCCTAAGATATTCGAAACTATGTCGTTTCTTCTGCAACGGATAATCTGGTGCAGAAGCACCTTCAACCTCCACCGAATCAGCCTGAATCTCAAAGGGCTGCTTCGCCTGCGGAGTCGCCACCAGCGTACCGGTTACGATCACTGCCGCGCCTACATTTAATTTCGAAATCTCTGCAAAGTTGTCCATATTGTCATGGTATACGACCTGTAGCGTCTCAAAGTAAGAACCGTCATTTACCACAATGAATCCGAACGTCTTGGAGTCGCGGATACTGCGCACCCAGCCGCCGACTGTCACTTTTTGATCCAGGTAATTCTCCCTGTTTTTAAATAATTCGCGAATCGTCGTTAATTCCATATCTAAATAGCTCCTCCGTTGTTGATTGTCAATATTGACATTATAACACTCTCCACCGGGACCGTAAATAAAAAAATCGCCCGAAAAAACTCAATTTTTCGGGCTTTGTAAGAGGCGCAGATCGGATTTGAACCGGTGATCAGGGAGTTGCAGTCCCACGCCTTACCACTTGGCTACTGCGCCTTGTGTGAGCACTTAGCAGCTGTCTTTTCGCTGCTTATGTGCGAACCACACCGCCGCTGTTAGTGAAGTCTTTTTGAACTTACAAGGCGGTGTTTCCTTGTACTGCACTTAGCAGCTGTCTTTTCGCTGCTTATGTGCGAATGACCCCGACGGGAATCGAACCCGTGTTACCGCCGTGAAAGGGCGATGTCTTAACCGCTTGACCACGGGGCCATAAGAAGTCACTGTCTGAACAGTGACCGCTGTATATATTACCATATGGTACATATAAATGCAAGTATTTTTTTATTTTCTCTTACTCTTTTTATCCATCATTTTACAGAACACAACCGCGGCTCCCGTACTAACCGCCGTCGCCAGAATTCCCGCCCCCACGATCGCCGCCGGATTGGGGCTTCCATACTGGCTCCGGTAAGCGATCACATTCATAGGGATGAGCTGGAGAGAAGAGATATTAATAATCAGAAACGTGCACATCTCATTGCTGGCCACGCCTTTCCTGCGCGCCGGTCCGGGAAGCCTGCCCAGCCTCCTGTCATCCTCCAGTTTCCCCAGTTCCTCCATCGCCCGGAGCCCGGCCGGCGTCGCCGCCCAGCCCAGTCCCAGAAAATTCGCGATAAAGTTCGTCGTGATATGTTCTTCCGCTTTATGTCCCCCAGGGATTCCGGGAAAAAGGAAGCGCACCAGGGGACGCATTTTCCCGGATGCCATCTTTATGATCCCTGCCTTTGACGCAATCTCCATGATCCCTGTCCAGAATGCCATCACCCCAATCATGGTGATACACAGCGTCACCGCTTCCTTTGACGAATCCAGCGCAGCATTCGTAATATCCTGCATTTTCCCGTTGAACGCCCCGAACACAATTCCAACGAGGATCATTCCCGCCCAAAGATAATTCAGCAACTCTATCCCTCCCTGCCATACTTCCGATCTTTAAGAGTCCTCTTTCCCTGCCAGCTTCCGTTCCGCGCGCTTCTCAATCCGTATCCATCTTCCACATATAGTCTTCCACAATTTCAAAAGGCGCGGGACCGACCTCCAGCACTGCCTCATGGAATTCTTTCTGGGAAAACGCCTCCCCCTTTTCCTCTGCCCAGTCTTTTTTCAGCTCCAGAAATTCTACATAACCAATATAATATTTCAGGTAATTGGCCGGGGAACCGATAATGAGCTCATAGATCTCCTCCACGGTCTGCGCGTCCGTGATCCCATAATTCGCGAAGAAAGCCACCGTATCCATGCGGCTCCACCCCTCATAGTGGATTCCCATATCAGCCAGGGCGTACAGGCCCAGAATAACCGAGCTGTTCTTCTGCAGAAGTACGGACTGCTCCTTTGACAGCGGCGCGAGATAATAGCTTCCCATCTCCGCGTACGTGGCCCATCCTTCCACATACCCCCCGAAATCCATCAGGCTCCGTATGGGGTCCGGGTCTGTACTCTCATAAAAGATCGTCTGATACAGGTGCCCCGGATACCCTTCGTGCGCTAAAGTCGTAAAAAGGGTCAGATCATTTCCCATGTGTCCCTGGTTAATATAGATCACATTCTCTCCTGTATTATCGATTGCCGGTATCATATAAAACGCAGGACTTAAGTGCTCCTCCATCTCATCCGGCACATATTTGACCTCAAGGGCTGTCTCCGGCGCCTTCGGAAATGTCTTCCGGATGCCCTGTTTCAGATCAGCCAGAATCCGTTCCGCGCTCTCTGAGCCGACAGAGGCCGCGGCTTCCTGAGCTTCTCCATAACTGATTCCCAGCACCTGTTCCATTGCTTCCAAATCATCCGTCATCTGCCTCCTCGTCAGATCCTCCATCTCTTCCACCGAGCGCTCAGATCCCGTAGACTGTTTTACCAGCAGCTCATAATATTCTTTTCCCTCCGGCAGATATACAAGCCCTTTGTCATTTTCTCCGCTGCCCTTCAGTCCCTCCACAGCGGAGATCAGCTTTTCATATGCCGGGAATACATAATCCTGCACAGCAAGAGCGTTATCCTGGATATAGTCACTTTTTTCCTTTTTAGTCAATTCATTTATTTCTTCAACACGATCAGCAAATGTAGAATATAAATAGTTCCCATCTCCCATGTCAAGAAACGCCCGGCACTGTCCGATCACCGTGTCCGCCGCATAGTCCGCCATAAAAAGTCCCGCTTCCGCCTTCTGGTTCTCAAAACGGATCAGACTGTCAAAATACTCCCCCGTCGTCTCAAGGAGCGCAAGATAATCATCCACATCCTGCCGGTCGTAGAACTGGTACTCCGACAACACGACCGGCAGCTGAGTCTGTACTCCGCTTACCAATCCGAGAGGCTCATCATACAGAAGATAATCCGCGCTTTTGTTCAACATTTTCAGCTGGTAATTTAAAATCTCATATGTGAGCTGATTCTGCGTGTCAAGCTGATCATACGCAAATCCCAGAAGCACCTGCCGCATATTCTCTGACGAGGCTTTCACAGCCTCTGCATCCATATCAAAACTTCCAAATGTTACAGGTGGATCCGTGATCCCGTAATTTTCCGGCTCCTTCAGCGTGTAGTGAAGGTTCACCGTATTGGACGCCGCTTCCCGGCAGAACATCTCTCTCGTATATTCCTGAAACCCCGCGTTTTCATCCGCATCGGTCCGCGCGCCGCAGCCGGATGCCAAGAGCCCGGCTGACAGGCAGACCGCCGCAATCATGCAGATGCCATGTTTTTTCTGAAATTGTTCAATGGATTTTATGTAATGAGACAAAAAAGACGGCATAAACTCTCCTGAGATGTCTTTTATTGTATCCTATGAAACGCCTGCCTGCGATATGCCATAGGCGCATAGGCAGCCCGCTGCATCCGCGCCGTCTGCAGATTGTACATATATTTTGCCGCATTGTGCATATACTCTGGATAGACCTTGGATTATTGGGAGGCCTCCTTTGCAGATCCTGCTCTATATCTCCAATTTTATTGTCCCTTTCATTGTGCTGGGCATTGTAACTTACGGTCTCTTGACCGGCGTAAACGTGTATGAAACCTTTATAAAAGGAGCAAAAAGCGGCTTTTTAACCGTTATCCGAATCATGCCCACATTGATCGGGCTGATGGCAGCGGTAGGAATCCTGCGCGCCTCGGGATTCTTGGATTTCCTCTCCTCACTGATCGGACATTTCTCAGCCCATATCGGATTTCCCGGGGAACTGGTGCCCCTTACCGTGGTAAAAATGTTTTCTTCCTCCGCAGCCACAGGCCTTCTTCTCGATGTGTTCAAAGAATTCGGCACGGATTCCCGTCTTGGGCTGACCGCGTCCATCTCCATGTGCTGCACAGAAACCATTTTTTATACGATGAGCGTCTATTTCATGACCGCGAAGGTCAAGCATTCCCGCTACACGCTCGCGGGAGCGCTTCTGGCCACCCTGGGCGGACTGGCCGCCAGTGTCTTCCTCGCCGAGGCGATGACCGGGTAAGAACCGGCGTATGCCCTTCTTATGGCTGTATGCTTTGGGATTGTGAGCGGACCTCCTTTGTGCTAAAATAGTAACAGAGTCAGCGGACACTGACTCTGTCAAATCGATATGTGGAGGTGTTTTTATGGCAAGCGTGACATTGGAACACTTGACAAAGACCTATCCCAACGGTTTTGTCTCTGTTGACGATGTAAATCTTCATATAGAGGACGGGGAGTTCGTCGTCTTCCACGGGCCCAGCGGCTGCGGAAAGTCCACAATTCTCCGCATGATCGGCGGCCTCGAGGACATTACGTCAGGAAATATCTATCTGGGCGGGGAGCTGATCAATGACATTCTCCCGCGGGACCGGCACCTGGCAATGGCATTCCAGAACTATACACTGTACAGGCACTTCAATGTCTATGACAATATCGCGCTGGGGCTGCGTCTCAGGAATCTCCCCCGCACAGTGATTGACAGCCGGGTAAAAGAAGCGGCAGGATTTTTCGGAATCACCAATATGCTGGACAAGAAAATCAAACTCCTCTCTGCCTCGGATAAGCAGAGAGTGGCGCTGGGACGCGCCATTGTCTTCCGCCCCAAAGTCCTTCTTGTGGACGAAGATTTCGCCCACCAGGACCAGGATCTGCGCATGAAAATGCTGGGCGATATTCTGGAAATCAATGAAGAACTGGGGATTACGGTTCTCTATGTGACGAATAAACAGGAAGAAGCCGTCGGATTAAAGAAAAAAACCGTATTCATGAAAGACGGAAAAATAACAGACATCAGATAAGCTCTGGTGTCTGTTCTGCTTTCCCTGTTTCCCGCCGCGAAGCCTGCGACCGCCCTCTGCCCACACAGGATCTGCGGTTCTCAATCACTGCCGGCTCTGCCGCTGTTTAAATAATGGTAGATTTCTCTCTTCTGGACACCCCGGTCTTTGGCGGTCCTTTTCATTGCCTCTTTCTTCTCCATTCCCTGGGAAAGATAGAACTCCATATGTTCCTCGATGCTCATATCTTCCCATTTTTCCCGCTCCTGCCGCTCAATTTCTTCGCGGCTGAGCCCTTGGACCACAATCACGCACTCCCCTTTGGGAGCATTCTCCTCATAGTACGCAGCCGCCTCCGGTAGTGTAGCCCGGTACACAGTCTCGTGGCGCTTCGTCAGTTCCCTGCATACACTCACCTGCCGTTCCCCCAGCCGTTCCCCCAGCATTTTCAGCGTCTTGACCAGCCGGTGGGGCGCCTCATAGAGCACGATCGTCCGCTGTTCCGTTTCCAGCGCGGCAAGTACTGCCTCCCGCTCCTTCTTTTCCTGTGGCAGGAACGCCTCGAACGCGAATCTCCTCGTAGGAAGCCCGGATATGGTCAGCGCTGTGACACACGCCGCCGCTCCCGGAACGGCGGTCACAGTGATCCCTGCCTCGTGGCACATCCGCACCAGCTCCTCCCCGGGATCAGAGATTCCCGGAGTCCCCGCGTCCGTAATCAGGGCAATATTCTCCCCTTCCAGCAGTTTCATTACCAGCTTTCGCCCTTTCTCGTATTTGTTATATTCGTGATAACTTGTCATCGGAGTCTGAATCTTAAAATGATTCAGAAGCTTCACACTGTTGCGCGTATCCTCCGCGGCAATCAGATCTGCCTCCTTAAGAATGCGCACTGCCCGGAACGTCATGTCCTCCAGATTCCCTATGGGCGTTGCACACAGATATAACGTCCCCGCCACTCTCAGCGCCTCCTTCCATGCCCGCGGCCGCCCCGCCGCGCTTTCCGTATATGATGATCGGCGGTTCCACCGTTACTCTCGGCTTCCCGCCCCTGACACCCTCTATCAGGACCATGGACGGTTCTTTATCAATATACGGATAAATGAACTGTATCCGTTTGGGCTCAATCTTATAATAATTCATCTTAATCATAATCTCTGTCAGCCGGAACGGACGGTGTATCATGTAAAATCTTCCCTTATCCTGCAGAAGCCGCATGCTCTCCCTGAGAATGTCATCCAGTGAACACAGCACCTCGTGCCGCGCGGCCGCCCTGGCGTCATCCGCGCAGCGAAGCCCGTGATGGGCCAGCATATAAGGTGGATTGGTAGTAATCACATCAAAAAAGGCCGGCTTAAATATCTCCCCCGCCTCTTTGATATCTCCTGTTACAATCTCCACCCGCTCTTCCAGATGATTATAGAGCACACTGCGTCTGGCCATTTCCGCTGTATCTGCCTGTATCTCCAGCCCGGTAAATTTCCTGCCCCGGGTCTTTGCTGACAGAAGGATTGGGATGATTCCGTTTCCCGTCCCCATATCGAGCACAGTCTCGCCCGGTCTCACCCTGGCAAAATCCGAGAGGAATACCGCATCCACGCCAAAGCAGAACTTCTTTGGGTCCTGGATCAGCTCCAGTCCGCCAAGCTGAAGGTCATCCAGGCGTTCCCCCTCCCTGACCAGAGATGCGCGTGTATCATTTGTCATTTAACTTTGACGCCCCTTCTCCTTTTTCTAACGCCGCCAATTTCTTCATCTCTTCCTTTGAAACCTTCTGTTTCTTTCTGCGTGGTTTGAATTTCAGCTCGTCCGCCTGATACTCGCGGATCTCCTTCTCATCGTTCTCCAGATTCACCACAACTTTCACCTGCCGGCGCAGAACGCTCAGAGAGTGCACCACCCCTGTGAGCCCGTCCTTGGTTGTAACGGTGTCGCCCACTGACGGGAGCTGGCTGTTCAGGACCTCGTACGTCTCCTCTTCATTGGTCAGGCAGCACATCAGCCTGCCGCAGACCCCTGATATCTTTGTAGGATTCAGGGACAGATTCTGCTCCTTTGCCATCTTGATGGACACTGCGGAAAACTCCGTCAGATAGGTGCTGCAGCACAGGGGGCGCCCGCAGATTCCGATACCGCCCCTGATCTTTGTCTCATCCCTGACACCGATCTGCCGGAGCTCAATCCTTGTGCGGAACACCGCCGCCAGATCCTTTACCAGCTCCCGGAAATCGATCCGGCCGTCCGCCGTGAAATAGAACAGGATCTTATTCCCATCAAACGTGTATTCCACATCAATCAGCTTCATCTCCAGCTTATGCCTGCGGATCTTTTCCAGACAAATCTGAAACGCCTCTTTCTCTTTCTGTTTATTCTTCTCAACCGTTTTGCGGTCCTGGTCCGTCGCGGGACGGATCACAGACTTCAGCGGCTGCACCACATCCTCGTCGTTTACATCCTTCGGACCGCTCACCACCCGTCCGAATTCCACGCCGCGGGCAGTCTCTACGATTACATTGTCCCCCTGCTTTATGTCAAATTTCCCCGGGGCAAAGAAATAGATCTTCCCCGCTGTCCGAAATCTTACACCGATCACTTTTGTCATTTTGTCAGTTCTCCTTTATTGTCAGTAAGAGCAGCTCCATCGTCAGTTCAAAATTCACATTCGCTTTCATCCTTGACTTCGCTTTCTCAATCCCGTCCAATATGTTCTCGATTCCCTCGTAAGAGCTCTTGCTGGCCCTCTCCCTGATATATGCCATCTGGTCAGAAAACACGACACGGTCCACGCTTTTTGTCGCTTTATATATGAGTACATCCCTGTACCAGACTGCAATAATATCCAGATAATCATTGATCTCCAGCTTGTATGCCATGCACCGCTTCACCGCGTCCATCAAATCCGGCACTGTCATTTCATCGATGCTGCGCAGAAGATGGACCGCCTCTTCTTTGATTTCATTGAAATACTCAGAATTAGCAAGCATAATGGCCTTGCCCATATTTCCCTGGGCAAACGCCACACACACATCGGCCTTGTAGTCCGGGATCTCCATATGCTCCATAAGATATTTCTTCACAAGCTGATCCTTGATGTTTCTCAGCTTCATCATCACACATCTGGAACGTATGGTCGGAAGGAGGATGTCCGCGTTCTCTGTAAGAAGCATAATCACCGCGTACAGCGGCGGCTCCTCAATCGTCTTAAGAAGGGCATTCTGTGCCTGTACGCTCATCAGGTCCGCGTCCGCGATAATATAAATCTTATATCTGCTGCTGTAAGGCCGGATCACGATATCATCGTTTACCTGCACCCGGATATCGTCCACGCTGATCGTGTTCGGCTTCTCGTGGGTAACTCGTATAATATCCGGCTGATTGCCGCTGAGCGCCTGCCTGCACGACTTGCATTTCCCGCAGGCATCGCCGTCCTCGTCCCGGTTCTGGCACTGAAGGCTCATGGCAAACAGATTCGCGAGCAGTTTTTTCCCTGACCCTCTCTCGCCGTTCAGGATATACGCGTGGGAGACCGCGTCCGCGGTCACTGCGTTCTGAATATATCTTATAATATTATTGTGTCCGACAACATCTTTAAAACTACTCATAAGCGATCACCTGCCATCTATAAATTTTCTTCCCGGTTATCTCTGTAAAATAAAACCAATTCCAATATCCCCTTTATTGTACTACATCTACCAAGGAAAAAGGTAGACTTTTTTAGTATAGCACATTATCCCGCAAAGTCATACCCCTGTTCCTTTATATACGCTTCAATCTCCGCCAGGCATGCCGTAAGTTCCGCGTTTTTAAATCTTTTTAAGATCCCGGCTCCCGCCAGGTTCTCCTCCGAGAAATCTTCCGCGTCCGCCAGAAATCTCCTGCACAGTTCCGCGTATTTGGGCTCAGCCTGCTGCCGCTCCCGCTCCACAGCCCGCGCCAGGCGCGCGCCATCCTCCACCTCAATATAGACCGGGACCAGTTTATCCGGCCCGAAATATTCCCGGAGCGCCTGGTAGGATACCAATGTCCCGATCACCAGGTAATCGTGCTCATCCAGACAGATCTGCCCATCATCCGCGGTAAAATACGTCCATATCCCGCACTTTGTGTTATAGGAACGAACCTCAATCACCTGCCCTGCATCCTGCATTATGCGCAGCCGCTCTTCATCCACGAAAAAATACTCCGCCCCGTCGCGCTCTCCCTCCCGGATCGGCCGGGTTGTGTACGGCACAATCGTGCGAAGCTTGGGATGCCTCTTAAGCAGTTCTTTATAGATCGTGTCTTTCCCGGAAGAGCTCTTGCCCATCACATAATAAATCTTACCCATCTCTCAGTACCTCAATCTGGCCTTCCCTCTGTGTCCCCTCGACGCAGAATCCTGTCTCCCTGTACCGTTTCAGCCGGTCCGCCGTCCCCGCGGAAACCCGTTCTCCCGGCACAGTCAGGGGAATCCCCGGCGGATAGACATACGCATATTCCAGAACTACTCTGCCTCCGCATTCTGTCAGGGGGATGTATTCGGTTCCTCCCGCCCTGCCAGCGTCCCCTGCGGCTGTCTTCCCCGCTGATATCTTCCCTGCTTCTGCCCGTCCTATATCTACACGATTTTCCGCCAGCTGTTCTGCCTGCCCCGGTAAATAGACCTGTTCATTTACCGCTAAAATCGAGGAAATGCTATTCTTTGCATGTTCCCCTGCATCATTTTTAATTTTCGCAAGTTTTCCGTCAATTTCAAACAAAGCGGATACCAGCCGCTTCATCCCCTCTTCTGTATCAGCCGGTGATGTCATTGCGATCACATAAGCCGGTGCGGCCATCTCCATTTGCAGTAAATATTTTTCTCTCAATAAGCTGTATAATGCTTTTCCAGTAAATTTTTTTATTTCTTTACCATTTTGAACAATACAGTCAGCTGCCGAAATCACGATCTTTGACGGATCGTACCCGCCGCACTCTATGAGCCTCAGATTTCTAAGGCCTCCCAGCTGCTCCCGGATATTACACAAAAGATCCGCATAACGGCTGAATATTTCTTCCGCGCTTGTCTCCAGCATGCGGACACACTCATCAATCCCCGCCATCAGTATATAAGAAGGACTGCTGGACTGGAGCATATGCAGATACTTCCTCACCCGCTTTCTGTCCGCCCGCTCTCCGTTCATATGCAGAAGCGCTGTCTGTGTCAATGCCGGAAGTGTCTTATGCAGACTGTGGATTACGATATCCGCGCCCAGCACATTTCCATTTTCCGGGAACAAACTATGAAAGCCAAAATGTGCTCCGTGCGCTTCATCCAAAATGAGGACTCCTCCCCTCTTATGCACAATGTCTGTTATGGCCTCAATGTCTGACACAACGCCGTCATAAGTAGGTGAAGTGATAACCACTGCTTCTATATCCGGATTTTCCTGCATCAGCCTGTCCACCTCTTTCGCATCTATCTGTGCGTTCAGCTCTGTTCCCTCCAGAATTTCTGGGTAGATATAGACGGGCTCAAGCTCATTCATTAACACTGCATTATACACCGATCTGTGGCAGTTGCGCGCCATCAGGATTCTGCCGCCGTGCCTGGTGGACCCCAGCACTGCGCTCAGAAGCCCCACCGTGCTCCCATTGATCAGATAATGGGTCTCCCCGGCATGATAGACGGCCGAAGCTCTTTCCTGTGCCTCCTTAAGCAGTCCCTGCGCGTGATGCAGGTCGTCAAACCCGTCGATCTCTGTAATATCAATGTCATAAGGCAGATCTGCCCCGGTCAGAGCGCGGCTGCGTTTATGCCCGGGCATATGGAAGCCGTAAAAGCCCGATCCCGCGTAATCTTTTAATTTTTTATACAAATAATCCATGCCCTCGCTCCATCTCATTTTTGCGTCTTTTCTTATTTTAGCATACAGACCCGAAGTTGACCATCATACTTCTTTTAGGAATTATTAACGTCTTTTTTATATATTCAACACATAATGCTCACAAATTCCGGCTATATTATAGACAAATAAAGCAGAGATGCTTTTTCACATATATTTCCTCTTTTCTCAGCCGGTGATTTTATCCCGGCTTTTTTTCTGCTTATTCCGCCAATGTGGTGTGGGCTCTGTCCAGTACTGCCACCAGGTTATCCAGCAGATCCAGCCTGCCGTATGCGTCGCTCAGTATGACAAGTACATATGGATGATCTTCTTTCATCACAATCCCCGCGTCATTCTGGACATTATAGTATGAGCCGAGACCTTCACCAATCCAGCCTGCTTTTGAATACACCGTGTACTCTCCTCCCAGCGTCTCATAGATCGCGGAGGACAGAGTGCCATTATACAGATCAATGATACTGCCAAGACTGCCTCCCGACACGATGCTGTCATACATATGACACCAGATTTTTGCAAATTCTCTGGCGTTGACCGTAGGATACCATTCTCCGGTTATCACGATATTCTGGCACCCCATCCCGGCTGCCCAGTCATTAAACTCCGAATACCCAAACGAGGCGATCAAAAGCTCATAGTCCTCGTTGCTGGACCAGGATATTGTGTTTTCCATCGTATTGTACAATGTATCCACTGTCTGGGGATACGTCTCTACAAGCCACGCCACATAGGGACCCTTAATCGTGCTGGCACTGTAATATTCAGCATCCGCCCGACAGCTGATCCCGCCGCCGCTGTTTAAGTCATACAGCAGAAATCCTGCCGTATATCCGGATGCCGCGAATGCGTCATACGCCTCCTGTACCTCTGCTTCTATATCAGAAATCACTGACTGATCCGCCTGCGTAAGGCCTTCCCAGGTCACGGTCAGCTCAGTACTGTCCGCCTCCATAATATTTACAAAGGGGATTTCTTCCTCCGCAGCGGCTGCAGGCACTGTCTCTGATCCCGCTGCCGTCTCCGCAGCCTGCTGCCCATCTGTTGTGCCGGATTGGTACGCTGCCGCTCCTTTGGCTTCCCCATCCAGCCTCCCCTGATCGGATCGCTCTTTCCCCAGCACGAGCACTGCCGCCGCAATAAGGAGCACAATAATAAAAACATCTTTTTCCCCGTGGTCATTTCTATGAAAAATGCTCATATCCGCTGCCCACCTTTTAAGATTTTCTTAATTTTATCCATTCTATCACATTTCTTTCTCCAGGGACAATATGTGGACATAGAACCTTAACAGTTCGCAGATGCACAAAAAAGCGCCGGGACAGCCCTGTCCCGGCACATCGTATGTAGAAGTCTTCACTTTTATTTCGGCGGATGTTCTTTGAACATCTTTGAGATGTTCTCCCCGAACGGCGCCCGCAGGATTCCATGCTCTGTCACAATCCCCGTGATCAGCTCGTGGGGAGTCACATCAAAAGCGGGATTGTAGCACTTCACTTCCGGCAGTGATGCCGGCTCTTTGTAATATCTGCTCTTAATCTCTTCCTGATCCCTCAGTTCGATGGTGATGTCATCGCCGGTGGGACAGTTAATATCGATTGTGGACGTAGGACCCAGTACATAGAATGGAATATGATAATACTGTGCCAGAACTGCCACCACACTGGTTCCGATCTTATTGGCCGCGTCACCGTTGGCCGCGATCCTGTCGCAGCCGACCAGGCACGCATTGACCCAGCCATTTTTCATGACAAGTCCGGCCATATTGTCACAGATCAGGGTGACGTCCACGCCCGCTTTCTGTAGTTCATAGGCTGTAAGCCTTGCCCCCTGGAGAAGCGGCCGGGTCTCATCCGCGAACACATGGAATTCCATTCCCCGTTCTTTCCCCAGCAGGAGCGGTCCCAGAGCGGTACCATATTTTGATGTGGCCAGCGGACCCGCGTTGCAGTGAGTCAGAATCCCGTCTCCGTCTTTCAAAAGGGAGAGGCCGTATTGTGAAATCGCCCTGCACATTTCCACGTCTTCTGCCTGTATCATGCGGCTCTCTTTGAGAAGCAGATCCTTGATCTCGGCCACCGGCTTCCCGCTGTTGTTCACCACGACTTTCTCCATCCGGTTCAGCGCCCAGCTTAAGTTCACTGCTGTAGGCCTGGACGAGTCCAAGTATTCCTTCTGCTTCTTAAATTCCCTGTAAAAAGTATCGAAATCATCTGTCTCAATCTGTCTGGCCAGAACATAGATTCCATACCCTGCGCAGATCCCGATGGCCGGCGCGCCTCTGACCTTCAGACGGAATATTGCCTCATAAATCTCTTCCGCGGTGCCAAGCTCCAGATACTCTTCCACATTGGGCAGTTTCTCCTGGTCAAGAATAACCACTTTTGTTTCATCTTCACTCAGCCTTACATTCTCGATCTCATTAATTCCCTCTGTCACTCTTTTCACGACCTTTCTCTTTTATTTCCCGTCAGACGGCACCATTGTGGAACTGCGCCGCCTGTCCTTCATTTTCTCAAATATCTTCAGCGTCATCTGTATGATCTGCCCGTTCAGAAGCATCGAAATGACCGTTGCCGCTCCCAGTTTCCCTCCGAGGATAAAACCTGTCACAGACAGTATCAAATCAATCGTGATCCTGATCATATTTACATTTTTATTGAACTTTCCGCACAGATACATCATCAGAGCATCCATCCCCGCCTCGCCGATCCCGGCCGCCACATAGGTGCCGATCCCGGCCCCCATAAGGATGAGCCCCGCCGCAAGGCAGATAATCCGCTCCGGCATGCCCGATGCCTCAGTTCCGATCACCGGAGAAAACAGGTTGATGCTTGTCCCGACGAGAAGGCTGTTTAAAATCGTTCCCAGACCCACCCGCCTTCTGTCGATAAAAAGAAGCACGGCCAGTACCAGAAGCATAATTGATATTGATGCCGTTCCCAAAGAAATATGAAATACACTGCCAAGGCCGGCTTGGAAAAGTGAGAGCGGGTCCAGCCCCAGCCCCGCTTTCACAAAGAGATCAATACTGATCCCCATAATGACTGACCCGATTATTACTTCCAGTATCGCGCTCCAGCTTATTTTATTTCTGTCAGTCATCCTCCGCCTCCCCTCCGCACAGGCGCCTGATTATCTCCGCTTTCTCCGGATATTCTCTGCACAGTTCTCCGCAGTCTCCATGCTCATACTCTTCCTGCGTATATGCCGGAGTCATCGTCGTTCCACAGAGGCAGAACATTCCTCCTTCAATGACCCTTGAGCCCTGCCATGTGCCCGCGGGGACCATGACCTGTGGTGTCTGTCCCCGGACAAGGTCCGGTCCCAGATATTTGATCTCGGACGTGCCGTCCGGGTACAGGAGAAGCAGTTCCAAAGCGTCTCCCATATAATAGTGATAAAGTTCATCGTCCCTGAGCCTGTGCATATGGGAAAACATGTTCCCGGTCAGCATATAATAGATCGCGCTGTATTCTTTCTCTCCACTGTCCTTCACTCTGCCTTCGTAGGTGCACCGGTACAGCCCGCCCTCCCCCTCAAGGGGTACAAGTCCTAGCTGCTCCGCAATCAGGTCCGGCATGTCCTCCCGCGCAGGTTTCTTTCCCCGTTCTTCACTCATACAGCGGTCCACCTTCCATCCTGCTCCGCGCTTTCCAGCAGCGCGTTGCACAGCTTCACAATATCCCTGCCCTCTTCAAAAGTCGGGTATACCGGATCAGCGCAGGGGCCTCCCTCTTTTACATCTTTATAGAAATAGTCTACAAGGGCTCGGAATGTATCCATAAATCCGTTGCCAAAGGCAAATATTTCTGAATTTACGCCTCCGCCCTTTACTGCCGTATGCAGAAGGTTATTATCCTCTGAATTCCACCACAGATTCTTCTTCTCTCCCGTCACTTCCAGGCTCAGCCTGTTAATATGCCCCTGGGAGACTTCCGAGAGAACGAGGGAGCCGATCGCCCCATTATCAAATCTCAAATTTACCACAGCGGCATCTTCGGAGCGTACCTCTATCTTCTCCGCCCCTGTCTCCTGTCCAGCATCCGGATACATCACCCCGTTTTCCAGATATCTTTCCGGACAAAACTTACCGAAATCCGCGGATACTGCCGTGACTTTCCTTCCCGATATATACTGGGCGATATCCAGCCAGTGTGTGCCAATCTCTGTAACTGCCCGCATCTTTCCCGCAAGTTTCTCATTATATCTCCAGTCCAGCGGAGCCGGAAACGCGTTAAATTCCTGCAGGTATGCCCCATGAATCAGATTCACCCTTCCAAAATCATCTGACGAAATAATCTCATGGGCCCGCTGGCACGCCATATGGAAACGCACATTAAAGTTGACCGCGCAGACCACGCCGCTGCTTTTCGCGAGCCGCGCCAGTTCTTCTGCCTCTTCATTCTGAAAACAGAGCGGTTTTTCGCACAGCACGTTCTTCTTATGCTCCAGCAGCGTCTTTACCATTTCATAATGCAGGTTCGGCGGCGTGCACACATGCACCGTACCGATCTCATCATCCAGGAGAAGCGCGGGATCGGTCCCCCATTTTTCGATACCGTGCCTTCTGGCAAATTCCTCCGCCTTCTGCTCATTGACATCCACCACAGCTCCTGCCGTGAATCCGCCTGCTTTGAGCGCTTCCGCATGGGTATTGGCAATATTCCCAGCACCCCAGATCCCTGATTTCTTCATTTCTGTCTGCATCCTGTATCCCTCAGCTTTCCACTTTAATAATACTTTCCAGAGCGATCCTGATCGCGTCTTCCTGTGATTCTTTCATCTTCTCCGGATAATGGTCAAACTCCTCCGATCCTACGAACTCAAAGCATGGGCCGTCTGCCACCACGATGCAGCCCGCCTTAATCCCTCTCACAGACGCGATCGTAAAGAGTACAGACGCTTCATTTTCCATCGCAAGCACTCCGGCCTCCCTGTATACCTTGTTGTTCGTCTCCAGAAGTCCTTTGTAGAACAGACCAGACGTTGTGATAATCCCGGCCCGCGTGTCCGGGCGGATCTCCGCTGCCGTGCGGATCATTGCGTTCACTACGTCCAGGGATGCCACAGCCGGATAGGAGAGGGGGATGAACTGCTGAGTGATCCCGTCTTCCCTGCAGGCCGCTGTACCTATAATCAGAGAGCTCTGGGGGATATCATCCGGAAGGGTCCCGCAGGTTCCCACACGGATAATCGTCTTTGCCCCGCCCAGGATCAGCCCTTCAAAACATACCGAAGCTCCATTTCCGCCTACTCCATGGGACGCGACGCTGACAGGGACACCCTTGTATGTTCCGTTATAAGTCCAATATTCTCTGCTTTTTGCCACCACTTCTGCATCTTCCAGTTTCTCCGCGATTCTCTCCGCCCTTTTCGGGTCTCCGCACACAATGACTCTTTCTGCGATTTTCCCGTAGGGTATGTCAATGATAGGTACGATTTTTTCCATCTGTATGCCTCATCCTTTCTCTGTCAGACTGCGGCTGCTTTTTTCTTTTCCCGCATCTTTTTATATGAATAGATCACAAGGACCACAATTGTTACGATATATGGTATTGTACTTACAAGTTCTGTTGGAATGCCCATATTCTGTGTCTCCGGGTTGACAGCAAACGCGTCTGCCACACCGAACAGGATACACACCAAAAGTGTGAATCCGGGGCGGTTGGCACCCAGCGCTGCCGCCGCGATCGCGATATAACCGCGCCCTGCCACCATGTCTCTCACAAAGTAAGACACATATCCCATAGACATATATGCGCCTCCCATAGCCGCCAGAATCCCGCTCATGGCCAGCGCGATATACTGCACTCTGGAAACATGGACGCCCACGGACCGGAGTGCCTCCGCATTTTCGCCGCAGCTTCTGATATGAAGTCCCAGGGACGTTTTCTTAAGAAACAGTGCCAGCAGGATAACCAAAAGAACCGCGATATAAGTCATCACATTATGCCCAAGCAGAATATTTCCGATAATCGGGACATCACTCAGCGCAGAGATCTTAATATTGGGAAGCACGCCGCTTACCAGAGAAGAGGAGATCCCCTTTTCTCCAACCGCCAGGTACAGGACAAATACTGTCCCGCCCGCCGCCGCTATATTGTAGGCGATTCCCGCAATCGTCGCATCTGTCTTCAGCTTTGTAACAATAAAGCATAACAGAATACCAAGAAACGCGCCCACTGCCATCGCCGCGCAGAGACCGATAAACGCATTGGCTCCAAAAGCCGCGCTTGCAAGGACTCCGACCAGGGCGCAGGTCAGCATAATCCCTTCGATTCCAATATTGGAGACGCCCGCCAGATCAGCCACCAGGTACGCCAGCGATGCGTATAAAATGGGAGTCGTCATACGGATGATCGAAAATAGAAAACTTACTGATGTAACGATTTCAAATATCTTCATGCCTGTCCTCCCTTCACCGCTTCACTTTCTTTCAGCATTTTGATCGTCATTTTTTTCTTGAATTTCGAAAGAAAGCCCGCCGCGGCCACCAGAATAATGATCACACCCTGTATGAGCGAGACAACCTCATTCTGCACGTCTGTATTCCTGCTCATGATATCCGCGCCAGTCCGCAGGTATGCCAGAAGAAACGCTCCAATCGGAACATATTTCGGGTTATTTCTGGCAATAATGGCAATCATAATGCCATCCCAGCCATAACCGGATCTCCAGCCGTAATTGATGGTCTGCTGAGATCCGAGCATGTATGCCGCTCCGCCCAGCCCGGCAATCAGGCCGCCGATAATCTGGGACATCAGAATTGTGGATACCACGCCAATGCCGGAATATTTTGCAAACGTTTTATTCTCGCCGCACATGCGTACCGCGTATCCCCACTTTGTTTTATACAGGAAAATATAGGCCAGGACAATGAGCACCGCCGCGATCACAAGCCCCATATGGATACCTCTGGAGAATTCGAATAACGATGCCGTCTTATCAAATCTTTTGGACGACACAAACGTGCTGTTCGGATCTCGGATCAGTGTTTTCAGCAGGCAGTCACCCACATAAAATACAATATAGTTCAGCATTAGAGACGACACGATCTCATTGGCCTCAAACTTCAGTTTGAGCACGGATGGGATCAGTGATACGACAGCTCCTGCCAGCGCTCCGCACAGCAGTGCCGTGACAGCGTGCAGTCCCGACCCCATATGCAGGAGAATGGCGGCCATGGCCGCACTCATTCCGCCCACATAGAACATGCCTTCCACCGCCAGGTTGTAAACCTTCGTCTGAAGGATGAATGTCATCGCCAGACCGGTAAACAAAAGGGGCGTCATCAGTTCAATTATATTGGACCAATAGCGGAATGACAGAAGCGGTTCAACAAAGAAGCAGTAAACCGCGTTCAGCGGCTGGTCACTTACGAGGAAAATAACCACAACAGAAAAGAGAACCGCGATGCCTACTGCTGCAAGTGTTCTGATCATTTCAAACGGATTGATCCCTTTGCGTTTATTCTTCACGGCAAGCCCTCCTTATCTCCTCTTCTGACTGTTTTTTCACACCCAGCATATAGTAGCCCAGCTCCTCTTCGTCCAGGTCTTTTGTCGAAGAGAAATATGCCGCAATTCCACCTTGGTGCATAACAATAATACCATCCGCCAGTTCCAGGATTTCATTGAGATCAGCGGAAACCAGAAGTACCGCGCAGCCTTTATCCCGGATCTCAACGATCTTTCTGTGGATGAATTCGATTGAGCCCACGTCCACACCTCTGGTCGGCTGATCCGCCACCAATACTTCAGGATTTGTCTTAAATTCTCTCGCGATCACAACCTTCTGCATGTTTCCCCCGGAAAGCATGCCCACCGCATCTCCGGGGCTTCCGCAGCGGATGTCATAGTCTTTGACAGCGTCCTCAACCCAGGTTTTTACTTTTTTCTTATCTATGAGGATGCCGCTGTTAACCTGATCCGTATCATAAATACTTGATATCAGGTTCTCCCGGATGCTGATATGTTCTGCCGCACCCATGGTCATACGGTCTTCCGGGATGTACGCCATGCCTTTTCTCCGAATATCACGGATGCGCGCGCCCTTCAGATCCCTGTCTCCGAAGAGGATGCGGCCGCTGTTCCCCTGCTTTTTCATTCCTGTTATGAGCTGTACGATCTCCTCCTGCCCGCTGCCTTCCACGCCCGCAATTCCCAGGATCTCTCCTGAGCGCAGAGAGAAGGATACATGATTTAACACCTGTCTGCCCGCTTCGTTTCTGCTGCTGACGTCCTTTACTTCGAGCTGTGTTTTCGCGGGCTGCGCGGGGGTCTTCTCCACTTTCAGAATAATATCCCTGCCCACCATCAGCTTAGATATCTCTTCAATCGTCAGTTTCTCCACATCATAAGTCCCCACACTTTTCCCGTGGCGCATGATTGTGATTCTCTGGCATATCTGCTTTATCTCATTAAGCTTATGTGAAATAAATATAATCGTCAGCCCTTCGTCCCTCAGTTTCTCCAGCTGTTCAAATAGTTCTTCTGTCTCCTGCGGCGTCAGCACAGCTGTAGGCTCATCTAAAATCAGGAGATCCACTTTCCTGTAGAGACTTTTTAATATTTCGACTTTCTGCTTCTTCCCGACAGAGAGGTTGCTCACTGTTTCCTGGGGATCAATGTCAAACCCGAATCTTTCAGAAAGCGCTTTCACGGCGGCATAAGCTCCTTTTTTATCGAGGAGCCCATGCTTTTTCGGTTCCTTTCCCAGGACGATATTTTCTGCGGCTGTCAGCGACGGCACCAGTTTAAAATGTTGATGCACCATCCCGATCCCTGCCTGGAGCGCTTTGTCCGGTGAGCTGATCTTAACTGCCTTCCCGTTTAACTCAATCGTTCCCTCGTCAGGCTGCTCAATGCCAAATAATATTTTCATTAATGTAGATTTACCCGCACCGTTCTCTCCCATCAGCGCGTGGATCTCTCCTTTTGCTACAGAGAAATCAACATGGGAATTCGCTGCGATTCCATTACCATATATTTTAGTAATATTTTTCATGTCTAAAATATTTTTGGCTGTTCCCATTGACTGCTCCTCTCTTACGGCTGTACCTCGTCTTTCATATCCTGCACTTCGTCGTCTGTCATATCGTGCGCGCTTGATGGAGTCACCTTGCCATCAACGATGTCCTGTCTTGCCGCTTCCACAACATCCCGCACTTCCTGGGGCACATTCTCCTGATACCAGCTGTTATTTGTAAGTTCGATACATCCGTCCGCAACGCCGTAAACGTCCACAGTACCAAATTCCAGTTCCCCGTCAACATACTTTCCGATCGCCATATCAATGGACAGATCCACACGTTTCATAATGGATGTGTAAATAGCATTTGCCTTTTCCGTATCGCTGGAAAACAGCTCTGACTGATCGGAGTCTGTCCCAATCGCATGCATGCCTGCCTCTTTTGCAGCGTCCAGGACACCAAGCCCCGCGCCGCCGGCTGCCTGAAATACAATGTCAGATCCCGCATTATACAGCGCAAGCCCGACTTCTTTTCCCTTAGCCGCATCCGTAAAACTGTTCATATAACCTGTAGCAGCCTTAATATCCGGATTCACTGACTGCGCTCCCTCAATATATCCCACAAGCCAGTCATTAATCAGCGGGATGTCATATCCTCCCGCAAACCCGATCTGCCCTGTCTCAGTCATCGAAGCAGCAAGAACACCAGCAAGATATCCACCTTCATTACATTTATACGTCATGCAGTAAATATTGGAATTTGCGCCGTCTGAATAGTCAACACTCTCATCATACAGAATAAACTGCTGATCCGGATAATCAGCCGCTGCCTCCTGAAGCGGCTGTGAAATATTGCTGCCTCCGGTTATAATAATATCCCAGTCTTCGTTGCACACATCGTCCAGTGTAGCAGAATACTTCGTTGTATCTGTTCCCATTTCCACAACTTTCGTCTCGGCATCATAATTTTCTTCGATCAGGCCCAGGCCCTCATTCGCAGAATCAAAGAAAGATTTATCGCCCAGCGTTCCGGGAACAAGAAGGAGCACACTCAAAGAATCACTGCTGTCACCGCCGTCACTGCCGGTGCCGCCGTCTCCTGTTCCGCCCTGTCCGCACCCCGCAAGCAGGCATACACTCAATGTTACAACCAGTCCTCCCTTTATCATTTTCTTCATATCGACCCTTTTCTCCTTTCTGATTGTGCCGGTCTGTAAGGCGCTCCCAAAGCCCCTGTCAGCCCACACAGTGGATATTGTAATTTTTGTCCCTGCAGGCCGCCAGAAATTCCTTTACATACGAATCCTCGGTTTTATCTATTATCAGCCCGTCCGCATCCCCTAAACTGCACACTTTATAGAATGCTCTGCTGTTCAGCTTGTAATGATCCATCAGAAAATACGTTTCCCTGCTGGAATTCATCATTGCCTTTTTCACCTCTGCTTCATCTGCTGTCGCATCATAGATGCCATGTTCATAGTCAGCCGCCTTTGATGAGAGAAATGCTTTGTCCACATAATAGTGCCCGATCATATGAATCGTCTCCTGTCCCACCAGCGACATGGCGCTCCGCCTCAGACTGCCTCCCAATAAAATCACTTTTATCTTTTCATTGTCCTTAAGCCGTGTGCAGATGCTGATATTGTTCGTAATTACTGTCATCTCAGTCTGCAGATAGGGAACCATCGCATAAATGGTACTGCTTGCGTCCATAAAAATGGAATCTCCCTCCCGGATTAAAGAGGCAGCATACCTGGCAGCCTTGTCCTTTTCGTCAGAATGAAATTTAACTCTCTTGTCAACTGGAGCCTCATAAGCGCCGTTCGGTATACAGCGTGCCCCGCCGAGTACACGTACAAGCGCATTATCCTCTTCCAGTTTTTTCAGATCTCTTCTGACTGTCATTTCTGATACATTTAATGCAGTTTTTAAATAAGAAATATCCACAAATTCATTTTCTTTAACATGTGACAAAATAAAACTTTTTCTTTCCTCGGCAGTAAATGTCTTCACTTTCTCCTCCATTCCTGTTACTCTGCATCTGCATGTAACATCATTTATTCATATGCCTCAAAGTTATAACAGAATATGGTCCTGGTAAACATTACCTGCCATTTGCAATCACTTAAGCCATTCCATTCCTCCTTTGCACGATGAAGAAAACAACACCACATATTTGTTTATTTCTAACATTTATGGTGATATATTATCACAATAGAACTGTATAGTCAACATAATTATGTTATTTTTCAACATTATTTCAATGTTATTAGGATAAAAATTATAACTTTTGCATGATGTTATTGCCAATCACATCATCAAGAGAATTTATCTGTTATTTTTTAACATTTTTATGGTAATTTGATCAGAAGTGATCTCATCAGGAATACATAAAACAACTGAAAAATACAACATATTATCAAAATTGATTCTCGAGTGGATAACGGAACTGCTGAAAAACAAAAAAGCCGGTACACCGCGTGACTGCAGCATCTCCAGCTTTCATAAACCTGAGCGTGCGGGGATTCGAACCCCGGACAACTTGATTAAAAGTCAAGTGCTCTACCACCTGAGCTACACGCCCGTATTCAGTTATATCTTTCTTTTTGCAAAAGAAAATGCCCAGAGCCGGAATCGAACCAGCGACACGAGGATTTTCAGTCCTCTGCT
>CAUEYX010000022.1 GCA_959022495.1 uncultured Lachnospiraceae bacterium | reverse complement strand
TCCCGGAAGGGAATGGAATCGGTACTTGATCCATGAGTAATTGATTTTTGAGTATTTGATTTCTCTATATTTAATTCTGCGGGGTTTTCCGTATCCGGTTTATCCAGATACGGATTTTCCGTATCTGGTGAAGCCGTATCCGGCTGGGGCGGTTCCGGCCGCCTGGGCTGGGGCTGCTCGTAGATGACATACTCGGTGTCGCTGATGCGGCCCTGCCGGTCGCGCAGCTGGTGGCGCACGATATACCCGGCGGTCTCCAACTCCCGTAGCGCCCCGCCGATGGCGTCCACACCCTCCTTGCAGATTTTCGCAAGGCCACGGGTGGTGTAGTTCCAGTCATCCGGCAGGGACAGCATCATGGACAGCAGGCCCTTAGCCTTGAGGGACAGTTTTTCATTTCTCAGATGGTGATTGCTCATTACGGTATAATCTCTGGTTCGCTCAATACGGAACACAGCCATTGACTTCACTCCTTCCTCGTCTCAGGGCATGAAAAAAGCCACAATCCTAAAGAAAAATTGTGGCAGTCAGTTTCTTGCATATTTTCTTGTGTAAAACCAGAACACCGGCCTCTGCGGTCCCGGCCTGGAAAACGGCTCCGGTTCCTGGGAGAAGGGAAGTGTCTGGAGGATGCGGTCAATCTCGGCGGATTCCATATCATGCTGGGAACGACAGTCCTCGCGGATTGCCTCCCGGATCTCTTTAACGGTACACATATTCATTCCTTTCCTTTCATAGTGGTGGGTTTACGGGTAGCGGCGGCGCTTGTCCGGCTTGAAGTCGAGGACATGACCCTCGATCACGCGGGCATACCGCTTGATTTTGATTTCCCGGCGCTTCTGGCTAAGAAGGGCGGCCTGATAGCCGTCCTCCGTGAGAAACAGCCGCATTTCATCGCCGGGGTCGCCGTAGGCGGTGCGGGGACGCAGGACGGAAAACTCGATCATCCAGCGGATATGATCCTGAAAACGCTCTACGGCCAAAATGTTGTGTCCTTTCAGCTCGCGGGCTGAAATATCCCTCATAGGCGGCTCCTTTCATCGTTCCTGATCCCTTTGGCGGCGCTTCTGCCACTGTTCCAGCAGCTTAATGATGGTTTCCTGCATCCGGGCCGGGGTGTAGCTTTTCGGGAAATACTTGCGCAGGGTGTCCGTGGTAAACGTCACTTTATCCAGATCGCTTTTCTTTTCCTCACCCATGATAACGCGCATCATATCAATGGTCAGATGCCCCTCCTGGCTGTATTTCTTGAGCCGCTGGGCCTGGGAAATAGAAGGGGTGGCCTGTTCGCTGTCCATAGCGTCCAGCAAGTCCCGCTGTTCCTCTTTTTTGAGAAAAGACAGTTCATAGGCCGGATTGAGCGCAATTTTCTTCTCGTCCACCATATCCAGCAGTTCGGGGATTAACTCCGTCAGGCGGATATAGCGTTGCACCTGCCGCTGGCTTTCACCGGCTTGGTTTGCAACAAGCTGAATAGAAGTCTGCGACTTCTCGCCAAGTTGGCGAGAAGTTAAGTCAGAGCGTTCCCCCTGATGTTTCATAGCCTCCAACTTCATCTTATAGGCGAAGGCCCTTTCGCTGGGGAGCAGGCTTTCCCGCTGTAAGTTGCTGTCAACCATAATGATGGTGGCGGCGTCATCGTCCAAATCCCGGACAATGACCGGCATGGTCTCTTTCTCCGCCAACTCGCTGGCCCGGTGCCGCCTGTGACCAGCTACCAGTTCATAGCCGCCATTCGGGTCCGGGCGGGCAATGGCCGGGACCAGCACGCCGTACTGCCGGATGCTGTCGGCGGTCTCCATCATGGCTTCATCGTCCCTGACCTTAAAGGGATGGTTCTTGAAGGGGTGGAGTTCAGACAGCGGAACCTCCAGCACCTTCTCCAGCCTGGCCTCCTGGCGGCTTTCCTCGGTAGAGAACAGATCATCTACCGATGCCAGCTCTACTTTTTTCGCGCTGCTTTTCAAGTTTCAACACCTCCTTCGTCAGATTTCTGTACCCCTCGGCCACCTTGCCGCCGGGGTCATGGGCGAAAATGCTCTTGCCCTCGGCGCTGGTCTCTTTGGCCCGGACCGAATGGGGAATTTCGGTGCCGAACACCTTGATTTTGCTGCCGTAGGTCTCCCGCAGCAGAGAGGCGATCTCCTTGGCAAAGTTGGTCCGGCTGTCCACCATCGTCAGCAGGATACCGTCAATCTGGAGTTTGGGATTGATCTGCCGCTTGACCTTGTTCACTGTTTGGAGCAACTGTTCCAGGCCCTTGGCGGGCAGATACTCCGCTTGGACGGGGATTATGACCCTGTTGGCGGCTGCCAGGGCGTTGACCGTGAGCATCCCCAGGGATGGCTGGCAGTCGATGAGGATATGGGAGTATTGCCCCTTTACCGTGTCCAGGTATTGCCGTAGGATGGTCTCACGGCTCATGGCATTTACCAGGGATACCTCCATACCAGAGAGCTGGATGTCGGCTGGCATCAGGTCAACGCCTTCCGTGTGATGCAGAATGCCCTCGCCGGGGCGCAGCGGCTCGTCCATGAGAATCCGGCCCATCGCGTCGGACAAAGTAAAAGGCAGCTTGTCCGGCTGGGGGTGGCCCAGGCTGATGGTCAGGCTGCCCTGCGGGTCCCCGTCGATCAAAAGGACTTTCTTCCCCGACTGCGCCAGACCTATCCCCAGATTCGCACAGGTCGTTGTCTTGCCCACACCACCTTTCTGGTTTGCGATTGCGATAATTTGTGTGTTCAAAAGGAATCCTCCTTCCATAAAAAATATCCCTATTCCGAAAAACAGGGATGAAGAAAGCCGCCTGCTCAAAGGAATGAACAAACGGCTATGTAGGAAATATTCAATTCATATAAGTAAGAGTTTTATATCACAGCAAAGTATCGCAAAGCGTCTTTAATCGCATCCACCTTCTCCGGTGTTGGGTGCTTCCTCGGCTGTTTCAGCTCCTCCACTGCATTCGGAGCGTCATACATCGGCAGCCCCAGACTTCTTTTCACCTCGGCTATATAAGCGGTATGTACCTGGAATCCGTACTTTTCCAAAATGTACTCTTTTATCTTTTTGTAGGTTACTCTTTCCTTCGGCTTGTATTTCTCCGCTCTCTGAACGATTTTATCCACCGGGATCTTGCCTTCGCCCTCGCCAAACTCCACATCAACGTGGATATAACTGTCTGCTTTTTTGTGGGACAAAAGAACTACCGTCTCGACGTGGCACGAGGAAATAGGAAGTACGTCATTCCCTATTTTCACTCCCACCAAATTTAACCACCGCTTTTTCGGAATTTTTTACTCCGCAGGAACAAATCAAAATACCATTATTACTAAACATTCTTCCCCTCACGGCTTAATGCTCTTTGATGCATTCTTTCTTTCCATTTTCTCCCTCGCTCACCAAAATTTGCAGCTATAAAATCTCTCCGTTTTGCGGTTTCCATATGTTGCTGAGATACTCGCTGATTGTATAAAGTATTTGTTGCGCCAATTTGACTTGCCAGAGTTGAAATTCTTTTGTGAGCTTTACAACATTCTCCTATTTCTTGGCTTATCTCTGCTTTTTGTCTACCATTTGCACGTTGCTGTCTATATTTTAAACTATCTATTCGACTCCCCCAATTTTTTTGCTGGTTTTTACATTCTACAAATGAATTTTTTATAATTTGTTGTTCTTGTTTTATTGCATTTCCTAGCAAATGTGATGCATAATGCAATCCTATGTAAAAAGAAAAATCCTTATTGAATTGGCTACTATTCCAGTAAGTTTTTATCTTCCCTTCAATCTCATTCGCCTTATTATAGATCTCAACCATTGCATTATAGGCTGCCTGATTAAGTTCGGTACGATTTTGATCTTCTAATGATTTTATTTTATCTATAGCATCTAAAATCTGTTGTAAATACGGTTTAAAATCATTTTGGACAGAGTGATAGATATATTGTCTGTACCGACTATCATCTATACCATATCCTACATCATCATCTTTTTCAGTGCGGCATAAAAAGAAAATTATCAGACCCACTATAATAACTACAGCCACTAATATGAAGACAATCCACATCTTAACTCACTCCCATCTGTTTGCGTTGCTCAATAAACGTCTCAAACGGTAAGAGATAATTGTTTGTTGAACTTAGAAATTGTAATAATTTAAGGATCTGATCCAAACCAACTTGCACGTCACTCATTTTTATACTTTTATCAAAGATTGAATTTTGCACTATATTCATATAGGCTTTAGAATATTCTGCAATCAAATGTGCTGGAGATTCATTACATTTTTTCATATAATCTAAATATCTACGATATAACCAGCACACATCCTCATTCGCTCTTATAATAGTAGCATAATATTTATTAATACCTTCAAGTTTTACTTGCGCATATTTGTCGATCTCGTATATTGCTATATCTTTACTGCTTCTCAATTTTTCCATTCTATAAATATGTTCTTTTTGCATCTCATCAATTTTGGATTGAAATGACCTCTCAATATATAAAGTTAGAGCTTTATTTTTCTCAGCTTCAACGCTTAATCTCTTCATTTCAATCTCAGCATTACATTTTACTTCATATGCATCTTTGACGTACTTAACAGCTTGAACACGCTGTTTTTCTGTTGCCACTACGCCGCATGTTTTTATGGTTGTTGTCAACACTTGTCCAACTGTCCCAATCAAAGTTCCACTAGAGAAAGCCTGTATTAAATCTAATATTTTATCGAATTTTGTTTCTGGTTCTTTCGGAGGAAACAGCTCAGAGAAAGCGTATAATGTATCATCGATACTTGAAATCTGGTTCATTTCTATCATCCCTCTTCTTTCATATAAAATTCTTAAACATCTGGTATCTATGACTTAATCATATATACCTTTCCCCAAGCAGCACTTTTTAAATTTCTTTCCACTGCCGCAAGGACACAAATCATTTCTCCCAATCTTTTTTTCCTTTTTTACTGTAACGTTTATTTGGCGAGGAATTTCTCCCTTGTTAAGTAAATCTATTTCTTTTATTCTATACAAATATTCCGCAATCACTAAAATCGCCTGGAACATACGAACTGCTTCATTTTCAAATTCCAAAAGAAATGCTGTTCTTTTCTTAGACCTTGCTTTTGGATCAGGAATATAGGTTATCTGCTGAGAAATCGAATCATATCCGACATCGTTATGTCCAATAGCATTTCTCAATTTGGAATTAACAGTTATATGTAAATAATCTGTATATATTTCGTTTTGATTGCAAAAATGGTATCGTTTTGCCTTTGCCATTTTTAGAAAATCATCTAAAGACACTGTGCCATTTTCTAATGTAGAATTAAGCACTTTATAGTCATTTCGGTACTTTATATTATTTAATGCGACAGGCAGTATCAGTAAATTGCCCAATGTTTCATATGCATCTAAATAAAATTGTTTAACCAACTCAAAGCTACTGGTTGTTGAACCTTCTTGGGCATAGTCAAATTTGTCCTCTTTGTAAAATTGAATTGCTAAAGCGGGTACTAAGTATTTGAATACTTCTACAAATTCGCTCATCATTTTATAAATTGATGACTGTAAATCTTTGAGACTATATCCATCATGCGAATCTAAATAGTTTATCAATCCCGCAATTTGTTTAAAATTCAATTTCAACACGCTACTGCTTATAGTAAGGTTTGAAATCACGTCTCTCCGAAGAGGTGATATGAATCCTATAACTTCAACCATATGGACTGCTCTTAAAATTTCAAGTTTTTTCCTGCCCGGAACTACATTTTCGGGAATTATTTTTTTGACTTCTTGTATTAAGTAGTCTGTGTTACCATTTTGGGCTAAATCGAATACTCTTTTATACTCAGCCCAACTTTGAACAGTTCTATTAAGAGTTGACACACTTTTACAAAATTCATCATACCCATTGTTATCTTTCATTCTATCCTGATTTCGGATAAAAGGTGTCATATCAAAATCATGTGGATT
The DNA here is from genome assembly GCA_959022495.1 of uncultured Lachnospiraceae bacterium. Taxonomy (GTDB): domain Bacteria; phylum Bacillota; class Clostridia; order Lachnospirales; family Lachnospiraceae; genus Mediterraneibacter. Next base: position 44,594 of record CAUEYX010000022.1, on the reverse strand, counting down.
TGCACACATTTTTTTAGTAGGGAATTCTCCTGAGCATTCAACCATATACTCTGCTATTGTATCATCTGTAATATCCGCATTATCAAAGCAGAAAGATATGCCAGGAATATCCTGTCCAATAGTTACTTTGCCAGTTAATGAAATGCCACATTTCCCGCAAGCTATAACTATTGGATGCTCATCTTGCCATCCCACCTGTAGCCTAATTCTTGTAATGCTACCGCATACTTGGCATTTTATAAAGCAATTGTATACCATTTGTTTTCTCCTTTTTCTTAGTTTACTACACATGGAATTACAGATATTCTGACCTGCTGCTTACCAATCCTTCTTCTCAACAATTCCATTTCCCAACTTTATATATTCTCCGTCTGGTAATACAAACGCCTGCTCATACCCTACACCCACAGCCTTTGCAATCTCCATCATCTCATCAAAGGAAACCGTGCCCCGTTTCAGCTTCTTATTAAAATTCTGCGGAGTCTGCCCAATGCGCCTACTTAGCTCTGCCAGACTGATATTCTGTTTTTCACATAGTGTCCTTATCATATCCGATGTTGTCATAAACTCCCTCCATCGTTTTCTCTATTATAAACCTTGTGGTTGATAAGCACAATACCTCTCTGAAATATTCCTCCCATGAAAAAAGCGCCCTACGGTTCATTTCCAGTCCGCAGGGCGCTATCTATTTTCTTCTTTATATTTCCACACGAATCTCCAATCCCGATTTGAATTCCACAACCAGTTCTTTCTCATAAACCGTGACCTTTTCCACCAGTCTCCGCACTAACTGCTCGTCATACTCCAGTGGGATGTCCGCCTGTTCTTCCAGAAGGGTTTTCATCTCCTCCATCCTCTGCCGCCTGCCATCCTGCTCGGCTTCCGCCGCGAGGACATTCTGCCGCTGCTCCCGCAGGGCATAGATTGCATCCGCCACCTCTGTGTAATCCTTTTTCGCATTTGCCTGTTTCAAAAGCTCCTGCTGTAGTTCCTTGAGCCGCCCGTCTATCTCCGCAAGCCGGCTCTCCACATCGTTCCCGATGACTGCCTGCATATTTTCTTCCAGGATAGGGAGGAAGGTGCTGCTGTTTCCAAACACCTCTCTGATCGCCTTTGCCACGCCATTCTGCAGCACGGACTCCTGAATGGTCGGGGCATCGCACCCTTTAGGGCCATGCTCCACACGGGTGCAGCACCGCCACACGGTAGAATGTTTCCCTCTGTTGTTCCATGCAATCCTGCGGTAGATTTCCCCGCACTTCGGGCAGTATACGATGCTCGACAGGGCGTACTTGCTGCTGTAAACCCGTTTCTTTCTTTTCTCCCCGCTGTGGAGGTTCGCCCTCCGCGCCATTTCCTCCTGTACCCTCATGTAAATCTCACGGGGAATGATCGGCTCATGGCTGTTCTCCACATAATATTGCGGGACAATGCCGTTGTTCTTCACTCTTTTCTTGGAGAGGAAATCCACGGTATAGGTTTTCTGCAGGAGGGCGTCCCCGATGTACTTCTCATTGCTTAGGATCTTCTTAATCGTGGTTGCCAGCCACTGCTTTTTCCCTGCGCCCGTGAGGATACCGTCCGCCTCCAGCCCATCGCCAATCTGCGCCAGACTTGCGCCCTCCAGGTATTCCCGGTAGATCCGTTTCACGATCTCCGCCTCCTCCGGCACAATGACCAGCCTGCCATCCTCGTCTTTGGTATATCCCAGGAACCGGTTGTGGTTGACCTGTACCAACCCCTGCTGGTAGCGGTATTGCAGTCCGAGTTTCACATTCTGGGAAAGGGACTGGCTCTCCTGCTGCGCAAGGCTCGCCATGATGGTAAGCAGCACCTCGCCTTTGGAATCCATCGTATTGATATTTTCCTTTTCAAAGAAAACCGGGATGTTTTTACTCTTTAACTCCCGGATATATCTGAGGCAGTCCAGCGTATTCCTGGCAAAACGGCTGATGGATTTTGTAATGATCATGTCAATCCTGCCCGCCATGCACTCGTCAATCATACGGTTGAATTCCTCGCGCTTCTTTGTGTTTGTGCCGGAAATTCCGTCATCCGCAAAAATGCCTGCCAGCTCCCATTCCGGGTTCTTCTGGATAAAACTGGTATAATGCTCGATCTGTGTTTCGTAGCTGGTAGCCTGTTCGTCACTGTCCGTGGAAACACGGCAGTAGGCGGCTACCCGCAGCTTTGGTTTCTCCTCTTTCTTTTTCCCGCCGCCCATCCGCTGGCGCGCCGGGATAACAGTAACACTTCTGTTTTCTGTCATGGACTATCCCTCGCTTTCTATCAGGCTGTACAGATACTCCGCCTGCCGGTAAGGATCATCCAGCTCTTTTTCCGGCGGTTTCATATGGAAAGCAACGGGAACCCCGGCTTCCTCCCGCTTCTGCGGTTTCCCGCCTCTGCCAAGAGCTGCTGCCCTCCGCTGCCGTTCCTGTTTTGCCTGTTCAAAGGTTTCCCGGTCAATAAGGGCCGGATAATATTCATCGCCAAGATAATGGGAATTGCAGAGCATCCTTGCGGCACCTCCATGCTGTACCGAAATACCAGCTTTACCCGCAGAATCACATAAACTTGCCCCATCCAGATAAAACCGGTACATGAGCCTGACCTGCTCCGCCGCCTTTTCATCGATCACGGCTTTCCCGTTCTCAATCCGGTATCCGTAAGGTGTATGTTCCATCTATCCCACCATCCTTTCCTTTAATGTAAGTCCGCATTTCAACACGAAACCGACCTCGATCCTGGAATAGACCTCGATCTTTTCCACGAATCTGCCGAACACTTCTTCGTCAAATGCGGTAACCATTTCCGCCTTTGCCGTAAATTTCAAAAGTTCATTGACAGCGTCGGCATTTGCCATGCTGCTGTTCAGGCTCCGGATAATAGTATCTTTTCTGTCCTTTAGTTCTTCCAGCTCCCTCGCCAGTTCATTTTTCTCGCTGCCATAAAGCGTCGGCTCCAGATACCCTTTTGCCATCAAGCCGGACAGCACCTGCTCCCGTTCCAAAACTGCATCGATCCGGTTTTCCAGTTCCTCAATGCTTCGGAAACCTTCTGCGTCATCCACCCGGCGCAGCGCATCCCGCAAAGGCTGGAGGATACGCCGGTGCGCATAGGCCAGTTTGTTCATCATGGTCATAAATGCGGCCTCCACGGCGTCCTGCCGGATAAACTGCATGGAGCAGTCCTTGATGTGTTCGATATGCTTGGAGCAGCACCATGCGATGTACTTCTGATGGGTGGAATAATGAATCCTCCGCTTAAAGCTGCTCCCGCATTCCCCGCAGATGATCTTCCCGGAAAATGGGTAGCGGTTCTGGTATTTATTCCCCTGCGTCACACTCTTTTCTTTCCCGCGCTGCCCGATGACCGCAGTAACCGCCTCAAAGGTCTCCCGGCTCACAATCGCCGGGTGGTGGCTTTCCATGTAGTACATATCCTTTTCGCCCCGGTTTGTATGCCGGTTAAACTGGCTGTCCGTATAGGTCTTTTGGAACAGGATGTCCCCGGTATATTTCTCATTTTTCAAAATCCCGCGGACTGTGGAGGCAGTCCACCGTCCATTCTTTTTTGTGGGAACCCCTTTTTCATTCAGCGCCGCAGCAATCCTGTAGCAGCCTTTGCCCGCCAGTGTCTCCGAGAACATCCAGCGCACAACCTCCGCCTGTTCCTCGTTGATGACCATTTCCCCATCCATGTTTTCATAGCCGTATGGGGGATAGGAAACCTTAAAAGTGCCATTCTGGAACCGCCTCTGTGCCGACCACTTGTTATTTTCCGAAATGGATATGGACTCGCTCTCCGCAAGGCTGCTCAAAATGGAAAGCATCAGCTCGCTTTCCATATCGCCGGTATTCAGGTTCTCTTTTTCAAAATAAATGTAGATTCCCAGGTCTACCAGCTTTCTGACCAGTTCCAGGCAGTCCATTGTGTTTCTGGCAAATCGGCTGATGGACTTCGTGACAATGAAATCAATCTTTCCATTCTCACAGTCAGAGATCAGACGGAGCAACTCTGTGCGCTTCTCTTTTTTCGTCCCTGTGATGCCTTCGTCATAGTACAGCCCGCAAAACTCCCAATCGGGATTCCCTTTGATATAGGACTCATAGTGCATCTTCTGCGCTTTCAGGCTGACAAGCTGTTCCTCCGTCCCGGTGGACACCCGGCAGTATGCCGCCACACGGAGTTTCCGCTTTCCTGCCAGATCCGCCCTGCGCTCTTTGATTTTTGTGATCCGTTTCATCTTCTCACCTCGCTTTCGGTAGGTCACATATTCGCTCTAAATCCCCCTATTATCAAGTCATTTTGGGCATGATCTCTGCCAGAAATGGGGAGAAAGACTGGCGGTTTTTCTCGGTTATTTTGTTGAATTCATCCACAGAAATCTTCCCTTTATCCAACAGGGATTCCAACCATTTCTGCGCCATATAGTAGCCGTATTCCCTTTGCAGTTCGGCGTCTGTCACCCTGCTGCCGCCTGTGTTTAACCGTTCCGGTTTCTCTGAAACCCTCGTTACCTGCATGACATCCCTCCATTCCGAAGGACATTCCGCCCTTCACTATACGGAGATTCCACCCCGTTATTGGGGACCCATTCAGACTCAAAATATGAGTTGCTTATCCCGCTATTCAGAGGTAACATACGGACTGCGGAAGGAGGGATGAAATGGATAAAAGCACCGTCTTGTACCAATTGATGGATATCCGCATCAATGAAGTTCTGGATAAAATCACCGCCAATGACGATGAATATCAGGCTACTGTAAGAGAATCGGATTCCTGCGCTGGAAAACTGGACGCACTGGATCTTTCTGATGATGCAAGGAATCTGATCGACCAGTATATCAGCGCACACAATGCCAATGGCTGCCGTTACGGAGAACTTGCTTATGTATTAGGCTTTTCAGACTGCCTGGAACTTCTTTTCGGAATCCGCCATGCCCCATCCATCAAGAAACACTCCGGCTTTTAATATCCCGTTGCCGGAACAAAAAAAGAGGCTCCACGGAAATCTGTAATCTCCGTGGAGCCTGTCTCTGTCTCTAAAGCCTATACTCTCTTTGCGTAATCAAGGGAAATCCACCCTGCGCCGCTCTTGAGTTTCCCCCATCCGGCTGTCGAACCCATTCCAGATTTTACTTCCGTAATGGTGAACACGCCCTTCCCCGTATATTTCCCGGTCTTGGCGTAGTTCGTGCCGGGACCTTTGCGGATGTTTAAATCTGTGGCGGAAACCTGCACCTGAAACGGGCAGCCGGAACTGCCGGAAGATGCCCGTTTCCCTGTATAGACAACCTTCCCATTTTCATCAAATACAGCGTATCCCGCGTTGGAGTCTGCACATTCCTTTGCGTTCCCAAGGTTACGGAAGGCTCCTTTCTGGCTCTTTGCGTCACCCCAGCTTTTGCGGACACGGTACAGGGTGCCGCTGTTTCCAGAGGAAGAAGACGTTCCTCCCAGCGCCGCCGTCACCTTGGACGCCAGATCACCAAGGCGGGCATACAGCCAATCGCCCGGACAGGACTTGTTTGCAAACCAGCGGTGGACGGTCAGCACCATCTCATCCGCCTTTGGGGAGTAGTTCAGCGTCTTGGTCTTATCCCCAAGCCACAGCAGTTTCTTTTTCCCATTCCTCTTACAGATATCCGTGCAGAGCTTCACCAGCGCAGAATACACCTCATCATTCATGGCGTAAGGTGCTTTTAAATCGCTGGCGCACTCAATGGTGACCGCCCGCTGGTCGTTGGAGTTGCTGGAAGAACACCACGAACGGTTCTTCTCCTCCACACAGAGGGCGATCTTCCCGTCTTTTCCGATTCCATAGTTGCAGCTTGCCTCCCTTGATGGGTTGGTAAAGCAACCGCAGATACTCTCCGCCGTAAGCTGCCCTACCACACAGTGGGGCGTGATGCGGTCAATCGAATGTGTCCGCAATCCTGAATGGTTCGGGCTGAGTTTTGTGTACGTTGCCAAAGAACTATTTGTATAAGCCATAATCATTCCTCCTCCTTTTCACTTTCTGCACGGTCATGGAGCTGCTCCAGCACGTCTTTCAGTTTCTCCGGCACCGGAAGTCCCAGGTGCGCTGCATTCTCCAAAAGGCTCACGCCCTCATTGGAGAGATAGAAAAAGATCACCGCCGTACGAAGTACCGAGCCAGTGCCGATGACCTGCACATCCAGGATGTGGGCGATGCCTACCAGCAGGAAGATCAGCACTTTCCTGCAGATGCCCTTAAATCCCACCTGGCTGGAGAGCTTCCTGTCCGAGATGGCGCACATCACGCCTGTAAGGTAGTCCACTGCCACAAACACCACCAGGGCGATGAGCAAGCCGTCACAGCCGCCCAGGAAGTAGCCGAGCCACCCTCCGATGGCTGCAAAAATGACTTGGATCGTGTTCCAGAATTCCTTCATGTTGAATCCCTCCTTTGAAATTTTTGTATGAAAAAAGCGGCTGCCCCTAAGAACAGTCGCCAGTTTCCAGAAAGTATAAAGTTATGCTGTCCGCTTCCACATATAGCAGACAATATAGGGCTGTAAATTCGAGTGGGCTCCGCCGGAACCTGCAGCCGCCGTGGAACCGGAAATGGTATGCGTATGCGCATCAGCAGAGGTGGTGGCTTTATTCGTCACCGCCGTGTAACCGGAAGTCGCATCTACAATCACGCGGTTGCCGCCCCCGTCAAGCCCCCATGCCGCCTTCTGGTTCTTCAGGTTATGGCTGTGCGCGCCGCCGCCTGCCGCTGCCAAGGTTCCCTTGGCATGGCTGTGGCTCGGTATCTGGCTGGTAGTCAGGGTTACCGTAGATGCGCCTCCGGTTTTTTCCACGGTATTGAAGTTGCTGTCACTGGTATTGATCCCCACCGGAACCCGTCCGCTGCCCCATGCCACCCACGTGCCACCAAAATAAGTGGATGGGTTGGTGTCCTTCACACTCAGGTAGATGCTGCCCACCGGATACATCTCCTTGGCGAACTGCTGGATATATTCTTTCAGCAACATCCCATATACCCGGACATCCCAGTTCTCCGCCACTTCAAAGGTGTAGTCCTGTTCCGACACCTTCCCGACCGCCACGCCCTTACCGCCGTTCTTAAAGTCCATGACTACAGCCGCCGTGGAGACGATCTCCTGTACGGAAATAGTGCTGAACGCATCCGCAAGGGTATAGCGGACGTCATAAGAGGTTTCTGTGGAGATGTTCCCGCCGCCAAAGGTAAAGGCGGTATCCGGGCTGAAGGCCACGTCCGCATCTGTCCATGCACTATCTGACGTCTTCTTATACGCCACGGATGTAGTGAGGGTATTCTTCCCACCGCAGGTGGAATAGCCACAGGAAACGACCGCCCGGATATACGTCCCGTCATCGTCCAGCGCACCGCTGCTTAAGCACCGCTGTGACACTGTAGAGTTAAAATACGGCGGAGAATAGGCGGTCACGGAAATCGATACGGATGTCTCGGCTGATACCCGCCCTCTGGAATCCGTTACCGTTGCCTTGAACGTGACCGTGCCGGAGTTGTTTAAAAACCCCGTGGTCAGCGTGGAAGCGGAACCGCTGTACCCGCCTCCGGTAATGGAATAGGATTTGATGGTGGAACCATAGCTCCCAGCCGCCCCATTGATGGTCAGTTTTACCTTGGACTTCGTCTGCACATAAATTCCCCATGCGCTTGGCACATCCCCGTCAATCCGGGAGGCACCCAGGCTGGAAATGGTTGGCTTCACACTCGCAGGCACACTCAACGTCAGCGTGCAGGTTTTGGAACCGACGCTCGTACTCCCGTTATAAGTTGTACAGGTAATCGTGCAGGTACCGCTTGTGGCGCTTGGGATCTGGTTTGCCAAAGCCAGCGGCGGCGTCCACGAAACCGATGTTGCTGTCGTTTTTGTCGCAATGGTTCCGGTGGTATTCCCAAAGGCATAGGTCAGCGTATGGGTAAAGGAAGAGGACGCCCGGCTGATGCTGATCGTCCCTGCCGTCCCCATCGTCATGTTCCCCGCGGACACGCTGGAGGCACGGGGGATGCTGTCCAGCGTGATGTTGGCACTTGAGGTGATGGAATTATAAAACGTCCCACTGAGCGTGGCCTGGATATAGAACACAGCGGAGATTGTCAGCGACTTGCTGCCGTCGCTGGCATGGTTCACTGTCTGTGATACGGTTCCCAAAAGGTGTGTCCCCGTGGAACTGATAGCCGGAGAGGTAAAGGTCTGCGACGTTCCATCAATGGTGCAGGTATTGCTGCTCCGGCCACTGATGCTTAAGCTCCAGTCGTTGACCAGATACAGCTTACAGGTCACCGTGGATGTATTTGCGGATACATTCTTACTCTGCGACCAGTCCACTTGTAGCTTATAATGCCCATCCCGGATGGAACCGGAAAAGCTGCCGCTTGACGCCATCTTCCTCACCCCTTCCTGCCGTCAGCGTTTTAAGCCGGGTCCCTCCACTTGATGGAGAGGTTCCCGTTAATCCTTGGTATAAAATCAAACCACCCCCGGCTCTCATTGCCGAGGGATAACTTGTTGCGGATCTCCGCATTGGTAATCACAAGGCTCTGGTTGGAGATATAAGCAATCTTTTGCCCGTTCTCCTTAAAAGCCAGTTCCTCATTGGAAAGCTCCGCTGTGAAAGCGTTCCCAACCTTCCCTAGTTCGATGAGTGCCCCTTTGAACCGGATGTACTCTTCCAACAAGAGCTGGTTCGTGGCCACGTTTTCCTTGATCTCATCGGTGACCACCGTAAAGTCCATCCGGATCTCCGTGCTGTTCTGGGTGATGCTGGTTTCAAAATCCTTCTGGATCGTCTCCAGCTCCGACCGTGAAACATACTCTTCCCGTACAGACAGGTTAATCTGCTCCGAGGTTTTGGTGATCTCGGAGTAGCACTCCCGGATGTTCTCCTCCAGGGAAGCGAGGTCGTCCTCATATCCGGTAAAATTCTGGAAAGTAGCCTGACAGCTTGTGATGGGTGCCATGCAATCACCCCCCGTTTACTTGGAAACGTCGCACTGCAGGGTCAGGAGGCTGTCGATGTCCGATGCGGAAAGGTAGATCACCTTCCCGGTCTTATCGAATGATGCCGCATGGCCGTCCTTGTCCTGCGCATACCATGTGTACGTTAAGTCCTGCGTCTCGGTGGCAGCCTCCCATGCCGTGCCGGAATATTTCATCAGCGTTACTTTCTGCGCCGTATGGTCTACCTGATACCAGAAATCCCCCTCGCTTGGGTTAGACGGGGCCGTCTCCGAGATGTTGCCAAGCAGGGGATCGACCTCTTTCTGGTTGGTACGGACGATCACATAGGGTACCACACCACCTAAGTTATTCTTTACGGTAAACCCGCCGATGGAGAGCATCTCCGACACATACGGGTCGGACTTATCTTCCACCGTGATGACGTCTGTATAAGATTTCCCCTTGTATGTCATGGTACAGCGGTAGGATTGGATGTTCACGATATCCGCTCCTGAAACAGACAGGGAAGAGGAAGTTTCCCCGCTGATGTCCGTCCAATTGCCGCCCGTGTATTTCGCCCACTGGTAGGTGGCCCCGGTGGTGATCTCCGAAGCGCCGTCATACCCAACCGCCGCCAGCGCAAGGCTGCCGGACTGGTTGATAACCACGGTACCTTCCGGCGCATACACGGAAAACACCACCGCATTCGCACCGCTGGCCCCGTTGCTGCCTTTATTAGATTTTGTCCACGCAAACTTCTTCGCCACAAAAACACCGGACACAGTAAAGTTCAGGTCTATGGTACCGTTTAGAACTGTTGCCCCTCCCAGTGTGGCATTGGCAGCAAAGGTAAGGACAACCGTTCCGGCTTTTGATGCAGTGGCCGCTGTATTGCTTTTCACGGTCACGCCGGAGGGCAGCGTCCCCACCGTACAGGTACAGGCCGTCTGCGCAATCCCCAAATATCCCATAAAGGGAATGGTCACATCTACCGCCGCTGCTACCAGCCCGCCGGACGTACAGGCAATGCTCTGGGCCTCATTCCCAAGGATGACGGAAAGCCCGCCCGTTCCAGCGGCTCCCGGCTCGCCCTGTGAGCCGTCATACATTTTGGTAAGGGAAACCGTGTCATAGACGTCCGGGTCATCGGTCGCCAGCTTGATCTGGGCCACGCCGCTGAAAAATACTGCATGATCTGGTTTCACCACCAAGGTGCCGCCGGAAATGCTGGCATTGTCCGCTGTGGCCGGATAATCCTCCCATGCCCCTGTGCTGTCCTTATACTGCCAGGCGGAAATGGCAACGCCCTGCACCTGCGCCGTCAGGGCAGCCTGGGCAGGGCCAATCAGCGCTGAATCCGAGCCATACTTAAATACATAGGTGTCAGCCGATACATACGCCAGCCGTGCGTTCTCCGCATTCCGGATCAGCGTGTAGGTGATATCCGCTGAGATATTCACGGTGTTTTTTGTCTCGGTATCGTAATAACTGATATAGCAAATATAGGTAAGCATCCCGGATGTGGATGCCGCCAGCTTATTTGCGTTTACCGTTAAGACTCCCATGGAAACACTCTCACCTGATGCAAGCGCCGCCTCCGCGCTGCTCCCGTCTTTCCGCTTCCAGGAAATAGTCAGTCCCGAAGTGTCCAGCGCCAGATTTGTCTGGTCAAGGAACACCACCGGAGTCAGGGTCAGGTTCGTGCTTGCCCAGTCCGGTGCGTAAGTATGGGGCAGCACGTTCGGGTCTTCCATCTGCGACTTTGGCAGGTTGGAAGTGATATAAGCCGACAGTTTCCTCTGGTCTGTGATGTCCACAAAGGTCTGCTGGCTGGATGTCAGTATCGTTGCCATGTTTGTTTCCTCCTCTTAAACTGTGATCTCACAATAGAAAGATGCGTTGTCCGTCACATCTTCCGTGGTTACCGTGATGGATTTCATGCCGCTATGGGCCTGATCCCAGTCCGCGTCCAGCGCCTTCCGCCCGGAATTCCGGTGCCAGGCAAAGCTGCTGGCAGGAAGTGTATCCGTGATCTCCTGATCCCAAGAATACACCCGGCAGCGCAGGGTGCTTTTCTGCCCCTTATCTCGGAAGATATTCACGCCGTCCACCACCAGCTCCGTCCGGTACATCTTCTGTGCGTTGATCTGATCCACTTTTCCCGTGATCACCTCGATCTTGGAAGTCTGCCCTAAAAGGTCATCCTCAATGGAAGTGAGGTTCTGCTCCTGCTTTGCGGACTGCGAAGTCAGTTTCACCCCTGCTGCCCCGATGGTAATGGTGTTGCCGGATGGGTTCAGATAATCCCTTGTCCGGCCAAGACACAGGTATGTCCCGTCAATCCCGTGGGGCTTGGAAATACACCGCACATACATCCTCGCCCGGATATCCCCGATGTCCGCACCGGAATCGGACTCGTCCACAATGGTCAGTTCCATGCTGGTGATGCCTTTGGCAAGCTCCAAGAGTCTGGCATTGGCTTTCCGAAGAAGGTTTCCCGGAAGCGTTACGTCTTCCCAAATCTCGGTCGCCCAAATCCATCCAATCTCCTCAACTGCCTCCGCATCATACACATAATTGCTTCCTTCATTCACAGAGGTAATATCAACACGGCTATCCAGTTCGGTTTCATTCCCCTCCTCATCCAACTCCGTCAACTTTGCCCCCAGCGGAATCAGGGCTGTCACCCGCTCCGTATGGTCACGGGTGATCTTCACGTCTGTCAGGTTTTTGCCATACTCCACGGTCTGCAGCGACTTATCCGGGAAATCAGAAAGGTAGTCGAGATATTTCGCGTCCCCTTCAAAACGCACCGCCAGATAGCCACCATGTGTTTTGACCAGCTTCTCCTGTATGGCGTCCAGCGTCACGGAATAGTCCGAGCTGCTGTAATGGATATAGTCGTTATCGTCCGTGACGGTCACCGTGCCGAGCATAAACTGTTTCTTTTCCTCCACGGCAGCGTTATGCACGGACAAAAACTGCTCCAGCAGCCCTTTTAGCGGCCCCTGATAGGAAAATGGCGGCTGCATGGTATCTTTTAAGTAAGCAAGGCAGGACTCGCACGTCCATGTATGGGTATTGTAAAAATCTGTGCCATCATCCAAAGCACGCCCCTCAAATACGGTAAGATTGTCTTTCTTGCAGACAATCGTGGACGCCATCGGCTTAATGGCGGAAAGGTAGGGATGATTGAACGGGGCAGAGAGGGTAAAGCTGTCAATGTTCTCTGCGTCCTCCTGCAGCTTTGCCTCCGTGATGGAGAGCTGGGATAAATGGGGATGGTAAAAAAGCTGTCCATCCACGAACACCCTAAAAAGACTCATAGGCGTCCCTCCCGATACCGGAACGTCGTTGTCCCCGTTCCCGTAATGCGGACTGTATTTTGCCCTGCCTGCAGTTCCAGTTCTGGGAACGTCCATGTCCCGGCGTTCACGGATTTCTTAAGCACATCCTCACCAATATTCCAACTCAGCGCCGTTTCCTCTGTCGTAAGTACAGTCGGGATAACGGGCATATAGTCATTTACCAGAATCAGGGTGCCGCCTCCGGTCATAGAGATTTCTGTTTCCTCTATGTGGTAGCGGTAGGCATCCCCGTCCGAGCAGGAAAACACTATCTGCCCTTTCCCGGTAAGTGGATCGTAGCCAGGCTCCAGTTCCAGTGTGCCGACTGCATACAAATCCGGCTCCTCACTGAGAACCACTTCACAGAGTTTCCCCGCATACTGGTTCCCCAGTTCATCCCGCATCTGGTTGAACCTCTCCCGGCTGCCTAACATAGACAGAGTGATGGAAAAGCTCCGGGGTTGGTAAGATACCCTCCCAAGTGCCTCCGCAAACCGGATCGGGGCATTGCGCCCCGGAACCACCACCGTATTGGTCTGGGACTGGGGCGTGGGAAAGTCAATGCTTTCCCGGAGCCATCCCAATGAAAATAAAGAAATGGAATTAATCTTCACATCTGGTATCATAGGCTCAGCCTCCTTTGCAGTTTCTGTGATTTCCCAAGACCGCCGTCAATGGCCGGGAGCAGGTGCCCCACCAGTGTTCCGTCATCCAGATAGATCCCCTTGCCGGAGTTTTCCGCGATGATGGCAAGGTAACGTTCCATGACACGGGTATCCATCCGGCTGGAAAGGATATGCTCTAACTGGTCATAGAAGCCTTTCAGCGGAAGCACCGCTTCTTTTCCGGCTTCACCGCCCGCCATCAGGGAACTGCCGTTCATGCCGAACACGGTCGGCCCTGTCAGGATACCGCCCTCTTTGTACCAGTCAATGGACAGATGGGGGACGCTCGGTGGGGAAAGGGATAACTTGCCCGTGATCTTAAAGTGGGGCAGCTTGATCTTGGGCAGCTCCAGCTTCATGCCGGAGAAGAACCCGGTGATCTTGTCCACCACGCCTTTGACCGCATCCCTTGCCGCCTCCACTGGCTTCACGATGGCGCTCTTAATCCCGTTCCAGACCGTGGTCGTGGTACTCTTGATCCCATTGAACACAGAAGTCACCGTGGACTTTACTGCATTAAACACAGAAGATACCTTGCTCTTAATCCCATCCACCACAGTGGAAATGACCGACTTGATGCCGTTCCACACCGAAGAGGCTACGGACTTGATGGCGTTAAAGACGGTTGTGACTGTATTTTTGATCGCATTTACCACCGCCGACACCTTGCTGCTGATGGCATCCCAGATGGTGGAGATCACGCTCCGAATGGTTCCCATTACCGTGGAGATCACGCCGGACACCGCTTGGATGGCAGAGGATACCGCTGACTTGATCCCCTCCCAAGCGGAAATCACGATTTCCTTACAGTTCTCCCAAATGAACCGAAACGGCAGGGTGATGATATCCACCGCGCCCTGTATGATGGAGCCCAAGAGCATCACGGCAGTCTGTACCACGTTGCAGATGCCGTCCCACACACCTTGCAGGTGCGTCCACAGGTTGGAGAACCACGTCTTTAAGGTTTCCACCATCGAGCCGATCCCGCTGCAGACCGTGTTCCATAGGTTTCCAAACCACTCTGTGATGGCTCCCCAGTTCTGGATGATGGCGATAATCCCTGCAATGGCTGCAGCCACCGCCGCAATGATGCCTATGATGGGGAGCATGGAAATATTTAATGCGCCCATCGCCACGGAGATGGCGGCAATCACCGGTGTCAGCGCCGTAAATGCCGCAAGGAGCGCCCCCAGGATGATGACAAAGTTCTGCACCGGCCCCGGCAGGCGCTCAAACCACCCTCCAATGGCCGTAATCACCGAAACAAGGGGCGGCAGGATGGCATTGGCAAGCTCCGCCAGTTTCTCCCCAAGGGGAACCAGCGCCTGCTGCAGCTTCCGGGTATTTGCCTCCATCTCCTGCATCGGTGTGGTAGTGGCATCAAACATCCCCTGGGCAGAGCCTTTCACGCTGTCGTAGGTACTGCCAACCGAGGTCAGGGAGGTAATGAATTTCAGGTTCCCGTCCTCCGCCATCGTGCCAAAAGCAAGGGCGGCAAGGTTCAATGCTTCCTGCTGGTTAGTACAGTTCCCGATGTCCGCCACAATGGAATCGATGACCTGCTTCTGTGTCGCGCCGCCATTCTGCCACGAAGCGAACAGTTCCTGCGTCTTGGTGGAAAACATCCCGATGGATTCCCCGATGGTACCGTCTGCCAGACGGGTGGTCACCTCGTTGATGGCGTCATTGACTTTATCGAGGTTGTATGCGCCGTTCTTCAGCCCATTGTCCAAAAGCTGGAAATACTCGGATGCGGAATAGCCTGCCTGCGAAAACTTCCCCGCATACTCGGAAAGGTTATCCCCCAGCTCGTTGGTCTTATCCAATCCGTTCTGGGTACCCACCACAATGTAGTCCATCGCCTCCTGCGCCGTCAGTCCGTATTGCTGCATGAGGGAATTGACGCCCCGGAGGGTTTCATTCATATCAATCCCATACAGTTCCTCCAGCGTGATGGCCTGCTGGGTCAGGTTGGTCAGATCCGTCTCGCTTAAATCCCCCAGGTTCTTTTTCACCATGAGGACAGCATTTGCCACTGCGTCCATGCTCTCGCCGACACCGGAGGAATAAACGTTTTTGATCACAGAAGCGGACTGCTCCGCCGCTTTCCCGGTTTCCCCAAAGTAGGCGTTCACTTTGGTGACGGCATTCTCCGTTTCCGCATAGACCTCCACCGCATTGCTGCCAATCTCCTGTATTTTATCGCCCACTGCGGAAAGCTGGTCGGCGGCCTGCATCAGCGCCGAGCCTTTCGTGTTCTCCGCAATCTGCCCTACGTCCTCGGCTGTATCCTGCGCGGCGTCCCCGGCTTTCCCTAATTCCTCAATCAGGTTGCGGACGGCTTCCCCGTCATCTACCGTATCCAGCGCATCGGTAAGCTGCCGGATATCCGCTTTTCCGCCTGTGGCGGATTTCCCGATCTTCTCAATCGCCGTGCGGAGCTGGTCGGAGGAAGCACTCCCGCTTTTAATCGCGGATACCAGTCTGGAACCCAGCACATCCGCATAATCGTCCACTTCCGTGCCCGTGGCATCAAACAGTTTTTCCAGTCTTGCTGTGTTCTGGGAGAGACTGTCCTGCTCGGTCTGGAGAGAGGACAGGTCGCTTTTGTATTTATTCAGCTTCCCACGGGTTTCCTCAATCTCCCGCTGGAATGCCTGATATTTATCCGCCCCAATATCCCCACGGGCAAAAGCGGCGGCTACCTGATCCTGCGCAGACTCCAGAGCGGAGAGCTTTTCTTCCGTCTGGCTGATGGCCTGCGCCAGAAGTTCCTGTTTCTGAGCCACCAGCACTGTATTGGATGGGTCGAGTTTCAGCAGACGGTTGACATCATTTAATGCAGACTGCGTTTTGGTAATAGAAGAATTGACGTTCTTTAATGCTTTATCAAGCCCTGTAGCATCGCCGCCAATTTCCACGGTAATCCCTTTGATCCGGTTCGCCACCACTCCCACCTCCTTGTAAAAAGGGCGTAAAAAAAGCCCGGATTTTCTCCGAGCAAGAAAAAAGCACCGAATTTCTATCCGATGCCTCTATAATTCAAAATTTTTTCGTCTTCATGTATTCAACAAAATATCAATATTCTCTTTAATAGCCATTAACATGAAAAAGATAATTATATAAGTCACTAACCTTAGTATCTACCATATCATACATAATAAGGTCATTATGTTTTTCTTGTGTAATAACAAAATATTTGTCCGATATAAATGATAAAAAGGTATCTTTACTTATTTTTTCTCTTCTGTATGCTAACATTCCTTGTAAATCCTTAGAAATACATTCAACAATAGTTAAAATATTCTCACAATCTGTCCTCTTATTTCTAAACGAGTAGTCGTATGGAAGGAAAAACAATATGTTTTTATTAACATCCAATTTCTTTAATGCTCGTTTTATAACTCTACTTTCAGAATCCCTTTGTCCACCATTTTCAACTTTTTTTAAATCGTCTAGGGTTTTATCACGAAAACATTTAAGTATGTCATATACCACTTGACTCCCCGACTTTTTTGAAGAACTAATTCCTGTAACTCCTGGGCAATATTCTGTAATAGAAGGACTGAGTAATCTTTTGCCCTCCATATATCCTTCATCTACTAATAATTTAAAATCTAATTCATAGAAAGAATTATAAACATCATTTTGCCCCTGGCTCTGTTCCTTTTGATCTCTTAATCGAAATCTATCATTCCCTTTATCCTGCACCAACTTCGACGCATTAATAAAATCTGTTAGATATTCTTCACAGTTAGCTGGATGACCTTCAATATAATTTTTTATAATAACCGATGCCGGTAACGTTTTTATTTGTAACGGATTATCATCAAACTTCATATTTGTCATTCTATCCTCAATTCTTTTAGTAAAGTCACAGCCTCTTCTTTTTACCAAGTATAGCAAGAAAAGGCCGTGAATTCAACGCACATCAAAACTTATCAAAGTCTTCCTGTGTAGCCACCCTCCGGTATTTCACGCCGTCATTGGCTTTCTCCGTCCACATATCCAAAACCAGCCCAATCGTAAGCAGGTCAAGATCGTGGACGGAGATACCAAGTTCCACACTGCGCAGAAGGAACAGCGGCGTGGTCATTTCCCGCTCACTTCTGCCAACTCTTTTTTTGCCGCCACATCCGTCATCAGGTTATCGCCCCACAATTCCAGAATCTGAGGCAGCACCTCGTAGATAGAGAACATATCGAACTGATCCAGCCACTCCTCAATGCTCGCCGGAATACTGTTATCCGCATGATAAGCCATGATATAGGCAACATTCTCAAAAATCTCCAAATCCTCGATCTGGAATTCTGCCCCTTCCGTCTGGTTCCCCGTGTAGGATTTCTCTAGCTTACTTAAGTCCTTGAAAATATCCCTCTTGAACTTCGCCCGGTACAGCCGTGGAATGGTAGCAGAGGAACGGAAAGGGATCTTTTTCCCACAGATTTCTATTTCCCTTTTAATCATGCCTGTCCCTCCTCATCCTCGGTCCCTTCTGTTTCTGTCGGTGTATAGACCGACTTATACCAGTTATCATAGGTTGCTTTGTCCGTGGTATCCCCTGTGCGGGCTTTTACCAGACCATCGGAACGAGGATCGGCTGTCAGGGACAGCGTCTCCGTTCCTGGCTCAATCGTATCCTCTTTCGTTTCCGACTCAATGGATGGGCGGGAAGCCGAGCAGTTATACAGCACATGCCGAATGGCATTCACATCCCCGTCAAACTCAAACATCAGGGCAAACTTCACGCTCTCCGCCACATCGCTTTTTTCAATCAGCACACCCTTTTCATCCTTCTTCTCCTGAAGGATCTCTGTGCGGAACCACTCTGGAATCAGAGCAATCTCCAAATCTCCGCTGTATCCGTTGTTCGTCACAGAACGAAAATATACAATGCCGTCCGCATAGAATGGGCTGGACTCTCCTTCTGCATCCAGACTGATACTTACCGCGCCGGGAATAGCCTGTGGCGTGGCATAGGAAAAGGAGGGCGTACCCTCCTGATCCGTTTCTGTCATTTTCGCCGCATGGACGTTTTTCAGATTATATTTTACTTTATTTCCCATTTCATTCTCCCTTCACTTCAAAGGTATACAGGACCTCATACAGCTTCTCGCTGTCGATCCAGGTTTCTGTTTTACTGTAAAAAATGCCGCAGGCATCCAATACCATTTCTACCTTTTGCTCCGTCGCCAGATCTTTAAAATCTGTGTACAGTTCCATCCGGACTTCATGGACTTTGAAATACGCCCTTCCGTCTGCGGCGAAGTGATTGCTTCCCGGCAAAAGATAGCAAAGGAACGGCGGCTCTGGGGCTTCCCCTTCTGCAAAGTGATCATAGGCATAGGGAATACCCATTTTTGCAAGCATCGCTGTCAACAATTCCATAACCTATCCCTCCAATGCTTTGCGGAGCTTCTCTTCCAACTGCTCGATTCCATGTTCTTCTGCCTGGGCGATATGCGGCTGTGCGGCAACCCGGCCGCCACCCCGCTTGGCATGGCCAAATTCCAGGAGATGCGCCAACTGGTAGTGGTCTTTGGAATGTACGGTTACTGTCAGAGACTGGCTGGTTTCTTTGATTTTCTTGACCGTCCAGCTTCGCGCATAGCGCCCGGTGTCCTTCGGAGCGTTCTGCCGGATCTCATCCCGGACTGTATCTCCGGTCTCCGTAACTGCCTGTTTCACTTCCTCTGTTGCTGTATCCGCATATTCCCGGACAGCCTCCATAACCGCCGCTGAAAGCTGGCTGATAGAAATCTTCTTTCCCATGCTACCGCCTCGTTTTCTGGCATTTGAACTTCACCGCTTTCCGTTTGAAATTCATATGGTCTATACCGAGAATGTTGTAGATAGCGCCTTGATACCGGATGCGGTATTCCGTATTTGTCATGTCAGAAACTGCCCGGCACCAGCGCACCGTAAAATCCACCTTGCTGTCATCGACCACCATCCCGGCATCTGTATTTTCATTGGGAGACTCGCCGCTTACCGTTGCGTAACAGGAATAAACATCCGTCCATTCATTCCTGTGATTACCGATCTCATCCACAATCACCGTATTTTTCTGAAAGGTAACCCGCATATTCAAAAGTGCAACCTCCATCAGAACGCCTCCTTCCGGCTTCCGGACAGCAATGCCCGCAAGGTCAGGATCAGCGCATGGTGGTCAGCCTCCTCCCGGTGTTCATACAGATACGCTGTTGCATACATCACGGCTGTCCTGGCATTTTCTGTGTTCTGCAGCGTATCTCTTTCATCCGTCCGCAGAATGTCCATACACATCCGTTCTGACGTGGAAAGAAGGCTTAGAAGCAGGCCATCATCTTCATCGAAATCAATTCTCAGATAGTTTTTAATCTCTTCCAGCGTTACCACCATTGTCCTCACCTCCAACAGATGAGAAAGGCACGCTAAATAAGCCATGCCTTTCCACACCTCCCCGCATTATGAACTTGAGCCTCCAGCTTTCTGCGCCAGCACCTTCACGGCTTCCGGCAGGATCATCTTGCCATCCACTCTCTGGGAGGCAAGGAAACCGACCTGCCCGGTGGCCGCATACAGCTCGTTCAGGCGTTTAAAGGAACGCCCCTGCCGGTCCGCGATCCAGTAGTAGGAAAAATCCCCGAAGGCGACCGTCTTTGCCCCGGCTGCGATGGCAGGCATATAGGCGGAGGTCTTCACCGGCCTGCCCAAGATGGTATCCGGGGTACCTGCGGTCAGGGAAGGCTGCCACAGATACTGGCCGTTGCCGTCCTTTAACTTGCGCACCGCCTTGATGGTGGAATCGTTCAGCACCCACACGGCATTTCTGCGGTAAGGGGATTTCAGGCTGTAGAACAGGTCCATCAGCTCATCGGCGGTCACTGCCGTTGCGGAGGCAGCGGTCACGCCGGTTTCTGCCCCTCCCGTTGCTGCCAGGATGCCCAGGGGCTTCCCGGAACCGTCTCCCGTAAAGAAGGCCTCTTCCTCTTTGTTTCCAATCCTTCTTGCAAACTCCCTAGCAATGTAGGATTCCAGGTCAAAGACGCTGTCGTTAAGAAGCTCCTCGGAAACCTTGATCATAGTTCCCAGCTTGTAGGCTCCAATGGATACCTGTCCGAAGGAATCATCGCTTTCCGTAAACGCGCCCTCCTCGTCAATCCAGGATGCCGTCCCCTTCGTGGCGACCACGGGAATCTTGCGGTCGCCGCTGGAGGTCTGGATGACCTTCGCAAGCTGGCGGAAGATGTTCTCCTCCTCCAGCGCCTCCACCAGGGTGCGCTCGTATTCATCCGGCACCAAGTAGCCGCCCTCGGAATCCGTGCCGATCTGCAGGGCGTTGACCACGGCGGGCATGGGCGCTTTGGAACGCATCATGTTCCAGAAGTTGGTGCGGTACTCCTCCGCAGCACGTCCGGTCTTATTCCCGTCCTCCAGTTTCCCGTTCATGGGCTTTGCCGTGATGGGCTTGTTGACGGGAAGGTTCAGCTCCGCCTCCAAAGCCTCCTGGCGCTCCAGCCTTGCGATCTCTTTTCCCAGGTCCGTGATCTCCTGCTCCATGCGGGTGTAGGCGGCGTCATCCTCCGCGGACAGAACGCCTTTTTCGTTTCTGTGGGAATCCAGGAACGCCTTTGCCGCTTCCCATGCCTTTGCGCGCTTCTCGCGCAGTTCAAGAATCGTCATAACAAAATCCTCCTTAATTTTTCAAAAGATTGAGCCGCTTGTAGAGGCTATCTACAGAGCGGCCCTGGGGTTCGTTTTTCGGTTTTGTGATACATTTCGCCGCGATCTTATCCATCAGGGAATTGACCACGGCGGCTTTCGAATAGAGCATGGACACCGCAGGCGGCTCCATGTCCTCCGGGATATCCTCCCGCTGCAGGATCGCATCGGCAAAGCCAAGCTCCACCGCCTTGTTCGCGTCCATCCATGTCTCAGCGTCCATCAGGTGGGACAGCTTCGTCCGGGACAGCCCGGTCTTGATCTCGTAGGCATTGATGATGGAGTCCTTCACACTCCCAAGCATCTCGATGGCTTTCTGCATCTCTGCGGTATCGCCTATCGCCACCGTCATGGGGTTATGGATCATCAGCATGGATACCGGCGATACCAGCACCTTTGTTCCGGCCATCGCAATCACCGAGGCTGCGCTTGCTGCAATGCCATCGATCTTTACAGTCACGTTGTGGGGATAATCCATCAGCATGTTGTAGATCTGTGCCGCTGCCACGCAGTCCCCGCCGGGGCTGTTGATCCAGACGGTAATGTCGCCGGTCCCGGCATTTAACTCATCCTTAAAAAGCTGGGGCGTGACGTCATCGTCAAACCAGCTTTCCTCTGCGATGGTGCCGTTTAGGAACAGCGTCCTCTCCTCCTGGTGTGTCTGCCCCGCCGTCTGGTTCTTCCATCTCCAGAATCTCTTCATCGGATTCTTCCTCCTTTCCTTCCTCCGTGGCTGCCCCTGCCGCAAAGATGCCTGCATCCTCCAGTTTGGTCATGTTGCCGTTGATGAGGTACAAGTCGCCTCCCAGCTCCTCCGGGATACGGTCCAGGTTCTCTAACTCCCGGATGTCATTGGCGCTCATCCAGCCGTTCTGCCGCCCGATGGCATACCCGTTCATCCGGCTCTGGTAATCCCCGCGCAAAAGCCCATCCACGTTAAATTTGATAAAATACTCCTTCTTTTCCTCCGCAGCCAGCAGGGAACGCACCATGCCCTGCTCCCACCGGGATACCCAAGGGTCCAGGGTGTATTTCACGAACTCCAGCGACTGCTGCTCGATATTGGAAAAGCTGCTCTTTTCCAGGTCGCCCACCATGTGCGGAGGCACACGGAAGATGCGGGCGATCTCATTGATCTGGAACTTCCTCGTCTCCAGGAACTGCGCCTGTTCCGGGGAAATGGAGATGGGCGTGTATTTCATGCCCTCCTCCAGCACCGCCACCTTATTGGCGTTCTGGCTGCCGCCGAAGGTCTGTGTCCAGCTTTCCCTCACACGGCTGGGGTCCTTGATGGTCCCCGGATGCTCCAGTACGCCGCTGGGCTGTGCACCGTTGGCGAAGAACTTCGCCCCATATTCCTCACAGGCGATCGCCATGCCGATGGCATTCTTCGCCATTGCGATGGGGGAATACCCCACCAGCCCGTCAAACCCAAGCCCTGGGATATGCAGCACGTCGGAGGGCTGCAGCCGCACGGTGCTGCCCTTCATAGTGGGCGCATCCTCATTGCTGACCAGGTATTCGTAATACAGCCGCCCCTTATCATCCCGGTCCACCGTCATGCGGTCCGGCATCAGCGGATACAGCGCCAGGATTTCCCCTTTGCCGTTGCGGATGATCTGCGCATAAGCATTGCCCCACAGGAGCAGGTGTGTCATCAATGTTTCCCGGAACACAAAAGAGGTCATCTCCGGGTTCGGCTCATCATGGAGCAGGAAATACAGCGGATGTTCCACTGCTTTTTCCTTTCCTCCGTTCTCCGTATACCGGTAAAGGTGCAGCGGCAGCCCTGCCACCGCCTCAGAGAGGATGCGGACGCAGGAGTACACCGCCGTCATCTGCATGGCGGAACGCTCGTTTACCCGTTTCCCGCTGGTGCTGCCTCCCATGAAAAAACTGTAGGCGCTGCCGCTGGTACGGTTCTTCGGGGCGTCCCTAGATCGAAATAGCCCGCTGAAAAATCCCATATCTGTCACGCTCCCTTCTTAAAATACAAGCAGCCCCCGGCTGTCATAGACGGAGGCTCCTGATTCGTTCCCACAGCGGATTGCCCGGTCAAGCCCCATGATGGTGGCAATGGCCCCGTCAATCTTCTCCGTGGATTTTTCCTTATCTGCTTTGATATTGCCCGCCGGGTCTGTGCGGATGAAGATGTTATCCATCATCCACCGCAGCACCGGATGGCCACCGTGGGCGATCTTTTCTTCCAACGTCAGCTTCATCAGCTCTTTGGTCGGCGGGGACATATCCTTAAAGCCCTGCCCAAAGGGAACCACTGTAAAGCCCATGCCCTCCAGGTTCTGCACCATCTGCACAGCGCCCCACCGGTCAAAGGCAATCTCCCGGATGTTGAACCGTTCCCCCAGGCGTTCAATGAATTTCTCGATGTAGCCGTAATGCACCACGTTCCCTTCCGTGGTCATGAGCTTCCCCTGGCGCTCCCACACATCGTAGGGGACATGGTCCCGCCGGACGCGCAGTTCCAGGGTTTCCTCCGGTATCCAGAAATAGGGGAGGATGCAGTATTTGTCCTCCTCGTCCATCGGAGGGAACACCAGGACAAAGGCCGTGATGTCTGTGGTGGAGGACAGGTCCAGACCGCCGTAACACACACGGCCTTCCAGGTCATCCTCGGAGACCGGGAAGGCGCAGGCGTCCCACTTTTCCATCGGCATCCAGCGCACTGCCTGTTTTACCCACTGGTTGAGCCGAAGCTGCCGGAAGGAATTTTCCTCTCCCGGATTCTGTTTCGCCGACTCACAGGCGGCTTTGACCTTATCCATCCCCACGGTAATGTCCAGGGAAGGGTTGGCCTTTTTCCACACCTTCGGGTCCGTCCAGTCGTCCGTCTCCTCCGCGCCGTAGATCACGGGATAAAAGGTCGGGTCTGCTTTGCGCCCCTCCAGGATGTCTTTGGCCTTCTGGTGTGTCTCATAACAGATGGAATGGGTATCCGTCCCCGCCGTGGTAATAAGGAAATACAAAGGCTGCATCCGGGCGTCCCCGGAGCCTTTCGTCATGACGTCAAACAATTTCCGGTTCGGCTGGGTATGCAGCTCATCAAACACCACCCCGTGGATGTTGAAACCGTGCTTGGAGTACGCCTCCGCGGAAAGCACCTGGTAAAAGGAATTGGTCGGCGTGTAGATGATCCGCTTCTGGGATGCCAGAATCTTTACCCGCTTGGAAAGGGCAGGGCACATCCGCACCATATCCGCCGCCACATCGAAAACAATGGTGGCCTGCTGCCGGTCGGCGGCACAGCCGTACACCTCAGCCCGTTCCTCCCCATCCCCGCAACAGAGAAGTAAGGCTACCGCAGCGGCAAGTTCCGATTTCCCCTGTTTCTTCGGGATTTCGATGTATGCGGTATTGAACTGGCGGTAACCGTTGGGCTTGATGGTTCCAAAAAGGTCACGGATGATCTGCTCCTGCCAGTCGATCAGTTCAAAGGGCTTTCCCGCCCAGGTACCTTTCGTATGGCAGAGGCACTCGATAAAGCTGACCGCGTAATCCGCCAGCTCCCTGTCATACACCGAGTCCTTTGCCTTGAACCTGGTCGGTTTGTATCGTTTCAGTTTCCGCAATGCCCTCCACCTCCTTAAAAAATGGCATAAAAATGGGCCTGCCCTATGGCAAGCCGTCTATCTATTGCTACGAGATACAGAAGCCTTTCAGCCTCTGTTCTCAGAAATGTTCAATTTTAATATCTGCTTATTCTTCGTTTATTTTCTGATCCACGGCCTCTTTCGCCGCCTTCAGCGCATTGCTGTCATAAAAGTAGGATGCCTCGCTGCAGGCAATCTTCTCCCCATTTTTATCCCGCACGGAGAAGTCAAATCCAAATGTTTCATCGTTCCAGCTTACTCTAATCTCGTATCCCTTATATGTTTCGTACATCAATCCTTGTCCTCCTTAGTCATCTTCCTTACTCTGCCCGAGGACATCCACCAGCCACTCCGCTTCCTTGTGGAACTCTCCGGTAGCCTTTTCCAGGACGCTGCTGTCCTCGTCAATGTAGCAAAGGGCTTTCCCTACCTTTACAAACCTGGCTTCTTCAAAGCCTTCCTTGCTGGTGCGGTAAACCCTGGCACTCCGGCTTTCCCCGTCGTAGCTCTTGCCATCCCAGCCGTTAAAGGTAAACCGGATCTGCTCCCTTGTCTTTGTAAAAAGCGCCTCAAAATCGCTCCTTGTGATGGCTGTGTTGTACTCTCTCAGGCAAAATCCCTCTCGCATTGCGTAAATATTTTTCATGGTGTGTACCTCCGTTTTTCTTTGTTTTCCCTTTCGGTGTACACATATTCGCTCTAAATGCGGATATTATCAAGTCAATCCTGCGCCATAATCTACACAAATATCCGGAGGGAAATCTGTGTATTTTATACCGGCGCGTATGCGGTGTTAAAGTCTTTGGCTCCTGCGCCGATATGTCTTTCTGCCAGCTTATTGCTGCATTGCCCAGGCGATTGCGTGGCCGTTGTCTTTAAACTCCACCTCGCTGGCGGCTTTCAGCCCGATCATCCCCTCGCAGGTATGGTCGTCCGTAAGGAACTCGTATGTCGCCCCAAAGTAGCAGGGTTTATTGATGCCGCTGTAGTAATGCCCCGCAAGCACAACCTTGTCTCCAAAGGTCAGCAGCTTATCCCATCTGCATTCCAAATCCTCCGGGGTAGCCGGGTTCGGCAGCCGGTATTTTTCCATCGCTTCGTTGATTGTCATAGTCTTTTCCTCCGTTTTTCTTTTCGGTCTGCTAAAAAACTCATCCAGTTCTTATTCCCCAATACTCATCTTGAATGCAGGGATGCTTTCTTTTTCGCCTGTGCGGAAATCCGTGTACCGGCTTTTAATTTTCACAAGACCTTCCAGTTTGCAGCCCTTTTCTTCAAGCAGGGCAATCGTTGTGATGAGGCTTGAAAAGGTGCTTGAGATAGTGAATTCCGTAATCCCAAATTTCCGGCAGTCCGCAAGAATCGGGTCGATGTCATAATCCCAAATGACCTCATCGAAGTTGATCAAATCGTTTCCGGCCTCAAGGCTGTAAAAGTAAGCCGCCCCAAAAGTCGGGTTAATGCCAAGGTCTGCGTATCCTGTGCCGTTCTTTGCTGCGTTCTCCAAAATTTCAATCCTTGTTTTCATTTCTGTTTCTGTGTCCTCCGTTTTCGTTGTGTTTTCCCTTTCGGTAGTACACATATTCGCTCTAAAAGCACATTTTATCAAGTCAATTCAGAGCATAAGCTGCACAAACATCTGCGGAGGAAATTGTGTATTCTATACCTGCCCGGAACGGTGTATGGCATCCAGTATCAGTTCCTGCTCTTTCTCATCCACGCCGATGCTCTCCAGAGCCTCCCTGGTACCACAGTCCGGGCAGATAAGCGTTTCGTTATCTGCCCTGGAAAGGGCAGGAGCGCCATGATAGGCGTTCCCGCATCGCGGGCATATTCTAATCCGTGTGTTTGCATCAATCTTCATCATCCAGTCCTCCTGTTTCTTCCAGCTCCATCCCGCTGTCAATATAGGCCCATTTGAGGAACTTCTCGTCAAATCCAAAGCTGCGGTATCCTGCCATGCAGGTTCTGAGGTAATAGCTGCTCGGCAGTCCCAGCGGCCGATCCTCATGCATGATGTATACGAAGGTGTTTCGGATTCTGACCTTGCCGGAGCGGATGCCTGTAATCGGCAGCTTCATTTCTTTTTTGTAATAAAAAGTGGGATAGCCCTCATAGCGGTCAAGCGCCGCTTCATCCTCCGCTGTGACTTCCCATGCTGCCACCGGAACCCTGCTGCCTTTCTTCGGCTCGATAGTCAGGTAAGAGCCTGTCTTGCTGCCCTTAAACAAAAGCTGATAATCCTTGATCTCCGAAGTGCCGATGATCCTTGCCCCTGGGCATCTCATCCGCATCTGCGGAATGTTCAAATTGCTTCCGTAAGCGATATAATATCTTTTTTCCATAGTGGTTTCCGTCCTTTCCGAAGGGGTCACCCTTCTACCACCTTAAGACCGCCGAAGCGGTCAAACTGTTTTCAACAGTTGGGTAAGGTGGCAGGAGGCTAACTCCTGCGGGTCCTTCAAGCGGCTGCCCTGCCGTTTCTGAAGGAGGCGTCTCCGTCAAGGCGTTTTGTGAGGATTTCCCTTGCGGTCTTGAATTCGTCCCCGATGAATCCCAGGCGAAGGAGCCAGGTTCTCATGGCGTATTTCGGATTCTCATTCTGCTGCGGTTTCGGGCTTGCCGTCTTTACCGTCTTTGCCATCTGGCTCAGTGCAAGGCAAAGCTGAATGTAGCTCTTGAGCTGCCCTGCGTGGAGGCCGTTCCGCTTACCATTTACCGGAGCGTCAAATTGGAAAAGCCGGAATTCAACCGTTCCCTTTGTAAAGGTTGCATGGTAGTTGAGCATATGGTAGCGGCTGTCGTTGTAGTGCTGGCTTCTGACGTAGTTTGCTCCCTGCGAGGTGTACCAAATGTCTGCCAATGCTGACATCGTGGTCGGTTTCCTGCGGTTGATCTCCTCCAAAAACCGTGGATCAACCGTGCGGCAGTAGTGGTTCATCCTGCCCCTGTCGAGGTTTAAGGCATCCGCGATCAGGCTTTCATGGCTTGCCATGATGTTGGCAAGGTTCCGTAGAGTCTGCGGCGTGTGTCCCTTTGCTCCTATGTGAATGTGGACTCCGCATCCTCTCGTGGCGTCGCTTTTTGCTCCGGCGTGGCGCAGCCTGCGGATAAGCTCCTGCAGGGTTTCGATGTCTGCGTAGGTCAGGATTGGGGTTACCAGCTCGCACTTTTCGCTGTCCGGTCCCGCAATGCTGACGTCTTTTTGGAATTTCCACTCGCGTCCCTCGCTATCCCAAGCGCAGTAGGTTTCGTACCCGTTGCGGCGGGCTGTGTATTCGTGGCGTCCTGTTCCGAAGAAGTCGGCGGCAATCTTCGTTGCCTTGCTCCTTGCAATGCAGTTCATCTCGACCTCAACACCGATGGTCTGCTTTTTCATTTCCTCGATTTGTCTTGCGATTTTCTCGTTCATGGTTTTCCTCCGTTTTGTGTGTTTTCCCTTTCGGTGTACACATATTCGCTCTAAAAGAGGATAATAGCAAGTCAATTCGGAGGAATATATTACACAATGATTTGCGGCGAATTTTGTGTATTTTACACCTTATTGACGCCGCCCATTCCGGCAGCCACAAGCTGCACCCCTAGCCGGAATCCGTCCTTGAATCCCTCGCAGACCAGCCACCGTTCCAGCTCCGCACTGTTATCCAGCAGGCATTCCAAGATTGTCTTCCCCTTACTGTCCAGCATCTTTTTCAGGCTTTCGATATCCTGGTCGATCTGTTCGCTGACGGCTTCCATCTCCGGTGTCTTATCGTTCTGGTTTTCCCACGGCACGATCTTTCCGTAATAAAGCTGGCTTAAAATATCCTGTTCCATTTACCATTCCTCCCCATCCGTGCAGAGCTCTTTGCCCATTTTCAGTTCCGTATAAATCTTCGTGTACCGGGCCTGTTCACTGCCCTCGGACATGACCATCGCCCGTAGGAAAAACTGCTCCGCTTCCTCCCGGCTGTACCACTCGTCTGTCTTTCCATAACAGACCGTCCTGACTACAGGGATTTTCCGCACCACATCCTCCCCATAGACCACGTTCAGGTGGGAACCATTATCCCACCGCATCAGGAGCGATGCGGTATCATCCACGCCGATGACTGTTCCGAGCGTTCCGGCCGGAGGAGCCTGCGCATCATCCATCCGCACCAGTTCCACCCGTGTGCCTGCAGGGTACTCCCTGCGGACACGCTCTACAATCTCTCTACTTGGAAATCTCATGCTTGGCACCTCCCTTGAAAGCGGATGAACCCGTGAGGTTCTTCAGCAGAATCTTCCGTTCAGTCTTGTACTCCACTCCGATGAAGCCGAGCCGCAGGAGAAAGCACCGGAATGCGTATTTCTCATTATCGACCGCCTTTTCCGTTGCTGTGATCCGCTTCTGATTCCTTGCCATGTCACACAATGCTGTTATGAAATGGCTGTAGGCTTTTGCAGATTCACCATCTGCCTCTGAAAACCAGGGGAAGGAAACCCGCTCCTCTGTCACTTCAATCGGAAGGGCATCCACCGCCAGCGCCTTTTTCATAAGGGCTGCTTTGGAATCCACCAGCTTTTGCAGGTTTTCCAATGCGGAATCCGTGAAGCTCTCCCTCGGAAGTTCCACCATAAGCGCCACGTCTGCCTCCTGCGGCTCGTTTCCACTTCCTTCGAATAATTCCCCGTTTCCTGCTTCAAGCCAAGCCTGCGCCGTTTCTGCCGTTCCTGCGGCAAACCCTCTGCCGGCAAGACGCTCCAACAGGTTTTCAACCTCCTCG
Source organism: uncultured Lachnospiraceae bacterium (assembly GCA_959022495.1). GTDB lineage: Bacteria > Bacillota > Clostridia > Lachnospirales > Lachnospiraceae > Mediterraneibacter. Next base: position 15,553 of record CAUEYX010000022.1, on the reverse strand, counting down.
CTGTCGGCTCTGTCGTCAAACTCCAATGCGCCGTCTTTAGTCACCATGAAATAATCAATCTCATAAGCTGCACTCGGCATTCCCTTGTATTTCGGTTTAACCTCCAGAATCTCTCCGATGGCCGTTACCAGCGCTTTCCGTTCTGCACCTGTTCTGTGAAATTCAATTCTCATGTTGCGTACCTCCTTTGTTTTTCGGTACTACATTAATCACTCAAAGCAGCAGAAATAGCAAGTAAATCCGCTGTAGAATACCTCACAATAAAAAGTCCGGAAATTGTGAGTAATACACAATGCCCGAGAGGACAAAATAAACATTCGGAAGCGCCACGCCATTGCCCCACATCTTGTACTCTGCACTATCGGAATGCGGGTCTTTCAGCCATTTGATGATCTGCTTATCTGTTTTTGCCTTTGAGGAAGTTCCCGTGACCTTCCGGTGCGTTTCAAACACCTCCCGCCAGAAAGCAATATCCTCAGCGGTCGGCTCCGCCGTTTCCAGACCGCTGCACCACCAGTCGGGGAATCCCTGCAGCCTTGCACATTCAGTAGGAGTCAGCCTGCGGATGATGTATTCCGGCTCCACGATATGATAATCCCCGCTGAATGCCTCCTGATTACCGAGCCACTGCTTGGAACCCATGCTTGCAGAAAGTGTGCCGAATACTTCTTTGCCAGATGCGGTTTTCATATCGTTGATGACAGGCGGGTCTTTATAATCCGTAGCCACCAGCGTATTTGCAAGCTCTTTTTCCGCCCGTGTGAAATGGGAATTTTTACTCGTGCAGTAGGTAGGATAAGCGACAGCGTGACGGTCTGCTCCAGTCAGGCTGAAACACACATACTCATTGACACCGCTTCCCTGGGGACCGTTCCGGTCATCCCTGCCAATCATGGAACCCTGCACCGCGACCACGGCAATGCCGCCCTGGTTGCAGGAGGGGTTTCCGCCGTTACCGTCCAGCGTCCGGGAGGTGTCCGCTTCATAAAAACCGCTGTGTGGATTATCAGACTTCATGGCATTGCTGTCTTTGGAGCAGATGCCGTAAGCCTGCACCACCAATTCATTGCAGCGGCTTTCCCCGACGTCAAAGGTATTCAGAGTGTTCGCCACCTCTCCGTCCTTCCAGGTAGGTGTGTCCCCTTTGAAGTGACCCCGGTACCCTTTGCAGAACGGCACGAACACAGCCTGGTCATTGTTACAGGAGAGCGTTGCGGATTTATCCTCCTGGATCAGCGTACCTTTGCCGCCGCCCTCGCAGCCGGAACGGATCTTCAGCGTCTTGGGCGTTTCCACCACAAAAGGCTGGTTATTCCCACCCATGCCGTAGGTGGCATTGATCGTTGGGGCTGTCTCAATGGGGCCGGTGTATCTGGTGTCCTGGGAGTGGTTCTCAAACATCGCCACCGCCGCCGGGACCGTGCCGATCCGCAGGGTAGGGGAGATCTCTTCCTCATAGCCGATCCCGTGCGCCTTTGCGGAATGCTCCGTACAGAAACCCGCCGCCTCCAATACGCAGGGCGGATGCCCATGCTCCTGCGCCCGCAGGGTTGCGGAAACCTCCTCCGTCACAGCCATGCGGCTGCCGCCCTGGTCGTTTAAGCAGACGCCGCCTGCTGCTCCAGGGCAATCCGCAGCACCTCCGGAAGCTCCTTGCCACGCACGGAAGCCCTCCGCAGAATACCCTGACAGGCCTTCGGACTCAAATAGTATTTTTCCGGCACTCCAACCTGCAAAATCTGCGACAAGGTAGATACGTTTTCTTCGCTGGGGGACTCCCCAAAATTGGGCGTCAAGCACCCGCCATGCCAGGGAAAATCCGTCTGCCACGATCTCTCCGGCGCTGCTCCATTTTCCCTTTGGAGGTCCAGGAACAGAAACACCTTTCCCTTTGATGGAGCAGACCGCTTCGAGGACTGCCTTGAAATCCTCCCCTTTGTTTGAGGAGAAGGCTCCCGGCACGTTCTCCCACACGATAAATCTTGGATAATTTCCATCTGTTGCACACCTCATTTCTTTCACAATACGCACCGCTTCGTAGAAAAGGCAGGACTGGCTCCCGTCCAGCCCCGCCCGCTTGCCCGCCACCGACATATCCGTACAGGGCGAGCCGAAGGTAATGATGTCCACCGGCTCCACCCGGTCTCCATGAACCGTGGAGATATCGCCCAGGTGCCGCATCTGCGGCAGGCGCTTTGTGGTCACCCGGATAGGGAAGGGCTCGATCTCCGATGCCCACACCGGGGTGATCCCCGCAAGCAGGCCGCCCAGAGGAAAACCCCCGGAGCCGTCAAACAGGCTGCCGAGGGTCAGTTTCCGCATGGTCGGTGTATCTCCGCCGCCGATGCCGGAGTCCCTTCTATGGATATATAGAGCATCCACTATCTCTCCACCTCCTTTGCCAGTTTGGAGTAAGGAATCTGCTCCCCGTTCCGCATCACATATACATTTTCCGCATCCCCGGTATCTTCCACATATCTGCGGAGAATGACGGAGGCATACTTTTCATCCAGCTCCATCATGCAGCAGATGCGTTTCAACTGCTCGCAGGCCATCAGCGTGGAGCCGCTGCCTCCGAAGGTGTCCAGGACGATAGCATTCTCCTGGGAAGAATTGCAGATGGGATAGCCCAGCAAATCCAGGGGCTTGGAGGTAGGATGGTTCTTGTTCCGCTTCGGCTTGTCGTAGTTCCAGATGGTGGTCTGCCTGCGGTCGGAATACCAGGAGTGCTTGCCGCCCTTCTTCCAGCCAAAAAGGACAGGTTCATGCTGCCACTGGTAATCACTACGGCCAAGCACAAGGCTGTTCTTTACCCAGATGCACACCCCTGCCAAGTGGAATCCGGCGTCAAGGAACGCCTTTCTAAAATTCAAGCCCTCCGTATCGGCATGGAACACATAAGCGGAGCCACCGCTTTCCAGTTGCTCCGCCATATTTTTAAACGAGTTGTACAGAAAAGTGTAAAACTCATCATTTTTCATGCTGTCGTTCTGGATCGTCAGCCCATCGGAGCTTTTGAAGGATACCCCGTAAGGCGGGTCCGTCACGACGAGGTTCGCTTTCTTCCCGTCCATGAGCGCCGCCACATCCGCCGCGCTGGTGGCGTCCCCGCACATCAGCCTGTGCCTGCCCACCGTCCAAATGTCCCCACGCTCCACAAAGGATGCTTTCTCCAAAGCCGCCGTCAGGTCGAAATCGTCATCCTTCGCGCTCTGCTCCTCCTCGGCAAACAGATCTGCGATCTCATCCTCGCCAAACCCGGTCAGGGACACATCAAAGTCCGCCCCCTGCAGGGTTTCAATCTCGATGCGAAGCAGCTCCTCATCCCATCCGGCATCCAGCGCCATCCGGTTGTCCGCCAGGATGTATGCTTTCTTCTGTGCCTCCGTCAGATAGTCCACAAATACACACGGCACTTCTGCGATATGTTCTTCTTTTGCCGCCAGCACTCTGCCGTGTCCGGCTATGATGTTATACTCACGGTCGATGATGACAGGATTGATAAACCCGAACTCACGCAAAGAGGAGCGCAGTTTCGTAAGCTGCTCCGGGGAGTGTGTCCGGGCATTGTTGATATAGGGGATCAGCTTCTCCTCCGGGACAAGCTGCATTTCTGTTGTCGTTTTACCCATCAGCCATTCCTCCGTTTCAAAACTCTCTGAAGCCCTTTCCGTGCATCTATCACATTTCCCTTTAGTGCCTGCCCCCGGATGGTGCGGTACTGCTGCTCCGTCAGGCTGTGCTTATTGGTTTTCAGTGTATTTAAAAATTCTGTCAGCTCTGTTTTCATCTCAGCTTCCTTTCCTTGCCCGGAGCAGCCGTTCCATCACGTCATCCTGGGGCGTGTTCCCGGTAAACTCCACCGAACAGTTCTCCTTGACGATCTGGTAAATCTGCATCCAGCAATAGTTGGTCTGTTTCATGTAGGACTGGCTCATGGATACATAGGGGGAGGCAATCGCCGCTCCTGTGGTGGGGTGCTTTGCCAGAAAGCCCGTGGAGGATACGATCTCCTCACACTGTATCCACCGGGATACGCTCATGGCATACTGCTCCACCATCTGTACCGTGACCAGCTTTTCGCAGCCCCTGGCCTTGAGCCACACGAAGGTTTCATTAAAAACTTCCTCCGCCACCAGCTCCCGGCCGCTTTTCTGCGGGGATTTCAGGAAATCCTTTACGGGCGGCACCTCCGCGCCTTCCAGCGAGGCAGGTTCCATTAAGACCGCCGCCGTTTTCCCTTCACTGATCTTCTCGGTCAGGGCTTTTGGTTTTCTCCCTGCCCCCGGCCTTGCGCCGCCCCGGTTCGTTCCGTCCTTCGCCATTTCCATCACCCCCGTTCCTTTGATTTCCTTTGAAAAAATGCCGCGTCCGCAAAATGGCGCAGCCTAAGAAAACACTTGATTTCTTTGATTTTTCCGCAGGGGTTAATCCCCCGTTTGATTTCCGGTTTTTACACGCAGCACCCCGCGCCCGTTGCCCGCCATATTGGTCCCGGAGATTTTGACCGCCCCTCCGGTCAGCGGTTATGCCATCTGTCGCCACGCTCCGCATGGATTCTCGCATGACACTCTTTGCAAAGGGAAACCAGGTTGCTCACTTCATGAGTGCCGCCCTCAGATAAAGGCACCTTGTGATGCACCTCTTCCACGGGGCACAGCCGTCCTTTCCTTTGGCACTCTTCACAGAAGGGATGCCTTGACGCATAGCGGTCGCGGATTCGTTTCCACGCCCTGCCGTACCTACGGCGTACAGCCGGGTCCCGGTCGTACTTCTCGTAGCGGCGGTTCTCCATTCTCTGGTGTTCCTCACAGAACCGTCCCTCCGTAAGGTTGGGACAGCCGGGGAAGGAACACGGCCTCTTTGGTTTTCTTGGCACCATTCCACCTCCCTCCGGGCATAAAGAAAGCCCCACAGGATTTCTCCCATGAGGCAATCAGTCTCTATGCAGTTTTCGATGTTACCATCATACCATGTCCAAACGGAAACTTCATCTCAGAAAGTGGACATCACGGTTTGCCAAACAAAAGGACCGTCAGTTTCTCCAATATCCTGTTCTTTCGTCTGTATGCGGACGCCCTCTCAATCTGAAAATATTCCGCAATCTCATCAGCGGCGCTGCTGCCATACTCGTTGCTCTCCCCATAAAAGGTTTCCAGTACATACCTCTCATCCCCGGAAAGCTCCTCCCAGGCGGGAAGGAACCACGCCATATATTCCACGGCCTGCCGGTAACGCTCCTTTAAGACATCGATCTCCTCAATGCCCTTCACGATCCGTTCCTCTCCCGCCTGGGGATTGTGGCTGTGGGACATCCCGTCAAACTGCGGGCTGCTGACGCCTCCCATTTTCTCATAGGCGCTTTTGATCTCCTCATCCGTATGGTCGATGATGAATTTCATGCTGCTGTAATCCTTTAAGGCGTCCACGGCCGCTGACCGCTTATCAAGATACTTCCAAACAATGCTCATATCCGGTTCCTCCAATCAAAGTTTTTTAGTCCACACGGATTTTCACAGATTGTCTTTGATTGGCTCCCGTTTCCTATGGTTGGCTCAGATGTTCAGTTCGGCTTTGACAGCATCGATCAGGGCGGCCTGTGTGGTGTCCTTTTCCGACAGGACCTTCATCATCCTTTCGTCAATGGTGCCTTTTGTGATGATGTGCTGCACCACCACGGTCTCCGCCCTCTGCCCCTGCCTCCACAGGCGGGCGTTGGTCTGCTGGTAAAGCTCCAGCGACCAGGTCAGCCCAAACCAGACGATAGCGGAGCCGCCGCTTTGCAGGTTCAATCCATGTCCGGCGCTTGCCGGGTGGATCAGCGCCACCGGGATTTCCCCCGCGTTCCACCTGTGAATGCTCCCAGTGGCATCCAGACAGGAAAAGGGGATTTTCAGCTTATGGAGCCGTTCCCTGATCCGTTCCAGGTCGTGCCGGAACCAGTAGGCTACCAGGAGGGGTTTCCCACCCATGCTCTCGATGATGTCCTCCAAAGCGTCCAGCTTCCGGTCGTGGACGGGGATGACCGCACGGTCGTCGGCATACACCGCACCGTTTGCCATCTGGGACAGCTTCCCGGAAAGGGCCGCGGCATTGGCGGCTGTGATCTCTCCGCCTGGGAGCTGGAGGATCAGTTCCTGCTTTAGGGAAACGTACCGTTGCATTTCTGCCTCGGAGAGACACACGGTGTATGCGGAGCTTACCAGTTTCGGCATCTGCAGGTGGTCGGTGGATTTCATGGAGATTGTGATATCGGAGATCAGACGGTAGATTTCCTGCTCTGCTCCCGGCAGGGGCTTATAGGAAAACACCACCTGCCCGTTACGTTTATCCGGCAGGAAGAACCTTGTCCGGTACTGCCCGATGAACCGCCCCAACCGCTGCCCCATATCAAGCAGCTTAAACTCCGCCCACAGATCCATCAGACCGTTTCCGGTGGGCGTTCCCGTAAGCCCTACGATGCGCCCCACGCCCGGACGTTTCTTCATCAGCGCCTTGAACCGCTTGGACTGGTGGTTCTTAAAAGACGAAAGCTCATCGACCACCACCATGTCAAAATCAAAGGGGATACCGCTTTCCTCCACCAGCCACTGGACGTTCTCCCGGTTGATGATGTAAATGTCCGCCTGCCGTTTCAAGGCTGCCAGACGCTCTGCCTCCGTTCCCACCGCCACAGAATAATTAAGGCTTCTCAGATGCTCCCACTTCTGGATCTCATCCGGCCAGGTATCCCTCGCCACCCGCAGGGGCGCAATTACGAGAGCCTTGCGGATCAGGAAGCGGTCAAACAGCAGGTCGTTTAGGGCAGTCAGCGTGATGCTCGTCTTGCCAAGTCCCATATCCAAAAGGACCGCCGCAATGGGGTGTGTCTCGATATACTGGATCGCATATTTCTGATAGTCATGTGGCTCGTATCTCATCAATCATCCCTCCGATCTGCTTTACATCATCCAGCACATACACTTTAAAGCCCAGCCGCCGCAGCATCCGGTGCCTTGCCAGTTGGAGCGGGCGTGGTTTTTCTCCCGGAGCCTTGACCTCCACAAACGCCATCCTCCCGCCGGGGAGAAGTGCCAGCCTGTCGGGTACCCCGTCAAATCCGGGCGATGTGAACTTTAGTGCCAGACCTCCGGCATCCCGGACTGCCTTTCTGAATTTCTGCTCGATGGTCTTTTCTCTCATGCCATAGCCTCCAATCCCTTATAAATTCAAAGTTTTCTCCGTATAGGTGGAGGTCGGTGTAACTCATTTCCAAAACTCTCCTATAAGTGATTTTTTCTGAAAAAACTGCCCTAAAGGGGGTTTATACCAAGACCTCCACCGACCTCCACCCTTACAGCAAAAACCACCGGTCAAAACTCCTCCGCAATCCGTAATCCACGGATAAAATTGCCTGTTTTGGTCTTTTGTCGCATAAATCCCACCGACTCCAGCGCATTATAAAAATCCGCCGTGCTTCTGGTGTACTCGCCGGTCCTGATACAATAACTGCGGTATTCCTGGTACAATGCCCCGGATTTCTCCCTGTAGGTTTTATCCGTCTCACAGCACTCGCTTAAGAAATGCCCCAGCCAGTCGTTGTCCTCCCGGTAGGCTTTGATGGCATCCTCCACGCAGGCAGGGGCCGGGATATGGAAGTTCCGCCCGATTGCCTTCTTTGCCCCTTCAATGATCCACGTCATGATCGCCGGGGCTGCCTCGGACACCAGGAAATCCGCATAGTTCTTCACATCGGCGTTCCCCTCGATCTTGGCATGGAAGGGTATCACGATCAGTCTCCGCCACGTTCCCGGATCATTGGCTCCCACCCTCGGCAGGTGATTGGTATACAGCACCAGGGTATGGCTAGGCGTGAAGGAAAACGGGTCCTTATACTTCTTCTCCGCAAAAATCTCATCCGTGGAACACATCTGCTTTACCACGGAAGTATTCAGGCGCATCCCTTCCTCCAGTTCGGCGGCAATGATGAGGCGCTTGCCCTTCGCCTCGGCAAGCTCCGGTTTCACGTTCCGTTTGCAGCCCACCGTCAGGGTGTCGGCGGACATATTCCCGCTGTAGCTTCCAAGCACACGGGCAATGGCGTTCCAGAAGGTGGACTTGCCGTTCCTGCCCTCGCCGTAGGCAATGATCAGGGATTCCAGATAGACTCTGCCCACCGCCGCCATGCCCACGATCTGCTGCACATAGTCAATCAGCGACTGGTCTTTGCAGAAAATCGTGTCCAGGGCATCCAGCCACAGTTCCTTCCCCTGCTCTCCGGGACCTGCCGCCGTGATCTTCGTGATGTAATCCTCCGGGCTGTGGTCGCGCCTGCCCTCCAGCCCGTCCGGAAGGTAATAGGTTCCGTCCGGCGTGTTCAAAAGAAACCCATCCCGGTCCAGGTCGGATACGCTGATCTCCAGCATGGGCTTTGCCGCCTGCAGCGCCGACACCACATATTTCATGTCCCGCCGCTTCATCACAAACGCCTTGTATGCCATTGCGGACAAATAGGCAAGGTAGGCATCCATCTGCCCGGATGCAATCTTCTTCTCCAGCGCCTTTCCACCGGAAGTAATGGCGTCTTCGGAAACCCCTGCGCCCAGGAGTGCCTCCTTTGTCCGCTGCACCTCGTCCTTTGCATCTGCAAGCTGTAAATCCAGAAACTCCTCCGCTGCGCCAACCGCCTGCTGCTTGGACTCGATCCAGTACGAGCCGCCGAAGCGGATGTAATCGGTGGCTGCCGTGTACCGCAGCTCCACGCCATACTCCTTTGCCAGCACCTTCGCCTGTCCGATGTCAGAGTAATCCGCAGGCTTTAAGGTCTCCCGGCAGAATTCATCGTTGTAATCCTCCGGCAGCACATATCCTTCTTGGCGCTGTACCTTTTCCGCGAATCGGCAGGCGCTCTGCCAGATAGCGGCAAGCTCCTCATCCTCCAGAGGCGGATTGCACTTTTCCGCTTCCTCCATGAAAATCTGATGTGCCTTATCGGTGTTCCCGTACCGTTTCAGCACCCGCCCCGCAAAGTGCGACATGGTGGAATTGCGCTGCCCCTGCGGGATGCCTCTCTCCTGGGGCTTCACGACACAGTCGATGGTAATCTCGCCCTCATGCCAGAGAATCTCCTCCGAAGGGCAGCCGAAGATAAACCGGGCAGCATCCAACGCATGGGAATCGAAGAATGGGAACTTCTGCTGTATGGCTTTTTTAAGGGCAGAGCAAGCCTCCCCACTGTCAATCGGATCGTGGGGAAAGTACACATGGAACCGGGGCCTTGCTGACTTCCCATCCTTCGGCTTCATGTTGTTGCGGCTGGGAACAGCAACGAACGCCACATCCCGCCCAAGCCTTTCTTCCAGTTCCCCCGGATGAATCCACTCTGCCGGGTTGTCGGAATGGTCATTGTCACAGTCCATCACATCCACATCGCAGGAGAGGAAGTTGTCCCCACTCCTGCGGAACTCTTTAAATTCCCCGCACACATGGTCAAAGGCAATGATCTCCAGGAAATCGTCCTCATTATCCGCCACCCGTTTGTTGGGATACAGGCTGTTCTTTGCGTTGCCCCGGCAGTTCGCCGTATAAAACGTCATCCTCATACTTTTCTGACCTCCTCCAGTTCTTCGGTAAAATAGCGGATCGGGATATGCTTCTTCTCCGCCTTTTCAATCTCCGCCGCCATCCCTTTGGAGATGGTGCCCCCAAACACCCACACCTGCTCACACTTCGTCAGCAGCACAATCCCCATAAACAGGGCAATGTCCCTCTCCGCCGCCGCACCATCATCCATGAACTGCGGAAACAAAAGATGCGGGGCAAGGGGGATGCAGGCATTGCGTACCGCAAAACGGCTGTACACCCTTGCCATGTTCACGTTGGTTTTGGTATCCCCGGCATAGGGTGAGCATATATAGACAAGCGGCCGGTACACACGCTTCGCCGCCTTTTCTTCCTTTTCAATTTTTGAGAGAGCCTCATATGTTGTCGGATCATGGTAGCCCTCGCTGTTATACTTACTGATGCCCATAAGCTGCACCTCCTCTAATCCTTTTGATAAAAATCACATTCATAACCGTCCGCCCGAAGCCTTAGCCCATTCGCCCAGGACGGGGTCCTGCCCATCTGTTCACAGACTGCCTCCACGGACATCCGCCGGTCCGCCTCGATGATGATCTCGTCATGTACATGGGCGACAATGGCGCAGTTTCTTAGTGTCTGCATGGCATGGCACAAAATATCGCGGGCGGTGGCTTGGACGATGTTCTCCACGAACTTCGGCCCGTAGCTCTCCAACCGTTCCCACTTCTTGGTACCGCCGATCCCCATATAGGTCACGGACTCCCCGCCGAACTGGTTCTCCCCGATGCGTGGCTTCACATAGGCCAGCCGCCTGCCGGAAGGGAGCGTAATGAACAGCATGGCGCTCTGGTAGTCGAACCGGATGCCGTGTGTTTCTGTCGGCAGCCGCATCTTGATGCATTCTTTGACAGCGTCATCTACCGCCCACCAGAACTGCGTGATCATGGGATTGGAATCCCGCCATGCCGTTACCAGCGGCTGCAGTTCTTCTTCTGCCAGCCCCATCTCCAGCGCACCCATTGATTTCAATGCGCCCACCGAGCCGCCATAGCCCAGAGCCAGCTCTGCGATCTTTCCTTTCTGCCGCAGGTGGCCGTTGACGCCGTGTTTTTCCACCGGCACATGGAACATCTGGCTTGCGGAGGCGCAGTAAATGTCGCCGCCGTCCTCAAAGACCTTGAGCCGCCACCTCTCCCTGGCAAACCAGGCGATTACCCTGGCCTCGATTGCGGAAAAATCCGCCACGATGAACTTCCTGCCCTCCTGCGGCACAAAGGCCGTGCGGATAAGCTGGGAAAGGGTATCCGGGATGTCCTCATACAGCAGGGAAAGTGCTTCGTAGTTTCCCGTCCTTACCAGCTCCCGTGCCTGTGCCAAATCCGCCATGTGGTTCTGAGGCAGATTTTGCAACTGTATAATTTTTCCGCTATACCGGCCGGTACGATTAGCTCCATAAAACTGGAACATCCCATGCGCCCGGTTATCCGCACAAACCGCATTTTCCATCGCTGTATATTTCTTGACGCTGCTCTTCGCAAGCTGCTGCCGGAGGGAAAGCACAGTCCGCAACGGCTCCGGCGCAGTCTTTAGAAGCTCCGCCACCGCCTTTTTCCCCAGCGTATCCGTTTCAAGCCCATGCTCTGCCAGCCACTGTTTCATCTGCTGTACGGAATTGGGATTCTCCAGTCCGGTCAGCTCCTGCATGGCGGCAGCCAGCTTTTCTCTTGTCCTGCTGTCTATGGCAATAGCCTGTCTGACCAGTTCCATGTCCACGCCGATGCCCCGGTCGTTGATTTCCTGGTCCTGGCAGTATTCCTCCCATACCTTCTCCGGTACCGGGAATTTCGACAGCTTCTGTTGTATCTGCATTTCCGCCTCTACATCGCGGAGGTTATAGGCTTTGAACCGTCCCCACTTCTCCCGGTCATGTTCCGGCAGGTTTCTCGTCCTGCCGCCGTTGGCCTTTGTCGGTTTGCAGGGAACACAGAAGTACCGGATCAGGTCTTTTCCTTCTGTCAGCTTCTGCTTTTCCAATCCAAGCGCCGCACCCACGCTTTCCAGGGAAAGGGGAAGGCCCAACGTGGCCGACCACACCATTGTGCAGTGCCAGCCCTCCGGCTCCAGCCATTCTCCCAGATAGTTGGATAAACACACCCTCTCGAACATGGCGTTGAATGCCCATTTGGTCACGGATGCGTCCGAGAGCGCCGCCACAACCTCACCCGGGATTTTCTCCCCGTGGGCGAGGTCCATCACCCGCACAGCGCCGCCATCCACCGCATAACCGAACAGCAGGATTTCAAAAGCCGGGGAGGAGGCATATCGGTAAACTCCACATTTTTTCAGATCCACATCGGAAAAGGTCTCAATGTCTATTGACAAGGTTCTCATTGTTTCACCGCCCTTTCACTGCTTCATGGGTGGCAGGGGATATACCCCCGCCACCCTTGTTCCGCAGCCTTTTCCTTTAAGACAGGAAATCTTCTTCCTCCTCCGCAAAATCATCCTCCGGACGGCTCTTGCCGCCAAGCGGCTCGCCGTCACGGATCTTCTGCAGGTTGTTCAGCCCGCAGGCGATTCCCTTATTCCCGTTGCTGTTGAAAGCGTAAAAGTTAATGCTTGCCCTGCCGTACACACCGCTGTAGACTTCGCTGCGGTCCAGGATCGGCTGACGGTCCGCATCCACGATGCCGGGAGCCGTGGCGCTGTTGGCATTGACGAAGTAGGCATTGGCATAGGCTTCATCGTCCGGGCGCTCCGTGTCCCCATCACGCAGGGGCGTCTTTAACACGGAGAGGGCGGGAACGCTCCTGCCGTTGCCCTTCAGCTTTGCCTCGCCTTCCTTATAGGCAGCCTCGATTGCCGCCCTGATCTTTGCGATGGTCGCTATATCCGACTTGGGTATAATGAGAGAAACGGAGAACTTTGGCGTTCCTCCATTCACACTTTTCGCTTCCCACACGTTGGCATAGCTCCATCTGGTATTAGGACCAGTGATCACTTTCATCGGGTTGTTGACTTTATTTGCCATGATTCATTTCCTCCTAAATTTCATTCAAATTGGCATACTCACCAAAATACTTTTTTGCAGCTTCGTTATAAGCAAGAGCCGCCTCTTCTTCCGTATCGTGCAGTCCTAAATAATAGCGTTTACCATTAAATGTGATTTGACTGCGCCACTTTTTTCTGTCATTCCGCCATGTAACTCCCTTAAAACGAGAGGGATTCTCCCCAGAAATAGGAGAAATTCGTTTCTTCGCATTAAAAGCATTTTGTTGATGAGTCACGATCCTCAAATTACATTTCCGGTTATCCAGCTTATTGCCATTGATATGGTCAATCTCAAAACCCTTCGGCGGTTTACCTAAAAAGGCTTGATGCATTTTCACGATAATCACTTTTCCTTTATCGTGGTACCCTCTCGCTGCATAACCTGTTCCGTGGTAGCTCCATTGAAAGGGACTGATTTTTTCAAAATCCTCATCATCAATAAGGGCATGGCGTCCTTTTGTAATGGGAATTTCTATCAATCAAATCCCTCCTTAAAATCATTCTGTGCGGTGTGGATCGGCTGCCGCTTATCCGACAGCGGCACCAGCACCGGCTTGCCCTGGGGCTTCTCGATCAGGCCGCCCAGCAGTTCCTCAAACTTTTTCTTGCCCAGGAGCTTCTGCATCTCCGTAAGTCCCAGGACTTTCTTTGCGTAAGGCTCATAGCCTGCCTGGGAAACGGCGTCCGCCACGGCTTCTTCGCTGATGTACCTGCGGTTGGAGCGCCCCTCCACCACCTTAAAGCCCGGATACTCCACGCCGCTGAGCGCCTGCCGGAGCGCGTATTCCTTCACATCCGCAGCCCAGGCCGCCAGCTCGTCCGCCCGGTCTAAAATGGCGGCAACCTCGGTTTCCTCCAAAGTGTCCGGCACGGCAAAATCATACCGGGCAAGCTCCAGGTTGTACTCCGCCCGTTTCCGGCAGACTGCCTTCGCCTTACAGAACCGGCACCAGTCGCCGCAGGCAAACTCACCGCCGCCCTCGTAGGCCAGCTTCGCCTTATACACCAGGTCATTGTGCGCCCACTGCAAAAGGTCGTCCTTTGTCATAACGCAGACGCTCACGTTCTCCCGGCGGGGCTGGAAGATGGTCATACGGACGGTGTCGATGTCGTAAATGCCGTCAAACAGCTCCAGCGCGCCCAGGGCGTACAGCATCATCTGCGGATTCTCCACAGCGGACACCTCCACGCCTTTGCCGTGTTTATAGTCCACGATCTCCAGCATACCGTCCGCAATGATCACGCAGTCCCCGGTGCCAAAGCCCTCCGCCACAAAGCGGGAGAAATCCAGCCGCTGTTCCACCAGCACCACCGGGTCTTTGCAGGTTTTCTTAGCCTCCTCCACCAGCTCCATCACATAGGCTGCATACTCGCAGGCGCACTGCTCCATCTCCCCGTTGTAAAAGGAGAGGTCCTCTGTGGGATCCGCCGTTTCCATGCCTAGCGCCAGCTTCAGCTTGTGTTCGCACAGGCTATGGGCGTCCGTTCCCTCCTGGGCATACTCGCTGCCCTTGTCCTCATAGCCCTCGCAGAGCCTTGCGGACGGCGGGCAGTTCAGCCATCGATGGCTGGAGGACGCCGATAATAATGCGTGTCCCAGGCCGGCCTCTCTTGTGCCTGCGGCACAATTCACCTTCTGTTTTCCCATTACAGCACCTCCGCATCCGCAAGCAGTGCCGGGTATCTGACCGGGTCAATGTCCGACAGTTTCTCTGCGCCGTGCTTTACGAGCAGCGCCCGGACCTCCGCAGTGTGTCCGGCACGGGACTTCTCCGCCAGCACCATACGGACCTCCTCCAGCGTCAACGCCTTTTCCTCCGGGGCAAGAGAAGGGGCAGCCGTTTCCTTTGCCGCCTTTTTCGGTTCCTCTCCGGTATTTTTTGTTGGCGCATCTACTGAATCCGTCTGTGTCATAGCATCCGCCACAGCCTGCAAGCTGTCGGCAAGGGAGCGCATATCCGCAATCACATCAAGCAGTAGTTTTACTTTACCCATGAACCGCACCTCCCTCCGCCACTTCCTTGATGGAAAGCTCTTTTACCGTCCTGCCCGGAACGATGATAGTCAGCCGCTGCTTGTCCCCTAAGAGAAATCGCAGGAAACGCTCTCTTACAGAAACCCTGCGACAGCTTACAATCCCACCGTTCACAGGCTCTTTTGAAACACTGATCTGCAATGTGTGTTTCATCGTCTCACCTCCATTTTCTGAAGGACGCTCTCCCGGTCCTTCACTATACGGAGATTTCAAAGCCCTGTTGGGGACCCGGCTTAAAAATTTTTCCTAAAATATTTCCGGGCAGCTTCTATGGATTTTTTAATGGCTTTGTGATCCACACCTTCTATCCGGGCAATCTCCCGCAGGGATTTCCCTTCGGCATACAAAAGGAGCCTTCTCCTCTGAATTTCCGGCATCCCTGCCAGGATATCCGCAATCTGCCTGCTCTCTGCCTGTCGCTCCAGAAGGCTTTCCGGTGTATCTGCGTCTGCATACTCCTCTCCCTCAAACTCCGCTGCGTCTGAGGAATAACAGTGGTACCTCTCCTTACGGTCCAAGTTGCTCTCCTGGCGTCTGGAATCCAGGATCATGTTTCCGATTTCCTCTGTTACTTCAACCTCTGAGGTTTCTCCATTTGCAAATATATAATTGATTTTCATTTTGCCGTTCTCCTTTCGGAGCCCGGCAGGCGGCACCCTGGCCGCTAAAAGAAAAAGAGCCTGACAAGCAGCACAAAAGTGCCGCTTGCCAGGCTCAATATCCCATCTGCCTCTCTTTCAAGACAGCGTGGTGGAGGGGCAACCACAGGTTTTGGAATGAAATCACCCCTCCTTGCATCATGCTCAGACAAACGCCGCACCGGTTTCCCGGCTTCGCTGTCCGTTGCCCGCCCGTCATATACATTCCTTATGAGGGCTGTAGTATTGCCGCAGCTATCCGGTAAGT
>CAUEYX010000021.1 GCA_959022495.1 uncultured Lachnospiraceae bacterium | reverse complement strand
AGATCAGATCCGGGTTGGAGATCCCGTTCAGAGAGGAGAGCGCGCTTACCGTGGTGCCGAATTTCTGCGCGATGCCGCTTAAGGTATCTCCTGACCGGATCGTGTAATACTGCGCGCCGGAGCTGCCGGAACCACTGTTTTCCGGCACGCGGATGGTATTCCCCGCGTAGATCAGATCCGGGTTGGAGATCCCGTTCAGAGAGGAGAGCGCGCTTACCGTGGTTCCATAACGAACTGCGATCCCGCTTAATGTGTCGCCCGGCTGGATTACATAAGTAATGTAATCCGGGGAGGGCTCAGGAGATGGTGACGGGGCCGGACTGCTTCCGTCCAGATGATTGAGGCCGGCCGCCCGGATGGCGGACGGGTAATCGATATACCCGATATCCAGGTCCACATCTCCGGAAATCCCGGGGATGCTGCCCTGGCTCGTATACTGCCATATGCCGCAGTTTGTTCCGTCAAAGCTGTCCGCGTAGCGCGCGTACCAGAACGCGTAGCGGTCCGGAAGCGTGCTTCCCAGGTAAGTGTCAAGGAAATTGCGGTTTGTGTAGAACATGGCGTAATATCCATTCTCCTCTATTTTGTTACAGAACGTGGTGACAATCTGCCGCGCGAGAGGGGCATTTATGGTGACCCCTTCCCCGGCAGCGTAAGCCACGGAAGCCTGCTCAATATCATAGCAGACCGGATAGTCCAGGCGGTATCCGGAGATGGTCTTCAGACACCCTTCGGCTTCCTGCGCGGCTGTCTGCGGGCTGACCGCGTAGCAGA
The DNA here is from genome assembly GCA_959022495.1 of uncultured Lachnospiraceae bacterium. Classification (GTDB taxonomy): domain Bacteria; phylum Bacillota; class Clostridia; order Lachnospirales; family Lachnospiraceae; genus Mediterraneibacter. Next base: position 52,112 of record CAUEYX010000021.1, on the reverse strand, counting down.
ACCAGTAGACGCCGATGGGGAGCCCGATCCGGTTACATTCGGCCGCGTTTCTGTGAAACTGTTTATCTACTGTGCCGAACCCATATCCGGCGCGGAGCATGGCGAACTGATATCCCGCGGCTTTGACCCGCTCCCAGTCAACCGTGCCCTGAAATTCACTTACATCAAGTCCTTTTATACTCATTTATATACTCCTTTCTGCCGCCGTTATGTGTGCGGCGGACTTCACAGCGTGTCAGAGTCCGGGACACAGAGAGCAGAGGTCCCGGATAGTTAACATACCTGCAATATCAATATATGCGCAAAGGGGAGAATGGTACGGGAGCGGACCTTAGTATCCAAGCTCCTTTTTGGGCAGAGTTACAACATAAATTTTAATGAAAGAAGTATGGATATAAAACGACAAAAAATTAAAAATATGTCGAGATAACCAGTAGGAAAGCGACAAATACGTATATATAATAGATAAAAATGACGAAAATTTTATAGAAATTTGGAGGAAAAGAGGTGAAATGCACAAAATAATTTTGCTGACCGAGAGAGGAAGGAGAAAGGAGGAAGTATGAAAAAAAGAAGATTTTTTTCTATGGTACTGTCAGCAGTATCTATGACAGTTCTGGTTATTCCATCAGCGGGAATGACTGTGACCGCGTCAAAAGTGCCGGCAGATGTGGCTGCCAGTAATCCGGACGACGTGCAGATTGTGCGCCCTTACATCCGGGGAAATGAGACAGAGGGCACGACCCTCCAAGGAAATTATACGTATTATGACGTCTGCGGCAGCCATGCGGAATCAGGGACTGTCTTTCAATGGTACCGGAGTGATACGAAGGATGGGGAATATACGGTAATACCAGACGCAGACAGCTGTACTTATACGCTGACGGATGAAGATGTGGGAAAGTACATTGTATTTGAGGTGGCTGCGGATAACTGCGAACCCTGCCAAAGCTGGATGATCGGTCCGGTACTTTCGCAGGAGGAGAACAGCTGTATTAACAGTTATTTTGATAATGACAATGACTATATGTACAATGTGAATATCATTCAGTCTGAACTGTCAGAACGGCTGGCGGATGCCGTGTATTTTACGGTAGATAGTGAAAGCAGTGTGGATGGAGGCGGGCTGAGCGGTTCGGAATATCTGTACAGGGCAGATCAAAGGCTGCGGTTTACAGAAGGGACTAAGCCTGTGAGTGAAAATGGCATTGTCTATGCGCCGGCGGCTTTTTTTACGGAATACCTGGGAACAGAAGCCCCGGATGTGGAGAAAAATTCGGACGGATACTATAATTTAAAACAGGCTGCAGCCATTATGGGGAAAGCATACTGGAGCGGCGACGAGAATCAGAGCGAAACAGCGAATTTCCAGATGGAGCATCTTGGACAGGGATTGATCGTGATCGGCGGGGAGGAAGATATCTTTGACCCTGTCAGAGACCGTGATTTGATCAATGAAGCATGTAACATGCTCTATACCCTCCGTGCGACAGACGAACAAATGGACTGGTTCAGGGCTGCAAAATATGGGATGTTTCTGCACTGGGACCCGTCGAGCCTGGCTGGCATTGAGATCAGCTGGGACCGAGAAGCGGCAAGGCCGTACGATATTGGGTCCTCGTACACAAATGAACTGGATCTTCAGTACGACACACTGTATAAGCAGTTTAATCCGACGAAATATGATCCGGATGAGTGGATGCAGCTGGCAGAGGAAGCCGGTATGAAATATGTTGTGCTGACAGCAAAACATCATGGAAGTTTCTCAAACTTTTTTACAGATTATGATAACTACTCTATCGAATACACGGATTACGGAAAAGATATTGTGAAACAATTCGTAGATGCGGCACATAAAGCGGGGCTGAAAGTGGGATTCTATTATTCTGCCCGCGATTGGTATAACCCGAATTATCTCACAGAAGATCATCACAGATATTTGGAATATTATTTTGGAGAAATCCAGGAACTGCTGACAAATTACGGAGATATCGATATCATGTGGTTTGATAGTATCGGAACCAGTTCCCTGAATGAATGGGATGCCCGCACCCTGCTGCGCCGCATGAAACAGCTTCAGCCAGATCTGATCGTGAACAACCGTTACACAGCAGTTCTGGCAGGTTATGAGCAGTCTCCGTATGATATAAATGGGGATTTTTATACACCGGAACACAGGCTTGGCGGCTTTGATTCTACACGGCCCTGGGAAAGCTGCATGACCGTAACAGAGGCGCCGGGAGGCGGCTGGTCCTACCGGCCGGACGGCAGGATTAAGACAGTGGAAGAGTCTGTGATGTATCTGATCAATAATGTAATAAATGATGGGAATCTGCTGTATAATATCGGACCGATGCCTTCAGGAGAATTGAATGAGGACCACGCGCAGGTATTCCGGGAAACGGGAGAGTGGCTGAAGCCTTATAGCGAAGCGGTTTATCATACTCGTGGCGGCCCGTATATTAATCAGAAATGGGGCGGAAGTACTTACAGAACAAATGACGACGGGACACAGACGATATATCTTCATGTATCACCTTTGTTGAATAATTCTATTCCGGAAGGACGTTCGCTTCAGCTCGACTTCCCATCGAACGGCCAGGTCTACTGCTCGGCAGAGCTGGTGAAAGACGGGACATCTGTGGAGTTTGAATGGAATGAAGATGGGTATCTTTTAACACTCCCGGCAGGAATGGAATGGGATGAGTGGGATACTGTGATTCGACTGAATCCTGATTTAAGCGGCACACTTCAGAATAAAATCTCAGAGGCAAGAGCGTATGCGGAGACAATGACAGCTGCTGATCTCGCGGTGTTTAAGGAGATGCTGAACAGTGCGGCGGATGTGGCAGAGTCAGTCATAGGCGGCGGAAGTGAAGAACAGATGAGCGGACAGCTGAGACTCTTGAGTGAATCCCTGGAGCGGGCGCAGTCTGCGAAAGTCTTGAGTGATATGATCTTATCTGTGGAAGAAAAGCTGAAATCTGTTCCGGTTGGTACAAATCCGTGGGAGTGTCCGCAGAATCTGTATGACCAGCTTTCCGCAGGCATAACGTCGGGAAGAGATCTGCTGGCAGATTCTGCTTCAGAGAAGGAGGACTTTGACGAGGCAGTGTCATCCTTAGAAGCTGCCGCGGGCTCTCTTGATCATATTATGGACGCGCAGGCAGTCCAGTTCTCGCCAGAGACCGGTGAATTGGAGAGCGGAGCAGCCTTTACGATGTCCAGCCCGTATGAGGAACTTCAGATCAGGTATACGCTGGATGGAAGTGTTCCTTCGACAGCGTCCACGCTATATGAGGGTGAGAGCCTGATGATGAGCGGAAAGGCTTTATCCGTAAATGCAATACTTGTCGATAAGGATAACAGACAGATCGGTTCTGTGCAGAATCAGACATATCTGGCGGTACAGAGCATGACAAATATTGCGCAGGAAAAAAGTTCGGCAGAAGCAACTTCTATTTATTCGGACCAATATACCGCGGACAAGGCGGCTGATGGGTCTATGAGCACACGCTGGGCCACTCCGGATGGGACGATCACAGCCGCGCTGGAACTTACTTTTGACAGAGAGCGTACAGTAAATGCGGCGCTTATTAAAGAATATGTAGAGGGCAGTGAAAAGAGCCGCATTACCAGTTATGCTGTGGAATACTGGGATAAAGAAGCCGGAGTATGGAAACAGGCATATAAAGGTGGAGAAGGAGGCGCTTCAAAAGCATGTATGTTTGACAGTGTGACAAGCAGCCGTTTCCGGCTGAATATTCCCTCCTGTATGAATGTGACGATCTATGAATTTGCCCTTTTTGACACGGAGATCGGAAGACTTGAACTAACGGCAGATACAACCTCCCTGACACCGGGGAATACCGCACAGCTTACGGTGAGAGGAGTCCATGCGGACGGGAGCAGCGCGTCAGGTTCAGATATAACAGAGCTTACCTACTATATAGACAGAGAAGACGTGGCATCAATCAATGAGAGCGGTGTAGTACAGCTGCTGGATAAAGTAAACGGCAGCGGGACATTGAATGTATGGGCTGAGGCTGTGCTGGATGGGAAAACGGTAACTTCTGGAACGGTCACATTTACATTTTATAGCGGGAATAACCTTGCGCTGGGCAGAAAAGCAGAGGCATCAACAGTATATGGCAGCGGATTTGAGGCAGAGAAGGCAGTAGATGGCAGTAATGGAACCCGCTGGGCCTCGGCAGCGGGAACCGGAGAGCAGATTTTAACCATTGATCTCGGGGCAGAAATGGAGATGAACAGAGTTGCGTTCAGTGTATATGCGGACAGAAGCGATCCTTTGAATTATGAAGTATACACGGACTTTAAAATCCAGTATGAAAAGAACGGACAGTGGATCGATGCATATGACTCTTCGGCAGGTACTCATAAGATTGTATATCCAGTGTTTAATGGCACAGAACAATACGGCCAAAATAGGGAGCCTGTCTGGGTGGACAGCAGCGGTGTTGTAAAATCTACGGACTATATTGTAGACTTTGAAACCATTAAAGCGCAAAAGATCCGTCTGTATAGCAATAATACGAAGAAAGATCCGTCTATCATTGAATTTGAAATTTATGACCGTGAAGCAGCGGGGCAGGAATCCGGAAACAATCTGGCGCTGAGACAGCCGACTGCTGCGAGCAGTGTCTATAGCAGCGCGTATCCACCGGCATTGGCGACTGACGGAAGTGACAGCAGCCGCTGGGCTTCTGCGCCGGGGCAGAAGGAATATTGGCTGGAAGTCGATTTCACGGACAAGGTGATCTTTGATACAGTGAATTTTAAAGTATATGCAGATGCGGCAGATGACGAGCTGTATGGGGCGGCACCGGAAATTTTCCAGTCTTTCCAGATTCAATATTGGGATGGCGAGGGGTGGATGAATGCTTATGAATCATCAGAGCAGCTGCATACAGTAAATTATCCGGATTATTCGGGCAGCTGGATTTGGGATCAAAACAGCAGTGTGTACCGAGGTGATGACGGGAGTGTAAAATTGACGGATTATACTGTGAATTTTAATCCGGTATCTTCTTCAAAAATCCGCCTGTACAGTGACAATACACTGAAAGATCCGTCACTGATCGAATTCGGAGTATACAGGCTGAAGGGGGAAGAAGTATCCGAACCGGTAAGCAGGAAGACGCTGGAATATTTCCTGAACAGCGCAAAGGAGCATATGGCAGCAGGCGATACAGAAGGGCTTGTGGAATCTGTCCGGAAACTTTTTGACGAGGCGGTTGCGGAAGGCGAATCCGTTATGGCGGATGAGAATGCCACAAAGGATGAAGTGACCAATGCCACAATCAAGCTGATGAAAGCGATTCAGGCGCTGAACTTCAGGGCCGGAGATAAGACGGACCTTGAGATGGCGCTGGAGCTGGCGCAGACCATAGACCTGACCAAATACATAGAAGCCGGACAGGCAGAGTATCTGGCGGCGAAAGAGGCGGCTGAGAATGTGATGGCAGACGGGGACGCAATGCAGGATGAAGTGGACGCGGCGTGGGATGCCCTTGTGGATGCTATGGGCAGCCTCAGGCTCAAAGCGGATAAGACAGCCCTTCAAGAACTGATAGACAGCCTGGCCGGACTGGATCTGAGCCTGTACACGGAAGAGGGCGTCCAGGTCTACAGCGCGGTCTTCGCGAGGGCGAATGTACTGCTGGCGGATGCGGCACTGTCGATAGATGAACAGGGCGAAGTGGACGCGGCAGTGAAAGAGCTGACAGAAGCGAAAGAGCTGCTGGTACTGAAAGAAGAAAACCAGGGCGGCAGCGGAGATGACGGAGATGATCAGAACCCAGGCGGCACAACAGAGACACCGGAAGAGGACAGCCAGAATCCAGATGATACGGCTGGGACGTCTGATACAGACAACGGCGGAAACAGCGATGCCGTGGAGAAAGCGGCAAAGACCGGTGATCCTGTGAATCTGGTCCTCTGGGCAGTGTTACTGGGAGCAAGTGCGGCGATTTTCCGGGCAGAATTTATAAAAAAGAAAAAACATAAATAAGTCTGTATCTGCCTGGGAGACTTGTAATAATTGGCGGCAGATCGAATGAGAAGTTCGGAGTGGATTGTTGAGGACGTATTATGCGCGGGTGTGTGCGGCTTCGCTTCCGCTCCGAAGCCGCCTCAGCCCCCCGCACTCCCGCGCAGTAGATGGTCCCTTTTCTATTGCGCATATGTCAAATCTGCCATATAATAAAAGTTGATTGATAATTTTTTATCGATATTACACAAAGAGATCAAAGGAGGTATCCCATGTTAGATCAGAGCTACTATGACAAGACGGATGAGATCATCGCGGAGCATGGCTCGGACCAGGCTTCCCTGATTCCTATCATCCAGGACATCCAGACGGAATACCGCTACCTTCCGCCGGAGCTTCTCAATTATGTGGCAGGGAAGCTTGGCATCAATGAGGCGAAGGCGTACAGCGTGGCAACATTTTATGAGAACTTTTCCTTCGAACCGAAGGGCAGATTTGTGATCAAGGTCTGTGACGGCACAGCCTGTCATGTGCGGAAATCCATTCCCATCCTTGAGAGGCTGTACAGTGAGCTGGGGCTTTCAGCGGATAAGGCTACCACAGACGATATGATGTTCACATTGGAGACAGTTTCCTGCCTGGGGGCATGCGGGCTTGCCCCGGTCATGACGGTAAATGACAAAGTATATCCGGCCATGACGCCGGACGCGGCGGCTGAGTTGATTCGAGAGTTGAGAGGAGTTTAGGGCGTATGGACAGAATAGAGAACAGAGAGGCTCTCGAACGGGTGCGCGAGACTTCGAAAGCACAGATCGAGAACAGTAAATGCAGAATCCTGATCTGCGCCGGGACCGGATGTCTGGCAGGAGGATCAGGGAAGATCTATGAACGCATGTGTGAATTGGTGAAAGAGCATCCGGACGTGGAAGTTCATTTTGGACCGGAGATCGCCCACGGGGACGGCGAGATCGGGGTAAAGAAGAGCGGATGCCATGGGTTCTGTGAGATGGGACCCCTGATGCGGATTGAGCCGCAGGGGATTCTGTATACGAAGGTACAGCCCGAGGACTGTGACGAAATCTTTCACAGGACGATCGAGAAGGGAGACGTAATCCGCCATCTTCTGTTTAAGCAGGACGGAATCGAGTACAAAAAGCAGGAAGAGATTCCCTTCTATAAAAAGCAGACGCGGAACGTGCTGAGGAACTGCGGCCATATCGACGCGGAGCACATTCAGGAGTACATATCCACAGGCGGATACCAGGCGCTGGAGAAGGCGCTCTTTGATATGAGGCCGGAGGACATTATCAAAGAAGTGTCAGACTCTAACCTGCGCGGCCGCGGAGGCGGCGGGTTCCCCACGGGATACAAGTGGTCCCAGGTGGCGCGCCAGCAGGAGAAAGAGCGGTATGTAGTCTGTAACGGCGACGAAGGAGACCCGGGCGCGTTCATGGACCGGAGCATCATGGAAGGCGATCCCCACAAGATGATCGAGGGAATGATGATCGCGGCTTATGCCGTAGGCGCAAGGGAAGGGTATATCTATGTGCGCGCGGAGTATCCGCTGGCGGTCAGCCGTCTGAAGCTGGCCATCGCCCAGGCCGAAGAGTGCGGACTCCTGGGTGACCATATCCTAGGCACGGATTTTTCTTTCCGCCTGCATATTAACCGGGGGGCCGGCGCCTTTGTCTGCGGCGAGGGAAGCGCCCTTACAGCATCCATCGAAGGAAACCGCGGCATGCCCCGCGTGAAGCCTCCGCGGACGGTGGAGCAGGGACTGTTTGGGAAACCGACGGTGTTAAATAATGTAGAGACCTTTGCTAATGTGCCCATGATTATCATGGAAGGCGCGGACTGGTTCAAGAGCATCGGGCCGGAGAACAGCCCGGGAACGAAGGCATTCGCCCTCACAGGAAGCGTAAAGCACACCGGGCTGATCGAGGTTCCTATGGGGACGACGCTCAAAGAAGTGATCTTTGACATTGGCGGCGGCATCAAGGGAGACGCCGCGTTTAAGGCAGTGCAGATCGGCGGCCCATCCGGCGGCTGTCTGACGGATGAGCACCTGAATGTGAGCCTGGACTTTGACTCCCTGAAGAAAATGGGGGCAATGATCGGTTCCGGCGGCCTCGTGGTCATGGACAATAACACCTGTATGGTGGAAGTTGCCCGATTCTTTATGAACTTTACCCAGAACGAGAGCTGCGGGAAATGTGTGCCCTGCCGTGAAGGGACGAAGCGGATGCTGGAGATCCTGGAGCGGATCGTGGCCGGGAACGGGGAACTGGAAGATCTGGATCTGCTGGAAGAGCTGGCGACAACGATTACGGAGACCGCCCTGTGCGGGCTTGGGAAGAGCGCTGCGCTGCCGGTAATGAGCACGCTGAAACTGTTCCGGGATGAGTACGTGGCGCATGTAGTGGACAAGAGGTGCGAATCCCATACCTGCTCGGCGATGAAGCGCTATGTCATCAGTCCGGAGCGGTGCAAAGGCTGTTCCAAGTGCGCGAGAAACTGTCCGGCTGACGCGATCAGCGGCAAGATCAAAGAGCCATTTGAGATTGACACCAAGAGATGCATCAAGTGCGGCGCCTGCGAGAGCGCGTGCGCATTTGGCGCGATCCATGTGGAATGGTAGGAGGAGACAAGCATGAGTTATATGACGATAAACAACAGAAGAGTGACATTTACGAATGAAAGAAACGTGCTTTCCGTTATCCGCAAATCCGGGATCGACCTGCCTACATTCTGCTATCATTCTGAGCTGTCGACTTACGGCGCGTGCCGGATGTGCGTGGTGGAGGATGACAGAGGAAAGATCTTTGCATCCTGTTCAGAAGTGCCGCGGGACGGCATGGTGATCTACACAAATACACCCAGGCTGCAGCATCATCGGAAGATGATCATTGAGCTTCTGCTGGCGGCCCACTGCCGGGACTGTACGACCTGCGCGAAGAATGGCGTCTGTACCCTGCAGAAGCTGTCCCGCCAGCTGGGGATCACGAATGTACGGTTTGAGAATAATAAGAAACAGCTTCCCATGGATACCTCCTCAGAGTGCGTGATCCGCGACCCCAATAAATGTATTCTCTGCGGTGACTGCGTGAGAACCTGCGATGAGATCCAGGGCCTGGGAATTCTGGACTTCGCGTTCCGCGGATCGAAGATGCAGGTGACGCCGGCGTTCAATAAAGACCTGGCGCAGACAGACTGTGTGGGATGCGGACAGTGCCGCGCGGTATGTCCGACCGGCGCCATCAGCATCAAGCAGAATGTGGAGCCGGTGTGGGCTGCCCTGGCGGACAGAGATACCCGCGTGGTGGCGCAGATCGCTCCCGCGGTGCGCGTCGCGGTGGGCGATAAGTTCGGCATCAGGAAAGGTGAGAACACACTGGGACGCCTGGTGGCGGCTCTAAGAAGGATTGGCTTTGACGAGGTGTACGACACGAACTTCGGCGCGGATCTGACCGTTATGGAGGAGTCCAAAGAGCTGGTAGAACGCCTGGAATCCGGCGATAATCTGCCCCTGTTTACCTCCTGCTGTCCAGCGTGGGTGAAGTTCTGCGAGAACCGGTATCCGGAGTTTCGGAAGAATATTTCCACCTGCCGGTCCCCGCAGGAGATGTTCGGCGCACTTCTGAAAGAGGAGGCCAGACTCGGAGCGGAGAAGGACAGGGAAGAAGGCCGGGAGCCGAAGAAAATCATGGTGGTGTCCATCATGCCCTGTACAGCGAAGAAAGCGGAGATCACCAGACCGGAACACTTTACGGACGGGGAGCAGAACGTGGACTATGTGCTGACCACCACCGAGATCACCCGCATGATCCAGGAGGCGGGGATTGACCTGGCGCAGGTACAGCCGGAAGCTCTGGATATGCCCTTTGGTCTGGCGTCCGGCGCGGGCGCGATCTTCGGGGTGACAGGAGGAGTGACCGAAGCAGTGATAAGGCGCCTTGTGAACAGCAGCCGGGCGCAGGATCTGGAGGAGATCAGTTTCTCGGGAATCCGCGGTGTGGACGGCATCAAGGAAGCAGAGATCAGCCTGAACGGACGCAAAGTAAAGATCGCGGTGGTGAACGGGCTTCACTGCGCGGAGGACCTGCTGGAGAAGATGAAGGCAGGAGAGGCACATTATGATTTCGTGGAGGTCATGGCGTGCAAGCGGGGCTGTATCGCCGGAGGCGGGCAGCCGGTGCCGATCGGACCGAGGACGAAGAAAGCAAGGCTGGAGGGCATCTACAAGATTGACAGCATGGCCCAGATCAAGCTGTCCAGTGAGAATCCCATTATTACAGAAGTATATGCCGGAATCCTGAAAGGGAAAGAGCATAAGCTTCTGCACAATGAAATAGAGTAACACCGTTTGATATGGAAAGAACAGGAGTTCCGCGTGACGAGACAGAGACTCAGATGCGGGGCTCCTGTTTTTTATGCAGTTTTTTCCATCTTTATTTATTGTATGAAATCTACAATCTTTAAAATTGAAACCAAGAGCAGTAAGAATGAAAATATAAGTAATACAATTAAAGAAGAGAAGGAGGAAAAGATGAAAGAAGGAACAGGTATGAGAAAGGAACTTGTAAAATCGGGAAAAAGAATTCTATGCGGTTTCTTATGTGCGGGCATGATTTTAACAGGGACAGCATTTGCACAGGCAGAAGAGACCGGAAGCATACGCGCAGGAGCGCAGGATGATCCCGGAATTGTATTTCAGGAGGATTTTGAATCTTATGAGCCCGGACAGGCGGACCCGGACGCGATGCAGGACGCGTACGGCACCATTGAAGGCGGGACAATCGTGGAGACGGAGGAAGGAAAAGCAATTGCGGTCTCCGATGGCAAAATCTATCTTGAAATAGGCAATGTAGACAAGGAACTGCAGTTTGATTTCCAGTATGATAATCCGTTCAGCGGTTATGGCGGAATCTATATCAGAATGTACTACGGTACCGGCGGAGACTATTACTGCGGCATACTGCCAAACTTTGATCCCACGCTGATCATCGCCAACGCGGGCGGGTGGCTCAATAATAACAGCAGTCTGCGCCCCGCGGCTGATACTTGGTATACGTGCAGGGCAAAGCTGGAAGGAAACGCAGTGTCAATCAAAATCTGGGAGCGCGGAGCACAGGAGCCGCAGGACTGGACGCTTACCGCGGCGGATACAGGATTCAGCGCGGAATACGGAAGCGGTGTGATGATTTTGGAATCCCATCACGGCGGAAGCAATAACCGGACACTGTTCGATAATATCGTGATCAGGCAGTCCGTGCTGGCAGAGGATGAGGTGAGCATTGGCGCGAAGCCGGATGATTCCCAGCGGGGTACAGTCATAGGAGGTGGAACGCATAAAATCGGTGAGGAAGTCACTTTGACAGCAAAGGCAAAGCCGGATTACAAATTTGTCAGCTGGACACAGGGCGGCGAAGTTATCAGTACAGAGAAAACTTATACGTTCACCGCGGAAAAAAGCTGCAGCCTGACCGCGAACTTTGAACCTCTGGAAGATCCCCAGTATGAATATTTCTTTGATGATTTTGAAAGCTATCCTGAGGGGAAAGCAGATAAAGAGTTCATGGATTACAGGTATACAAAGATCAATGACGGGTACAGCATTCAGGAAATGGACGGGACAAATACCCTGCTGACCCAGCTGGTCAATGATTCGGACCATAAAATCTATCTGGATTATGCGGACGCGGACAAGCAGTTTCAGTTTGATTTTCAGTATGACAAGGACTTTGTAGATTTTGGAGGACTTTTTGTAAAACTCCACGCGCAGCCGAAAGGCGAAGGCACATACGACGAATACTATTTTGCCCTGTGCCCGAATTATGGGGATCACAATATCATGATTTCCAACACAAGCGGCAATCTGGCATGGGCGTCAAAACAGATGTCCCCGGGGCACTGGTATACATGCAAAAGCCGGATCTACGACGGCAGCATGATGGTAAAAGTATGGGAGAGAGGAACCGAGGAACCGTTAAATTGGGACCTGACATCAGACCTTTACGGATTTGACTGGAAAACAGAAGGCACGCAGTTCAAGATTGAGTACGTGGATACCACGCAGAGCGTAAATACCTATCTGGATAATCTGTCCGTAAAAACATGGAAGGATGTGGACAAAAAAGGATACCTGATTGACGCCCAGCCCAATGACAAAGATATGGGAGACGTGATCGGCGAAGGGAACTATCTGGAAGGCAGCATGGTGACCCTGCAGGAAAAGCAGAAAGATGGATATCAGTTTGTAAACTGGACCGACGAAGAAGGAAACGTATTGTCCACGGATAAGAAATACTATCTCAGGGCATATGAGGACCGGAGCCTGACCACGAATTTCAGAAAAGCGGAACTTGTCATCCAGTCATTTATGGCAGACGGGCTGACAGAACTGGCAGAAATAGATCAGGAAGCAAAGACTGTGAAACTGACGTTCGCTTCCGATGTTGACCTTGAGCAGGTACGGCCGTATTTCTATTATGACATCGCCTATACGCCTTCTGTTCTGCCCTATGAGATTATGGATCTGAGCGGAGGAACCATTGAGTTTGACGGCTGGACGATCTATGCGGAGCAGAATGATGTCATGAAGCATATCTATGTAGACGCGGCAAGAGGAGACGACGCGAACAGCGGAGCGGATTTCCGTGAGCCCTTTGAGACAATCCAGCGCGCGCAGGAGGAAGTCCGGGAGATTAAGGATTGGACGGGCGACGTGATTGTACATCTGGCCAAGGGGCAGTATACATTAGATGAGACACTGGAGTTTACAGCGGATGACGGGGCAGAAAAGGGATACTCCGTGATCTACCAGGGCGCAGGAGCCAATGACAGTGTGATCAACAGCGGGATTGAGCTCAAAGGATGGCGGCTGAGCACGGATGTGCCGGGAGTTGAGGGAGTATATGAGATCGATGTGCCGGAGGGCGCTCCCTATTCCCGCGATCTGTTTGTAGGCGGAAAGCGCGCCACATTGGCGGAGGCAGAGTGCAGCCAGGACGAAATATCCAGCGGAAATGACTACGGCTATGAAGTGACCGGCACCCTGGCGGATATGGCTGACTGGCGGAATAAAAGTGATATTGAGTTCGTGTATTATGTGATGTGGACAAGCAATATCCTTCCGGTGCAGGACGTAGTAAGAGACGGAGATACTGTCAAAGTCATTATGAAGCCGGAACCATACGCGAATTCCCAGAAAAAGCTGAACTGTAACCCGGACAAGCCAAGTATGATCGTGAACGCGTTCGAGCTGCTCGACCAGCCAAACGAATGGTACTTCGACAGGGAGCGCAATAAAATCTATTATATCCCGGAAAAAGGACAGAACCCGGACGATCTGGACATTGTTCTGCCGACACTGGAAAAATTAGTGGAAGTAAAGGGCGAAAAGGAAGACAAGGTATACGGCCTGGCATTTCAGGATATCGGTTTCCGCTATACATCCTTTATCCGTCCGCATATTGAGGGGCAGATCGAGCTGCAGGCAAGCTTTGTCTACGACCCGACAATGATTGAGCAGCACGGACATGACAATTATTTGAAGACACCCGGAGGTGTGACTGCCGGATATGTAGAGGGAATGCGGATCGACAGCTGTGTATTTGCCCTGATGTCCGCGGGAGGATTCGACTTTGAGGAAGGCGTGGTCGGAAGTACGATCACCGGCAGCCGTTTTGAACAGATCGGCGCGACGGGAATCCAGATCGGCGGAGTACATGTGCGGGACGCGCAGCCGTACTCGGACGTTACTTATGAAAAGGGCGTGCTGAATCTGAACGCGGGGCCCGATCCGCTCAGAGTGACTGAAGATATTCTTGTCATGTCAAATGTGATTGACACAACCGGCAATAATTTTAAGGGAAGTATCGGTATCTGGGCAGGATATGTGCGTGATCTGACCCTGGCTCACAATGAGATCAGCAATATCGCGTACAGCGGAATTTCAGCCGGATGGGGCTGGGGCATATGGGATGTGGATGTGCGTCCGGATATCGACTGGTATTACAAGTTTGACACGCCCACCATCCAGGCGCGCTATGTGATCGAGAATAACGATATTTCATACTGTATGCAGCGGCTCAAAGACGGCGGCGCCATCTATACACTGTCAAGTATGCCGGGCTCTATGATCCGGGGCAACTTTATCCATGACGTGGCCAATGAGTACGGCGCGATCTACCTGGATGAGGGAACATCAGGCATGGAAGAGATCTCGGACAATGTAGTATACAATGTCTACAATCCGTATTTCTTTAATGATAAGTTCGGATTATTCCAGGATCTTGACAATGAGGCGGCGGAAGTCATCCATGACAATTTCTGGACCACCGGGGCGCCGGAGGACGAGAGCAATGAATCGTTCCAGGCGATCCGTTCCAACGCGGGTAACTTTGAGGATATGCGGGCACCGGAGCTTGGCGATTACACAGAAGACGAGCCTGTAGACTTTACAGAATTAAGGGATGCTGTGGCGGAGGCAGAAAAGGTGGATCTGTCGAAATATACAGAAGAGACTGCAGCAGAGCTTCAGCAGGTGTTAGAAGAGGTGAAAGGACTTCTGGATGATCCCTTCGCGTCACAGGAAGAAGTGGAGGCCGCTGTAAAAGCATTGGAAGAAGCTGTACAGGGGCTGGAAGAAATCACGTCTGAGCCGGAAGAACCGGATGACGGAAAAGACCCGGACGATGGCGGCCAGGGAGATGTCACAAATTCGGGCGGCGGCACCGGGCAGGGGAATCCTTCGGCTTCCGGCGGAGAGGCTGATCCGGGCAGCAAAGCGGTACAGACAGGAGACAGCATGCATGTAACCATGTGGATTCTGCTGGCTGCCGCAGCATTGGGAATCTCGGTCCCGGTGTACGGAAGAAGGAAGAAGAACAGCAGATAAACAGCGGCGCAGGGGGCGGCAAAATTAAAGCATAGGGAAAAAGTGATCAGCGTACCATCCTAAATTGGTACGGGATTCACTTTTAAGATTAAGATAAGGGGCTGTCGCATCAATGATTTAGTGCGGCAGCTCCCATTAGTATGATGTAAAAGTTCAATGGGGCTAAACTTTCATACTTTCGAATTCTAGCGTATTTGTTCTGG
This sequence comes from uncultured Lachnospiraceae bacterium, assembly GCA_959022495.1. GTDB lineage: Bacteria > Bacillota > Clostridia > Lachnospirales > Lachnospiraceae > Mediterraneibacter. The sequence goes on along the minus strand of CAUEYX010000021.1, from coordinate 37,000 downwards.
TCAAGCGTTTTTGTAACACTTGTGGCTAAAAAATATCGATTTATGCAATTCGAGCTTGATATGGTGTTTGATACCCATTGAAACTATGAGGGCGCACGTGATTATACATGAAATATGCAAATTCCTCTACCGTCTGATAAAGTGTCTCGGTGTTTCCGGTAGTTATAGTAAGCGTTCGGGCAAATATTCAACCGCCGCCGCAGCCAGCGCAGCCCAGACTCTTTCTGATGTTTTTCAATAAACCGATAAGCCTCTAATCGATTTCTTTCGCAAAGAATGCCGCCGCTTTTTTTAAGAAGAGATTCTCCTTACGGAGTTCTTCATTCTCTTTACGGAGCTTGAGCATTTCTTTCATATAATCGTATTCTTCTTTTGTTTCCGGGCTTGTCTGGCATTCTTCACGTAACTGGCTGCACCACTTAGAGATACTGGCTTTTGAAACGCCGTATTCCGCAGTGATACTTTTGTAAGTGCGTCCTTCTTCCTCATGGAGACGGACAATCTTCTTTTTAAACTCAGGTGTGTAATTCTGTGGCATGATAAGAACCTCTTTTCTCATTGTTTTTAGGATATCTTATTAGCCACTTTCGTTACAACTTTATTATAGCACTTCACAGAAATCCAAATGTCTTTATAGATACAATGCCCAAAAGAATCCAGACCGCAATAAAGTCATGAAGATCAACGAGCGGTGGGAGGAACGAAAGGAAGAATCCAATGGGAATATCCAGAGCAAAGAAGGAATACTGAAACGGCAGACACGGTCGATCCAGACAGAGGGACACTTTGGGGATATTAAGGAGAATGAAAACTTCCGGCGTTTTTGCGTATGTAAAAGCAGCCTCATATCCCAATCATGGTCTGATCTGTGAGCAGAACTTGGATGAAATGAAACGGATTTTCAACAAGAAATTCCCAAACCGCCTTACGGCTCTGGATAAGTTCCTTTCGGTAGCTCTGCTGACTTTGGAATTAGTCCCGGTTCCAACAGAAGAAAACGTGTCGGAAACGCAAATCCGGGATGTAAATGACTGTCCCATCCTGCGGGCGGCGATTGAGGCAAAGGCCGATGTTTTTCTTACCGGCGATAAAGATTTTTTGGAGTCTGGCGTGAAAAATCCGGCGATCATGACACCGGCAGAATTTTTAAAATATTGACTTGCTGCACGAGACCATCCGGCCGTGTAAGGTTGTACAAAGAAGAAAAATCGTCTATACTTAACAGGTATAGGCGTTTTTTTCGTGCAGGGATGCCGGGTGCGGCATATGCGGCGTGACAGAATATAGACAGAATCACCCGGACTGCGGCCCTGCCGGTACAATAGATAAAAAGCAGGAGGAAACAAATGAGTTCAAAAGTAAATCACAAACACAGCCCCCAGAGCAGGATACTGACGGTTCCCAATCTGCTGTCCTTTTTCCGGCTCTGTCTGATCCCGGTTATTATATGGCTGTACTGTGTAGAAAAGAATTACCTGTGGGCAGGGATTATCCTGATATTATCAGGGATAACGGATACAGTGGACGGTTTTGTGGCAAGGCGTTTCCATATGACCAGCGACCTGGGGAAAATGCTGGACCCCGTGGCGGATAAGCTTACCCAGGCGGCTATGCTCTTCTGTCTGCTCACCCGCTTCCCGCTGATGGTCCTGCCGCTGGGACTCATGGTTGTAAAGGAGACATTCATGGGGATTACCGGGCTTCTTGTAATACGTAAGACAGGGAAAGTATTCGGAGCGGACTGGCATGGGAAGGTGACGACCTGGCTGCTCTACGCAATGATGATCCTGCACGTGTTCTGGTACAATATCCCGGTCCTGGTGTCCAGGATAACGATCGGGGTGTGCGTGGCAATGATGGCGCTGTCACTGGCGCTGTATGGGCGCCATAATCTGAGGGCGATCAAGGGAGATGGAGCGGAATAGGAGGAGAACTGCTGCGCTCCAAAATAGAAAAGAAAATTAAGGTTATAGATAAGTAAGACAGCCCGCCGTGCCGACAGCGCAGCTCCCGGAGCGGCGGGCCGCGGTTCAAACATTTATAGAGTTGAAATCAATCACAAGATCGTCAAAAATTCCGGCTTTGACACTATCAGAGAATGTATATTCTTCTGTATCATCGGATTCAAATGTGTAGACCATCACCCGGTTTTTATCCGGATCAACAATCCAATATTCTCGGACCCCGGCAGTGCGGTATTTAAATAACTTAGTATAGTAGTCCATTCGCCTGCTGCCCGGAGAGACAATCTCAATAATCCAATCCGGCGCGCCCGTGCAGCCTTTGTCTGTGAGTTTTTCATGAGAACAGATAACACTTATATCCGGCTCGACATAGTTATTGTCATCTGCGTTCAGAAAAACAGCAAATGGGGCAATATCTACTTCGCACGTGCCATTTTGCTTTTTGATATAATTATTAATAATCGTTGAAAGTTCCACGGTAATCCTCTGGTGTCTGCGTGTCGGCGGCGCCATCATATATATCTGTCCGTCAATCAGTTCAGCCCTCTGACCGTCCGGCAGAGAGTAGATATCTTGAATCGTGTGCAGAGTATTTTTCTGTGATAATGGCATAACAACACATCCTTTCATAGCGTTCGCGTTTATTCCTATGATTTTATTATAATAAAAAACGATTATGAATCAACCGATAAGAATAAAAAATAAGAAAGATAAGATGCTTATTTTGGTGATTTAGATCTTAATCTGTGCCCTTGGAATAGATGATTCTACAAAATTACATAATGAATAATAATGATAAAAATTATCATTTAAAGAGCCATTTTGAGAATTATTATTGACAATAAATCCAAAATCATGTATATCAGTTTATACAGGTGGGTTAGTTTTTGCTAACCTGTATTTTAATGCTGACACTTGCGGGAGAGCGTGCAGTGTACAGAGTTTCCCGGGACACATGCAGTCGTTGTTCAAAGAAAGGAAATCAATTATGAAAAATCGGAAAAAGAATCCGCTGCGTTTTGTATGGCTGGTTTTGGGATTTCTGGCCATGGGAATCGGAGCTGTGGGGGTCGTTCTGCCGGTACTTCCAACCACGCCCTTTTTACTGCTGGCATCCTTCTGCCTGGCAAAAGGCTCCGTGCGGTTCCACAATTGGTTCACAGGGACGAAATTATATAAGCGGCATCTGGAAAGTTTTGTAAAGAACAGGTCCATGACCCTGAAGACAAAATTCAGCCTTTTGATTCCGGCATCCTGCATGCTGCTCCTCGCGTTCCTGGCCATGTCGAATGTATACGGGAGAGCCTTCATTGTATTTTTAATTATTTTTAAATATGTCTACTTCTTCACAAAGATCCGGACCGTGCCTGCGGGACGGAACCTTGTGCCTGAGACAGAGGGGCAGTAATAAGGAAAGCAGAGGGAGTGGGAGGATGAAGACAACAGACAAGACTGAGAGAAAGCGGAAGAAAGAGCAGCGCGTGGTGGAGGAGATGATCCGCCTGTACTGCCGGAAAAACCATGAAGGATATGACAAAAAGGCCGGGCGGATGTGCCCTGCCTGTCAGCAGCTTTCAGAGTATGCCAGGGCGCGCAGTGAGAAGTGCCCGTTTATGGAACAGAAAACCTTCTGCAGCAACTGCAGGGTACACTGTTATAAGCCTGAAATGCGGGAGAAGATCCGGCAGGTGATGAGATTCTCAGGGCCTCGGATGCTGCTGTACCATCCCGTGTCCGCTGTCTGGCATCTGGTGTGCAGCCTGCGCGAAAAGAAGACGCAGAAGGAAGGGGTGCTATGATTAAAACAAGACTGGTGGGGCTTTTATCCCACGCGAAGAAATATATTATTTATCAGGCGGCATGGCAGTGGGGCGCCCTGCTCTGCCAGATTGTGATGATTTACTGCGCCGCGGCACTGCTGGAACTGGCGTTCTTTGGGGAGGTATCCCTTCAGCAGGCGGCATCCTACGGCGGGATCACGGCGGCTGCTATGGTTCTGCGTTTTTTCTGTGACCGCAGGGCGTCTTACGCGTCTTATCGGGCGAGTGTGGATGTGAAGCGGATTCTAAGAGATAAGATCTATGAGAAACTGCTTCGGCTGGGGGCGTCATACAGGGAGAAGGCGGCAACATCAGAGGTCGTCCAGATGGCCGCGGAGGGTGTGGAACAGCTGGAAACTTATTTCGGCAGATATCTCGCCCAGCTCTTCTACAGCCTGCTGGCTCCGCTGACCTTGTTCGCGGTGCTTTCCTTTGTGAGCTGGAAGGCGGCCCTTGTCCTGCTGGTCTGTGTGCCCTTGATTCCGGTGTCCATTGTGGCGGTGCAGAAGTTCGCCAAAAGGCTCCTGAATAAATACTGGGGGATCTATACAGAGCTGGGAGACAGCTTCCTTGAGAACCTGCAGGGGCTGACTACCTTAAAGATCTACCGCGCGGATGAGAAGAAAGCAGAGGAGATGGATCAGGAATCCCAGCGGTTCCGCCGCATTACCATGAAGGTGCTGACTATGCAGCTCAATTCCACAAGCGTAATGGATATCATTGCTTACGGCGGGGCGGCAGCGGGGATGATCGTTACCCTCTCGGAGTTCATGAAGGGACAGGTGGGCCTGCGCGGGGCGCTTATGCTGATCCTTCTTGCATCCGAATTTTTTATTCCACTGCGCCTTCTGGGCTCTTTCTTCCACATTGCCATGAACGGCATGGCGGCAAGTGATAAGATCTTCGCGCTTTTGGATCTGCCGGAACCTGCGGAAGCCGCCGGAAATCCAGGGGATGAAAACACGGGCGCCGGAGAGCTGAAGGGCGGGAAGATGGATATATTTTTCCACAAGGTCCGCTTCTCCTATGATGAGAACCGGGAGATTTTAAGAGGGATTGACCTGGAATTCCCGGCGGGCAGCTTTACGTCTATTGTGGGGACTTCCGGCTGCGGCAAGAGCACCACGGCGGCGGTCCTTATGGGAAGGAATAAGGGATATACAGGGAGCGTGACCGTACAGGGAAAGGAGCTTTCGCATATCAGTGAAGGTAACCTGATGGAACATATCACGCTGGTCAGCCACAACAGTTATCTGTTTAAAGGGACCGTGGAAGATAATCTGCGCATGGGGAAACCGGACGCGTCAGAAGAAGAGATGCGGGAAGCGCTTGAGAAAGTGAATCTCTGGGGATTTTTAAAGGCGCAGAAAGGGCTTGCCACGCCGGTCGCGGAGAGAGGCAGCAATTTCTCAGGGGGACAGTGCCAGCGTCTGGCCATTGCGCGGGCGCTTCTGCATGACACCCCGGTGTATATCTTTGATGAGGCTGCCTCCAATATCGACGCGGAGAGTGAAGAGATGATTATGTCGGCGATTCACTCCCTGGCAGAGACGAAGACCGTGATCCTCATTTCCCACCGTCTTGCCAATGTAGTGAATTCAGACCGAATCTATCTGTTCAAAGACGGACAGGCGCAGGAGGCCGGGACACAGGAAGCGCTGATGGCCCTGGACGGGGAATATGCGAAACTCTACCGATCCCAGATGGAACTGGAACAGTACGGAAAGGAGGCGGCAGTATGAGCGCGGACCAAAGTATGGCAGGAAAAAGCAGGGCACAGGAGCAGGCGGATGAGGGCACTGTGAACAGGAGAAGCGGCATCCGCATTATGGGGCGGCTGATCGGACTTGTAAAGCCCCTTCTCCCGGTTATGGCCCTTGCCATTATTCTCGGAACGATTGGCGCTCTGTGCGCGATCTTCCTTACGATCCTGGCGGGATTCGGGCTGATACAGATGATCCTGGGGACGGCGGGAGACGCTCTGGGGTATACTCTGACCGCGGAGAACGCCGGCGTTTTGGCGGAGATATCGCTGGGCGGCCTGTCCGCAGCGCTGGCTGTGATGGCGGTCATGCGGGGTGTCCTGCACTATGGGGAGCAGTACTGCAATCATTTTATTGCGTTCAAACTGCTCGCCGTGATCCGGCACAAGGTATTCGCCGCCCTTCGGAGGCTGTGTCCTGCGAAACTGGAAGGGCGCGGAAGAGGAAGCCTGATCGCTGTTATTACTTCGGATGTTGAGCTTCTGGAAGTGTTTTATGCCCATACGATTTCGCCGGCAGCCATCGCTGTGCTGACCTCCCTTGTGATGATCCTTTTCATTGGCCGGTTTTCGGCGGCCGGGGCGGTCCTGGCCCTGGCGGGCTACGTTCTGGTGGGTGTGGTGATCCCACTGTATTTCGGGCGCAGAGGGGGAGCGAAAGGCATGGAGTTCCGCACGGAATTCGGCAGTCTGAACAGCTTTATCCTGGATTCGCTCAGGGGCCTGGACGAGATCATTCAGTATGGACAGGGCAGAAACCGGCGGATGGAGATGATGGAACGCTCAGATAAACTGGGGGCGGCTCAGAAGGAGCTGAACCGGCTGGAGGCATCCCAGCGCTCAGTGACGAATTTCGTGATTCTCCTTTTCTCCTTTGCCATGCTGTTTCTGATGATCGCGCTGAAGGAGGCCGGGCAGGTAAGCATGGCCGGGATGCTCACGGCCACGATTGCCATGATGGGCTCATTCGGACCGGTTACCGCGCTTGCCAGCCTGTCCAATAATCTGAACCAGACGCTTGCCAGCGGGGAGAGGGTGCTCGCTCTTCTGGAGGAGGAACCTGAGGTGAAAGAGACCACAGGGAAAGCGGCGGCTGTATTTGAGGGAGCCGCGGCAGAGCATGTAGATTTTGCTTACGAGGAGGAACAGATTCTTAAGGATTATTCTATGGATGTGCCAAAGGGGAAGATCATCGGCATTCACGGGGCGAGCGGTTCCGGGAAGTCCACCCTGCTGAAGCTTTTCATGCGGTTCTGGGACGCGGACAGCGGTCGGGTCACCATTGCAGGCAGAGATGTAAAGGAGATCAATACATCGGATTTAAGGAATATGGAATCCTATGTAACCCAGGAAACCTGCCTGTTCCATGATTCGATTGCCAGCAATATCGCCGTGGGCAGGCCCGGGGCTTCCAGGGAGGAGATCATGGAAGCCGCGAAAAAGGCATCCATCCATGAATTCATCATCCGTCTCCCACAGGGGTACGATACAGAGGTGGGAGAGCTGGGAGACACCCTCTCAGGAGGAGAGCGGCAGAGAATCGGGATTGCCCGCGCCTTCCTGCACGACGGGCCTTTTATTCTGCTGGATGAACCAACTAGCAGCCTGGACTCGCTGAACGAGGGGATCATCCTGAAGTCACTGAAAGAAGGAAGAGGGGATAAGACGGTACTGCTGGTATCCCACAGAAAGTCCACGATGAACGTGGCGGATCTGGTTTATAAGATGGATAACGGAAGAAAATCCTAAAAAGTATTGACAACAAAATCAGACCGTGGTATCGTAGAGCACAAGTTAATACGCTAAACTGATGAAGCGGAGATAACGGCGGTTATGCCTTTACAGAGAGTCCGGGATGCTGAGAACCGGGTGAGAAACAAGTCGTCAAATGGACCGCTGAGGGCGCAGTCAAATGTGGGAAATCGGTTCCCGCAGAGTATTCTGCGACGTGAGGGCATACGTTAATTGCCGGGGATATGATGGTATCCTGCTGAGCGCACGGGATCTCCTGTGAAATTGAGGTGGCACCGCGGATTATAATCGATTTGTATGATTCGTCCTTGACAGAAGTAAAAAGTCTGTCAGGGGCGATTTTTGTTTTACAAGTAAGCCATGCGGCAGCCAGGGCAGTAATCTGCCGGCATAGGGCGGACGCCCTTCCTGAATCATCTGACGGATAATAGAAAAAAGAAAACCGAGTCATCTGATGAATGGGATGGCGAAATCAAAGGAGGCAGAAGCGATGAAAATTTTACCCACATTCGAAGACGTCAGAGAGATCGCGGGGACAGGGGAATATCAGGTTGTCCCGGTCAGCTGTGAGATTCTTTCTGATATCTGTACACCCATTGAAGCGATGAAGATTCTTAAGAATGTATCCACACACTGTTATATGCTGGAGTCCGCGCAGGCGGATGAAAAATGGGGACGATATACATTCCTGGGTTATGACCCGAAGATGGAGATTACCTGCATGGACGGGGAAATGAACGCGGGCGGCGTGAGGCTTAAGACAGACAATCCATCCGCGTATCTCCGGCAGATACTAAAGGACCATAAAAGCCCCCGTTTCCCTTATCTTCCTTCTTTTACCGGAGGGCTTGTGGGTTACTTTTCTTATGATTACCTGGGATACAGCGAACCCGCCGTACGGACCCGGGCGGAGGACACCGAGGCATTTAAGGATGTGGACCTAATGCTGTTTGACAAGGTGATCGCCTTTGACCATTTCCGCCAGAAGATTATCCTTATCGCCAATATGCTTCTGGGAGCCGGCGATGGGCAGGCGCTTAAGACCGAATACAACAGGGCAGTCATGGCATTAAAGCAGATGCGCGCTCTCCTTTATACCGGGGAGAAGAAAGAAGAGCCGGGAGGACGCCTTACCGGAGAGATCAGGCCGCTGTTTGAGAAGCAGGAATTCTGTTCCATGGTGGAGCAGGCAAAACACCATATCCGGGAGGGAGATATTTTCCAGATCGTACTCTCAAACCGGCTGGCAGCGCCTTTTGAGGGCAGCCTTCTGAATACTTACCGGGTGCTGCGGACGATTAACCCGTCGCCGTATATGTTCTATTTCTCAGGCACAGACGTGGAGGTGGCAGGGGCATCGCCGGAGACACTGGTGAAGCTGGAAGACGGCGTGCTTCATACATTTCCGCTGGCCGGTACAAGGCCGAGAGGGAAAACGGAGGAGGAAGACAGAGCGCTGGAGCAGGAACTTCTCTCCGATGAAAAGGAGCTTGCCGAACACAATATGCTGGTGGATCTGGGGCGGAACGACCTGGGGAAAATCAGCCGTTTCGGGACAGTGCAGGTGGAGAAGTTCCACTCCATCGAACGGTTCTCCCATGTCATGCATATCGGTTCCACTGTGCGCGGGGAGATCCGCAGGGACTGTGACGCGCTGGACGCTGTGGAAGCGGTCCTGCCGGCGGGGACTCTCTCAGGGGCCCCGAAGATCCGGGCATGCCAGCTGATCGGTGAATTGGAGGACAATAAGAGAGGCATCTACGGCGGGGCAATCGGATATATTGATTTTACAGGGAATATGGATACCTGCATTGCCATCCGCATTGCTTATAAGAAGAACGGCAGAGTATTCGTGCGCAGCGGAGCCGGAATCGTGGCGGACTCTGTCCCGGAGAAAGAATACCAGGAGTGCATCAATAAAGCGGGAGCCGTGATGGACGCGCTGAAGGCGGCAGAGGAGGCAGGCTTATGATATTATTGATTGACAATTATGACAGCTTTTCCTATAACCTGTATCAGCTGATCGGAGAGATTGATCCGGATATTAAGGTGATACGTAACGATGAGATGACAGCAGAGGAGATCTTACGGCTGCGGCCCGACCGCATCATCCTCTCTCCCGGACCGGGGAGGCCGGAGGACGCCGGGATCATCATAGAGGCAGTAAAGTCGCTGGGAAAGGAAATCCCGATCCTTGGGGTCTGCCTGGGGCATCAGGCCGTGTGCGCGGCTTTTGGCGCGCGGATTACTTACGCGAAAGAGCTGATGCACGGGCGGCAGTCGGAAGTAACGTTTCAGAATGACTGCCCGCTGTTTCGCGGAATCCCAAAAACAGCTCCGGTGGCGCGGTATCATTCTCTCGCGGCGGATACTGCTTCCATGCCGGAGGAGCTGGAAGTGACGGCAGTGGCTGTCGACGGAGAGGTGATGGCCGTACAGCACAAAAGATATCCCATATACGGGGTGCAGTTTCACCCGGAATCCATTCTGACACCGGACGGAAAGCAGATGCTTAAAAATTTTATAAAGGAGATGTAAGCCATGATCAAGGAAGCAATCGTAAAAATCGTAAACAAAGAAGACCTGACATATGACGAAGCGTATACCGTGATGAATGAAATCATGAGCGGGGAGACCAGCCCCACCCAGAACGCGGCGTTCCTGTCCGCGCTCTCCACGAAGAGCGCCAGGGCTGAGACAACGGATGAAATCTCCGGGTGCGCGGCGGCGATGCGCGCCCACGCCACGAAAGTGGAGACAGACATGGAGCTTTTTGAGATCGTGGGCACCGGCGGCGATAATGCCCACAGCTTTAATATATCCACTACTTCCGCCCTTGTGGCCGCGGCCGGGGGAATGAAAGTGGCAAAGCACGGCAACCGGGCAGCGTCCTCCCAGTGCGGGACGGCGGACTGTCTGGAGGCTCTGGGGGTCAATATCCAGCAGAGCCCCGCGCGCTGTATTGAGCTTTTGAACGAAGCGGGCATGTGCTTTTTCTTCGCCCAGAAGTACCATACTTCGATGAAATATGTGGGAGCGATCCGAAAGGAGCTGGGGTTCCGTACGGTGTTCAACATCCTGGGCCCGCTTACCAATCCGGGGAGACCGTCCATGCAGCTTCTGGGTGTGTATGACGGATACCTGATCGAGCCCCTGGCACAGGTGCTGACAGATCTGGGGGTAAAGCGGGGCATGGTGGTCTACGGACAGGATAAACTGGATGAGATCTCCATGAGTGCCCCCACTTCCGTGTGCGAGATCCGGGATGGCTGGATCCGCTCTTATGTGATCACTCCCGAGGATTTTGGGTTTGAGCGCTGCGCGAAAGCAGACCTCCTGGGAGGCACGCCGGAGGAAAATGCAAGGATTACCCGTTCCATCCTGGAAGGGGAGCGGGGCCATAAGAGAAACGCGGTGCTTATGAATGCCGGAGCGTCCCTCTATATCGGCGGGAAGGCAGAGAGCATGGCAGACGGTGTGAAACTGGCGGCTGAGCTGATTGATTCAGGGAAGGCGCTGGAGACGCTCAATAAGCTGATCGAAGTCAGCTGCCGGCCGGAGGTGGAAGCATGACGATCTTAGACCAGCTGGCGGACCATGCGCGCGGGCGTGTGGAGGCGGCGAAAGAGAGACGCTCTCCGGAGAAGATCAGACGGCAGGCGCTCCGCATGGACAGAGGAGATTTCGCGTTCGAAAACGCGCTGAAAGGAAATGATATGGCTTTTATCTGCGAGTGCAAAAAGGCGTCCCCTTCCAAAGGGCTGATCGCGCCGCAGTTTCCGTACCTTCAGATCGCCAGGGAATACGAGGATGCCGGTGCGGACTGCATCTCTGTACTGACGGAGCCGGAGTGGTTCCTGGGCAGCGACGCGTACCTGGAGGAGATCGCGGAGAAATTATCCGTACCCTGTCTGAGAAAAGATTTCACGGTAGATGAATATATGATCTATGAGGCAAAGCTTCTGGGCGCGTCCGCTGTGCTTTTGATCTGCGCGATCCTTTCTGAAGAAAAGGTGCGGGATTATCTTCAGATCTGTGATGAGCTGGGGCTGTCGGCTCTTGTAGAGGCTCACGACGCGCAGGAGGTGGAGGCCGCATTGCGGGCGGGAGCCCGCGTGATCGGTGTCAACAACCGGAATTTAAAAGACTTTTCCGTGGATACGGAAAACAGCCGGAGGCTGAGACAGATGATCCCAAGGGAGGTCCTGTTTGTGTCTGAGAGTGGTGTGAGCAGCGCGGAAGACGTCAGCAGACTGAGGGAGATCGGCGCGGATGCAGTGCTGATCGGTGAGACTCTTATGAGGGCGCCGGATAAAAGGGCGAAACTTCTGGAGCTGAGAGGGATAGAAGCAGAGAAAGAGGCAGGAAGATGAGAGAGAAAAGAGAAGCTCTTCCGAAGATCAAGCTGTGCGGGCTGTCCCGTCCCTGTGACATCCGTTCCGCCAATGAACTGAGACCGGATTATGCAGGCTTTGTCTTTGCCCAAAAGAGCCGCAGATATGTTTCGCCCAAGAAGGCATTGGAACTGAAAGGAATGCTGGATAAAGAGATCCAGGCCGTGGGCGTGTTCGTGGATGAGGACCCGCGGATCATCGCCGGGCTGGTGCGGCAGGGGGTGATTGACCTTGTACAGCTGCATGGCAGGGAGGATGAGAGATATATTCGGGAACTGCGGCAGATGCTGGAGGAGACCCAGGTTCCGGGACAGCGCCCGGGAGGCTGTGAACGGACCGAGATTATCAAGGCGTTTTCCATCGCGTCCGGGCAGGACGCGGAGCGGGCGCAGCGCAGCGGCGCGGATGTGGTTCTGGTGGATTCCGGGAGCGGGGGCACCGGGGAAGCCTTTGACTGGAGCCTGCTTAAGAAGATCCGCAGGCCTTACTTCCTGGCGGGCGGCCTCAATGCCGGCAATGTGGGGGACGCGGTCAGGAAACTGAAGCCTTACGGTGTGGATGTCAGCTCTGGAATTGAGACGGACGGATCGAAGGACAGGAAGAAGATGAAGGAATTCGTATGTGCCGTGAGAAGCGCGGCAGAATAAGAAGAAAGGTTGGGATAAAATGACAAATCAGAACGGACGCTTCGGCATCCACGGCGGGCAGTATATACCGGAAACACTGATGAATGCCGTGATTGAGCTGGAGGAAGCGTATCTTCATTATAAGAATGACCCGGAGTTTAACAGAGAGCTTACTGAACTGTTCAATGAGTACGCGGGCAGGCCTTCGCGGCTTTACTATGCCCGGAAGATGACAGAAGATTTAGGCGGGGCGAAGATCTACCTGAAAAGGGAAGACTTAAACCATACCGGCGCGCATAAGATCAACAACGTACTCGGTCAGGCGCTTCTCGCGAAGAAGATGGGAAAGACCAGGCTGATCGCGGAGACCGGGGCAGGTCAGCACGGTGTGGCCGCTGCCACGGCGGCGGCGCTCATGGGCATGGAGTGCGTGGTGTTCATGGGAGAAGAGGATACGATCCGTCAGGCGCTCAATGTGTACCGCATGCGTCTGCTTGGAGCGGAGGTGATTCCGGTAAAGAGCGGCACAGCCACGCTCAAAGACGCGGTCTCCGAGGCGATGCGGGAGTGGACATCCCGGATCAGTGATACTCATTACTGCCTGGGCTCCGTGATGGGACCCCATCCGTTCCCCACTATTGTGCGGGACTTTCAGGCAGTGATCTCCAAGGAGATCAAAGAGCAGATGATGGAGAAGGAGGGACGTCTGCCGGACGCGGTGATCGCCTGTGTGGGAGGGGGATCGAATGCTATCGGCAGTTTCTATCATTTTATTGAGGATAAAGAGGTGAAACTGATCGGATGTGAGGCCGCGGGAAAAGGGATTGATTCCTTTGAGACGGCCGCCACGGTGAACACGGGCAGCGTGGGGATCTTCCACGGCATGAAATCTTATTTCTGCCAGGATGAGTATGGACAGATCGCCCCGGTCTACTCTATTTCAGCGGGTCTGGACTATCCGGGCGTGGGACCGGAGCACGCCTATCTCCATGATACCGGCAGGGCGCAGTATGTGCCGGTCACAGATGAGGAGGCGGTGGAAGCCTTTGAATATCTGGCAAGAACGGAAGGTATCATCCCGGCCATCGAATCCGCGCACGCTGTGGCCTACGCGTTAAAGGCAGCGCCAAAGATGGGCAGGGACCAGATCATAGTGATCACGATTTCCGGCAGGGGCGATAAGGACTGTGCCGCGATTGCCCGCTACAGAGGGGAGGATATCCATGAGTAATATAAGGAAAGCATTTGAAAATGGTAAGGCGTTTATCCCGTTTATCACCTGTGGTGACCCGGATATACAGACAACGGCAGCAGTTGTGCGGGCCGCTGTGGAAAATGGAGCGGACCTCATCGAGCTGGGAATTCCCTTTTCTGATCCGACTGCTGAAGGACCGGTCATCCAGGAGGCGAATATCCGCGCCCTGAGCGGGGGAGTTACAACAGACCGGGTTTTTGACCTGGTGCGGGATGTGCGCAGAGATGTGAAAGTCCCCATGGTGTTCATGACCTATGCCAATGTGGTCTTTTCCTATGGGGCAGAACGGTTTATATCCACCTGCCGGGAAGTGGGGATCGACGGGCTCATCCTGCCGGATATTCCCTATGAAGAGAAGGAAGAATTTCTTCCCGCGTGCCGTAAGTATGGGGTGGATCTGCTCTCCCTGATCGCCCCCACTTCGGAGGACCGGATCGCCATGATTGCCAGGGAAGCGGAAGGATTTCTGTATATTGTCTCCAGTCTCGGCGTGACCGGGGTAAGAAGCGAGATTAAGACAGACCTTGCCTCCATTGTGCGGACAGTCCGGGAAAACACAGATATCCCCTGCGCCATCGGATTCGGCATCTCCACGCCGGAACAGGCGGCGAAGATGGCTGGAATCTCAGATGGGGCTATCGTGGGCTCAGCCATTGTAAAAATGATCGGTCAGTACGGAAAAGACGCCGCGGAACATGTGGGCGCTTATGTGAAGAGTATGAAGAATGCTCTGAGGTGAGAGTGGTTCTTCCTGATAGTGGAAATCAATCCCCGGAGTCCGGGCCTGTCTGTATGGAAGGGACAGGGCAGGGACTCCGGGGATTATTTTTTCTCTGATTACGGAAATACAATGGCTGTCTGCTATGGTCAGGGAAATTCCCGGCACGGACTGTTATAGGGCCCCGTAAAACGCGCGGAGAGCTTTTCCGAAAAATTCGGCAGCTCATCCTTTTCTTGATAGGGATAGTGTAATCTATGACGCTCCGTGAGAGTCAAGAGATTTGGATAAATTGCCGTATAATATAGAATTTATTTCAAAATTTCATGACAGCGGATCAGATATCTGGCATAATGGGTGGAAAGGACATAAGTATATGACACTGAATTAAGAGGAGACACACGAATGATAATAGAAGGAAACCAGAAAGAACTGGACGCGATGAAAGAATTTCACAAAGGGAATCGGCAGGAGGGGCTGCGGCTGCAGGAGGAGTTCGCCGCGGCTTTCCGGGAAGAATATAAAGACAAGGACCACTGTCCCTGTAAGAAGGCCTGCCGCTATCACGGAAACTGTAAGGAGTGTGTGGCCATCCACAGGGCCCACCAGGAGCATGTCCCAAACTGTCTGAGACCTCTGCTCAATAAAAAGATCAAGCTCTTATCCGAACTGACGGAGCACACGATCGCGGATGAGATCGAGCCGCCGGCTGTTGAAAAGAGTATGGGAGGAAAAAATGCTGAATATAAGAAATGAAACAGAGGACGATTACAAGATTGTGGAGGATATATGGAACTTAAAGTTATGAGAGCCGAAGAGACATGGCAGCAGGCAGGAGCTTATTATGTGCGCATTCAGGCCATGGCAAGGCAGTATAATATCACGCTGAGGGAAGAATTTGATGAACATGATGGACCGGATACAAAATATATTGTTATTCTCGATGGTGATTTTCCGGTCGCTGCATGCCGGTTATACGAACTGACCGGAGAGGATGGCGGAGCGGAGCCAGCGGTTCCGGCGATGATGCTGGGCCGGGTGGTGGTCCTCCCGGAATACAGGAAACAGGGACTTGGGCGTCTTGCCGTCATTGAGGCTGAGAAGTGGGCTCATGAACTGGGCTGTAAAAAGGCGGTGTTAGACAGCAGAGATGTGGCTGTCGGATTTTATGAGAAGCTGGGATATACAGCGGATTACAGCAGGACCGTGCATGGAGGAACCTTTACTTGTGTGTATATGGAGAAAATACTGGAATAGGACGGATATAGAAATAATTGAAATGCACGGTGAAAAGGAAGAGAAGGAGAGTACAGGATGGAGGAGAAGAAACTGATTGAATTCCGGGACATTGTGAAGAGTTTTGACGGGCAGATCGTCCTGAAAGGTGTGAACCTGGATATTTACGAGAATGAGTTTGTGACATTGCTGGGGCCCAGCGGGTGTGGTAAGACCACGCTTCTGCGGATTCTGGGAGGATTTCTGGACGCGGACGAGGGAAGCGTGATTTTCGACGGGGAGGAGATCAGCAGGAAGCCGCCGTATGAACGGGAACTGAATACGGTCTTTCAGAAATACGCGCTGTTCCCGCACCTGAGTGTGTATGAGAATATTGCCTTCGGGCTGAAGATTAAGAAGATGAGCAAGGACGTCATTGACCAGAAGGTGATGAAGATGTTAAAGCTCATCGGACTGGAAGGATTTGAGAATAAGAATACCACGCTGCTCTCGGGAGGGCAGCAGCAGCGTGTGGCCATCGCCCGCGCGCTGGTCAATGAACCGAAGGTGCTTCTCCTGGACGAACCTTTGGCGGCGCTGGATTTGAAGCTGCGCAAGGAAATGCAGTACGAACTGAAGCGGATACAGCAGGAGGTGGGGATTACCTTTATTTTTGTCACCCATGACCAGGAAGAGGCGCTCACCATGTCGGATAAGATTGTGGTCATGAAGAATGGTGAAATTCAGCAGGTGGGTACTCCCCAGGATATTTACAATGAGCCTGCCAACCGGTATGTGGCGAATTTTATCGGGGAGAGCAATATCATTCCAGCGGTCATGCTGGAGGACTACAGAGTGCGCTTCGACGATATTACCTTTGACTGTGTGGACTTTGGGTTTAAGGAAAATGAGCCCGTGGACGTGGTCATCCGGCCGGAGGATATTGATATTGTGGATGTGAAAGACGGGAAGATGACAGGGGAGGTTTTGAGCGTTCTTTTTAAAGGGGTGCACTATGAGATTATGGTGGAAACGGTTCCCGGGACGAGTGTGACCGTCAATATGCGGGTCATCCGCAGTCAGGATGTGATGGGAGCGGAGGGGAAGGAAATGATCAGCGCCAGCGACTTCTTCGTGGATATTGATGACGTTGAGACGCTGGATGATAAGGAGATTATCGCACTTTCCAACGCCCAGGCCTGGGACCCCAGGATCGATGAGTTTATCTCCATCGCAAAAGTGGAGTATGACCTGGCTAAGGAGGAAGGCGCCTATCCGGTTGTGTTCTCCACCGCCAATGGGACCAGTGTGGAGCGGACCATCCATGTGGTGGACCAGCCCTTTGTCAAGAACGAGAAGGCAGGCGAGGGCGTAATGGCCTTTAATTTCTTCAAGACCGTAGATGAAATTACAGAGTCCCAGGCCCTTGACACCGACCTGAAGACATGGGCAGGGGCCCAGGGATGGAAGCTCAGCGATGAAAATGTGAGCATTGACCTCAGCGTGGACTATGATTTTGAACCGGAAAACGTAAAAGAAGGGGTGTATCAGATCACCTTCTCCACCACAGGGCGGGAGTTTAAGATACACACGACGGACTATGTGGAAGAAGGGCGGGAAGTGGGATTAACGTTCTTCCCGGAGGACATCCATGTCATGTCCAGGGAGGTATTTTAGATGAAACGGTTTTCAAAGCTTGCGCTGCCCTACATTGTGTGGGCGGCATTGATGCTGGTACTCCCCATGGGGCTGATTGCCCTCTACTCTGTGATGGAGCAGGGGAACAGTATTATTTCGTTTTCGTTTACATTGGATCATTATGTCAAGTTTTTTACGGACCCTGATTTCCTGCTGGTCCTGTGGCGCTCCATTGTGATCGCGGTCAAGACCACGCTGATCTGTCTGATCCTCGGGTATCCCGCCGCCTATTTTATCGCCAGGAGCAGCGAGCGGGTCCAAAACATCCTGATCTTGTGTATCACGCTGCCGATGTGGATCAATATGCTTGTGCGGACGTACGCGTGGATCGGGATTTTGAGCGAAGGCGGCATTCTCCAGAGAATACTCGGATTTTTCGGCTTAGGAGACATGGAGATTCTGTATACGGAGGGGTCTGTGCTGCTGGGCATGGTGTACAATTTCCTGCCGTTTATGATCCTGCAGGTCCACACTTCCCTGACAAAGATGGACCACTCTCTGCTGGAGGCGGCCGCGGACCTGGGAGCGGACCGGGTGCAGGCTTTCCGGCGGGTTACGCTGCCGTTGTCCCTGCCGGGAGTGATTAACGGGATCACGCTGGTATTCCTTCCGGCGGTGAGCTCCTTCTTTATCCCCAAACTGCTGGGAGGGGGACAGTATTTCCTGATCGGGAATATGATCGAGAATCAGTTCATCACGGTGGGTGAATGGAATTTCGGAAGCGCTGTCTCCATGATTATTGCTGTCATTATGATGCTCCTGATGATGGCGGTGCGCAGAATTGAGACCCGCAACCAGGGCGGAAAGGGGGCGGCGACATGAAGAAGAATAAGCGCCTTTTCGGGAAAATCTTAATGGCTGTTATGATTGCTTTTTTCTATCTTCCCATTATTTATATGGTCGTGTTTTCCTTTAACGAGAGCAAATCACTGACCAATTTTACCGGTTTTTCCCTGCGCTGGTACCGGCATATGCTGGAGTCCGGCGACATGATGACCGCGCTTTATACCACATTCAGCGTGGCGGTACTGGCAACTTTGATCTCCACATTTGTGGGAACCATTGCGGCGATCGGGCTGAGCAGTTCCAGGAAGGTCATCCGCAATATCATGGAACAGGTAGATAATCTTCCCGTGATGAATCCGGAGATCGTGACGGCCATTGGTTTTATGCTGCTGTTCATTACGTTTCAGGTGGAGAAAGGGTATGTGACCATGCTTTTGGCACACATTGCTTTCTGTATCCCGTACGTGATTCTGTCTGTCATGCCGAAGATCCGGTCTCTGGACCCCAACCTGGCGGACGCGGCCATGGATCTGGGCGCCACACCCTGGATGGCACTGACTAAGGTGATTGTGCCGCAGATCACCCCGGGCATTGTCTCGGGCGCGCTGATCGCGTTTACAATGTCCGTGGATGATTTTATTATTTCCTACTTTGTGACCGGGCAGGGTGTGAAGAACTTAAGTATTGTAGTATATACCATGAGCAAGCGGGTAAACCCGAGCATTAACGCAGTGTCTACGCTTGTGGTTGTGATCATAACTTTTGTGCTCTTAATCGTGAATATCGCGCCGCTGATCGCAGCACAGAAAAGCGCCCGGTCGGAGCTGGGCAGAAAGAAAAGATTTCTTCCGGCCGCGGCGGGCGGACTGGCGTTTATTATCGTTGTGCTTGCCGTGTACCAGGGTGGAAGAGGGAGCGCGGACAGGCCTTTTGAGGGCCAGACGCTTCATATCTACAACTGGGGCGAATATACGGGAGAGAATATTATTTCTGACTTTGAGGAGGAGACCGGAGCCACCGTGGTGATGGAGAACTTTGACTCCAATGAGCAGATGTACATTAAGGTGGCCAACGGGGAGCCTTATGACATCCTCGTGCCCAGCGATTATATGATCCAGAGGCTGATCGAGGAAGGATATCTGCAGAAACTGGATAAATCGAAGCTGGACTGCATGGATAAACTCTCCGACGCTGTGAAAGGGCTGCCCTATGATCCAGATAACGATTACTCGGTGCCGTACTTCTGGGGAACGGTCGGCATTGTCTATGACAAGACGAAAGTGGATATCAAAGACCTGGAAAGAGAAGGTTTTGCCATCTTTCTGGATCAGAAGTACAGAGGGGATGTGTACTTGTACGATTCAGAGAGGGATTCCTTTATGATGGCATTGAAAGCGCTGGGATACTCCATGAACACAGAGGATGAAGGGGAGCTCCAGGAGGCTTATGAGTGGCTGGTACAGTGTGTGGAGACCATGGATACGGAGATTGTGACAGATGAGATTATTGATAATATGGCGCAGGGCAGAAAGGCGCTGGGGCTCATTTATTCTGGAGACGCCACATATGTGATGGCGGAGAATGAGGATATGGGATATTATATGCCGGAGTCCGGCACCAATCTGTGGTCAGATGCCATGGTAATTCCTAAGAACGCGGGGAACCCGGAGCTGGCGCACGCATTCATTAATTTTGCCAGCGATTATGAAGGCGCTTATGACAATTCCAGTTACGTGGGATATACTTCCGCCAATGAGGAGGTCATGGAAGTCCTTTCCGGTGAAGGCGGAGACTATGAAGGGATCAATGCCTATATCCCGCGCACGGACAATGAGAATGACGAAGTGTTTGTGTATAACGCGGATACAAAGAAGATCATCAGCGACCTGTGGAGCAGGGTGAAGATCGCGGCGAGCAACGCGGATTGATCTATTAATTGATATAGCGAAATGAAAAAGAGAGGATTTCATGAACAGAAAGAGAAAAGAGAAACGGAAAAACGGGTGGTTAAAAAATCTAAGCGCCGCGCTTCACATGGAGCTGCGTGAGCATAAGAGCTCTTTTATCGTGTATTTCACACTGCGTTTCCTTGTGATCGCGATGCTGGTCCTTCAGCTGTTTAACAGGAATTATGAGAATGTGTTTCTGTGCGCGCTGACCCTGCTTCTGCTGATCATTCCCAGCCTTGTGCAGATTACTTTTAAGGTAGAGCTGCCCACCACGCTGGAGATCATTATCCTTGTGTTTATATTTGCGGCGGAGATCCTTGGGGAGATCAGTGAATTTTATCTGATGTTTCCATTCTGGGATACGGTCCTGCATACGATCAATGGGTTCCTGGCGGCGGCGATCGGATTTTCCCTGGTGGATCTCCTAAACCGCAGTGAGAGGACAGTGTTCCATCTGTCCCCGCTGTTTATGGCGATTGTGGCATTTTGTTTCTCTATGACAATCGGGGTGATCTGGGAATTCTTTGAGTTTGGCATGGACACTCTGCTGGGATATGACATGCAGAAGGACACAGTGATCCATACGATCCGCTCTGTGACCCTTGATCCCGCGGGGCGCAATGTGCCTTATGTGATAAAGGGGATTACCGAGACCGCAGTGAACGGACAGGAGCTGGGACTGGGAGGCTATCTGGATATCGGTCTCTTTGACACGATGCAGGATTTGATTGTCAATTTCATCGGGGCGGTGATTTTCTCGGTGATCGGGTTTTTCTATGTGAAGAACCGCGGCAGAGGCGGTGTGGCGGGGAGATTTATCCCGCGCAGGAAGGCGGAGGACAGAGATTTCCTGCGGATCGCCCGGGAGAACGCGGAGAATGCGAATGTGCGGAATGAGAAGAAAAGCAGGCAGAGCGCGCGGACTGCGGCTGCGCGGAAGGCGGACGGGTTATCTGCGGATCAGGAGCCGGAAGATGAGGTTCCAGATCAGGAAGAATAAAAAGGCTCCGGACACCGCGGCGGCGATATAGACAAGGATTGCCCCCGGATTGCCGATAAGCGGGACCAGGTCACGGAAGATCACCTGCTGCATCTTTAGGTGTGGATTGATATAAAACATATTTATTAGGCCGAATCTGTCAAATGTCAGGTTGAATAGTTCCGCGATAAGGCAGCAGGACAGGTAGAGCACTGTGGCGTGGAAGAAAGGGCGCAGCGGGAGCGCTTCGGAGAGCGCGCGGGAAAAAAGAATTTCTTTCGCGCTGGAGCGCAGCCTCCCGAAGTAGACGGCGCCGGCGCTGATCCCCACCAGGATCAGCAGGATGTGCCAGGTCCAGGAATGGACGGTTAGAGCGGGAAGCGGATACTGAAGCCCGCTCGTGTCCGCGAACACAGCGATTCCGCCCAGCGGGCAGTAGGTCATCAGGAAGGCGAGCAGCATTCTGCGCGCGCCTTCTTTTCGTATCCAGGGGTAGACGAGCAGCAGATACATGGGGATGCTGCACAGCTGAAAGGGAAAGTACCACCAGTTGTATGTGCCGTGCCCGAGGCTGAATGTAAGCACGAGCTGTTTCCAGATTTCACTGCACAGCATGAGAACACCGCACAGAAAAAAGATCCGGTCTGATATTTGAGGAAAATACGTTTCAATAAAGGCAGACCTCTTTGCCATTTCTCACACCTCCCCGGCATTTTTCAATAAGCAGCAGGACGCCGGTATAATCCCTGCGCAGCAGGGCAGACCGACAGGGTCGGTCTGAGCCGCATTTATGCGGCTATTATACCACAAGCGCAGGAAAGGAAGCGCCCGGAGGGCATTTCCTTGCCAAGTAGTGGGACGCCGGTATAATCCCTGCGCAGCAGGGCGGACCGACGGGGTCGGTCTGAGCCGCATTTATGCGGCTATTATACCTCAAAACCATTTTATATTATACGTCATTCTTTTCTTTTGACTAAGGATTGTTAAAAAATAGACATTGATATGTACTTATTTAACAAAGTTTTGGTAAATTCGAAAGAGATTTATTGTGAAAAAATTATAATGAACACAAATTGTTCACAATTTCTGAAAAAAGTCGATAAATAATGAATAAAAAATCGACTCGTACAAAGGCGGAAAAAGGGCAAAATGAAATAAAAAGCAGCGGTCACCGGGAAATGGATGCAAGAGATGAGGAATATTGACAAAAAAATTGACCGGGCGTAATATTGTTACAGCTTTTGAAGGCGGGAAGAATTATATATAAGAAGAAGCAGCTGATTTCACAAATTGGAGGCATGAAATCTGCCGGAAAAGCTGGGAAAAGATTCAAGGGGTCAAAGGGGAACAGCTCCTTTTTTTGTGCAAAAAATCCCCGCTGCAGGGCGCGATGCTCCGGCAGGAGTCATTTCTACAACAGAAAACGAGAAGAAAAAGGAGGGAGCAATACGGGAAATCTGACAGAATCGTTGATGGAAGAGCTGAACTGTGAAACAGTCTTTACCCTTCCGGTCCTGGGCGGGATCTCCGAGTCCGTTGTTGTCACCTGGATCATCATGGCAGTGCTTGTCGTGCTGTCCATTATCCTGACAAGGAACCTGCGGGTGGAAAATCCGGGGAAGGTACAGCTTGCGCTGGAAGCGGCGGTCAGCTGGGCTCAGGACTTCTTTGAGGGTGTCATCGGAAAGGAAAACCGGGGATATATTCCCTATTTAATCACAGTCCTGCTTTATCTGGGCGTGGCGAACACGATTGCGTTGTTCGGGTTCAAGCCGCCCACAAAAGACCTGAATGTGACTGCGGCGCTCGCGATTATGAGTATGTTCGTGATTGAATATTCAGGTATCCGGAAGAATGGGGTCAAACATTGGATCAAGCATTTCGGGCAGCCGGTGCCTGTTGTGGCGCCGATCATGGCGCTGGAGGTTGTGATCAGGCCGCTGTCGCTCTGCATGCGTCTTTTCGGCAATATGCTGGCCGGATTTGTCGTGCTGGAGCTCTTGAAATATTTTGTGCCGCTGATCGTGCCGATCCCGGTGAGCTTTTATTTCGACCTCTTCGACGGGCTGCTTCAGGCATATGTGTTTGTATTCCTGACAGCGCTCTTCATGACGGAGGAGATGGAGTAGGGCCTTTCCTTCCGAATACATAGACAGACCGCAAAAGGGACAAGAGATCATTGAAGATCTGGAATTAAAAAGATGGAATTCATAAAAGAAAAAGGAGATTAAGATTATGGGAACAATTATCGCTATCGGAGCGGGAATCGCTGTTTTAACAGGTATTGGAGCAGGCGTTGGAATCGGAATTGCGACAGGAAAAGCGGCAGAGGCAATTGCCAGGCAGCCGGAGGCCGAGGGAAAGATCAGCAAGAACTTGATTCTCGGATGCGCGCTGGCGGAAGCAACGGCTATCTATGGCTTCATTATCGGTATCATGATTATTTTCTTTCTTAAATAAGAATCAGAGGACACTCCCGGGATTTCAGCCATAAGGCTGGCAGACTGGGAAGGATCAAAAGAAAGGCGGGTTGAAAAGGTGATACAGATAAACATGAACCTTGTCTATAATATGATAAACCTTATTGTCCTTTATCTTCTGCTGAGACATTTTCTGATCCGTCCCGTGACTCAGGTCATGGAGAAGAGAAGGAAGATGGTTGAGGAAGGGTTTCAGAATGCGCGGGATATGCAGAATGACGCGCTGAAGATGAAACAGGAGTACGAGGCGGCATTAAGCGGGGCGAAGCAGGAATCCGTGCGGATTGTAGAGCATGCCCGCAGATCCGCGAAGGCTGAGTATGACAGGATCGTCAGTGAAGCCGGAGAGAAGGCGGGAAGCATTATCGAGTCAGCGAAGGAGACGGTTCGCGCGGAACGCGAAAAGACGATGAAGGAACTTCAGTCGGAAATCGCGGGGCTGGCCGCGGTCTCTGCTGAGAAGATTATGGGAAAGCAGACCGGAGCACAGGGAGACGCACAGCTGTATGAACAATTTTTAAAAGAAGCCGCGAAAGAGACGGATGAGGGTGATAACGATGACAACAGATCATGAGATACACTGTTCTTTACCGGCGGTTTCGTACGGCAGGGTGCTCTTCGGTCTGGGCATTTCAGATGAGGCGGTCGAGAAGACGCGGGAAATCCTGCGGGAAGTGCCCCGGCTGACAGACATATTTAGGAATCCGGTGCTTCCGCTGAAGAAGAAATACGGCGTGATTGATAAAGTATTCCCTGTGGAGATAAGGAATTTCTTAAAAACCGTATGCAGATATCAGCGAATGGGCCTGCTCCATGAGATTATGGCCGTGTATGACCGGTGCCGGGAAGAACAGGCAGGCGTCCTGAACGCGGTACTTTACTGTGTGACGCCCCCGGGTCCGGAACAGGAAGAAGGAATCAAGGCATTTCTTGGCCGAAAGTACGGGGCTGAGGAAGTGAGGATGAAGGTGCGCCGCGACGAATCCCTGATCGGCGGCTTTCTTCTGCGCGTGGGATGCGACGAGTATGACTGGAGCATGAAAGGGCGTATGGACAGGCTGTACGCTTCATTAACCGGGAGGTGAACAAGGTGGGTTCAATCAATTCAGATGAGATTATCTCTGTTTTAAGAGAAGAAATAGAGAATTTTGATGAAATGAGCAGAGACAGTGAAGTCGGGACTGTCATTGCGGTGGGGGACGGAATTGCCAGGATCTATGGGATAGACCGTGCGATGTATGGCGAGATCGTTACTTTTGAGACCGGGCTGAAAGGAATGGTGCAGGATATCCGAAGGGATGAAATCGGATGCATTCTGTTTGGCAGTGACACGGAGATCCGGGAGGGAACGAAGGTGTCACGCACCGGAAAAATGGCAGGCGTGCCGGTGGGGGATCGCTACATCGGACGCGTGGTGAATGCGCTGGGCGAGGCGGTTGACGGCAGGGGAGAGATCCAGGCTGACGATTACCGGCCTATTGAGAGAGAGGCTCCGGGGATCATCGACCGGAAGTCTGTCAGCGAGCCTCTGGAGACCGGGATACTTTCCATTGACGCCATGTTTCCCATCGGACGCGGCCAGCGTGAGCTGATTATCGGAGACCGCCAGACCGGCAAGACATCCATTGCCGTGGACACAATTTTAAACCAGAAGGGCAAAGATGTGATCTGCGTCTATGCTGCCATCGGCCAGAAAGCGTCAACCGTGGCAAAGGTTGTGAATACACTGAAGACACATGGTGCCATGGATTACACAATTGTGGTTTCATCGACGGCAAGCGACTGTGCGCCCCTTCAGTATATAGCGCCCTATGCGGCGACCGCCATGGCAGAGCATTTTATGTACCAGGGAAAGGACGTGCTGATTGTGTATGATGATCTGTCCAAGCACGCGGTGGCATACCGGGCGCTGTCCCTTCTGCTGGGACGTTCACCGGGGCGTGAGGCGTATCCGGGGGATGTGTTCTACCTGCATTCAAGGCTGCTGGAGAGATCAAGCCGCTTAAGTGATGCGCTGGGCGGTGGTTCCATCACCGCGCTGCCGATCATTGAGACGCAGGCAGGGGATGTGTCCGCGTATATTCCGACGAACGTGATCTCCATCACGGACGGGCAGATCTTTCTGGAGAGCGGCCTTTTCGCGTCGGGCATGAGGCCGGCGGTGAATGTGGGACTCTCTGTTTCCCGTGTGGGCGGCGCGGCGCAGACAAAGGCAATGAAAAAAGCGTCGGGGAGTATCCGCATCGACCTGGCGCAGTACCGGGAGATGGAAGTGTTTACCCAGTTCAGTTCGGACCTGGACGCTGCCACAAAGGAGCAGCTGGAGTATGGAAGCGGGCTTATGGAGCTGTTAAAACAGCCCCTCTATCATCCGCTCTCTCTGCATGAGAAAGTAATTACGCTGTGCGTGGCCGTAAATAAAGTGATGCTGGGGATTGAGAAAAAGCAGATCAAACAATTCCAGGCGGACATGCTGATGTATTTTGAGTCCGCGCATCCGGAGATCGGACGGGAGATTGAGGAGAAAAAAGCGCTGTCAGAGGAGCTGATCAAGAAGATCGTGAAGACAGCGGAGGAATTCAAGAAGAGCAGGTGATAATATGGCAAATATCAGAGAGATCCAGAGCCGCATCAACAGTGTCAGGGACACCATGAAGATCACAAATGCCATGTACATGATCTCCTCTTCTAAGATGACGCAGGCAAAGAAAAAGCTGATGGACACCGAACCGTATTTCTATGCGCTCCAGGGGGAGATATCCAGAATTTTAAGGCATATTCCCGAGCTGGAACACTGTTTCTTTGATGCAAGGGAGAAGATCGCAGATGCGGACCGGAAGATCGGTTCGATCGTGGTGACCGCGGATAAAGGACTGGCCGGAGCGTATAACCACAATGTGGTGAAGCTGGAAGAAGAGATCCTGGCAAAACCCGGGCAGCATAAGCTGTATGTCGTGGGAGAGCTGGGACGGCATTATTTCGCAAAACGAGGTGTGGAGATAGACACGAACTTCCAGTATACGGTCCAGAAGCCGACGATGCACCGGGCAAGGGATATTTCCGGGGTTCTGCTGGAGCAGTTTCGGACCGGGGCGCTGGATGAGATCTATATTGTGTACACCCGCATGGAAAATTCTGTTCAGTCAGAGGCAGAGGTGGTAAAGCTCCTGCCCCTGGAGCGGAGTTCATTTCATGAGATGAAGATGCCGCTCAATGTGTACCGGGAAGCCATCGAGCTGTATCCGTCCGCTGAGGTGGTCATGGACAGCATCGTGCCGAACTATGTGGCCGGCATGATCTACGGATGTCTTGTGGAAGCATATGCCAGCGAACACAATGCCCGCATGATGGCCATGAAATCCGCCACAGACAGCGCTCAGAGCCTGATCCATGACCTGTCCATAGTCTATAACAGGGCAAGGCAGGCGGCCATCACGCAGGAGATCACAGAAGTGTGCAGCGGCGCGCGGGCACAGCAGAAGTAGTTGGAATATTCTGAAAACATTCCGGAAAGGGGCCTGACCCCTCTCGGGAGGGGTCAGGCCCCTTTCCGGAGAAAGTGAGAACAGTTATGATTATGAATAGAGGAAGAATCATACAGGTCATGGGACCTGTCGTTGATGTAGTGTTTGAAGACGGCGAGCTTCCCTTTATCAAAGACGCGCTGGTCGTCGAGAATAACGGAAAGAAATGCATTATGGAGGCAGCCCAGCATCTCGGGAACAATGAGGTGCGCTGTCTGATGCTCTCCGCCAGCGAGGGGCTTCACAGGGGAATGGAAGTCACTGCCACCGGAGCTGGAATTCAGGTGCCTGTAGGGGAGCGGACACTGGGCAGGCTGTTTAATGTGCTCGGGGAGACGATCGATGACGGAGCATCCATCGATGATGGGGAGAAATGGGTGATCCACAGACAGCCGCCGTCATTCGAGGATCAGAGCCCGGTGGTGGAGATCCTGGAGACCGGGATCAAGGTCATCGACCTTCTCGCGCCTTACGCGAAGGGCGGCAAGATCGGGCTCTTCGGCGGAGCGGGAGTGGGCAAGACCGTGCTGATCCAGGAGCTGATCCGCAATATTGCCACCGAGCACGGCGGCTACTCGATCTTCACAGGGGTTGGAGAGCGTTCCCGCGAGGGAAATGACCTCTGGACAGAGATGAAAGAATCCGGAGTTCTTGAAAAGACAGCCCTGGTATTCGGTCAGATGAATGAGCCGCCCGGAGCGCGTATGCGCGTCGCGGAGACCGGGCTTACCATGGCGGAATACTTCCGCGACGAGGAGCACAGAAATGTCCTTCTCTTCATCGACAATATTTTCCGCTTCACCCAGGCGGGCTCCGAAGTGTCCGCTCTCCTGGGACGCATGCCGTCCGCCGTTGGATACCAGCCGACACTTGCCACGGAGATGGGAGAACTTCAGGAGAGGATCGCGTCCACGAAGAACGGTTCCGTCACATCCGTGCAGGCCGTTTACGTGCCTGCGGATGACCTGACCGACCCCGCGCCGGCAACGACATTCGCCCACCTGGACGCCACGACCGTGCTCTCCAGGAAGATTGTGGAGCAGGGCGTTTATCCCGCGGTGGACCCGCTGGAGTCCAGCTCACGGATTCTTGAGGCGGACGTGGTAGGAGAAGAGCATTATGAAGTGGCAAACCAGGTAACTGCTATCCTTCAGAAATATAAGGAACTCCAGGATATCATCGCCATCCTGGGCATGGAGGAACTCTCCGAGGAGGACAAAGCCACGGTCATGCGCGCGAGAAAGATTCAGCGGTTCTTGTCACAGCCGTTCTTCGTGGCGGAGACTTTTACTGGAATCCCGGGGAAATACGTACCCCTGAAAGAGACGATCCGGGGATTTAGGATGATTATCAATGGCGAGATGGATGAGTATCCCGAGTCCGCGTTCTTCAATGTGGGAACCATTGATGATGTGATCGCCAAAGCCGGGGCACAAAAAGCGGAGGCATAGAGATATGGATACATTCGGGCTGAAAATCATAGCGAGCGACAAGGTGTTCTATGAAGGAAGATGCCGGAAACTGGTCATCCCAGCACCGGACGGCGAAAAGGGCATTCTGCCAAACCATGAAAATATGGTTATTGCCGTTGCCGTGGGAATCGGGCGGCTGGAAGCAGAAGAAGGCAGATGGCAGGAAGTGGCACTGGGCGGCGGATTTGCGGAGATCGTCAACAACCGCGTGACTCTGATTGTGGATACGGCAGAACGCCCGGAGGACATCGATGTCAGGCACGCTCAGGAGCAGCGGGAGCGCGCGGAAGAACAGCTCCGCCAGAAGCAGAGCACCCAGGAGTACTATCATACTCAGGCTTCCCTCGCCAGGGCGATGAACAGGCTGAGGCTCGCCCAGGATAAGAAATGGAATTTATAAAAAGTCAGGAAAGAACAGGGCAGATCTGTGCGGCGCGCATGGATCTGCTGTTATTTTCAGGAGGTTTATCTTGCATTTTAGAAGAGCGTATACTAAAATAAAAATGCCCTGTAATATGCAGGGAGTCCTTTTTTGTATGCAATTTTAACCTAACAAAGACATAACGAAGCAGTTGTTCGTCAAATCATATACAGCAGGGGAGAGAAAATATGAGCGATAGCTATATACCGCGTTCACTCATGGAGATCATGAATGACGTGCTCAGTACAGTGCGTGACTATTATGACGCAGAGTACGCTTATTATATAGAAAAAGAACAGGGCGATATCGAGACAATTTATGAATGGTGCGCCGAGAATGTGGAGTGGCAGCGGGACAGGCTGAAGCTGCTGCCGGAAGACCAGCAGCCGCGCTGGATGAAGGAAGAGATCACGGATACAACGGCTGACAGCTACAGCGTGTTCCGTCAGATCAGCGGGGATACAACGGCTGTACTGGCGGTTGTGGGCGTGCACCGGGGAGGATGTACGCTGGATCTGATGCGGGCGCTTCTTCCGTATATTCCGCAGGCAATCGCCCTCCAGAAAATGCAGAAGCAGCAGGAATATTTGAGTTATCACGATGACCTTACCGGACTTCTGAACCGCAACAGCCTTGTAGATTACCTGGACAAAGTGAATGAACAGGAGCTGAAGTCCCTGGGCGCGCTGTCCATTGACATCAACGGACTGAAAAACTTTAATAAAGAATTCGGCCGGGAGTACGGAGATGAGGTTGTGATCCGTGTGGGTGAAGTATTGGAAGAATATTTCCGAAGCGGCGACGTCTACCGCCTGACAGGGGATGAGTACCTGGTGCTGTCCGAAAATACTTCCTACGAGAATTTCACAAAGCAGATTTATGCCGCCCATACCAAGCTGGACAACATCAGCCTGGGGCTTGTATCCATGGGATACGCCTGGGAGAAGGTCGGCATTGATGTCGATAAACTGGTGAACCACGCAGAGGTCATGATGCGCGAGGAAAAAAAGAAGTATTATAAAAATCTCAAAAAAGGGCATCATGAACCTATCATCAAGCAGGACCTCCTGGAGGATATCGAGAGGGGGAACTTTATCGTCTGTCTCGTGCCGAAGATGGACGTGCAGACAGAGAATATCGCGGGCGCGGAGGCGGTGGTGCGCTATCACCACAAAGATCTGGGAATTGTTGACCCGGGGAAATATATCAATCTGCTGGAAGAGACCAAGCTGTCCCATTACCTTGACCTTTACGTCTTTGAAGAGGTGTGCAGGACGCTTCACCGGTGGGAGATCGAGGATATCCCGCTGATTCCCATCGCGGTGAATTTTGCCGGGGCTACGCTCAGGCAGGAGAGCGTGGCGGAAAAGATGATGAAAATCATTGAGAAATATCACGTGCGCTGCGAGTATCTTGAAGTGGAAGTGTCAGAGGCAGGAAGTGATATGAACCAGGAGATGCTTGCTGAGACGAGCGGCAAGATCCGTAAAGGC
The DNA here is from genome assembly GCA_959022495.1 of uncultured Lachnospiraceae bacterium. Taxonomy (GTDB): domain Bacteria; phylum Bacillota; class Clostridia; order Lachnospirales; family Lachnospiraceae; genus Mediterraneibacter. The sequence continues at coordinate 6,692 of CAUEYX010000021.1, read as the reverse complement.
AATGTCCGGGTCATTCTGGATCATTTTGGGGCGAAAGACTCCAGTTTCTCCATCTTATCTCTTATGGAGTTTGACGCGCTGAAGCTGGATAAGAGCTTGATTACGAATATTGTAGGGAACAGCCGCAGCCGCATTGTGGCTCAGGCGGTCATCGAGATCTGCCGCCAGCTGGGAGCTTCCGTGGAGGCGGCCGGCGTGGAGACCCAGGATCAGTTAAATGTCCTGGGAGAGCTGGGATGTGACCACGCTCAGGGCGTGCTCTTTAATAAGCCGATTACCATAGAGACATTTGAAGTCCGCTATCTGAGAGGATAGGGATGGTCAGGGCGTGGATCGCGGATGTGACACCGCTGTATGAGGAAGCATGCTATAAGAAGTATTACCGTCTCCTGCCGGATTTCCGCAGGGTGAAAGCCGATGCCCTCCGTCTTAAGGACCGGAAGGCGCAGAGCGTGGGAGTGTGGAGCCTTTGGCAGAAAATCCGAGCGGAATACGGCTTTCCGGAAGATACCGCACACAATTTTTCCCACTCCGGCACATATGTGATGTGCGCCGCTGAGCTGGACGGCAGACGGGAGCGCGTGGGGTGTGACCTGGAGCGGATCGGCAAGCTCAGGGAAAATGTGGCGGGACGCTTTTTCTGCCGGGAAGAATACGAATCCATTCTCAGAGAAGAGACGGAAGAGAAGAAGACAGAGCTTTTTTTCCGTTACTGGGTGCTGAAGGAGAGCTTTATGAAGGCGACCGGGAGGGGGATGGCGCTTTCCGCGGATGCTTTCTGCATCCGTTTGGGGGAGCCGCCGGTGCTTGTAAGGCAGCCGGAGGAATTTCAGGAACGCTATTATTATATGGAGTATAAAGTAAAAGGGCTGCCATACAAAATGGCAGTGTGTTCTACTGACAAAGACATTGATGCCAGGCTGAATACGGAGTTGAAATTATGAAGAAAAAGGTGAATCTGGACCAGAGGCTGAGAAGAGTGTTTGCCGCCGGCGGGATTATTGGCGCTGCCGCTGGGATTCTTTTTACTGTCTTAATAGCCAATATTGTGATATCCGGCAAGGAAGCCGAGTTTGAAAAGCAGAATTCAAAATTAAAGCAGTCGAATGAAGACTTGAAACTTCAGGCGAATAAATATAGTGCCGCCCATAACAACGCGGGGCTTCTCATGTCAGGGGAGGAGGGCTGGGCACTGGCCCTTGTAAATGAAACACACCCGCTGGATACGTCTTATGCCCCGGCGGAACTGTACGAGGTGGAGAGCGAGCGCTCTGTGGATGCCAGGATCAAAGAGCCCCTTGACCGGATGCTTGGAGACGCGCAGACAGCAGGGCTGAGTATGTATGTGGCGTCTGCTTACCGGTCCTATGACCATCAGAGAACCGTGTTTAACGGCACCATGCAGGACTGGATCAGCCAGGGGTATACCCCGCTGGACGCATATGACGAGACAAAGAAATCCGTGGCCGTTCCGGGGACCAGCGAGCACGCGACCGGGCTTGCGGTGGATATCATTGCGTCCGCGTATGAGGCGCTGGATGACCGGCAGGGGGATACTCCGGAACAGCAGTGGCTGATGGAGCACTGCTGGGAATATGGGTTTATCCTGCGCTATCCACCGGATAAGGGAGACGTGACCGGGATTATATATGAACCGTGGCATTACCGATATGTGGGGGAGGCTGCCGCGAAAGAAATACATGAGCAGAATATTACTCTGGAGGAATACCTCGGAGAGTAACTGCCGTATCGATCTTTCCGCCGCAGGGACGGAAAGGATACAGGAGAGTATCAATAATATACATAAGGAGGAAAACCATGGAAGATTTAACATTTGGGGAACAGGTCAAGATTATCCTGGGGAGAAAAGGGATGACCATCAAACAGCTCGCGGAGCTGATCGAAGAGAAGACCGGAAAGAAAATGTCAAGACAGAACCTCACACAGAGACTGGGCAGAGATAACTTTCAGGAGCAGGATATGCGTATGATCGCTGAGATCCTGGAGTGTCCGTTCCGCCTGAGCATCATGTCCGTGGATGTGCAGCCCCAGCGGAGCACGGCGGCTCTGGAAAGGGCGGCTGCCGCGCGCACAGAGGCGGTGGCTGGAAAGGCGGAGAAAATTTCGTCTGTGGCAGAAGAACGCGTGACAGAAGATAACACGGCGGAGACAGCAGGATATGAAGCGTCGGCTGCCCGGGCGGAAAAGGCAGAGGGTGCAGATTCCGCCGAGCGGGATGTGACCATCGGCGAGCTTTATGATATGCATCGGGAACTGACCGAGCTGGAGGAGAGCGTCAAAGCCGGGGAGCCCGTGGAAGAGATCAGAAAAGAACTGGAAAAGCCGAAAAAGGAAGGCATTCTGCGCGGGGGGCTTTTCCTGCGCAGGAAGCAGAATAAGAATGGGTCCGGCGCTGAAGCCGCGGAGGAGAAAGAGACAGCCGCAGTGGCAGGAACGGAGGCGGCATTCGAAGAGACGGCGGCTGAACAGGCGGTAAATCCTGCAGAAGGCATGGAGATGGAGCCGGAGGCAGCCTCGGCGGAAGCGGCAGCAGCGCAGGCGGAGGCAGAAGCGCCCCAGGCAGAGTACGCCGGGAAAGGGGAGGAAGACTTTGAGCCGGTGATTTCCCAGAATGATGCGGAAGAGAGCGAGGCGGCAGGAGAGATCAACCCGTATACAGGCAGAGAATACCAGTCTAACAGCGTGCGCATGCACCCTACGAGGATCGGGTATGTCCAGGTGTATGACCGTACCATCCATAAATGGACAGATATGACAGAGTGGGCATTTCTCGGGCTTCAGGAACGCAAGAAAGCGCTTCTGGGCAAAGCATATGAGCCGCCGGTTTATCTTGACTGACAGAAAAGAATAAACCGGCGGAAAATAATAAATAGAGACATACAATTTCACCCCGCAGCACAGCCTGCGGGGTGAGACATATCAGACGACAGATCAGGCAGAGACAGATCCCGGTCCCGGGCGCGGGATACGAAAGGAGGAGAGAGGATGGAATGGAAGAAGCTTCTGTCCGCGAAGCGGCAGCGTGAGAGCGCGCACAGACAGCGGTCTGCTGACCTCCGCAGTGAGTTTGAGAAAGATTACCACCGAATTATAGGCAGTGCCTCGTTCCGGAGGCTTCAGGATAAGACACAGGTATTCCCTCTTGATAAAAGTGATTTTATCCGCACAAGGCTGACCCATTCCCTGGAGGTGTCCTCCCTGGGGAAATCCCTTGGGCAGAATATCGGGGAAAATATTTTAACATACAGGAAGAACTCCGGATTTACTCCCCAGATGAAAGAAGATATCTCACATATTCTCGAATGCGCGGGGCTGATCCATGACATTGGGAACCCGCCTTTCGGGCATTTTGGGGAGATTGCCATCCGGGAGTGGTTCGCGCGGAACCTGCCCCGTCTGACGTTCGGCGGCAGGACGGCAGAAGAGATGCTCAATGAGCAGATGAAGCAGGACCTCCTTCACTTCGAGGGCAATGCCCAGGCTCTCCGCCTGGTCACGAGGCTTCACTATCTGGTGGATGAGCATGGCATGAATCTGACCTATGCCCTGCTCAATACGATCATAAAATATCCGGCAGCTTCCACTGAGATCAATGAGGCGGGAGAGAATATCAAGGATAAGAAAATGGGATATTATCTGGCGGACGAAAAGATCTTCCGGGATGTGACGGAGTCCACGGGAGCGGGGAAGAACAGACATCCTCTCACTTTCATACTGGAGGCGGCGGATGACCTGGCATATAAGACAGCGGATATTGAAGATGCCTTTGTGAAGGGCTTTATTACATATTACACTCTGGAGCGGGAGCTCGCATGCCTGGAGCGGGAGCTGCCGCAGTCTCCCTTCCGGCCCCTTGAGAAGCTGCGCCAGCTCTATGAGAGGGGGATCAGCAAGGGCGTAAGCAGCCCAGAGTCCTATGCTGTGAAGAACTGGATCGTGAGCGCCCAGGGATTTCTCATCAGCTGCGCCACATTCGGTTTTACTTCCAATTATGACAAGATCATGGCGGGCACATTCTGCCACGACTTATTTTACGGAACATACGGGCAGCGGCTGATGGACCTGCTGGGGGACATGGCGTACAGGTATGTGTTCTCGTCGATGGCAATCTATAAGATGGAGGTGTCGGAGTCAACGATCCTCAACGACCTGATGGATAAGCTGGTTCACGCGGTCCTGTATTATGATACAGAAGAACCGCAGGATACCATCGACAGGCGGGTGGTTTCTTTTATATCGGATAATTATAAGAACGCGTATAAACTGCAGGCGGCGGGAAAGAGTGAGGAGGAGAAGCTCTATCTGCGTCTCCTCCTCGTGACAGATTATGTGTGCGGCATGACAGACAGTTACGCGAAACGTCTGTATCAGGAAATGAACGGCATGCTCTAAAATCAGAGAACCGGATCAGCGGGGACGTCGGCTGCCCACACAGCGGCACCAATGGCCGAAATCGCTGCTGTCGCTTTTCTCCTCTGCCGTCAGACCGGGGAATGCGGCGCAGGAGCGGGTAAAGCGCGGGAATCCGAAGAGATCCGCGGCGCGGGCTTCCTGCGGGTCATAGATGCCGGGGACGCCCAGCCACATCCGTCCGTCCTCCTCAATGAGCATGAGGTGATTGTAGTTATGGTATCCGTGGAGCAGGAAACTGTTGTTGGCAAGCGGCCAGAACTTTCTGGGAAGCTGGACAATGTCCGAGCGCTGGATCTTTCTTGCCGTGGGCTGGCCGGACGGCTCCTCTGAAGGGATCTCTGCCTGGTTTATGCCGTTTTCCGTGTCCACCTGCGAAGTCACAGTCGAAGCCGCGGTATCCGAAGCGGTATCTGCAGGACCGTCTGTCCCTGCGTTTGTTCCGGGATCAGCGGGAACGGTCGGAACGTCGTCCACGGAAGTGCCTGTGCCGGCATCCCCAGCCAGAACCGGACCAGTGTCCGCGGAAGTGTCTGCGCCGGCATCCCCAGCCGTCTCCGGAACGGAATCCGCAGAGAGAGCAGCGCCGGTATCCGGAGCGGTATTCATGCCGGACTTTGTGCCGGACTCTGAGTCAGGTTCGGTACGGCTGTCCGCAGGGATGTTGGTTTCGGTGATTTCTTCTCCATCTGCTTCGGCGGGAGAATCGTCAGGGTTCCCGCCGGATACCGCGGCTGGTGAACCTTTGGAAGGCGGGAGATCCGTTTCCTGCGGGGGCTCTTCCGTCAGGGAGCCGGGAGAAGATTCCAAGGAGCGCTCTTCCGGACTGCTTTTCTCCGCGGCGGTAAGCTCTGTGGGCGGACACTGCCGGGAAGGAACGGTAAGCCGGCTGATATCCACATCGAAGAAAAAGGCGGAAGCCATCCAGAAAAGAGGGGTGGCGCTTCCCGGAAGACGGATCAGAAACCCGTCAATCTGTGAGAGGGGACGCCCCTCGGGGAAATTGGATTCTGCCACGGGCAGCCGTGCGGAGATATTTCTCCTGAAGCAGTTCAGGACAGCGATCTGCTCTGCGATTAGAGCCTCATTGTCCCGATAAAATGCATAGAGTTCCAGGGCCGCGCCATTGCCCACGGGAATGCCGTTGGCGTGGATCTGGAGGATACAGGAGCGGTAGTGACGCGCGGCCTTAATGAAGCCCACGTTTCTGCTGCGCTTGTTGTTTTCGTATTCGTATAAATAGAAGATACCGGAATTCATAGATTAAAATTGCCTCTGGTCTTGTCTTTTTCAGTCTAGTCTATTCGAAAAAGAGCAGAAAAAGAACAGGGGACGGAAGGAATGTTATGACAGTGATGCGCAGGGAACACATGGAAGACCAGAAAAAGACAGATGAAAAGTATATGCGCCAGGCGATCCGCCTGGCGGAGAAAGCGTACGCTCTGGATGAGACGCCCATCGGCTGCGTGATTGTCCATGAAGGGAAGGTCATCGGCAGAGGATATAACCGCAGAAATACGGACAAGAATCCTCTGGCCCACGCGGAGATCACCGCGATTCGGAAAGCGGGGAAAAAGATGGGGGACTGGAGACTGGAGGACTGTACGCTGTATGTGACGCTGGAACCATGTCAGATGTGTGCCGGTGCTATTGTCCAGTCACGGGTTGCCAGGGTGGTGGTGGGCTGCATGAACCCGAAAGCCGGGTGCGCGGGATCGATTTTAAATCTGTTGGATATGAAGGAATTTAACCATCAGGCAGAGCTTGAGACCGGTGTGCTGGGGGAAGAGTGCAGCGCGCTGATGAAGCGCTTTTTCAAAGAGCTGCGCCTGAAACAGAAGATGCGCAGAAAGAGTCTGGCCGGGGAGGAGCCGGGGATAGAGTAGTCTCCGGTTTTTGTGAATGAATTTCCCGGTACAGAGCGGAAATCGGCGGACAATCAGACAGCCGGCAGCTTCCCGGGATGGGAAACAGCCGGCTGTTTTTCTGCGCCTTATGCTGCGCGGATTTTTTCTTTGCGTGCATTGCGCTTCGAACATGACCCACAGACGTTACCCCGGCAGTTAACTCAGCCCAGGCACCCTCACGGCACCCGGAAGGTCCTGCTTAGTGCTGCTCCGTTCCCGGCCTGACACGGTTCACAAGTTCCCGTCGCGTGAGACCCGGACATCAACGTCACTTACCGGGGGCAGCTCTGCAGGCTGCCGCCCTCTGCGCAATATCACCCCTGCTATAGCGGATTGCAGGTACAAGGTACCGCT